>JAYUKY010000115.1:0-29262 GCA_043764015.1 Raineyaceae bacterium
TTCAACACAATTCAGACTAAAACCCCAATCCCTAAGTCCCTTTCCCCTGCTGGGAAAGGGACTTTAATACACTTGTCCGACTTTCGCAGGACGTCTAATCTACATTTTCGTTCAAATGAGTTAGTTTTTTACTTTTAACTCTCACTATTTCGCAAATATCCGAAAGTTTTACAGCGTTCAAATTTTTGAGTTTTTTGAGCAAATTACGGTTTTGAGGCGCATAATAATCAAAATCAAATCTGCCGTTTAGTTCTGACAAAGGAAACAAAAATGTATTTTCTGATGGATTTGCTATTTCGTTAGTTTGTTGAAATTTTTTGTATTCATTGACTATTTTACTAAAATCTTCTTCCAAAATAAGTTCTTTATTCTCATCTTTCAAAAAAATTCCCAAATTCATCTTTTTGATAAATGGGAGAGCCATTTTTATTGCCTTGATAACCCAATTTAGTAACTCTTCCAAAGAAAATCATCTTAGAAATATCATTTTGAATTAGATTTTCATTAGATTTTTCAGTTTCTTTTTGGATAAACAAAATAGATGTTTTTACGCCTGTGCCGAAAGGAATAAAAGTTTCTTGTGGCAAATTAACGACTGCTAAAACTTTTGCTTTTTGCTTAATAAAATGCCTTAGATACTCCATAGAAGAGTTTTCAAACATTCCGTTAGGCAAAATAATAGCCATTCTACCACCTTCTTTGAGCAGTTGCAGGCATCTTTCTATAAATAAAATTTCAGGTGTTTGCCCTATATGTAAGGTTTTTGTTTTATAATATTGTTCCCCACCTTTCAAGGAGGGGTTAGGGGTGGTTGCCCATTTATAGCCTAATTCATATTTTTTCAATAGATTTTCGTTATTGATTTTGCCCATTGTGCCAAAAGGCGGATTAGCAAGCACCATATCAAAACTATTTTCTATTTTCTCGTTAAAATGCAGGCTCAGTTCGTCCAAATCTTCCAAAGAATTTTGGCAAATAATATTCAAATGTGTGTTACATTCCAACAATAACTTCATTTTAGCTATTTTGACAATGGTTTTGTTGATGTCAATGCCAAAAAGATGCTTAATAATATTTTCTTTTGAGTTTTCTTTGTTATCAACATCACTATCATTATCTAACAAATATTTATAGGCTGAAAACAAAAAACTGCCACTACCACACGTAGGGTCAATTATTTTTTCATTTGGTTTAGGCTGCAAAAACTTTACACAAAAATCTATGACAGGCTCTGGCGTAAAAAATTGCCCTCTGTCAGATTTTTCTGTACTCGCTAAAAACTTCTGAAAAGCAAGCCCTTTGGCATCTGTGGTATCAGAAAAATCAATATTTTGAAGTTTATTGACAGCAAAAGATAGAGAAATAGCACTAAGTTTGAGTTTGTCATCTTTTTCAAAAATGTCACTGAAATTCTCTATTGTTTTCTGAAATAGTGTGTCTATTCGTTGTAAAAAGGCTTTATTTTTCTTTCCAGATTTGATTTCGTTAAACTCTTCATTACTTACAAAAAAATCTTTGGTGTTTTCTTTTTCAGCAAAAACCTTGATAAACAACACTTTAAGCATTTCATCTAACGCCTGTTGTGCGGAAAGTCCATCATTCGCATAAATACTGTTATGAATTTCAGAAAATCTTTTAAGTAAAGATGTTTCTTTTGAGTTTTCTTTTTCAATTTCAAAAAGAGATGCTTGCTGTATTGTCATTTAGTTTTTCGCAAAAATATAAACTTAGTCCGTAATATTTTTGAGTGGTAAGTTTATATTTCTAACTACCTTAATAATTTAAAATAGCTATAAATAACATAATTTTGTTGTAATTTGCCATAATTTACATATTTTTGTGTAAAATTGGTGGTTTTCAACATAATGCTGAGTATTTAAAATATGAATAGAGATTGGACAGACTTTAAAAGTTTATACGGTAATATTGCTGGTGCAAGGGAGCAATTTGAAAAAGCCTGTGAATCTGTTTTTAGGCAAATACACCCTCAAAAGAATGTTCAGACTGCTAAAGTTAATCCAGGTGATGATGGTGTTGATATTTTGATTGGAGAAATGGGTGTAAGTCCAATCATAGTAATTCAATGTAAATTTTTTCTGGAAGAATTTGGTGATGCACAAGAAGAACAAATAAGACAATCATTTAAGACTGCTATTGAAACTACTAAGTATGAATTAGAAAGTTGGGAACTTTGCATACCAAGAGAATTAACAAATGAACAACATACTTGGTGGTCAAAATGGAAAAATAAAACAATAAAAAAACATGATAAAACAGATGCTTTTATTACTTTGAGAAGTGGTAACGAGTTGATAGATTTAATGAAAAAATACGATGTTTACAATGCCATTTTCAAAATAGAAGATTCAATACTCATAAAAGATACGAATGAAAAACTAACTAATTTTATTGCAAGTGATTACGGACGAATAGAAAATGATGATGAGGATTTAGGCATAATAGGCGAGATTTTTGATTACATACAAGACAACAAGCCAAAAAGAATTACTACAATAGCAGAAATACAAGAAGATGGTAGAACAGACATCACCAATAAAATTATTTTAAATTTCCCCAAAGAACAACGAAAAGAAGTAGAAAGATTAGCTTTTGAAACTTGGACTAAAAAAGAGATAGTTGAAAAATTTATTAATGCAAAAACACTAGAAGATGAAGTAAGCATTAGTGAATTGATATACGAGATAAAAAAAGATTTTTGTGCTAGAAGGGGAACAAAAGAAAGCAATGCGAAAATTGGAGATATAAGTATTCTTTTTGATATGGCTTTGGGTTACGTTCCAAATAGTAAACAAAGCAATATTGGCTACATTTTCAATGGTAGGGCTGTTGTGTTATATTTTTTTGAATTTTGTTATTTTGGAGATACAGATAATAAAAAACTAATGAATTATCAAGTTCCTTTATTTTAATATGTTATGTTTATACCAACCAAACACGAAAATCTACAAAAAAGCGTTATAGTTTTAGGAAGTGAAATTATAAAAGTTCTACAAAAGAAAGATTATAACGTAGAAAACTTATTCCAAGAACTAAAACACCGTTTATATACAGATTTATCACTCAACCAATATTATAACACACTCACTTTCTTGTGGGTGGCAGACATCATTGAATTAGACGAATTTTTCATAAAAATAAAAAAAAATGTTTCTTAAAAAATTATATAGTGAACCAGCAGGACTATTTCGTTCAGGGAAACCTGAGCATCCTCACACTATTGTCTTTAAAGATGGTTTTAATTTTATTTTTGCAAAAAAAGATGGTGTTATCAAAGAATCATTAAATGGCTTAGGGAAATCTACTGTATGTGATTTAATTGATTTTTGTTTGTTGGCTGATTTTAGTAGTAGAAAACAACGTTTGCATAAAGAGAAAACCTACCTTGAAAATCACAAAATTGTATTAGAATTTGATATAAATAATATTGAGTATATTGCTAAAAGAGGCGTTGATAATCCAAATAGAGTTATATTTGGTAAAATAGGTAAAGAAAGAGAATTTGATATAAAAGATGCAAAAAGGCTTTTATTTGAAATTATTTTTGATGACACAAAACACGAAAAATGGTATAGGAGTTTAATGTCATTTTTTCTAAAAATTCACGATAGAAATAAGGAAAAAGAGGAATTTGGTGACCCTATAAAATTCTTAACTAGCAATAATAATATTAATGAAGTAAATCAATATCATTTTTTTTTACTTGGAATAGATAGTACGCTCCTTTCAGAAAATTTTGAGTTACAAAAAAAAGTTTCAGAAATAGATAAAACTATAAAAGTTGTAAAGCACTTGGTTGAGAATACTTACAACGTAAATATTAAAAATAGTGATGCTGTACTTAGTAAAAATAGGAATGAATTACAAAAAATAAAAACGGCTGTTGATGCATTTAAACTGGCAGACCACCACAAGGAAGTTGAAAATACACTTAACAAATTAACACTAGAAATAAAAATATTACAAGAAGATAATTTTTTTGATGAGAGAAAAGTAAGTTCTTATAAAGAAAGCTACGAATTAAAAGATACTATTTCTGATAATGTCATTAGAAATATTGGGAAACTTTATGGAGAACTCAACGCAAATCTAAAAGATACAATCACTAAATCTTTGTCAGAAGCGGTGCAGTTTAGAAAGCAAATTGCATCTTCAAGAGAAGATTTTTTGAAAGAAGAAATAAAAGAGCTAGAAAGCAATATTAAAAGTAAAACAAAAAAAATACAGGAATTAGACGAGCAAAGGCAAAAACTTTTTCTAATTTTGAAATCAAAAGAAGCTTTTAACGACCTTACAGAGGCTTTTTTCTTTTTGTCAGAGAAAGAAAAAGAGATTTCAAATCTAGAAAGTAAAATGAATACTTATAAGGACTTAGAAACACAAAAGCAACTTGATAAACAACGTGATAATACACTAGGTTTAGAAATACGGTCTTTTATAGAAAAAACAAAAGTTCAAATAGATAGATTTGAAAAAATATTTTCAGAAGTATATAACAAAATATACCCAGAAAGTAATAGTTCAGGATTTTCAATAGCTTCTAATTTTGGTGTTCAAAAGGTGAATATCATTATAAAATTTGATAAAGATGAGTCCAAAGGTTGGAATAAAGGGCGTACACTGGTTTATGATATTGCTATTATGCTTAATGCCATTAAAAACAACCTACCAATTCCCCATTTTATGGTACATGACGGAATTTTTGATGGAATGTATGAAGGGCAATTTGTCGGAGTTTATCATTACATTCAAAATTTACAAAAAACTGGCACTGTATTTCAGTATATTGTGCCAATGATGGAAGAGGGTGTATTAAATGGTAGCTTTGATGATACAGATGACTTGACTGTAGAAAAAATAACCGAAATGTCAATAGTTACACTAACGCCAAATCTTCCATTTTGGGTACATTCTAAGTAAAAACAACAAATCCTACTTTAAAAAGTAGGATTTGTTGTTTTTACTGCACCCTAGCCATTGCTCTATACACAATTTCCTGCAATTTGCGCCTAAAATGTTGTTTGGTTATTTTTTCGTTGCTGGCTGATGGATTTATTCTATTTGACAAAAACACAAAAACAAGGTCGTAAGCGGGGTCTATCCATACGACAGTTCCCGTAAAGCCCGAGTGTCCATAAGATTCTCGTGAGGCATAGCCCGAAATATAGGCATAAAGCTCTCCTACAGGCGGTTTGTCCCAGCCCAAACCACGCCTATTATTGGTATCTGGTGCAGCAGAGAACATTTTTACGGTATTTTCCTTATAAAATTGCGTGCCACCATAATAACCGTTTTGAAGTTGCATTTGTGCAAGTTTGGCAAGGTCGTTGGCAGTTCCAAAAAGCCCTGCGTGTCCGCCTACGCCACCTTGTAGGGCTGCACCTTGGTCGTGCACAAACCCACGTACCAGTTGTTTTCTAAAATATTTGTCGCTTTCTGTGGGCGCAATGCGGTTAATTGGGATTTTTTTGAGCGGATTAAACATCATTGTTGTAGCACCCAAAGGCAAGTAAAGATTTTGCCTCGTAAAGTCCTCTATTGGTTGTTTTAGGAGCTTTTCAGCCACGTTACGCAGGTAATAAAAACTCAAATCACTATATTTGTACTTGTAGCCATCTCTGCCTTTGTTGGAGAGTTTGCTTTTTTTGTTCCAATTATCTAGCGTATCACGTATTCCAGCACGTGAGTATAGATTTTGCGCCACTTGATTAGGATATTCAGCAGAATAAATTTCTCTATAAAATCTATCATATTTTTTCTGATTTTCCATTGTTTGCTCCCAATAAGGCACAAAAGCCTTTAAACCCGCCTGGTGAAGCAATAAATCTTTAATCAAAATATCTTTTTTATTACTTTTTTCAAGTTCTGGAAAATAAAAAGAGAGTTTTTCGTTTAAATCTAATTTGCCTTTTTCCCACAAAAACATTACTGCTTGCATTGTGGAGGCTACTTTTGTGATAGAAGCCAAATCATAAACGGTTTCGTTGTTGATAGGAATTTGATTATCATAAGACTGAAAACCATAATTTTTATTGAAAAAAACTGTTCCACGCCTCGCCACAAGCACCTGACAACCAGGAAAATAGCCCTCTTTTATGGCTTTATTGATAAGTGTGTCCATATTTGCTAATGTGTCGCTGCTCATTCCCACACTTTCAGGCAAACCATACTGCAAACGCCCAATATTTAGCTGTTCTATGCCTGTGCCTTCCTTGTATTTTCCCATAGAAATAGGCAATTTCCCTTCAAAGGGAATAGCCCCAAAAATAGCCTGTGGAAGCATTTTTTGCGTAGTTTCATTGTCTTGATAAGCGCAAATGACGTTTTCAATTTCTGGAAACATTCCCAAGATATACGGACTTCCAAAAACGCACAAAACCACCTTCGTTTTGCTAGAAAGCTGTTTTATAAAATCAATCTGTTCTTGTTTTAGTCCATAATTATCTTTTCCTTTTTTGCGAGAAAGCCCTAAAAGTGCCACAATGACCATTTTTTTCTCTGAAAGCATAGGTAAAACGGTTGGATATTGTCCTTCCATTGCGTTAAAATGCTGAAAATCAGTATAATTAGAAAGCATCTCTTGGAAAACTTTGCCATTTCCGCCCACACTCAAAGAAGCAAAATTCTGCAAATCAATGTTTTTAAACGGCAAAAGACTATCTTTCGTGCCAACAAGCGTAAGAGATTTTTGGTGAATTTCCTCTATCAAAACCTTGTATTCTTTCTTAAAAAGGTCTTTTTGTAGATTTTCTTTGCTGATTGGCTGAAATTTATTCAACCCAACATCATATTTAGCACGCAAAATCTTTTTTACACGAGTTTCAATGTCTTTTAGGTCAATTTTCTTTCTTCTAATGGCTTTTTTGATGATTTTAATGGCAGTTGGCACATCTCCAGAAAACAGCAAAACATCATTTCCAGCCTGTAAAGCTAATAAATCCATTTCACCAGGTTTATAGAAATCCGCTATTCCTTTCATATTGAGTGCATCTGTAAAAATCAGCCCATCAAATTTCATTTTATCCTTCAAAAGGTCGGTTACAACAGCTTTGGAGAGGGTTGTGGGCGTATTTGGGCGTTTGTCATAGGCAGGAATTTGGATATGCGCCACCATCATACTGCGCACTCCTGCATCAATAAGGCGTTTAAAAGGGTATAATTCAATTTTATTGAGCCTAGCGGTGTCGTGGCTGATAATTGGCAAAGCAAAATGAGAATCCGTTTCTGTGTCGCCGTGACCAGGAAAGTGTTTTGCATTGGCTAAAATGCCTCCATTTTGCATTCCACGCATATAGGCAATGCCTTTTTCAGCCACTTTGTACTTGTTTTCACCAAAAGAACGAAACCCAATCACAGGATTTTCTGGGTTACTATTGACATCAACGACAGGTGCAAAATTAACGTGAATACCCACTCGTTGGCATTGCTGGGCAATTTGTTTGCCCATTTCCTCTATGAGTTGGTTGTCTTGAATTGCGCCCAAAGTCATCTGATAAGGATAAGAAAGCGTGCTATCCAAACGCATAGCCAAACCCCATTCTCCATCAATAGACATAATCAGAGGAGTTTTTGCGAGTTTTTGATAACGGTTGATGAGGTTTATTTGCCTTTGCGGACCTCCTTGCATAAAAATCAGCCCACCAATTTTCTGAAATTTGACTAGGCTATCAATGTGTTGCTGATGTTTTTCGTCTTTGTTAGAGTATGCCGCAATCATAAAAAGTTGCCCTAAACGCTCATCTAAGGACATTTTCTTAAAAACGCTATCTACCCATTGCTCACGCATCACGTAGTGCATAGGTGTATGTAGGTTACGCAAGCTAGTAGGCACTAACGCAAGGGTTTGCTCACGCATACTTTTCTGAAAACTGGTGGTAAAAATGATTAAAAAACTCCAAAAAACGGCTTTCTTGTGCATCTGCATTATAAAAATGGTTAGTTAATAATTTTGGTTTTTGATTTTTTTGTTTCGTATTTTCTAGTCGTAGTATCTACTTACTGATTAAATAACCTTTTTTTTACTTCCAATCTCCAATCTAGGACATTAAAACTATCTTTCTATCTCTTTTTTATATTCTTTTATTGCTCTAAGCAATGCAGAAGCTAATATTTCCTGTCCATCTGCTGTATTCATAAATTTTTCTTCTTCTTCATTTGTCATAAAACCTATTTCTACAAGCATACTAGGCATTGTGGCTTGTTTTAAGACAATAAAACCTGCTTGTTTTAGCCCTCTATTGGTGCGTTTTGCCTTATCTTTCAGTTGTTTATCTGTAAAATCTGCTAGTTTTAGGCTATTTTCAAGATAAGCATTTTGTTCTAAAACAAGCATTATGTGAGATTGTGGAGAATTTGGGTCAAAACCACCATAGTTTTTCTTATAATCAGTTTCTTTCAAAATAACAGAGTTTTCACGTTTTGCTACCGCAAGGTTTTCTTCAGATACGTGTGCGCCCATAATGAAAACTTCTGTACCTGCAACCGCCTTGTTTTTTGGTGTTTTTTTGACATCTAAAGAATTACAATGTATTGAAATAAATAAATCAGCATTATTTTTATTGGCAACTGTGGCACGCTCATAGAGTTTTACGTGTATATCTTTGCTACGTGTCTGAATGACTTTTATTTCTGGTAGATGTTCTTTAATAAGTTCTCCAAGTTTCAAAGAAACAGCTAATGTTACCTTTTTCTCATAAGAAACTTTGCCCAATGCGCCTGGGTCAGAGCCACCGTGACCAGCATCAATGACAATGGTTTTCATCTTATATTTTTGTGGCGTATTTGGCGTATTTTTTGTTAGATTTTGATTTTTTTGTAATATCTTTGTGCTTAAAGAACAAAATAGCACAATTATTGTGAGCAAAAAAACATTCAGTTTAAAAGTTTTCATATTAGTTTTGAGTTATTATATTAAGCAATGGGGCATGCCCATTGTCAAAAAGTATTTTTTACGTATTATCTACCATAAAAAAGTTTTGACAAAATTAAAAAAAATATACGGATTATTGATTTTCTTGTTGATTTTTATTAACAAACGCTATAAAATAATAGCAAAACCACCCCTAACCCCTCCTTCAAAGGAGGGGGACAAAGCTCCATTCCTTCATAAGGAGGGGCTGGGGGTGGTTATATTAGTTTTTTGCATTATTTTTATTAACATAAATTCTTTACAGGCACAAGACAAACCCACAGGTACGCCTTTGCAGGTAGGACTTGACACGCTCAAATCCTCTCGCAAAGATACATTACCCAAAAAGCAAGCCAAAGATGGCATTAAAACAACAATTTTTTTTAAAGCTAAAGATTCTATCGTTTCTATTATCCCAGAGAAAGCGGGCGTATTATATGGCAACGCAGAAGTGAAATATGGAGAAACAAAACTGAATTCAGAAATTATTAGACTGAATTGGGGTAGCAAAATAGTCAAAGCTACAGGAAGAAAAGACTCCACGGGCAAAGTGATAGGAAAGCCTGTCATTGTTGATGGCGCAGAAAAGATAGAATCTGACACAATTACTTACAATTTGGATACACAAAGAGCTATTATTTATGGAACAGTTACCAAACAAGGCGAGGGTTTTATCACAGGAGAACGTGTGAAAAAGCAAGCTGACGGCACAATGCACCTGCAAAATGGTTTTTATACGACTTGTGATTTAGTTCACCCGCATTTTGGCATCAGGGCAAAGAAAATAAAACTTACCAAAAATCAAAATGTGGTGGCAGGTCCTTTTAATTTGGAGATAATGGGCATTCCTACACCGCTGGGCTTTATTTTTGGTGCTTTTCCTAAACCAAAACAAAAAACTTCTGGCGTGATTGTGCCAACTTATGGGGAAGCACTAGGAAGTGGTTTTTATTTGCGTGGTGGCGGTTATTATTGGGCTATCAATGACTATATTGACTTGACTTCAACTATTGATTTGTATTCTTATGGCAACTGGGGCGCACAAATTTCCAGTAAATACACAAAAAGATACCGTTATGGTGGTAATTTTGCCCTGAATTATAGCAAGATTTTTACAGAAGTTCCGACACTCGTGGAGCGTGATAAACAAACTTTGTTTAGTGTGTCGTGGTCGCACGCCCCGGTTGCTCGTGGAACTGGTCGTTTTTCTGCAAGTGTCAATGTTTCTAGTTCAAAATTTAGCAGTTTGCGTACTTTTGGTATTCAAAATCAGCTTACAAACACACAACAATCTACTATTTCCTACTCCAAAACCTTCAAAGGAACGCCTTTTAATCTTTCTTTGAGCGGAAGGCACAACCAAGAAAATAGCACAAATGTGGTAAACATTACTTTGCCTGATTTTAATTTCTCTGTTAATAGACTAACGCCATTTAAAGACCTTACAAAATCAACTTTTTTAGACCAAATAGGGGTTTCTTATACCTTAGGAAGTAGATTAGAAATTACAAATAGAGTGAATGGCACGAGCGGTAGCGCAGGCGGACTGACGCTGGCAAATGTCAGAAAAGACAGTATTTATAAATTTAATGGAGAAAATTTGTCTAAGTTTCTTGAAAATTCTAATGTTACTTTTACACACGCAATCCCTGTTTCTGCACCGTTTAAGGTACTTCGTTATTTTAATGGCTCTGCTAGTTTCAACTTTAATCAAATTATCAACACGCAAAAATATCAATATACCTATTTGGGAGGGCGAAATTATAAAGTTGATACAGTTCGTACCATTGGTTCTACCTATAATTATAATTTTGGTGTGAGTTTGGCAACCAATATTTACGGTTTTTATAGAATAAAAGCAGGGAAATTGCAGGTAATTAGACACGTAATACAACCAAATGTAAGTTTAAGTTATGCACCTGATTTTTCTAAGGATAAATATGGTTTTTATGCCAAAAATGTTGGTGTTTTCACCCAAAATACTGATGGTACTTTGACAGAAGTTAAACTTCCTTTGTATGCAAATACGCCTGCAGGAGGAGAAAACGGTTCTATTAGTTTCTCTATGCGCAACACTTTTGAGGCAAAGCTACGCCCTAAGATAGATTCTGCGGGCGCAAAATCAAGAAAATTGATGCTTTTAGATGAATTATCTTTTTCTGGAAGTTATAATCTTCTTGCAGATATAAAGTTGGGGCAAAGACCGCTTTCACCCATAGGAATTACAGCAAGAACTCGTATTGCATCTCTTTTTGATTTGAGTTTTAATGGCTCACTTGACCCTTATGGCTATAAAGATACGCTTGTCAGACAAGGTGATAGAGTTACTTCACAGCCTTTGCGTACTTTTGATTATGCTTGGAAAATTGGGCAAGGAATAGGCACTATCACTAATTATAGCATTGCAGTAAATACCAGCCTAAATCCTGATATTTTGAAAGGAAAACCTAAACCCGCAGGCGCAGGAAACAACCTTCTTAATAATGCCTTAAATAATCCGCTTTCTAATCCGCTTGCGCCTAATGCTACTGTTGGGCGTAGTGTAGCTGCCAATAATGATGTTTATATTGATTTTGATATTCCTTGGAATTTATCCATCAATTATAATATCACTTATACTCGTTTTTCAGAACAAAAATTTATACAAACTTTGTCTTTTTCTGGTGATTTGGCACTTACACCAAAATGGAGAACTGGCTTTACTTCTGGTTATGATTTTGTAGGAAAAGGCATTACAACTTCTCAAATAAACTTAGCCAGAGATTTGCATTGTTGGGAAATGCGCTTTGATTGGGTGCCTTTTGGGCTTTATCGTTCTTATAATTTCACTATCAATGTTAAATCAACTTTGCTTAGAGATTTGAAAGTGGATAGAAAACGTACGTGGTATGATAGATAATTTTGAAGTGTTTATTGTAGAGACGTTGCTTGCAATGTCTAAGCAGTAAACAACAAAACAAACATATTATCATTATATTGGCATAAATACATCTTTCTAAGTTCAGACGTTACAAGTAACGTCTCTACAAATAATTTGCGTAACATCATCTTCTAAAATAAAACTGCTATTTGCACACGCCCTAAATGTACTACAGGGCGTTCTGGGGATTTTCTGCCGTCATAAGAAATATTTATTTGAAGACCGTTGGCTAGTTTTTGTTGAAAATTTATATTCCAAACATAGTTTTTGCCATTTTGCAAAGCCTCCAACATCTCATAACCAATAGGAGAGTTTACTTCACCCACAAAATCAATAGCAATATATTTCACAAATGCAGTCAAATTACGGCTAGATAGCTTATTCCAACGCATTTCTAACATTATTTGGTTGATTTTTGCACTCTCTTGTATGGGCGTAGGTGTAATGTTTGCAGGCACATCTGCAAACTTGCTTGCAAACGTGTAAGAAGCAGTCAGACGAAAATCATTATTAGGTTGATACGCCAAAGTAGGAGAAATTTGATACCCAGAAAACGCATAATTGCGGTTTAGCAAGAAATCAGACCTATTTTTTAGTTGATTAAACTTTGTAGCAATTTGCAAATTAAATTCAGTAGATAAGTTTTTTCTTGTATTGAGTTGATATTCAGTATTTTGTCGTGCCTCAAAGCCATTAGTAAGCAACTGACGCTGATTTGACTGCAAAAAAGCTACATCAGCCCCAAACTTAGGACTAGAACGGTTGAAAAATAGCGTTCCACGCCAAACATCTTGCCTAGCAAGCAAAGCGGCATCATTTCCCAAAAACGGCACAATACGTGCTACCCATTCCGCATCTGTTTGTCTTCTATTGGTATTGACAACAAAAAGCCCAGAAATTTTGGAAAAAAACAACTTTATTCCTTTGTTACTTTTCCATTTTGTAGGTGTAGCAAAATTCAAACGGTAATTAAAAATATTAGTAAAAACAAGGGAATAGGCATCTGTGGGCGTGAAAATCTTAATATAATTTTTCTCATCAGGGTTGATAGCAAGATAAAATTCGTTTAAATCTTGTTTTTTGTCGTTGTTGTCATCACGCCAAGTGTGCGTACCTTGTCCTGTTGGTACTTGCAAATACGAAAACTCTCGCCTAGCCTCACGCCCAGAAGCGGTTTGTAGCGTTAGTTCAGAACGGATAAGTTTGTTAAAAAGTGCGTTGTTGAGGTCTAGACGTGATGTTAGGTTAGTGAGAGATGGCACAAGTGGCAAAAAACTTTTCACTTCTCTATATGTTGCGGTAGCATTTACGAGATGATTTTTCCAGCTTTTTTGGAATTTCCCGTTGGCGGTGTAGGCTTCTGTTTTATCTGTCATTTTCCCCAAAATAGGGGTTTTGTCATTTCTTTTGGCAATATCAAACAGAAAATTAAACTTTGTACTATCAATATTCTTAAAATAAATTTTATTTTCTACGAAATTCATAGCAGAAAACTGCACAAAGTCTGTTTTATCCGTTGTGATGGTGTTTTCATCTCTACTAAAAATATATCCAATAACTAAGGGTTTAATAATTTTTTGCTTAAAACGCCCAAAATTAGGCGTATGGCTAATATCTAGGCTTTGGCGTTCCCATTTGGCGGTTTGCGTTTGGTTTAGTTGATTTATTTGGTTATTTCGCAGGCTAAAAGCATCAAATTTGACTACAAACACACTTATTTTCTGACTAATATTAAAAACTTGCTGAAAACCGTTTGTTTGTTCTCCTCTATTTCTATAATTTAAACCTGCTTTTAGATAGTTTTGAGCATCTTTTTGCAAAGAAATGCTTGTTTGTACAATATTATCTGCATTTTGGATAGGACGAGTGAGCGTATCCAAATCCAAACTCCAATCCCTATTAAATTCTATATTGCGGTAGCGGTCAATAGGCAAAAAAAACGCATCATTATGCTCAAAACTTACATCAGAAAACCATTTATAACCCTCAATTTTAGACAATGCGCCCATATTTTTGTAACCAATTTTGCCTGCAAAACCGCTGTTATCTGTGTCGTCAATAGGTGAATAACGGTTTATATCTCTTTGAGAAAAAGCTATTTCTGTATATATTTTGGCAGTTTCTGACAAATTATAGCTTGTTCCAAAAGTTATCATTTGTTTTTTTTGAGGAAGCGGAACGGGAATAAATGGCTCAAAATTGCCTTGTAGCACGTTTGCCACAGGCGCAACCCATTCATACACACGCCCATTAGCAGTTGTATTTTTGAGAATATAATTTCCTCTTTTTGCACCAACATCAGAAAAAGAAACCCTAAAATAAGGTTTATTTGGCACATTTTCATTCACTAAAACATCAGGATAAATAATTCCTAAAACTTCAATATCTCGTTTTTGATATAAGACAATATTACTAGAAAAAGGCGTTTCTTCTGCTCCATTGAGGGTTGCAAGGCTCAAATTATCTCCAATTTCGCTTAAACGTGTTTTAGTGGCATTATCTAACTGAAAAACAAGCGGATTTCGTGGGTTATCACTTTCTGAATAAAAATTAAACATTACATCAAATTTTTTCCATTCTTGCGAGTGCGCAAATTGCAAGTTGGTACGTGAGTAATTACGTTCAGAATACTCAAAATCTACTCTTATGCGTGTAAATTGGGTGATAATGACGTTGGGAGTAAACGTAATTTCCGCTTGGTTATAATCAATAACATAATCTTCATTAAAACCACGTTTAAGAAGTTTTCCATCAACATAAATTTTTTCTGAAGCTGCCAAAACAATAATAAAACGCTCATTCAAAGCACCACGCAGCCTATACGGACCTTGTACGCCTTCCAATGCAGGAAGGTTTGTACTTGCAAACTTGCCTTTTGCAAGTGCTACACCAAAAGTTGTAGTTGCCTTGCTATTGCCAATACCACTTTTGGTAAAGCCAGCTTTTGTACCAAAAAGTTTGCTTAAACTTGTGTCTTTGATATTATATTTTATTTCTGCCTGAATACCTTGCACGTTCTTATAAAACCTCAAAAACTCACTTTTATCAGCGTTTTTCATTACAATATCTCCAATAGTGAAGGTTGATTTTTTGGTTTGGAGTTGTATGAAAATTCTGTCAAAATTCTGAATTTGGGCGGTGTTTCCCTCAGGCTGAAAAGGCACATTTTGGTCAGAGATAACGGCTTTTATGGTAAGATTTTCCGAGATTTTGCCTTCTAATTGCAGATTTAGAGCAGAATTTACGAGTGCGCCCTGTTGGTTTCCTACAGAAATCCCACGAGAAAGCGTACCAGTTTTTTGGAGATTTTCTGTACTAAAAATCTCTTCACGAAAGTCTTTTATAGCTACAGGAGGCACATAAATATCTCTAAAAATGCCCAAAGAGTCCGTTTTTTCTGATGAGCGTTTTTGTGCCGTTTTGGAGAAATCAAAAGCAAGCAAACGGTACGAAACTAGCAGACTATCAGGCAAAATATTGTTAGAATTGTTAGAATTGTTAGAATTATTAGAATTATTAGTAGAATTATTATCAATAACAAAAAAGACAGAATTATCTAAAATATTGTATTTCAGACGAATGGCATTATTTAAAGTACCATTTACGGTATTATTTGGAGAAATAATTTTAATACTTTGCGGACTTACAGAAACTGTATCTAATTTTTGCGGATTTGGCTTAGTTTTGAGCCATTTGTAGCGTTCTTGTGCGTGTGTAGGAGAGGAGATAAGCAAAATTATCAAAAAGAAAAAAGAAAAGTAAATTCTTACAAAAACCCTCAAAACAGTACCTTTGAGAGTTTTATGTTCTTTTTGATGATTTTGTAAAGGTATTTTCACTAAAATTAAAAGTAAATTACACAACTATAAAAATTGTCAGAAATCAATATTATTTTTTTGCAATATAACCAAAAAGCAACTAAAAATACCTAGTATTCTTAGTTGCTTTTTTATATGAAGATTTAATAATCAAATTTTTATGTTCGTACTTCGTCCTTCTAACTTTGTATTTCGTAATTACTCTTGTTTTTCCACTTGCATATATCCAAGTTCTAGAGGTGTATTTCTGTCAAATACTTTTACAGTTACGTTGAGTTTTTTTCTATCCTCAAAAATCTGTTCAATTACGCCATCAAAGCCTGCAAAAGCACCATCTATTACTTTTACAAATTCTCCAACTATAAAAGAAGTTTCAATTTTGTCAAGTTGTTCTGCTTGCGCATCAACAACGCCCAAAATCCTATTTACTTCTGATTGTCTTAGTGGCATAGGTTGTGTAACGTAGGCTTGCTTACCTTTTTTAGTTTCTTCTCCATCTCTTGCAGTTCCTTCTAAGAAACCAATCACGCCAGGAATGCTTTTGATAGTGTGCAACGCCTCACCGTGAGAAAGGTCAGCCGAAATCAGGATATAACCAGGGAAAAAAGTTTTTTCTCTTTTTATTTTCTTGCCGTTGCGCATTTCTTGCACAGTTTCTGTAGGAATAAGGATTTGAGGTACAAATTCTTGTAATCCTTGGCGTGCAATGTCTGCTTCAAGGTATTCTTTCACTTTTTTTTCTTGTCCTGCGACTGCTCGCAACACATACCAATTAACGTCGCTCATATTTATTTTAAATTGTGAATTTTAAATTGTGAATTATGTCAAACGTAATTCGTAATTCGTAATTGAATATTTTTTATTTAAAAAGTCCGTAATAGCTATTTAGCCCAGCTTCAAAAATAAAGTCCACACCAGCAATTACTACTGCAAATATGAGAGAGGCAATAAGCACAACTGTTGCATTTTTCTGCAAAGACTTGTAGGTAGGCCAAGTTACTTTTTGGCTAATTTCGTAATAAGATTCTCTTAAAAACGTGATAAAATTATTCATTTCTTTACTTAGTTTTAATTTCTTTTAATTCTTTTTAGTCTTTTTGACTTTTAATCCTTATTTCAGTCAAAAGACCTTAAAATTGCTTTTAAGGTCTTTTGATTTTCTGATTTTCCATTTGCACGGGAACAAGGATTTGAACCCTGATCAAGGGTGTTGGAGACCCGCATGCTACCATTGCACCATTCCCGTATGTTATTTTCCAAAAAACTTACTAACCTTGTCATTGTTTGGATTGCAAAAGTACAAATAATTTTCTAATAAAAAAATATTTTGAATATTTTTTTTAACTTTTTTTAACGTGTCTGAAAATTTATAGAGACGTTGCTTGCAACGTCTCTACAATAACTTAATAATCAGTATTTTATATTCGTACCTCGTACTTCTTATTTCGTACTTCCTTCTTACCTCACCATTAACAGTTCTCTGTATTTGATGAGAGGCCAAGCCTCATCACTTACCATTAGCTCCAATTTGTCTGCTTTTTTACGGATTTCCTCAAAAAAACCACGCACTTCAACACTATATTTTTGCGCTTTTTTCTTAATATCTACTATTTCGTTGGCATTTTTGCGTGTTTCTATCATATTTGTAACTTCTTTTTGTAGGTTACTCACATGTTCAGAGATTTTTTTGATAGCCGTAACCGTATTTGCTACCAAATCATCTTCAATGCCCAATGTACGCAAATTAAGTACGTTTTGCGCCAGCTGATTTTGATAAAAAATAGCTGTAGGCATCACATGGTTAATCACAAGCTCACCCATCATACGAGATTCTATCTGTATTTTTTTAATATAATTCTCAAGCATTATTTCATATCTTGCTTCTAATTCTCTGTGGCTCAAAATATTATGTTTTTCAAACATTTTCACAGATTTTTTGCTGATAAATGCGTCCAAAGACTCTACACACGACATTACATTACTTAAGCCACGTTTTTTAGCTTCTTTTACCCATTCGTTTGAGTAGCCATCTCCTTCAAAAAGCACCTTTTTAGATGTTTTGATGTAGTTTTTAAGGATATTGATAATAGCAACTTCCTTCTTTTCTCCTTTTTCTATCAAAGCATCAACTTCAGTCTTAAATTCTGTTAGTTGATTTGCCACAATAGTATTCAAAACAATCATATTAGAGGCACAATTAGCAGACGACCCCACCGCCCTAAACTCAAATTTATTGCCTGTAAAGGCAAAAGGAGAGGTTCTATTGCGGTCTGTATTGTCCATCAAAACAGGTGGAATTTTCTTCAAACCAGTTTTAATATAAAGGTCATCTCCTTTATCAAGTGCAACATCAGAAGTTTCTTCTAATTCTGTCAGCAACTTGGTCAAATACGCCCCAATAAAGACAGAAATAATAGCAGGAGGTGCTTCATTTGCACCCAAACGGTGTTCGTTGGCGGCAGACATAATGCTGGCACGGAGCAAATCAGCGTGGTCGTGAACGGCTTTTATGGTATTGATAAAAAAGGTCAGAAAACGCAAATTTTCTTTTCCACGAGTGCTGGGCGCAAGCAAATTGATGCCTGTATTCGTAGAAAGCGACCAATTATTATGTTTTCCGCTTCCGTTTACGCCTGCAAAGGGTTTTTCGTGAAAAAGCACCTTTAAATTATGTTTTTCTGCTATTTTCTCCATTACTTCCATCAAAAGTAAATTATGGTCATTTGCCAAATTTGCTTCTTCAAAAGTAGCGGCACACTCAAACTGACAAGGCGCAACCTCATTGTGGCGAGTACGAATAGGAATACCCAATTTGATGCATTCTATCTCAAAATCAACCATATAGCTACGCACACGTGTAGGGATTGAGCCAAAATAATGGTCTTCTAATTGTTGTCCTTTTGCGGGAGTATGCCCTAGCAGCGTTCTACCCGTAGAAACAAGGTCAGGACGAGCAAAATACAAGGCTTTATCCACAACAAAATATTCCTGTTCTGCGCCCAAAGTAGCCACGACACGTGTTACATCTTTTTCAAAATAAGCACAAACTTCTGTTGCAGCCTTATCAACTGCGTGCAAAGCCTTCAAAAGGGGCATTTTGAAGTCCAACGCCTCACCTGTATAAGACACAAAAACAGTCGGAATACAAAGCGTTTTCGTACCATTATTTTCCATAATAAAAGCGGGAGAAGAAGAGTCCCAAGCCGTATAGCCACGAGCCTCAAAAGTGCTTCTAATGCCTCCACTAGGGAAAGAAGAGGCATCAGGCTCTTGTTGTGCCAATGCGCTACCTCTAAATTTTTCCATTACTTTGCCATTGTTTTCTAGGTCAAAAAAAGCATCATGTTTTTCTGCAGTAGTACCTGTAAGTGGCTGAAACCAGTGTGAGTAATGCGTTACACCTTTACCCATTGCCCACGCTTTCATACCAGAAGCAACAGCATCAGCAAGTGCCATATCAATAATAGTAGTTTTTTCGCTGATTTGTGTCAATTTTTTATAGACATCAGAACTCAAATGTTTGCGCATAGCATCATCATTGAAGACATTGCAGCCAAAATAATCAGAAATTACTTCTGATGGAGGAATAACTTGTATAAAAGGGCGGTTTTGCGCTTTTTCTACGGCATTAAAACGTAAATTTGACATATTTTTAGAAATATTAGTTATATTTTGATGCAAATATAAGAAAATTCTTTAACTTTTTGAAAAAATAGGGTTATTTTTTAACCATAAAATCTATTATAAAATCAAAAAAGGATTTATGTACAAATTTTTTGTTTTATACTTGTACCTCGTACTTCTTATTTCGTACCTCTTCTTAGCTATGTATGGTAATAAAATATTCTTTTATTTTTTTCAAAAAAATATAGAAAAATCAAAAATAAATATGTATGTTTGCTTTTGGAAAACTGCAACAACTGTTAAGTAATAAAATTATGAAGCTGACTATAAAAGAAGCCATCAAACAAAATATAAAATCAATTTTAGCAAGGTTGGTGTTAAGCACAGCGTTTGTCGTGCTTCTGAGCGAACAAGCAAACGCTATTACTTATTTTTTGAATGAAAATACTAAAGCTAACTTTGAAATTAAGGGGATATTTTTCACACAAAACATTTATCAAAATGATGAAAACCCTATTACGGATAAACTTTTTGAGAATGAAAAAATTTCTATTTCTACGGCTTATCCTAATCCGGCAGTAGAAAATGTTTCTTTTGACTATAAACTCACTGCATTCGCAGGAAACGCAAGGATTACTTTGAGTGATGTTTTTGGTAATAAAATTGGTTCTTATGAACTTTCTCACGAGCAGACACGCTTACGCATCTCTGTACACGACCTTCCTGAAAGTATTTATTTTTATACGCTACACGTTGATGGTAAAGTAGTTATTACTAAAAAACTTGTTGTAAGGAGATAAGAAAAGTTGCGAAATAAGAGGTACGAAGTACGAATTTAAAACTTTGATTACTAAGCTATTAAAAAATAAAAAAGATTAGTAACGTGTTGCAAATAAGTTGCAAATAAGTTCCTAATTTCCAAAAACTAATTTTTAGGCTACGGTGGCGTGAACGCCACTGCTATACATAGAACCATTTTTTGACTTTGATATAAAGAGGTGGCGTTTACGCCACTTAGAATAAAAAAATAAAACTAGGAGTTTATTTACAACTCGTTACTTAAGTTATTTGATTTACCTTACAAAAAAGCACAAGAATTTAATTCTTGTGCTTTTTTAGTAAATGCTAGTACAAAGCCCTAAATTTGATAGTATGTTCAATTTCTTTGAGGTCTTTGATAAGATTTTTGTCATATTCTTTGTCAATATCTGTGATTACGTAACCAATTTCTTCATTTGTTTTGAGATATTGTCCCAAAATATTGATATGATGATTAGCCAATACATTATTGATTTTTGCCAAAATCCCAGAAGTGTTTTTATGAATATGTAGCAATCTATGCGACTGTTTTTGTGCAGGAAGTTGCAAATTAGGCATATTCACACTAGAAAAAGTGCTACCAGTATTGATATAATCAATAATTTTATTAGGCACATAATTTCCTATATTCTCTTGCGCCTCCTCTGTACTTCCCCCAATATGTGGCGTAAGTATCACGTTAGGCAAATTTCGCAACGGTGTAAAAAACTCCTCATCATTTGTTTTGGGTTCATACGGAAACACATCTACACTTGCGCCTGCCACTTTACCGGATTCAATATTTGCTGCAAGAGCTCCAATATCAACAATATGACCTCTGCTCAAGTTTAGGAAAATTACCCCTTTTTTCATTAAGTCAAATTCATTTTTTCCAATAAAATTAGTATTTTCTTCTCTTCCATCTACGTGCAAAGTAATTACATCAGATTTTTGTAACAATTCTTGCAATTCATTACATCTTTGTGCATTGCCTAAAGCCTGTTTATCCACGACATCATAAAAATAAACTTTCATTCCTAATGCCTCCGCCAACACAGAAAATTGTGTCCCAATATTCCCATAACCAATAATCCCCAAACTTTTGCCTCTAATTTCAAAACTATTTGTCGCTGATTTGTCCCAAATTCCTGTGTGCATTTTGGCAGATTTATCAAAAATATTACGTATGAGCATAATCATTTGCCCCAACGCAAGCTCTACCACACTACGAGTGTTGCTATATGGCGCATTAAAGGCAGCCACACCCTTTTGCATACAAGCAGGCAGGTCTATTTGGTTTGTTCCTATACAAAAAGCACCAACTGCAATGAGTTTATTAGCGTTTTGAAGCACTTTTGCGTTGAGTTCTGTCTTAGAACGGATACCCAGAATAGAAACATCTTTGATTTTTTCTGCTAGTTCGTCTTCACTTAATGCGCCCTTAATTATTTCCACTTGATAGCCTTCATTTTTGAAGATTTCAGCCGCTTTTTGATGTATGTTTTCTAGTAAAAGTACCGAAATTCTATTTTTAGGATAAGAGATTTGCATAGGGAAATTGTTAAGGTATAAAAATTCATCTAAATTAGGAATAATATGGTCAGCTTTCTGCATAACACTTTTTCTTTCAATATTTTCAGTAAAAGCAAAGAATTTGTCGGCAAGTCCAGCTTCTTTTATTTGGTAATCCGTGTAGCCATCACCAATCACATAAAGTAAACTTTCAGGCTCAAATTTACTTTCTAAATTGAATTTTTTGAGTAGTTTTACCTTGCCGTTATTTTTAGAAAGTGGATTTCCTTTGTCGTAGTCAACTATTTTATTATTTTCATCAAAGATAAAAGTATTAGCAAAAATATTTTTTTCTAAAATTCCGTATTGCGTAACAATTGGTGTAATAAATTCTTTAAAACCGCTTGAAATAATTAGAATATTTTCAGAAAAATCCTGCAAAAACTGTTTATTTCTCTCAAAAGATGCAGAAACCTTAGATTTAAGCACTTCCACAAGCAAATCAATATGGTATTTTGAGGCATCTAAAAGGCTAATACGTTCTTTTAAGGCACTTTCAAAGGACATTTTGCCCTCCATTCCTAAGTGTGTAATTTGGGTGATTTTGGCTACTATTTCATCTTTTTGTGGGTGATTTTGGAGCGCAATAACGGCAAGTTCGTCAAGTCCTTCCACACGAGAAAAAGTGCTATCAAAATCAATAATAATATAAGTCAAAATATGGTCAGAAAGCTGATTAGGCGTGTTTTTTTGCATTTATTTTGTATTAAACCCTTAAGGTGTAATTTGGTTAGAATATTTAAAGCCTAAAATACTACAATTTTGATGATATTTCGTAATTTTTTAGGAATTTATAGAAAATCATTTAATACATAAACTGATGAAAACACAAAAAGCCGTTATCATAATAGATAACGGCTTTTTTATACTTTTGGCAACTTGACATTAGCAAGCATTTTCTTAGCCATTGCTACTTTTTCTGGGAAGAGTTCTCGTCCCCTAAACCTTTCTAATTTTGGGTCTATTTTTATAATAGGTACTTTTGCGTTATTTAAATCCTCTATTTTCATAGTTATAATAATTTTATTAAATGTATTTATTGTAGAGACGTTGCTTGCAACGTCTAAATGACAAACCTCTAAATTATTAAATTGATACCAAATATAATTTTCTACGTCCAGACGTTGCTTGCAACGTCTCTACTAGGCTTCCAAACTAAAAAAGATAATACATCTATACAAATGTATTATCTTTTTTATCTTAAAATCCTATAAATCTTGATTTAGGCAGCTAAACTATGGAATACGCACACCACGAAGACCTCTTTGTCTAACATCTAACAAAGGAATACTTGTGTTATAACCTGCATTGATAGCTTTGATAAACTGATTAGCAATAGCACCATATCCACGAGGCGTAAGGTGAACACCATCAAGTGAGAACAGACCACCAGTAGGAACAGCAGTAGTACCAGGAACTTCATCAATACCACTATTAGCAATGATTTCAGCAAAAGTAGTTGCTGCATCAAATACAGGCAAGCCTTTTGTCGCTGCTATTGTTTTGATAGCATTGTTAAAACCTGCAGTAGCTGTTCTTGCTCTTACAACTTCATCTTTATCCAAAATAAGATTATCTGAGAGTGGTCTAGCTACAAAAGTTGGAGGCAACAGAGGATTAGCATTAGGAATGGTATAAAATAAACCGCCACCACCAGGTTGTGCTGGTGTCGCAGGCATACAAGTTGCAGAGTTAATTCTTGTTAGTTGTGCAAAAAAACCTGCATTAGCACTAGTAAAAGGTCCTGTAGCAATGTAATCACCACCAGATAAATCTATTTTTCTAACTTTTTTAGGTGTTGTTGTTGCATCTACTATAAAAACAGGAAAATTCTCACCAGGTACAAATTTTGGGTCTTCAAAACCATCATTCTGATAGACTGCATTAATAAACGAAGCAATTGCTTGAGCAGTTGGGTTTGGTCCAGCACCTGGAAATAACGCCCCAGTTGCTAATGGAACAGGTGGCAACCCTGATGCAAAAGTTGATGTTGTTGTTGCATAAGCTAATGAATTATCTCTGATGATAATTCTTGGTATTCTGTTTGCTCCTACAAGTGTAAAGTAAGGCAAAGCAGAAACATCAGGAATTGTAGCAACTACTCCTTTAGCTCCATTTGCCGTAAGTGCATTAATAACAGCGGTATAACTGCCAGTAAATACTGGTAATGAAGTGATACTATTTGAACCACCATCATTAGGATTACCTTCAGTTTCACCACCATTTGTAGCATAAGATAATACATCATTATTACCTAACCAACAAGTAAAAAATGTTGGTTTTGAAGCTGCTACATAATCAACATAAGTAATACCACCAGCACTTCTTTGTGTATCTGTAATTAAACGCTCAAAAAATGGGTTGATAATAGAATAAGCTCTAAAAAGTGGACTAGCTGTATGCAACACTCTTATTCCAGGTACGCCCAAATTTTGGTTACTCGTGCCTGTATAAGCAATGAATGCTCTTCCGCCTGACCCAGGAAATCCAAACGTACTTGCTGCATCTACACCGTATTGTTGTTTGGGAGCAGTAGGATTAGCACAATCATTAACAGATACTGTTCCTGCTGCTGAAGTTAGACTAAGCGGAGAATTAAGACGAGGCGCATCATTACCAGCTACTAATCTTATATATCCTGAACCATTTGGCTTATCAGACCCAAAAAGTGGCTGTATAAAACTTCCACCGCCTGCTTTTGCAAATTGCTCTGAAATGAATAAAGGATAAGAATTCTGCTGGCTTTCTAGGTAAACACCATTATCAGCAAATCCAGCTGTAAGAGAGTTTCCTACTGCTACATACCTCGTAAGGTCAATTTTTCCGTTGGTCGTTACAGGCGTGGTTTCTAGTTCAGCTTTACAAGCACCAAGTGCGAAAGCAGACAGCGCCACGAAAAACACGTTTTTTATAATTTTTTTCATATTGATTTCTGTTTTAAGAATTAGAATTTGTAAGATAAAGCAAAAGAAGGAATGAAAGCATTTGTTTCAAAAGTGCCTTTTGGTCCTACAATATTGCTAGTTGTTTGTGTTGTAGTGATAACACTTGCATCAGCAGGGTTAAATTTGATTGGGTCGTTTACTCTTGTCATTTTGTTGATATACAAGAAACCTAAGTCAAGGCTCATAGCACCAAGTTTGTAGCCCATACCAAAAGTAGTACCAATAGTATTAGCGTCAGGAGTTTCTGCGGTCATATAACCGTTTTGTACTGGGCTTTGGTCATAATACATACCAGCACGTAGTCTAAAATCTTTGATAGAATGTTCTACACCAGCACCCACGTTGAATACAGTTTTGTAGTTACGAGGAGAATAAGAGTTTGCAGCACCACTAATAAGCTCTGGTGCGCCTGTGTCAGGGTTTCTAAATTCAAAGCCAAGTTGTGTGTAAGTTTCCCACGCTGTTACACGAGCGTCAAGTGTAAGCAATAGATTTTCATTTGCTTGATAGCCAAAACCAATCGTTCCTACGTGTGGAAGGTTTAGTTGTGCGTCAAAATGTGCATTTACTTCTTTTGTAGTAGGGTTATAAAGTCCTGGCGTAAATAATGCAGTTTGAGTTCCGACTGCAAGAGGGATATTAGTAATTTTCACATCTCCACCTTTTACTTTGATAGTTGCACCGTGACGGTAGTTCAGACCAATAGTGAATTTGTCAGTAGCTTTATAGAATAAACCTACATTAAAAGAATACGCTTGTTCTGTTGGCTTTTTGAAAGGTGCGTTAAATTTAGCATTAGCAAGATTACCTGCTACATCAACGCTTCTTTCTAATTCTACGCCACCCAAAATAACATCAAAACCAGCACCAAAACCAAGTTTGTCCGTGATTTGGTATGCTACTGTTGGTTGTACATAAATGGCGGTAAGTTTAATTTTGTTTAGGCTATATTGTCCTGCCCAACCATTTCCCCATTGTACTGTAGAGCCAAAAGGTGTTGTTACATTCAAGCCTACTTTTAGTTTTTTGCCTGTACCTTCAGCACCAGCCGCA
This sequence comes from Raineyaceae bacterium, assembly GCA_043764015.1. Lineage (GTDB taxonomy): Bacteria > Bacteroidota > Bacteroidia > Cytophagales > Thermonemataceae > JANYGM01. Next base: position 25,657 of record JAYUKY010000115.1, read on the forward strand.
CCCACTCCAAACATTGCAGAAAGGAAAAATGGTGTAGAAATAGGGCTTTCAGTATTGTAAACATCACTTGGCGCATTAGCAGGAGAGTAAGCAACGCTAGAAAAGATAAAATTAGCTCCAACAGAGATTTCATCTTTTTCTAAGAAAGCAACAGAACCAGGATTAAAGAAAGCATTATTGACATCAACAATACCTGTACCAGTATTTCCCATACTGGTTTGGCGTACTCCTTGAAGTACCACCTGAAAGCCACCTGCTTGCGCTGACGCAAAAGCGAGAGAAGCAATCACTGTGCATAAAAATTTCCTCATAATGAAAATTGTTTGGGTTTAGTAAATTGTTTTTAATTGACAAAGATAACACAAAAAATAACATAAAAACAAATGATAGGAAAGAAAATATAATTTTTTTTCTAAAACATATTATTTTTCTAAGATTTATTTTGAATATTCTCTAATAAAACTATTTTCTATGTATTTTTGTAGTAGATTTGTAAGTAATTTCAGTCTTCATCAAAAAAATAAATTTATATGAAAAATAAGTTTCACTATCTTTTTTTATCTTTCTTTGTATTAAGTTCTTTGTTTTCGTGTAATAAAAATTCAGAAAAAAACACCACGACAAGCACAACAATATCTGTCGTAGAATTTTTTAAGAAAATCAAAGAAGATAAAAATGTGGTTATTTTAGATGTGCGTACTCCGAAAGAATATGCACAAGAACACTTACCAAACGCTATTTTGGAAAACATGCAAGAAGATAGTTTTAATGAAAATATTGCCAAAATGGATAAAAATAAAACTTATTTGCTTTATTGCAAAGTGGGTGGACGCAGCAGTAAGGCTTTAGAAATAATGAAAAAAGCAGGTTTTAAGCAAGTTTTTCATCTTGATGGAGGCATTGTGGATTGGAAAAAGGAGGGAGGGAGAACAACTAAATAGCTTCAATTACGAATTAAAAATTACGAATTACGTTTTTTACAATATTTCTCAAAAATAAAGCGGTGACACTTATGCCACCGCTTTACGTTTAACTTATAATTATAACTTATAATTCATAAGTTATAATTCATAAGTTATAATTATTTTTTTGTTGTATCTGCTTTTACCTCAACTTCTTTTGGCATTTCTTTTGGTGCAAAATCAGTTTTACCGCCTGCTTTTGTGATAAATGCTAAATGTTTTTTGTTGAGTTCTTCATATTGTTTCACGAGAGCATCGTGGTCATCAGAGCTTTTTTTGTGCTTTTTATGAAGTACCACGCTTTTATCCTGAATTTCTTTATCAGAAATCTTGTTCTCTGCGTGTTGTTTCACAACTTCACCGTGTTCTGTTAAAAAAGCAACATTTTCACTTACCATTTTGGAATGTTGGTCAAGTAATCTTTGTTGGTTTGCTATAAGAGAGTCATATTCAGCTGTTGGTGCAGGTACAACTCTTGCGTGTTCTGTTTTCATTGCATTAAACAAATCATCAAACTTCTTGTGTTCTTCAGCCATTGCTACTTGTTCTTTTTGGTAATCAGCGTGCTGGTCGTCATATTCTTTATTGATAGCAATATCATTGCCTTTTTTTTCATCTGTTTTTGGTTTATCACCACAGCTAGATAATGCGCCTACGACAATAGCAAAGGCAAAAATGGTGTTGAGTAGTTTTTTCATTATTACGTTATATAAAAATAGTTATGTTTTTTAGAATATTTTAAGAAAAAATTGGATAAAAATTCCTTCGCAAAGTAAGTTAGAAAAACTAAGAAATAAAAATTTTTGATAACTTTTTTATCTTATTTATTTAAAAAAGAACTAATTACGTTATTTGGTAGCTACAAAACCGTTTTTTTGTGTACTTTTGTGCTAAGTTCATCTATCAAATAAAGAGCCAAATTTATTTATATAAAGAAATTATGAAATTTGAAGAATATCGCATCTCTCTAGAAATAAAGCAAAGCCTAGAAGAATTGCAGTTCAAAAGACCAACAGATATACAATTTAAGGCTATTCCTTCCATTCTCAATGGGGAAGATGTACTCGCTATTGCACAAACAGGCACAGGAAAAACTGGAGCTTTTGCTATTCCTATTCTGCATCTTCTTCAAGAAAGAAAGAAAAAAAACGTCAAAAATATAGAAAATTTTGCAGAAAATAACAACAGAAATGCTACCAAAAGATATGCTCAAAATATTTCCAAAACTCGTATAAAGTGCCTCGTAATGGTGCCTACACGAGAGCTTTGCATACAAATAGCTGACGTTTTTCAAAAGCTAGGAAAATACACAGACCTTAATATTTTTGCGCTTTATGGCGGAATAGAACAAACTGAACAGGTTTTGAGTTTGGGTGAGGGCATTGATGTACTTGTTTCTACACCTGGTCGTATGTTTTCTTTGCAAAGTCAAGGGCATATTGATTTGGATTTTGTGGAGATTTTGGTGCTTGACGAAGCAGATTTGATGCTTGATTTGGGTTTTATTAGAGATATTAGAGATGTCATTAAACTTATTCCTAAAAAACATCAAACTTTGTTTTTTTCTGCCACTATCAACAAGAAAATCAAAGAGTTAGCTTATTCTATTGTCTGGAATCCTATACGTATTCAAATCTCGCCAAAAGACCCCGTTTCTAAAAACGTAACACATTCTATTATTTTTGTGGAAATGGACGACAAAAGAGCGTTTTTAGAAAGAATTATCAACGAAAATCCTACTAAAAAAATCCTTGTCTTTGCCCGTACTCGTGTACGTGTGGAGCGCATAGGCAAGGCTATGGAACGTGTCAATATTGCCGTTTTGATGATGCACGGTGGAAAAGAACAAGAAAACCGACTGGAAGTTATTGAAGATTTTAGAAATGGCGTGGTGCGGATTTTGGTAACCACAGACGTAAGCGCACGTGGAATGGACATTGCTGGTGTGGATTATGTCGTAAATTATGATTTGCCCGAAATCCCTGAAAACTACGTACATAGGGTTGGGCGTACGGGCAGGGGCGACAAAAAAGGCTTTGCTATTTCGTTTTGTAGTGAGGAAGAAAAGCCAATTTTAGTGGAAATTGAAGGCTATTTGGAGAATAAAATCACGCAAACAACAGTACAAAAAGCTGATTATAGAGAAACATTGGCACTTTCTGAAGATGTAAACGACAACTGGAAACAACTTTTAAAAGAGGCTGATTTTGCAGAAAAAGCAAAAGAAAAGCCATTTAAAAAATCAAAAAAGAAAAAATAATTGAGATGTGAGGTGTGAAGTGTGAAGTGTGAGGTAAAAAGTAAAATACAATTTCTCTATGTTAAAAATTACAGGTTCTGCTAAGATTTATACGAAAACCTAATTTTCTTAAATTGGTGTTTTGTATTCAGCCCCAACGGGGCGAGATATTTATAGTAGATAAATAAATATGCCGCCCCGCTGGGGCTGAATACATTTTTCGTATTTTGTTTTTCTATAAATATGCCGTCCCGCTGGGACTTAAAAACTTGTCCGTATAAATCTTAGTAGAACCAAATTACAACAAACATTAGACCTCCTGCGAAAGTCTTATAATTTTAAAAAAGTGTCTTTAAAGTCCTCCCAGCAGGGGAGGATTTAGGTGGGGTTTCTTCTATTATGCTA
>JAYUKY010000116.1:0-29096 GCA_043764015.1 Raineyaceae bacterium
AACTTACCGAAAGTTTTTTCTACTTTCGGTAAGTTAAACAACCAGTCAACTTCCCGAAAGTTGAATGAACTTTCGGGAAGTTTTAAAACCAAAACCAAAATAAATATGAAAATACCAAAACTAAGATTTAAAGAGTTTACAGAACAGTGGGAAACGAAAATGCTAGGCGAAATTTTTGTAAGAATCACAAGGAAAAATAAAGAAAATAATACAAATGTTTTGACTTTTTCAGCACATCAAGGGCTTATTAACCAAAGAGATTATTATACCAAAAATATTGCTTCAAAAGATACGAGCCATTATTATTTGTTACATAAGGGAGATTTTGCCTATAATAAAGGTTGGTGCGAGGGCTATCCTATTGGTGCTATCAAAAGATTAAAATACTATGAGAAGGGCGTACTATCAACTTTGTATATCTGCTTTACTTTGAAAAATAAACAAGAAAATTCAGAAGAGTTTTTTGAACATTTTTTTGAAAGTAGAAAAATTGATGCTTATTTGTATGAGATTGTGACAGAAGGGGCTAGAAATCACGGACTTTTAAATGTTGGTATAAATGACTTTTTTGAAAAACTTAAAATTTCTTTCCCTTCTCTTGCAGAGCAAACCAAAATAGGGGTTTTACTTTCTTCTGTGGACGACAAAATACAAGCCCTCACACAAAAAAAGAAACTCCTAGAACAATACAAAAAAGGCGTAATGCAACAACTTTTTAGCCAAGAAATACGCTTTAAAGATGAAAATAATCAGGAGTTTGAAGACTGGACAGAGAAAACTCTGGGGGAAATAGGGGAAATTATAGGAGGTGGAACTCCAGATAGTGGCAATAAAAATTTATGGGAAGGACAGATACAATGGTTTACACCCACAGAAATAAAATCAAAATTTCTTGTAAACAGCAAAAGAACAATAAATGAAGAAGGTTTAAAAAAATCATCTGCTAAAATACTTCCAATAGGTGCAATTTTATTAACAACGAGAGCAACAATTGGAGATGTAGGAATAGCAACAAAAGAATGCTGTACAAATCAAGGTTTTCAGTCTTTTGTTGTGAATGGAAAAAATTTTAATGAATTTCTTTATTATTGGTTAATTTTCAATAAACGAATGCTTATTGAAAATGCTAGTGGCTCAACATTCTTAGAAATTAACAAAACCACAATAAAAAAGTTACCTATTTCTCTTCCTTGCCTTGCAGAACAAACCCAAATAGCTTCATTTTTGAGTAGTTTAGATGAGAAAATCCGCTTGGTAGGCGTTCAACTTACAGGTACAAAAGACTACAAAAAAGGGCTTTTGCAAGAGATGTTTATTTAAAAACTTCCCGAAAGTTCCTTCAACTTTCGGGAAGTTAAACAGTTCAACTTCCCGAAAGTAGAAAAAACTTTCGGAAAGTTATCATTTGCAAAGATGTTTATTTTATTTAAAAAATTGGTAGCCAAACTTTCCGAAAGTTGGAAACTTTCGGAAAGTTGAATAGCTAGCAAACTTCCCGAAAGTAGAAAAAACTTTCGGAAAGTTATCAACCAATCAAACCAAATCAAACTAATAAATTATGTCCACACAATCAGAAGCAGAACTTGAAGCCCAACTTATTAGCGACCTAGAAAGTTTAGGCTACGAAAGCATAAGAATAAAAAATGAAGCGGCACTACTTGCCAATCTCAAAAAGCAACTAGAAAAGCACAACCATAAAATTTTAGATGGTGGCGTTTTGACTGATTTAGAGTTTAAAAATGTACTTAATCACCTTGATAAAGGTACAGTATTTGACCGTGCCGTTACTTTGCGTGGCAAAATGCAAATTCTAAGAGAAGGCGGTGAGTTGCTTTATTTGGAGTTTATCAACCAACAAGAATGGTGCAAAAACGAGTACCAAGTTACAAATCAAATCACAATGGAAGGGACTTATACCAACCGTTATGATGTTACAATTCTTATCAATGGTTTGCCTTTGGTACAAATAGAACTTAAAAAACGTGGTTTGGGCATCAAGGAGGCATTTAATCAAATTGGACGTTATCATAATCATACTTATACAGCAAGTAAAGGGATTTTTATGTATGTTCAGTTGTTTATAATTTCTAATGGCGTGAATACCAAATATTTTGCTAACAATAAGGAACAGAATTTTAAGCAAACATTTTATTGGTCAGATGTGGAAAATGCAGTAATTAGTTCACTTTCAGCCTTTACGCCTGTATTTTTAGAGCCTTGCCATTTGTCCAAAATGATTACGCAGTACATTGTTTTGAGTACAAAAAAGACAATGATGGTACTTCGTGGCTATCAATATTATGCTGTAGAGAAAATCATAGAACACGCACAAACCAGCACACAAAACGGTTATATTTGGCACACGACAGGCTCAGGAAAAACGCTTACTTCGTTTAAAGCTAGTCAGTTATTGATGAATTTTCCAAGTATTTTCAAGGTGGTTTTTGTGGTGGATAGGAAAGATTTGGACGCACAAACAGTAAAAGAATTTAATAATTTTTCAGAGGGTAGCGTAGATGGCACAGAAGATACTAGACATTTGGTACAACAGTTTTCTAATGATAATACTAGGCTTATTGTAACGACTATCCAAAAACTGAATAATGCTATCAATAATGGCGGTTATTTGACCAAAATGGAGAAATTGAAAGATAAAAAAGTTGTTTTTATTTTTGATGAATGCCACCGTAGCCAATTTGGAGATACGCACCGCAGGATAACAAAGTTTTTTACTAATCATCAAATGTTTGGTTTTACAGGTACGCCTATTTTGGAGGACAACGCCTACAAAATAGGAAAACACGAGATAACAACAGAAACGCTTTTTAAGAAAAATCTACATAAATACGTCATTCCTGATGCAATTAAAGATGATAATGTTTTGAAGTTTTCTATTGAATATGTTTTAAAAGAAACCGACAGCATCAATGAGGAAGACACCCAAACTAAACAACAACTTGCCTCACCGCTAAGATTAGAGAAAATAACGGATTATATTATCAGCAACCACGACAAGAAAACGCATAATAGAGCGTTTACAGCTATGTTTTGCGTTAATAATATTGAAACTTTGATAAAATATTATGATTTGTTTAAGCAAAAAGAAGAAGGCAAAGAAAAACCCTTAAAAGTAGTTACTGTTTTTTCTTATGCGGCAAATGCAGAAGAAAAAAATACAAATGGATATACTACAGATGATGATTACTACACAATAGGTACAGAAATAAACGCAACCCACAGGGAGAAATTAGACGAGTACATTATGGATTATAACAAAATGTTTGGTACTAATTTTTCTACAAAAGTGGAAGGTGGCTTTTATGGGTATTCGCAAGATGTTTCTGCACGAGTAAAAAACAAGGAAATAGACATTTTGATAGTGGTAAATATGTTTTTGACAGGTTTTGACAGTCCACGTCTAAATACGTTGTATGTGGATAAAAATCTAAAATATCACGGTTTGATACAAGCATTTTCACGTACTAATAGGATTTTAGACGAAAGAAAATCACAAGGAAATATAGTTTGTTTTCGTAATCTAAAAACTGCAACAGACGAAGCTATTACGCTTTTTTCTAACAAAAACGCCATTGATACGGTGCTTATGTTGCCGTATGAGGATTATTTAAAGGAATTTCAGTTGCTTGTGGCAAAACTCAAAGCAATTGCGCCAACGGTGGATAGTATTGATACTTTTGCGAGTGAAGTAGAAAAAGAGGCTTTTGTAAAGGCATTTAGGGAACTGATTAGGAAAAAAAATGTGTTGGGTTCTTTTGCTGATTTTGATTTTGCTGATTTGGATATAGCAGAACAAGAATTTGAAGACTATAAAAGCAAGTATTTGGATATTTATGATGCTACAAAAGTACCAAAGGAGAAAGAAGAAGAGATTTCTTTGCTTGATGAATTGGATTTTGAGTTGGAACTTATCCACAAAGATGAGATAAATGTTACTTATATTTTGAGTCTTTTATACCAACTCAAAGAAAAAGAACACGCCCAAATCTTAGACATAAAGCAACAAATAGCACAAATGGAACAACGCAAATCCATTATTGATATGATGATGGGTGAGAGTAGTTTAAGACCAAAAAGAGAACTTGTAGAGAAGTTTATCAATGAAGATTTTGCTACAATCAAAAATGCAGAAGAAATTGATGGAAAGTTCCAACAATTTTGGGACAAAGAAAAACAAGAAGCTCTTGAAAAACTATGTAATGAAGAGGATTTGATTTTTGAAAAACTATCAACTATCATATCCAAACGCCTTTATACCAACCGTAAACCACTAAATGACGACATAGTGAAGGCATTAAATAAACAACCAAGTATTTTAAGTCGCCGTACTACTGCTGAAAGGATAATAAGTAAAATAGAAAAGTTTATTTCTTTATTTATTGATGGTATTGCCTTATAAGTAACGAAAACTTCCCAAAGTTGAAAAAACTTTTGGGAAGTTTAAGAAAAGAGCAACTTTTCAGTTGCCCTTTTATAATCATTAAAAACCTAAATTTTATAGCATTGTAATTTCCAGCGCAAGTCCACGAAGTTCGTGTACGAGTACGTTAAACGACTCTGGAATATTCGGTTTTGGCATCAGCTCACCTTTTACAATGGCTTCATACGCCTTAGCACGTCCTATTACGTCATCAGATTTTACTGTTAAGATTTCTTGTAGGATATTAGCTGCGCCAAATGCCTCCAATGCCCATACTTCCATCTCTCCAAAACGCTGACCACCAAATTGCGCCTTACCACCCAAAGGCTGTTGCGTAATCAAAGAATATGGTCCAATTGAACGAGCGTGCATTTTATCATCAACTAAGTGACCTAGTTTCAGCATATAGATAATCCCTACCGTTACGGGTTGGTCAAATCTATCTCCTGTCAAACCATCAAACAAATAAGTACGTCCAAAAGCATCTAAACCAGCTTCTGCAATTTCACTTACTACTTGCGCCTCTGTTGCACCATCAAAAATTGGTGTAGCGTATTTTCTACCTAGTTTTTTACCTGCCCACGCAAGGATTGTTTCATAAATTTGACCCAAATTCATACGTGAAGGCACACCAAGCGGATTAAGTACAATATCCACACAAGAGCCATCAGCAAGGAAAGGCATATCTTCCTCACGTACAATACGAGCTACAACGCCCTTATTTCCGTGACGACCAGCCATTTTATCACCTACTTTTAGCTTGCGTTTCTTAGCAACATACACTTTGGCAAGTTTCACAATACCAGTAGGCAACTCATCACCCACTTCCAAAGTAAATCTTTCACGCTTAAACTTACCAGAAACCTCGTTTCTCGCTCTGTTATAGCTTTTTACCATATCTACCAAAATTTTATTGATACGGTCGTCATCTGTCCAATTATTCAAGACAACATCTGTAATCAAATTAACTTCTTCTGGTACATTGTATGTACTTTCATCTCTATAAGGATTTTTCGTAGGGAAAATATTTTCTTCAATATTTTTTCTAGAAAATTTAACGCCTTTTGTCAAAATTTCGTGGTTGAATTTATGTTTTACGCCAAGGCACATTTTACCTTCCAAAAGCGTTACCATTTTATTCACCATTTCTGTACGGATTTTTGTCAAATCTTTGCCATAATGCTTCATAAGCACTTTTACATCATCTTTTGACTTCTTACGGACATCTTTATCTTTCTTAGGACGAGTGAAAAGTTTTGTATCAATAATCACACCTCTAATAGAAGGCGACACACGCAAAGACGCATCTTTTACATCACCAGCTTTGTCGCCAAAGATAGCACGCAAAAGTTTTTCTTCAGGCGTTGGATCAGTTTCTCCTTTTGGGGTGATTTTACCAATCAAAATATCTCCTTCTTTTACTTCAGAACCAATAGAAACAATACCATTTTCGTCAAGATGTTTTACAGCATCTTCACTTACGTTGGGAATTTCTGATGTAAGTTCTTCTTCTCCACGCTTAGTATCACGTACTTCCAACTCATATTCGTCAATGTGAATAGACGTGAAAATATCTTCACGTACCACTTTTTCAGAAATTACAATAGCATCTTCAAAGTTGTATCCTTGCCAAGGCATAAATGCAACCATTAAGTTTCTACCCAAAGCAAGTTCTCCATCATTTGTTGCATAACCCTCGCAAAGAGCTTGTCCTTTTTTCACTTTTTGCCCTTTTTTGACAATAGGAGAAAGATTTATACAAGTATCTTGGTTGGTACGTCTAAATTTAATCAGTTTATAACTTCTCAAATTTCCTTCAAAAGATGCCAATAATTGGTCTTCATTCATATCATATTTTACTGTAATTTTTGATGCATCAACATAGTCAATAACACCGTCCATTTCAGCTAAAATAAGCGTACGAGAATCCAAAGCAACTCTTTCTTCCAAACCAGTTCCTACAATTGGAGCTTCTGCTTTCAAAAGTGGTACGGCTTGGCGTTGCATATTTGACCCCATCAAGGCACGGTTGGCATCATCATGCTCCAAAAACGGAATCATAGAGGCGGCAACAGATACAATTTGATTGGGCGCAATATCCATATATGTAATTTCAATAGGCGCAAGCACAGGAAAATCTCCCTCAAAACGTGCTTTTACTGTATCAGTAAGGAAGTTACCTTTGTTGTCAATGGCAACTTTTGACTGTGCAATATTGTGTCCATCTTCTTCTTCCGCAGTCAAATAAACGACATCTTCACCGTATTTTGCAATACCTTTCTCAACTTTCAAATAAGGCGTTTCAATAAAGCCCATTCCGTTGACTTTTGCGTGTACACAAAGGGAAGAAATCAGCCCAATATTAGGTCCTTCTGGCGTTTCAATAGTACAAAGACGACCGTAGTGCGTGTAATGTACATCTCGCACCTCAAAACCTGCACGCTCACGAGAAAGTCCACCAGGTCCAAGTGCCGACATACGTCTTTTGTGCGTAATTTCTGCCAATGGGTTAGTCTGGTCCATAAACTGCGAAAGTTGGTTTGTACCAAAAAACGAGTTAATCACAGACGAAAGTGTACGTGCATTTATCAAATCCACAGGCTTAAAGTCTTCATTATCACGTACATTCATACGTTCTTTGATAGTACGAGCCATACGAGCAAGTCCTACGCCAAATTGCGCATAAAGTTGTTCACCAACGGTACGAACTCTACGGTTGCTCAAGTGGTCAATATCATCAACGACAGCACGAGAATTGATAAGTCCAATCAAATACTTCACGATATTGATAATATCCTCTTTCGTGAGTATGCGAGTGTTCATACTTATTGTTTGGTCAAGTTTTTTGTTAATTCTATAACGTCCAACTTCGCCCAAATCATAGCGTTTATCACTGAAAAACAAGTTATTGATAATATCTCTTGCCGTTTGTTCATCAGGAGCTTCTGTGTTACGGAGCTGTCTGTAAATCTGTTCTACGGCTTCTTTTTCAGAATTTGAATTATCTTTTTGAAGTGTATTATAGATGATTTGATAATCACCAATATTTATGTCTTCTTTGTGTATGATGATTGTACTACTTCCAGAGTCCAAAATAGTTGGAATATCCTCCATATTCACGACAGAATCACGTTCCATTAAGATTTCGTTACGTCCAATAGACACAACTTCTCCTGTATCTTCATCTACAAAATCTTCAGTCCAAGTGCGCAAAACACGTGCAGCGAGCTTTCTACCAACAATTTTCTCTAATTTTTTCTTAGTTGCTTCAACTTCTTCAGAAAGGTTGAAAATATCCAAAATTTCTTTATCCGTTCCATAACCAATGGCACGTAACAAAGTCGTTACAGGAAATTTCTTTTTTCTGTCAATGTAAGCGTACATTACGTTATTTACGTCTGTTGCAAATTCTATCCAAGAACCTTTGAAGGGAATAATACGTCCAGAATATAGTTTAGTACCGTTTGTGTGCTTGCTTTGTGCAAAAAACACGCCAGGAGAGCGGTGCAGTTGAGAAACAATCACACGTTCTGCGCCATTGATAACAAAAGAGCCTTTTTCAGTCATATACGGGATATTTCCTAAAAAAACTTCTTGTTCAATAGTCTGAAAATCATCATTGTCCTCATCATTACAGATAAGTTTTAATTTAGCTTTAAGTGGCACAGAATAGGTTAGACCCCTGTCCACGCACTCATCAAGCGAGTATTTGGGTGGGTCAATGGTATAATCTACAAAACTTAGGATAAAATTTTCCCTTGAATCAGAGATAGGGAAATTTTCTGCAAAAACCTTGTATAAACCTTCTTGTGTGCGGTTTTCAGCAGCGGTTTCTAGCTGAAAAAAGTCTTTGAAAGACTGGAGTTGGATATCCAAGAAATCTGGATATGCTAAGATTTGCTTAGTAGAGGCAAAACTAATTCTTTTAGACATCTTGCTGTATTTTGGCGTGAAATTGTGAAGAACGCAAAAGTACAACACTTTTTTTACTTATGCAAGAAAAAAGTGAAAATTATTTTGATTTAATACAAAAAAGATTAAAGAAATACGTTTTGGGCTATTTATGTCCGAAATCATTGTGCAATATACAATTTTACGCATCAGTTGTCAAGTTATTTCTTTTATTTTTGAGAAATTTTTAATTCAGGAGTTTTATTTGTTTTATTTGTCTTAAAAAACACCTGATTGTCTAAGCATCAGTTATAAAAAATCTCTCCTAATTTTTATAAAAAATCAATTATTTATATTACTTTTACTAAAAATTTAGTACAAGGGTGTTTGTTGTGAAAAATATTTCACACATTACACATCACACATCACACATCAAATGAAATATCCTGAAAATAAAAATGTTAGTTATCCACAAATAGCTGATGAAATACTGCAATTTTGGCACGACAACGCCATTTTTGACAAATCTATTACTTCTCGTGAGGGCGCACCTGCCTACACGTTTTACGAAGGTCCGCCTTCTGCTAATGGTACGCCAGGTATTCACCACGTAATGGCACGTGCTATTAAAGATATTTTTTGTCGTTACAAAACCCTAAAAGGCTTTCAGGTACACCGTAAAGGCGGTTGGGATACTCACGGATTACCCGTAGAACTGCAAGTTGAGAAACTTTTAGGCATCAAAAAAGATGATATTGGTATCAAAATCTCTGTAGAAGAGTATAACAAAAAGTGCCAAGAAACAGTAATGATGTACACAGACCAATGGAATGACCTTACAGAAAAAATGGGTTATTGGGTTGATTTGGATAATCCTTACATTACTTATGAGAAAAAATATATAGAAACTCTTTGGTTTCTATTGAAAGAACTTTATAAAAAAGGGCTTTTGTATAAAGGTTATACTGTTCAGCCATATTCTCCAGCCGCAGGAACAGGACTTAGTTCTCACGAACTAAATTATCAAGGAACGTACCAAGATGTGTCTGATACGTCAATAGTAGCGCAATTTAAGGTTATCAAAAACGAAAAATCTGACATTTTATTTAGTAAAATTGTTGCTAATAATTCGTCAGAAACTAATCCAGATGTACGTATCTTAGCGTGGACGACAACACCTTGGACTTTGCCCTCAAATTGTGCTCTTGCTGTTGGTGAAAACATCAATTATGTGCTTGTAAAGACGTTTAACCCTTATACCTTTGCGCCTGCGTATGTGGTGCTTGCAAAAGATTTGGTGAGTAAATATTTTTCGGAAAAAGCAAAAGAAATTAAGTTTGAAGACTACAAAAATGGTGATAAACTCATTCCTTATGCCGTTTTAGCAGAAATGAAAGGCAAAGATTTGCTTGATATTCGTTACGAGCAACTTATGCCTTTTATCACTAACGAAAATCTACAAAAAAATGCGTTTAGAGTGATTGCAGGCGACTTTGTAACCACTTCTGATGGTACTGGTGTGGTGCATACGGCATCTGTTTTTGGTGCTGATGATTTTAGGGTTTGTCAGCAAAATAATGTGCCTTCTGTGATGATAGAAGACGAAAATGGTAAAGAAATTCCTATTGTGGACAAACAAGGTAAATTCGTAGCGCAAGCAGGCGCAAAACTTGCGGAAAAAGTGCTTCATTTTGGCATTAAAACACATAAAACTTTTGGAGAAAATGATTTTTATGTTAAAAATTATCTTTCAGAAGATGAAAAACAAGAAAATTACAAAACAACTGATGAGATGATTTCTATCATCTTAAAACTTGAAAATAAGGCGTTTAAGGTAGAAAAATACGGCCACAGTTATCCACATTGTTGGCGTACAAATAAACCTATTTTATATTATCCGCTTGATAGTTGGTTTATCAAAACAACCGCCTACAAGGCTAGAATGGCAGAATTAAACAAAACTATCAACTGGAAACCTGAAAGTACAGGTTCTGGGCGTTTTGGAAATTGGCTAGAAAATTTGGTGGATTGGAATTTATCACGTTCACGCTATTGGGGAACGCCTTTGCCTATTTGGAGAAATGAAGATGGAACAGCTGAAAAGTGCATAGGAACGCTTGCAGAGCTAAAAATGGAGATAGAAAAAGCAAATGAAGTTTTGGGACTTAATCAGCCAACAGAATTGCCAGATTTGCACCGCCCTTACGTGGATAACGTGTTTTTGGTGTCGGATAGTGGCGAAAAACTTACTCGTGAGACGGACTTAATAGATGTTTGGTTTGATAGCGGAGCTATGCCATACGCACAATGGGGACTTTTGGGCGAACAATTAGCACAAAAAAATGCAGATGGTACTTTGCGTGATTTTCCTGCTGAATTTATTTCTGAAGGCGTTGACCAAACTCGTGGTTGGTTTTTCACGCTTCACGCCCTTTCTGTGATGCTTTTTGATAGTGTGGCTTATAAAAATGTCGTTTCTACTGGGCTTGTGCTTGATGGAAATGGTGAAAAAATGTCAAAATCAAAAGGAAATATAGTAAATCCGTTTTTGGTGTTGAATACCTACGGCGCAGATGCCACACGCTGGTATATGATAGAAAATACCAATCCTTGGGACAATTTAAAATTTAGTTGGGAGAAGGTTTATCAGGACGAAAAAGGTGTTAAACACGTTTTCAACGCTAAAAATGATGCAAAGTTTTATGAAAATATGACTGTTGTAGAAGAAAATTCTGCTGGGATTTTGGAGGTGCAACGCAAATTTTTTGGTACTTTGCAAAATACCTATAATTTTTATGCTTTGTATGCCAATGTGGATAATTTTGAGGTGGACGAAAACAACCTTGTTCCAATGGAAAAACGCCCAGAAATTGACCGTTGGATTATCTCAAAACTGCAATCTTTGATAGTTGAGGCGGGTCAGGCGTATGACGAATATGAGCCTACACGTGCTGCACGCAACATTCAGGCGTTTGTGTGCGACCATTTGTCAAATTGGTATGTACGTCTTTGTCGTAAGCGTTTTTGGATGGGTAAAATGAATGAAGACAAAAAAGCAGCTTATGAAACACTTTTTGAGTGTCTTTCTACAGTTTCTCAACTGATGTCGCCTATTGCGCCTTTTTATGCTGATTTCTTGTATAAAAATTTGTATCATACAGCTCTGACGACCACTAAAACTAAAGAAATTTCTATACATCTTACGCTTTGGAAAGAGGCTAATAAATCTTTGATAGACAATGATTTAGAGGAAAGAATGGAACTTGCACAACTGATTTCTTCTCTTACACACGCTTTGCGCAAGAAAGAGAAATTAAAAGTACGTCAGCCTTTGAGCCGTATTTTGCTTCCTATCTTGTCAGAAAAGATGAAAAAGCAGGTTACCGCTATTGAAGATTTGATTTTAAATGAAACAAATATCAAGAAAATAGAGTACATTGATGACACTTCTGGGGTTTTGGTGAAAAGCATAAAACCTAATTTCAAGCGTTTGGGAGAGGTTTATAAAACCAAAATAAAAGAACTTTCCACTATTATTCAGAATTTTTCTAAGGCAGATATTGCCAAATTAGAACGTGAAGGACTTTTTGAAGTGGCAGTAAGTGATGGTTTTGTTACTTTGACTTTGGAAGATGTACTTTTGGAAGCAAAAGAGATTGCAGGTTGGTCTGTAATTACTGAAAATGGCATCACAGTTGCATTGGATATTGCTGTAAGTGCAGAATTGAAGGCGGAAGGCATTGCACGTGATTTTGTAAACCGTATTCAAAATCTTAGAAAAGAAATGAATTTGGAGGTTACTGACAAGATAAACGTAATGGTTGAAAAACTCAATGAAACTGTTGATAATGCTATTTCAGCACACCAAGCGTATATTTCTATGGAAGTGCAAGCAGTACGTTTTGAGTTGAAAGATGCCGTTATTGATAGCGTGGAGCTTGATATGGACGACTTTGTGCTGAAAGTGGCTGTGAGTGTGTAAATCAATTACGAATTTCAAATTACGAATTACGGATATTTCTGTAATTCGTAATTGAAATTTCAAAAGACATATTAAAATTAAATTCTCAAAACAATGAAAAAACTTCTTCTCTTCTGCTTTTTTTTAGGAATAATACAATCCGTTTTTTCACAAAAAAATACTACTAATAATCCTCCAAAACTCAATATAAAGACTTTTGAGGAAGGTAAAATCATTTTCAAACTCAAAAAAAATGCCTTTGGATATGAACAATTAAACGAAAAAACTATTAGAAATTTTGCCCTAAAAGCTCCACAAAAACGCTTTCCCAAAAGTGTTACACCTCACGCAGATGCTCGTAGCAAAGACGGACAACCTCTCATTGACCTTACACGCATTTTTGAGTTAGAAATTTCTCCAAATATCTCTTTGGATAATGCCGTAAAAGCACTTCTACAAGACCCAGCCGTAGAGTATGCGGAAAAAATCCGTTTTCATCAGCCACTCTACACCCCCAACGACCCAGGTCTTACGCCTGCCACTCCAACGGAACATCTCAATAAAGTGCGTGCTTATCAAGCGTGGGACACACAAAAAGGCAGTGCAGCTATGATTATTGGCATTGTTGATTTTGGCTTCACAACCACTCACCCAGATATGCAGGCAAATTTGCACCCTGCAATATATGATTTTGGCAATAATGATACAGAACTTACTTTGCCACACCCTTACGGCTATCACGGTGGCACAGTTTCTGGACTTGCGGCTGCCACTCCTGATAATGCTATTGGCGTGGCGGGTGTTGGTTTTAATTGTCGTTATCTGCCTGTAAAGTTTGTTTCTGATGATTTGAACACTCAAAAACCTGAAGAAGCAATAGAATATGCTATGAATAATGGCGCAAAAATCATCAATATGTCGTGGGGACGACAAGGTGCTAGCTCTGGTGGTGCATCTCAATATGAAGAAGATTTTTATAATTATTGCGTTATCAACAGAGATGTGGTGCTTGTGGTAGCGGCTGGAAATACTGGAATAGAAGAAGATTGGTATCCTGCTACCTACAAAAATATGCTTTCTGTGGGTGGTACAGCCCAAAATGATGACGTTCTTAGTACGTATGGGCGAGGGCTTGATATTTTAGCACCCTATAATGGCTTTTATACAACTTATTTAGGCTCTTATTCAAACGCTAACTTCCTAACTGGCACTTCTTTCTCTTCTCCTATTGTAGCTGGTGCAGCAGCACTCATAAGGGCGCAATTTCCAACCTTAACGGCTTTTCAAGTACGTGCAAGACTAGAAAGTACCGCAGATAACGTAATTTTAGGCTACACACCTACAAATGTTGTAAAATACGAAGGTAAAATGGGTTACGGAAGGCTAAACATAGAACGTGCTTTGACTGATATAAACGTGAAAAATGTACGTTCTAGCAACCACCAGACACAAAATAATGGTTATATCCTCGCAGGCGCAAGCACAACCATAACGGCTGATTTTAAAAATTATCTCACTCCTACTACTGCCCTACAAGCCACGCTAACGTGTTTTGATAGCAATATTACCATTATTGATGGAAGTTCTGTATTGGGCGCAATGGCTACAAATACTTCACAAAGTAATATTTTGGATAACTTCAGCATACAAGTAAGCCCAACTACACCCACTAACCTTATTTGTATCTTCAAAATAGCTTATACAGATGATATATACACAGATTTTGACTATTTTACGTTGCTGGTAAACCCTGATTTTTATCTCGTTAATTCAAGCAGAATTTCTATTCCTATCAATAAAAAAGGAGCATTTGAATATAATTATCCCTTTGCAAAGTCGCTTGATTGCCCAGAAAAACAGTTTACACCACTTGCCAACAATATTGGTTTTGTAGTGGCTACGAGTGCCACAAAAGTATCTAACACCATTGCTAAATATGATGGCACGAAAGATGCAGACTTTGTAAACCAAAGTAATTTTGTTGAAAGCAATTCAGCAAGTTACCAAGAGGTAAAAGTTGGTTTTAATGACAATAATGCTAGTATAAATGATATTGGAGTGGATATTACTCAAAAATCTTATGCTTTTAAAAATTCACCTAACAACAAATTCATTATTTCTGAATATTTAGTAAAAAATACTAATGCAACTGCATTGAATGATGTTTATGTAGGGCTTTTTGCAGATTTTGATATAAAATTAGGTGCATTAGACAAGGCTGACTATGATGTTACCAACAAAATGAGCTATATTTTTGCTAATTCTGGTACGCCCAATACGTATGCAGGCATGAAAATTTTGACTTCTCAAACGGCTAATTCATTTGCAATAGATGGCAATACAGCCACAGGAGGAAGTATTAACTTGTATGATGGTTTTACAAAAGCAGAGAAATTTCAGGCACTCACAGACACACGCTTACAGGCGGGCGGAACACTCGGAAATGATGTTTCTGTAATGCTTTCTGCCAAAATAAATGCACTAAATCCTAATAGTTCTCAAATGGTAGCTTTTGCGCTTCTTTTTGGAGATAATTTAGCTGATTTGCAGGCGCAAGCCATACAAGCACAAATACAATTTAATACCCAAAATACTACTGCTGATGCAGTTATTGCATCTAATTTTGGTGTCTGCGCTGGTGGAAGTATAACGCCTACACCTCCAGTTGTACCAAATTCTACTTTGATTTATGATTTTTATGTTGGTTTGCCTTCTCCTACTAACTTACCAGTTTTTTCTGGGTTGAGCTATACAATTACTAATCAAGCAGTTAATCAAACTTATTATATTGTCGCAAGAGATAGCAATCTTTTTGCAAGTGCGCCCAAAATGGTTACAATAACGCTTTTACCTGCATCAAATGCGACTTTTACACAAAGTACCCAAGAAGTATTTTTGACTGGTCAGGGCGCAAGTGGTGATGTTACCTTTACAGATACTACGCCCAATGCTAATATTTCTAGCTGGCGCACAAGTGATGGCAGAACGCTTGTAGGGCGCAGTATTACGCTTAATTTTAGCTATTCTAGCACTTTTACAGTAATTTTGACAAGTACAAATACATTTGGTTGTACCTCTAAACTTGTTTTTGGAACTGTGGTGGTGAGAGATGCCGTTACAAGTTTAAATAATGGTCTAGGTAATACTTCTTCAGCAATAAAAATCTATCCAAATCCTGCACAAGAGTATATTTTCATAGAAAATCTAACCTTAAATGCACAAAAATACAGTATTATTGATATGCTTGGTAGAGAAGTTTTGAGAGGAGATTTTACTCCTAGTAACGCAGTTGGTAATTCAGCTAATAATAAGCAAACAATCAACATACAATACCTTCCAAAAGGTATTTATTATCTGCAAAGCATTGATAATAAAGTGATTGTAAACAAGGTTTTTGTGAAGTAATAATAAATTTTATTTATCAAATAATTTCTTAAAAAAACATCTAAAAGCATTATGAAAATTTATTTTTTAATAATGCTTTTTAATTAGAAATAATTTTTATATTGCCACAAATATTGGAAATCAAAATAAAATATCTACAAACAATTAAACTTTAATTTTTTTATGAGTAATGATGTACAATTTTTAGAGACTTGCGAGGTTTTGCTTGATAGCAAATACGCCAAAATTCTTTATTCTGCTACTTATGAAGCCATTATTTGCGTTGCCGTTGCAGATTTTATTCCTAAAAATGAGTTTGAACCTATTTTCAGGCAAGCTGGAACAGAAATTAAAGCTAAAAATGCAAAAAGAATGGTTTTTGACAAAAGAAATTTCAAAATTTTTGACCAACCCTCTATGATTTGGTATCACATAATCCTGAAACCTGAAATCAAAGCCACAACAGGAATGGTAACCTACCGCAAACTACTCCCAGATGACAAAACCTTTCGTATGAGCGTGGAAATTGGTAGAAAACATATCAAAACGCATAATCCAGAATTTAATTTTGAAGATTTTGATATAAAGTATATGGATTCAATGGAAGAGGCACTAACTAAATAATTGTGAATGAATACAACTACTTCATAATCAATGAAAAGAAATAATCCAAAGAAATAATCCAAAGAAAATCAGTTAAAAACAAATTGCCATTTTGCTGATAATTTTTAAAAAGAAGGGAAGATTTACGTCTTCCCTTTATGAAAAAAGAGTAAAAAACACACACTACTTAATTAAATAACATCTTTTACAGAAAAATATATGTATAATTTTAATGGAAAAATTTGATAGAAAAAAAAATAACTATATACAAGAAATAGAGGACTTGAAGCAATCTAATAGGCGCATTTTAGAACAAAAAGATGTAGCTGAAGAACGTTTTAGGCAACAAACGACTATGTATGAAATGACTATGGAGTTTGTGGGAAAACAAAACAATGAACTAGAAAAATCTATCAATAAGTTACAAACTTCAGAGAAAAATCTTAGTGATAATCTAGCTTCACTCCAAACTATTCTCAATTATGTGGAAAAACAAAAAGAAGAAGTAGAAAAGAAAAATACTGCCATTATGCAAAGTATAGAGTACGCCAAACGCATACAAACAGCTATTTTACCAACACAAAAAAGCATAAATGCCCTTTTAGACAATTCTTTTGTCTTTTATCAACCAAAAGATATTGTGAGCGGGGACTTCTATTGGGTAAATCAAATAAGCGGTAAGACAATCATTATTGTAGGAGATTGCACTGGTCACGGTGTGCCAGGTGCTATTATGGCAACAATTACCAATAATCTTATCAACGAAGTTGTTTTACAGAAAAATACTATTATTGCTAACGAAATTATCTTTAGTTTACACCAAGCATTTATTAGTTTCTTTATAAAAAGTCCTACTGTCAATGTAGATGGCGCAGATATAAGCGTTTGTGTCATTGACAAAAATACCCAAACACTCACCTTCGCAGGCGCAATGCACACACTTATGTATGTGCAAGATAATGAGTTTAGGACATTTAAAGGCACTTCTTTGTATCTTGGGCGCAAAGTCATTGAGATAGAAAATGCTAGTGATATAGAAACGCATACCATTGATATTTCTATACCAACAATGGTTTATTTATCTTCTGATGGATATTATGATCAATTTGGTGGTGATATTGATTACCCTAGAAAATTTATGAATAAAAGATTTAGAGAACTTCTTTTTAATGTTGCTGATAAAGAAATGGAAGACCAAAAACGTATTCTACGAGATACTATGGCACATTGGAAACTCGGAGCTGAACAAACTGATGATATGGTCGTGTTTGGCATGAGATTTTAGTGCAAAAAGCACCAGAAAAAGCCCTAAATCACTTGATTTAGGGCTTTTTTGATACTATTTTTCGTAATTCGTAGTTGAAACCTAAGCTTGTTTTACAAATTGCACATTAAGCATTAATTTTACTTCATCACCTACCATTAGACCACCTGCTTCTGTAAGAGCTGACCAAGTTATTCCAAATTCTTTACGGCTGATTTTGCCTGTAATCTCAAAACCTGCCTTGATTTGTCCGTAACCATCTTTGGCAATTCCACCAAAATCCACAGAAAGTTGGATTGGTTTTTCTACTCCACGAATAGACAAAATACCATTCAAAGTATGAGCATCACCACTTTTTTGCAATTTTTCAGTAGAACTAAAAGTAATATGTGGGAAAGTAGCAGCAGCAAAAAAATCATCAGATTTCAAATGCTCATCACGTTGTGCTTGGTTGGTGTCAATACTTGCTACAACCACAGAAAAACTTGTTTTTAGTTCAGAGAAACTATCATCAGAGCTTTCTATCTCTCCTGAAAAATCATTAAAAGAACCAATAACATTTGAAATCACCAAATGCTTAACTTTGAATTGCACCTCTGAATGGGTAGCATCTAATATCCATTTTGACATAATAGTTTGTGTTTAGAAGTTTTATGTTGATGCAAAATTAGTCAAAAATTTAGCACTGTGCATTAACCTGCATTAAGAAAAAATTATTTTATTTCTAATTTCTTATAATAATAAAAATCTTTTTCTGCAAAACTTTTTTGTAATTCCGGGTAGAAAATCTTGACCAAATCCTCCAAAACAACGTCAGGGCGCACTACTCCACTTTCCCAATAATCATTACCTTTTCCACTTATGCGCTTGTTACGGCTATAAATTTCTTTGGTTTGATAGGCTTTCAAACCTTTCATTAGTTCAAAATTTTTGGAGTTTTCCTGTGTTGCAGGAATATCCACATTTAGCCAAATATCTGCGCTGGTACATTTCTGATAGATTTTTTCCATACTTATTGGAATACTTGCCGTTCCTTTTATGTCAGAAAAAATATAATTTGCGCCTGCATCAGCCAAAAAATTAGCCATAAAACTCTCTCCTGCGGGCGTATGCCAAGTATCTTTATAAGGAAATCCACAGAAAACTGTTTTTTTAGCTTTTTTATCTTTGACAAGATTATCCGTAAAATCACTTACTAATGCTTTGGTTTGTAAGTATTTAGTTGTTATTCCATCAAATAAAACACTTGCTTTTTGTTCTTTATTAAGCAAAACTGCCATTACTTTTAGCCATTCAGTTTTGCCGAGTGGTGTTTTTTCAAGCCATTCTGCATTGAGCAAAACTGGTATGCCAGCCGCTATAAGTGGTTGATACTGCTTGAATTGTGTGGCAGGCAAGGCTGATGCCATCACCAAATCAGGCGAAAGTGCCAATATTTGTTCTGTATTGAGATTTTGGTCATCTATTTTAGAGATTTTTTTTGTTGCTACAAGATTTTTCATCTTTTCAGAATAAATATAATCTGTACTGGAAGCCCCAATAATGATGTTTTCAGCTTCCAAAAGCTCCAAAAGTGGTAAATGAGTTGTACTTAAAACAATTATTTTCTTAACAGGGATTTTAATAACAGGCAAATGTGCTATATTTTTAGGCAAAATAGCATTCTGTTGTGCCAAAACGTAGCTTAATGTATCTGGTTTGCTTGCCACGTTATCAAAATTATCATTAGAAAACGGCTGCAAAATGTGCAGGATTTTGTGAGTTTCATAATATTCTACCAAAAAACCTTTTGCATAAGTAGGTTTTAGTGTTTGATTACTTGTTTTAGGAGTATTAGAAGTAGTTTTTGTGTTTTCTGATGTTGTATTTTTACAAGAAAAAAACAAGAGAAAGGAGAAAATAAATAGGGTTTGTTTCATTTGTTAAAATAAAGTTTATAGTTTTCACAAAAATAAAGATTTTATTCTTATTTTTGAGATAAATATTGATTTTCAACACCAATATCAACAAACCCCCCTAATAAAAATATGTTTAAATATCTTTTAACGGCATCTCTTGTACTTTTTATGGCAAAATCTAAACTAATGGCGCAAGATGTCAATGCAACTGCGCCTGTCTGCAAAAAAATTCCTAAAATCTTAGAAAAACACGGACACAAACGCACAGACAACTATTATTGGCTCAATCAGCCAACAGATAAAGAAGTATTGAAGCATTTGGAGGCAGAAAATGCTTACACAGATACTCAAATGAAATCTACAGAAACCTTGCAAAATACGCTTTTTGAGGAAATGAAAGGAAGAATTAAGCAAACAGACCTTTCTGTGCCATATTTTGACAATAATTATTGGTATTATGTACGCTATGAAGAAGGAAAAGAATATCCTATTTATTGCAGAAAGAAAGGCAAACTTACTGAAAAAGAAGAAGTTATGCTTAATGTGAATGATTTGGCAAAAGGTAAATCATTCTGTAATGCTTATACTGCTGGCGTAAGTGATGACAACAAAATCCTTGCATATGCCATTGATACGGTAGGTAGGAACAATTTTACTATCAAATTTAAAGATTTGGCAACTGGTAAAATCTTGTCTGATGCGCTAGAAATGACGTGGGGGAATATGGCGTGGTCTGCAGATAACCAAACCGTTTTTTATGTTACAAAAGATGCCGTTACATTACGCTCTGACAAGGTTTTCAAGCATAAACTAGGAGAAAATACTAAGAAAAGTAGCACAAAAGACGAGCTTATTTTTCACGAAAAAGATGAAACTTTCAACGTAGGTGTTGGGCGTACCAAATCAAATAAATATTTGATTATTTCGTCTAGTGCAACACTTGCTAACGAATATCATTTTGTGGAGGCAAGCAAGCCAAACGACAAATTTAAAATGTTTTTGCCTCGTGAGCGTGGACACGAATATGATTTAAACCATTTTGAAAATGATTTTTATATTCGCACCAACCGTAATGCCTTGAATTTCAAGCTAATGAAAACGTCTGTAAATGCCACAGATGAAAAAAATTGGAAAGAAGTGTTGCCTTACAAAGCAGACGTTTATTTGGAAGGAATAGAGATTTTTAAAGATTTTTTGGTGGTGAGTGAGCGTGTAAAAGGCTTGGATAACATCAAAATAATTGAGTGGAAAACCTTAAAAGAGCATAACTTAAATTTTGGCGAGGCGACCTATTCCGCTAATATTGGCAATAATCCAGAGTTTAATACCACGAAATTACGTTTTGGTTTTACGTCTATGGTTACGCCTAGTTCTGCGTATGAATATGATATGAAAACTCGTGAAAAAGTGCTTTTAAAGCAAACAGAAGTGGTTGGTGGCTACAATGCTGATGATTATGTACAAGAACGTGCCTACGCAACGGCTCGTGATGGTGCTATTGTGCCTATTTCTATTGTTTATAAGAAAGGTTTGCGTAAAAATAGTGATAATCCTACTTTGCTTTATGCGTATGGCTCGTATGGGAACAGTATTGATGCGTATTTCAGTCCCGCTAGGCTTAGTTTGCTTAATAGAGGTTTTGTGTTTGCCATTGCGCACATACGAGGTGGACAAGAAATGGGCAGAAATTGGTATGAAGATGGCAAATTTTTCAATAAAAAGAATACTTTTTATGATTTTATTGATTGTGCTGAATATTTAATTGCACAAAAATTTACTCGCAAAGAAATGCTTTTTGCTAATGGTGGTTCTGCTGGTGGACTTTTGATGGGTGCAGTAGCTAATATGCGCCCAGATTTATTTAAAGGAGTTTTGGCTGGTGTGCCGTTTGTAGATGTAGTTACTACTATGCTAGATGACTCTATTCCGCTTACAACGGGCGAGTATGACGAATGGGGAAATCCTAACGACATCAATTATTATATTTATATGCTTTCTTATTCTCCTTACGACCAAGTAGAGAAAAAAAGCTATCCTAATATGCTCGTTACCACAGGCTTACACGACTCACAGGTACAATATTTTGAGCCTGCAAAATGGGTAGCAAAACTTCGTGAGATGAAGACAGATAAAAACCTGATTTTGATGAAAACTGATATGGAAGCTGGTCACGGAGGCGCAACAGGACGTTTTAAGCGACTAAAAGAAGTTGCTTTTGAGTATGCTTTTATGCTAAAATTACTGGAAAAATAAGGGTAACTTTCCTACTAACTTCCCGAAAATTGAAAACTTTCGGGAAGTTTATTTACTACACATTTCCAAAATAACGGCACAAGCTGCTTCTATTTGCTCATTAGTAATAATAAGTGGCGGTGCAATACGCATAGCATTATCACAAAACAGAAACCAATCCGTAATAATACCATTTTCTATTGCGTTATCAATGATTTTTTTGAGAACATCAAAGTTTTCAAATTCTACTGCCATCAGCAAACCCTTGTTTCGTATTTGCTTGATTTTTGGGTGAATAAGCAATTTTTTGAAAAGATTTGCCTTATTTTCAACTTCTGAAATTAGGTTTTCTTCCAAAATAACTTCTAGTGTAGCAAGTGCTGCAGCGCAACTCACAGGGTGTCCGCCAAATGTAGTAATATGCCCTAAAATAGGATTACTTTTTAGGCTATCCATTATTTCCTTTGACGAAATAAACGCTCCAATAGGCATTCCGCCTCCCATTCCTTTGGCAAGTACCAAAATATCAGGAACAATATCAAAATGCTCAAAAGCCCATAATCTGCCTGTGCGCCCAAAACCACACTGAATTTCATCTAATACTAGCAACGTCCCAGTATGTGTGCAACGCTCACGCAAAGCCTTAAAATAAGTTTTACAAGCCACTTTTACGCCTGCTTCTCCTTGTATTGTTTCTATAAAAACGGCTGCTGTTTTGATGGTAATTTTCTCCAAATCAGAAAAACTACCATAACAAATATGCTTAACATCAGGCAACAAAGGGCGGAAATTTTGCTTAAAATCTTCGTTTCCGTTGAGTGAGAGCGCACCTTGCGAACTTCCGTGATAGGAATTGATGCACGAAACAAACTCACTACGGTTGGTGTAGCGTTTGGCAAGTTTCATTGCACCTTCTATTGCCTCGCTACCAGAATTCACGAAATAGCAGTTATTGAGGTTTTTGGGCAGATTTTCAGTTAGTTTTTTAGCTAAAAGATTTTGCGGTGTTTGGACATATTCACCATAAACCATCAAATGCAAATACTTATCTAATTGATTATGAATAGCTTGTAGGACTTTTGGATGTCTATGTCCTATGTTACTAACGCTTATGCCTGAAATAAGGTCAATATATTTTTTGCCTTGCGGTGAGTACAAATAAATATTTTCTGCTCGTTCTATTTCTATCAAAAGTGGAAAATCAGTCGTTTGAGCAAGATAATTCAAAAAAAGTTCTCTTTGTGTCATTTTGAGTTGTGAATTGTGAGTTGTAAGTTTTGAGTTAATACAATATATTGATAATCAATTTATTAGATATTATCAAAACCTACTTCAATACAAATATACTATTTTTTGTTGTATCAACTCATCATTCATAACTTATAATTTATAATTCTTAAACGCCTCCACTTGCATAAATTTTACCCTCTGCTTTTGGTACGCCACCAGTGCGTTCTAGTGTGACAGCAAATTTCTGAAATTTATCTACTTTTTTGACTTTTTGCAAGCCTTTTAAATCAAAAACTCCTGCATCAACTACGTTTTCACCATCAATAGCCCATAATTGATATTGTTTTCCTGCTGGTGGCGCAGGCAAAGCAGGGCAAAAAATATGTGTTTCGTGGGTAGTTTTATCCCAATAAACCCACGCTTCTAACTCTGGGGCAAGGTCTTGTGCGCCTTTGATGGTTACAATAATATTATTAGTATTTTCAATTACTTTTACTTCTGATGCCATTTGCTGATTTTCTTTTTTGATACCAACCAACTGATTTTCAGATGTTTGCCATTGAGAATAAAAATGAACATTAGCAAGCAAGCTCAATGCAAAAAAGATAAATCCTGCTGCTATTGTATAAGATTTCCAAAAAGCATAAGGTTTTTCTATACTATTTACTTGATGTTCTGTAAGTTCGTTTTTGAAGATATTTTCAGTTGAAAGTATCTTTTCTTCTATCATTTGCTTGATATGTGGGGCAGGTGGCATCTCAAACTGATAAGCATAATCATCAATAGCATACTGCAAATCAAGTAATTCAGCTTTTATTTCTGGATATAGCTCTGCCATATGCTCCACTTCCTGCTGTTCTTCTTGCGTTGTTGCGCCAAGAACATACATACTCAAAATGCCAGATTCTATGAATTCCCTGATAATCAATGTTTTAAGATGTTAAAGTTGATAATGTGTTAATTTTCTGATACTTTTTGTTTACTATTTTCTTTTAATTGATTTAAAGCTATTTTGACGATATTTTTGGTGTTTTCTACTGACAAATTAAATTCTTTTGCTATCGTTTCCACAGAATATCCCCTAAAGTAAATAAGGTCAATAATTATTTTGTGGCTTATTTTCTTATCTGCATCTTGTTCTTGTGAAACTAAAAATGGTGTTTGAAGGTTTTGATTTTTTTCATTTTTTTTCAAATGATTTGAACTAATTTTGTCTAGATTAGCGTTTTGTTCATCTTCAATAATATTTCGTTTGCTATTGTGCGCCAGCGTGTGTGAAATATCACGCATCCACGCTAAGAAGTTACTATTTGTTGCATTATATTGTTCAATATTGTTCCAAATATTTATAAAAACTTGTTCTAAAATCTGTTGTGCAATACTGTGATGTTGAACTATTTGCAAAATAATACCATACAAAATACTAGCGTATTTTGTGTATAAAGTATCAAAAGCTACAGATTTTTGCGCTTTTAAGTCCTCAATAAGTTTTTTTTCGTCTAAAAAATGGGGGATTTTGTTCAATGCTATTGCGTTTTCTTTGATATTTGTTACAAATTTCTCAAAAATATCAAAAAAAAACGACAAACTCGCATAAAATCAGAATAAAAATACAATTAAAAGAGGTGTTTTTATGTAAAATTAAAATTAAAACCTAAATTGCGTAAAATCTAAAAATAGAATAATGGATATTATCATAAAAAACGGAAATTTCACAATAGAATACATCAAAGATGCCACACAGCTAGCAGAATGTGTGCAATATCTTTCAAAAACATCAATTTTTGCTTTTGATTTAGAATTTGATAAAAATAGGTACAAATATGGTTTTAACTTGTGTTTGATACAAATTGCTACTGCCCAGCGTTGTTTTGTCATTGACCCAATAGAAAATATTAAATTGCAAGAGCTTTTTAAGTTATTTGAAAATCCAAATATTACAAAACTTGTTCATTCTTGCGGTGAAGATATGCGTCTGCTTCAACACCTCAAATGCTATCCAAAAAATGTATTTGATACTGAAATAAGCGCAAAATTACTCAATTATGAACATACTTCTCTTGCCAAATTGCTTGAATTGAAGTTTGAAATTACGCTTGACAAAACGCAACAAACAAGTAATTGGACGTTGCGCCCACTTTCTATGCAACAAATAAAATACTCTTCAAATGATGTAGTTTATTTACTTGCCCTTAAAGATATTTTTGAGAAAGAGTTGAAAGAAAAAGGCTTATTTGAGTATTTTGAGCAAGAAAATACGTATCTTAGCAATGTTAAATTTGAACAAGAAACAACAACAGATTATCTTTCAAAAGATGACAAACGTACACTTAGCGAGTATCAGCAGTATGTTTTGCAAGAAATGTTGGCTTTTAGAGAAACTATTGCTAAAAAAACGCAAAAACCAACCACACAAGTCGTGGCTAACCAAACTATGCGAGATATTGTAGCAGGAAATATGCAAATCAGTAATTGGACAACAATGAGCGGTATTTATTGGAAAATCAAAACGGAAGAATATCAGCAAAAATTTAATGAAAAATATACACAAATTTTGGAAGAAGCAGATAAAAAAAGCCTTTCAAAAGATGTAGAAGCACAACAACGCTTTTCTGATGAACAATATGAGCTTTTCAAAGCGCAAAGAAAACTACAAGATGCTATTTTTGATAAGACTTTTCAGCCTATTCAGGCACAAATTGCCAAGAAATATGGCGTTTTTGCAGGTAGATTTATGTTTAGCACAAATTTGGTGATGGAAATTGTCAAAAAACATAAAAAAATAACAGAACTTTCTTTTCCATATAGAATTGAAATGATTTTGCAAACTGCAAAAGATTTGAACATCAACTTAGATGAGTACAAATAATTTCGGTTTTTAACACTAAAAACACCCAGAAAGGCACTAAGTAAGCACTAAGAAATACAGAGAAAAGACAAAAGAATTTTAACCAAAAATAATGGAAAACAACCTAAAAGATAAAAGTTTTGCGCTTGCCTTGCAAATAGTCAAAATGTGTAAATATTTGAAAGAAACAAGGAAAGAATATAGTTTGAGCCAAGAACTTTTGACACACGGCACACAAATAGGCGCAATAATGGTGCGTGTTGCGTATGAAGACGACAAAGAAGAAATTACAAAAAATCTTTCTAATGCGCTCAAAGAGGCACAAGCCACAGATTATTGGATAGAACTCATTTATTTGTCTAAACTTCTAAATGAAGAAAATTATAATGCTATCAAAAACGAAATAAAAGAGGTTATGGAGCTTATTGAAGCAGAACGCAAAAAATAAAATAAACTTTATGAAAAAAATAGTTGTACTTTCTGGCGCAGGCATCAGCGCAGAAAGCGGAATAGCCACTTTTAGAAATTCTGACGGACTTTGGGAAGGACACAATGTAACGGAAGTTGCCACGCCTGAAGGTTTTGCCAAAAATCCTGCACTTGTTTTGGAGTTTTATAACCAACGCAGAAGAATAGGCAAAAATGCAAAACCAAATGAAGCGCATTTTGCCCTAAAACGTTTAGAAGAGTTTTTTGAGGTGCAAATTATTACACAAAATATTGACAATCTACACGAACAAGCAGGTTCTAGCAATGTTTTGCACCTTCACGGTGAACTTTTTAAGATGAGAAGTTCTCAAGACCCTGATTTGATTTTTGAAATGGAAGGTACAGAACTCGTTTTGGGAGATTTGTGTCCGCTTGGCTCACAACTAAGACCACATATTGTGTGGTTTGGTGAGGGCGTTCCTATGATGGCAAATGCCGTAGAACATGCTAGAAACGCAGATTTTTTTATTGTTGTAGGGACTTCTATGGTGGTTTATCCTGCAGCAGGACTTTTGAATTATGCACCAGAAAGCGCACAAAAATTTGTGGTAGATGTCAAAAAAACAGAGCTAGAAGCTAAATTTAGAAACTTAGAATTTATTGAAAATAAAGCAAGTATTGGACTTTCAGAGCTCGCAGAAAGACTGATTAAGGCGGAAACGACAAAATAAATAAACAAAAAGCCTTTCCAAACTTTGGAAAGGCTTTTTTATGCTTAAAATCCGAAATTATATTATTTGAAAGCGGGAATTCCAGTAATTTCTGCACCCAAAATCAGTAAATGTATGTCGTGTGTACCTTCATACGTAATCACAGACTCTAAGTTCATCATGTGACGCATCATTGGATATTCACCTGTGATGCCCATTCCACCATGTATTTGACGTGCCTCACGAGCTACATTTAAAGCAATTTCTATGCTATTTCGTTTGGCTAAGGAGATTTGAGAAGTAGTTGCTTTGCCCAAATTCATTAGTGTACCCAAACGCCAGCAAACCAGTTGCGCTTTGGTGATTTCTGTAAGCATTTCAGCTAATTTTTTCTGTATCAATTGGAAAGAACCAATAGGTTTTCCAAACTGAATACGCTCTATTGAGTAACGTACTGCAGCATCATAACAATCCATAGCCACGCCCAAAGCACCCCAAGCAATGCCATAACGAGCAGAATCTAAGCAACTCATTGGCGCATTTAGTCCGTCTGCAAGTGGCAAAAGGTTTTCTTTTGGAATTTTCACATTGTCAAAAACTAATTCTCCTGTGATACTAGCACGTAAAGACCATTTTCCTTCAATTTTTGGCGCAGTAAAACCTGCCATTCCACGTTCCACAATTAAGCCTTTGATGCGTCCAGCTTCATTTTTTGCCCACACAACCGCCACATCAGCCATTGGAGAGTTAGAAATCCACATTTTAGCACCATTCAAGACATAGTGGTCGCCCATATCCTTAAAATTCGTTACCATTCCGCTAGGATTTGACCCAAAGTCTGGCTCTGTAAGTCCAAAACAGCCTAAAAATTCACCAGAAGCAAGTTTTGGCAAAAAACGCTTTTTCTGCTCTTCTGACCCAAATTTATAAATAGGATACATCACGAGTGAGCCTTGCACAGATGCCGTAGAACGCATACCAGAGTCGCCACGTTCAATTTCTTGCATCATCAAACCATAAGAAATATAGTCAAGTCCGCCACAGCCATATTCTTGTGGAAGTGTAGGACCAAAAACGCCCAAATCACCAAATTTGCGTACTATTTCGTATGGGAAATGGTTGTTTTCACACCAAGATTCTATGTAAGGGGAGATTTGTTGCTTAACAAAATCACGCACAGATGCACGTATGAGCTTATGCTCGTCTGTAAGTAAATCATCAATATTATAAAAATCAGGTGCTTCAAATAAATCAGGATTACTTTTTTTCTTGATTTTAGTGTTTACGGTTGTTATTTCGTCAGTTAGCATAAAATTATGAATTTTTTATGTGATTTTTAAGTGAGATTTTTTAGAATTTTATATTTTCTTATCATACGTTGCGTGTGTGCCTATCCACGTCCAAGTAATGGTATTTGTTTCTTTATCAAAATAACCTAATGCCCTATAAAACAAGCCAATACGTATTTAAAACAAATCATTTTTTATGTTTTTGAAGTGTAAACTAGGGTGTAGTGGATTTTCTCTCCAAATTTTATAATTTTTTACGGCTAAGTTTTGCACATTTTCTGGTAAATCATTAAAATAATTTCCAAAAATTAGAAGTTACTTTTGAGTGCATAAAATGCTCATTTCGTGTGTATTACCATTTAAAATATCTTTTTTAGCTGTTTCAATTATTTCATTTAGCTTATTTTCGTTGGCAAATAAATCATCAAACATTCTATCTGATAATTCAAATAATTTTTCTTCTGTAAGTCTATTTTTGATATTTTCGCAAGCCGCCAAAATGTAGGGTGCAAAGTTATAATTAAGAATTATTTTAGCCAAATTAGCCAGCATTTCTAGCATTTTCAAGTCTTCCTCTGTTGGATTTTGAATATCAAATGTTTCATTTTCTAGCAAAGAAAATATAGTTTTTGCTTCATTGGAGGCAATGAAAGAAAGATTTTGCAAAAGATTTAATTCTGGATAGGTTGCAATAAAAGAACTTTTCATTTTGGTAAGAATTTTTATTTTTACAAAGGTACAAAAACTATGCAGTTATTCCAAATCAAAATAATTCAATAAATTGCTTAAAAAACATTAAATTGTTGTTAAGAAACAGAATATAATACTTTTATAATCAAATAGTTATAGCATTATTTTTTGCAAAAGGTATCAAAAAAACCGCCGTTGTTTGGTGTTTTAGCGCAGCGACACCAACAAC
>JAYUKY010000117.1:0-7633 GCA_043764015.1 Raineyaceae bacterium
TTGAATATAATGATGTTATTTTTATACAAAATTACAATAAAAATTTGATATATTACATTGTTATATTTTTATAAAATAGTTTCTAAACATACTCTTATGGATAATATTAAAATTGGTTATGATTTTTTGGCAAAAAATGAATTTGATAGTGCTATCAATGCGTTTTCTAATGCCATCAATGCTGATGCAAAGGATACAGAAGCATATTTTGGATTGTCACAGGCATATTATTTTTTGTATAAAGAAACAACTATCAACTCGTATAGAAATACTGCCAAAGAACACGCCAATATTTGTATCAATCTTAACCCAAAACACCCACAATCTTATGCTGCAAAGAGTTTTTTGAGCTTAATAAGTGAAAATAATCTTAATGATTTTAATAAAAATAATGAAAACACTACAAAAAATCTAGTAGAAAAATACGCTCAAACTACATACGACAAACATCTTCAAGAAGAAAATCTACTTATTAATTCTGAAAAAGATTTTGATAAAAACAATAATAAAGAAGACAAAGAAACGCTCATATTATCTCCAATAAAGGCATTTTTTGGCTTTGGTTGTATTAGTTCTTTTGCGGTTTTGGGTATTGTTGTTTTCGCTTTGGTAAAAATGAGTAAGTCTAACAGCAGAGAAAAACAACTTACAGAAATAACCACAAACATTGAATTACCCATCAAAACTACACAAAAGTATGCAGGTGCAACAATAAGTGAAAATGGTGTGCTTGTTTGGGTGATTTATGATAAAAAACAGAGAAAGGGGAATATCCAATTTACCAATATTGATGGAAAAGAGTTTTCTAAGGAAATGTACATAATGGATAATATTACTGATGTTTTGGAGTATAATAATCATATTTACGTGTTGGGCGGTCTCAATAATGAAAAATTTGATGCAAGAGATATGAAAACAGGCAATATTTTGTTTGATGCACAATTTTTGACACAAAAATACCCAGAATTGAAGGCAGGAATAGGAAAAATTAAACCTTTTCAAGGAAAAGGAGTTGAAATTATTACTAAAAATGGTGACCAATTTTATTATCTTTTTGTTAATCAAAAACTTTATTCTGTAGCAGAAAAAAAGCAGTTAGAAAGTAGTTTTGAAAATAAAAACGGTTATGTTGAGCAATATTTGTGGTACAGTAAAGGTAAAGAAATAGTCAAAAAAACATATTTTATGGCTAAAACGCTTGAAAATCCGTTTTGGATTGATATTAATGCCACAAAAAATATTTTGCCTACTGCTGAAAGTTTGATACAAATAAATGAGGGCAAAAACAGTAATGAATTTCAAAAATTTCCTACTATTACAAAAACTTTTTTGGAAGGAATGCTCGTTTATGGCGACAAAGAATATGTTATTATTGCGCATAAAACCGCTATTGGAGAACAGAATCACACTTTATACACTTGTATAGAGGCAAAAACAGGAAATGTTTTGTGGGAGAAATCTCCAGAAATAAATAGATTATTAAGCATTGGAGATGAAACAACGGCACAAAACGGCTGGGAACTCAATAAAACATCTCGTTATGGTGATTTGGTGCTATTTTACGTGAATAGACCCACACCTAGCCTTATGATTCTTGACATAAAAACGGGGAAAACTACATTAGAAAAACAAAAACTTTTTTAAAAAATATCATACTTTATAAATGCTCAATCCTGAAACAATTAGACTAGAAGATTATTCATATCTGCTTCCAGAGGACAGAATAGCACAAATTCCGTTAGAAAAACGAGATAATGCCAAACTTTTACACTACAAAAATAGCAATATTTCGCATCAAAATTTCTATGATTTAGCGGATTTTTTGCCAGAAAACTCGTTGCTTGTTTTCAATAATACTAAAGTAATTCCTGCACGTTTGTTTTTCCAAAAAGCCTCAAAAGATAGTAATAAAGAAAATCAAGGTGCAATAATTGAAGTTTTTTTGCTTTCTCCAAAGCTACCAAATACTGTAATGAGCCTTGTAATGCAGGAAACAAAATCTTGTACATGGTTTTGTATGATTGGGAACAAAAAACGCTGGAAAGGGGATTTATTTCAGGAAATTATTATTGAGAATAATAAAATCACGCTCAAAGCACGTTTAATTGATGTTGAAAACTCATTGGTGGAGCTTTCTTGGGATAATGAGAATTCTGATAATGAAAACATCAATTTTGCAGCTATTTTGGCGTATTTGGGACAAATGCCGTTGCCACCTTACATCAAAAGAAAAGCAGATAAAACAGACGACAACCGTTATCAAACTGTTTATTCTGACAAAAAAGGTGCTGTAGCTGCGCCTACGGCTGGACTTCATTTTACAGAAGAGGTTTTTGAGAAATTAGCGAGTAAAAATATTGCAAAAGAATTTATAACCTTACACGTAAGCGCAGGTACTTTTCAGCCTATAAAAGTAAGTAATATTTTGGAGCATACTATGCACCAAGAACAAATTGTGATTACTAAAAAAAATGTTGAAAATCTTTTACAAGCAACTGAAAAAGAGAAAGTTATAACGGTAGTTGGTACTACTTCTATGCGTACTTTGGAGAGTTTGTATTGGTTTGGCGTGAAACTTTTTTTGAGTAAAAATACTAATCAAAATGCCAATAAAAATGTTGAAAATGAATTGTTTTTTATAGAAAAACTGTACCCTTACCAAATCATAGAAAAAGTAGGAGAAAATGCCTTACCAAACAGGAAACAGGCTTTTGAGGCAATTTTAGTTTATATGACTACACTTCAAAAAACGGAAATTATTGGAGAAACGGAGATTTTTATTTTTCCTTCTTATGTATTTCGTGTGTGTGATGCGCTTGTTACCAACTTTCATATGCCAAATACCACGCTTATTTTGCTTGTGGCGGCTTTTGTGGGCAAAGATTGGTTTGATATTTATCAAAGTGCCTTAGACAATGATTACCGTTTTTTGAGTTATGGAGATAGTTCTTTATTGATTAGAAATAATTTTGAATTTTGACATTTATTGCGTAATTTCGTACTACTATTTTGAGTATTTCACAAATATCCAACATTAAATCATCAAAAAATGTACACTTATAAAATACATTTACACAAAGAAGACACAGGTTTTACGGTGATTGTGCCTGCTTTGCAAGGTTGCATTACATATGGGGAAAATATAGATGAGGCTATTGCTATGGCAAAAGAAGCTATTGAATTGTACACTTTAAATAGCAAAACAAGGATAAACACACAAATAATTCAATACAATTCATTAAATCAGATAATACATTGATAAAAATGATTTGGAATAAGAGTACAATAAAATACAGTTTCTTTCTTCTTTTTTCCTTTATTTTGATACTTTTTGGTTGTGATAATCAAGAAGTTGTGCTTGTAGTTCCTTCTCAAAAAATAGCCAAAAAAGAACAAATAATAAGTAAATTTTATGCGTTGCAAGAAGGAAAAATGAGTTTAGTTTTTACGGATACGAGCAAAAAAAACTATAGTCTTAAAAATGAGCTTTTAAGCGAAAATGACCAACTTTTTTATGAATATAACAAAGAAAATACCTTAAAAAATATTTATACTTCGCAAAAAAATGATACAAATATCCAAAAAAACTACGTTTACAGTTACCGGAAAGACAAAATAGAAATCAAAAGAAAAATAAATGGTAAAGATATAGTTTACTTAGAAATTATTGAAGATACAAAGCAAAATGCGGTGCAACAGACATATTTTGACGAATACAATCCTAGTGAAAAAATAATTGAAAATTTATTTATATACAAAGAAGGAAATAACAATATTCTAAAAGAAAAACGACAGCTTTTATACGAAAATAATGCCATAAAGACACGTACAAGCACTTTTTTTGAATATAATGAAGATGGGAATCTGCGCAAAAAAATAAAATACAATGCAAAAGATACTACAAATATGAGCCAAAAACGCTTTATATATGAAAAACTTGATACATTAAATACAGAGCAAAAGCACTACATTTATAACAAAAAAAAGCAACTCTATAAACTCAAAGTAAGTAAAATAATGCCTCAAAATGCTGATATTGAAGATTTTATTTCAATAGAAAAAACATTTGATTATGACACGCAAGGCAGATGCAAACAAGTGCGCACTTGTTCTATTAAAATCTATAAACTTTTATATACCAAAGATACAACTACACAAAGTATTACAACTTATGAATACCTTTTTTAGGTACAAGGTTTGAGGTACGAAGTACGAAAATGAAACTTTAAATTTGTATTTTTCGTACTTCGTACCTCGTACTTCTAACCTAAAAAACTATTCTACTAATGCAAACTTATAACCCACGCCTTTTATGGTTTGAATATAGCCCTCGCCTATTTTTTCTCTGATTTTCCTTACGTGAACATCAACGGTACGAGCCAAAACATAGACATTTTCTCCCCAAATATTGCGTAAAAGCTCCTCACGCCTAAAAACTCTATCAGGGTTTTGTGCCAAAAAATGTAATAATTCAAATTCTTTTCTAGGCAAAATAAGTGTCGTATCCTTTTGTGTTACGGTATAGCTTTTGCGGTCAATAATAAGGTCTGCAATAGTTATTTTATCTTCCGTTTTTCCTTTATTTGTTTCACGTTTTAGCACCGCAGCAATGCGACTCATCAAAGCTCGTGGTTTGATAGGTTTGTTGATATAATCATTGCCACCAGCTTCAAAAGCGGCTATTTCAGAATATTCTTCAATGCGTGCCGTAAGAAAAATAATAAAAGTATTGGCAAGTGCGGGAAGTGCTTTGATTTGTCGGCTAGCCTCCACACCGTCCAAAATAGGCATCATAATGTCCATCAAGATAAGATTTGGCAAAAATTCTGTTGCCATTTCTACGGCTTGCTGTCCATTTTGTGCTATTTGTGTTTGATAGCCTTCTTTTTGGAGATTATATTGTAGCATTTCCGCAATATCTGCGTCATCATCAACCACTAAAATACGTGGCACAGTGTTTCTTTTCATAAGATTTTTGATGTGTTTTTTAATAAATCAGTCCAAAATTCTGCACGAAAGTACACAAAAAATCTCTAATATTTCAATTATGTGGATATTATCTTTGTGTTAAGTCTTTTTTGACCACTTAGGCACATAGAAAAGATAGAAATATACTCAAGAAAGTTTACAAAAAATTCACAATAAGATAACATCATAAATGCAAGTTTAGGTTTATTTGTTTGTACTTTTGCGCCAGTAAATCCTACAAATACAAAATAATATAACTATGAAAATGAACACAAAAATAACTCTTTTGATGCTTTTTATGGCATTTTTGAGTTTGATTAGTTACCACAGTCTTAGTGCGCAAGCATTTATGAAAGCTAACAAGGAGCAAGAAAACCCAACGGAACTTGTGGTGGCTATTGGTCATACGAAAGTAGCAGCTACTTCTACCAATATAGACAAGCCTTTGCAGGAATATCTCTCCAAAAAATTGGGTAGAAAAGTGCGTGTGTATTATCCTGAGACTATTTTTGAGCTGATGGATAAGCTAGAAAGTGGCGAAATTCACGTAGCAGATTTTAATCCTTTTGGTTATGTGCTTGCCTCTAATGATGACAAAGTAGCTGTTTTGGCTATGCGTGGCAAAGAAACTGGTGAGTTAGAAATGTATAATAGTTGCTTGATTGTCAATGCAAAATCTTCTATAAAAACAAAAGAAGATTTGTTGGCTCAAAAAGATAATCTTCACGTAGCTTTTGTAGATGCAATGTCCACTTCTGGGCATTTAGTGCCACGTTTGTACCTCAAATCTCTTAAAATACAAACAGAATCATTTTTTAAAGAAATCACATTTTCCAAAAGCCATATTAAAGTAATTGAATCTGTGGCTAAAAATGTTGATTTTATTGGCGGTTGCTCACTGCAAACCTTACAAGCACAGATAAAAGAAGGCAACATAAAAGCAGAAGATATACGTGTGATTTGGACTTCTCCAGATATTCCTCACGGACCTATTGCCGTACAAAAAAGCCTTTCAGAAAGTCTAAAAAAGCAACTTTTGGACGCATATCTCAAAATGTATGAAGAAAAAGCACTTTGGCAAATAGTTCAAGATAATTGGAAATCAAAAACGGCTGTCTTTATGAAAGGAAATGATGCTGCTTTTGATGGTTTGCGCAAAATAACCAATGCTGATGATGATTTGACCTTTATTCTGAATTTTTATAGAGATTAGTTGGAGGTACGAGGTTTGAAGTTTGAGGTACGAAAAATACAAATACAAATTAAAATAAAATTTGAAAACTCGTCTTTTATAGGCGAGTTTTTTGTATTTTTGTGGAAAATAACAAATAATGCACAAAATGGCGTGATTTTTGAAATGCTGAAACAATCATACCAAAACAATCAAAAATATTAAAATAAATTTAAAAGAAAATGTTAAAAAAATTATTCTATCTGGCACTATTTCCCATTTTTGGACTAAGTGGTTTTATGTATGCGCAAGCTGATTTTGAGGGAGTTGTGCATTATAAAATTTCTATTGAAGCACTAGATGACAAGGTCAAAGAATATGACTTAATGCAATTTTATGGAGATAAAGCACAGTTTTCTTTCAAAAAAGGCAATTATAAATGGGATTTTGAGCAATCAACCATAGAAAGCCAAACCTACAACCACAAAGAAAATAAAGTTTATGATAAATTTTACAAAAATGATACACTTTATTGGACAAATGCCACAGATGAAATAGAAGATATTTTGCAAGAAAATCCTGTTAAAACTGATACAAAAGTAAAAATCTTAGGAAAACCTTGTCAGTTGCTCACAGTCAATACAAAATTCATCAAAACAGGTGAAAAACGTGGTAGAATGTACTTTTTTGCAAGTGGCTACAAAGTAAATCCTGCACTTCTTGCAAAACACCGTTTTAACAATATGAATTATATTTATGATAAAATGAAGGCTGTTCCTTTGCAAATCATAGTATTGCACAAAAGTTACAGGATTATTTACGAAGCCTACAAAATAGACTTCAAACCGCTAAAAGACGAGATTTTCAGTATTCCTAAAAAAGCTAAAGTCAAGAAAATGAAGTGATTATTTGATGTTATGTGAATTTTTAATCAAAAAATCACTTCAATTTTCTCAATAGTTTCTTTTGCTTGTTTTCTAAGTTCAAAAGAATGACGTACTTTTTCGCTAATTTCTTTTAAAAGGGCGTCTTCTGGCAAATATACAAGTATTTTGTTCAAATCAGCATCAGAAATATTAGGAATAGCTGCGCCTGTACGGTACATAAAGACCTGTTTTAAAAACATTTCAGAACGCAAATAATACAATAAATAATATAAATCTATCTTGCAATTTCGCAGAACACGAAAGCCATTTGTGCAAATATTTCCTTCATAATCCTTTGTTACTAAAGCCGTTGCGTGCTTTATTATTCCAATGGAATTTCCTGCAACAGAAGTCAAAATATCATTTTCTAATACTTCATAACTTGCTCTGCTTGGCAATTCGTGAACTACATACGTGTTAGCATTGATGATTTCGTAACTATGTGCATTGATGTCTGAAAGTTCTATATAATAGACCTCCTGCGAAAGTCTTATAACTTTAAAAAAGTGTCTTTAAAGTCCTGCCAGCAGGGGAGGATTTAGGTGGGGTTTCTTCTATTATGCTACAT
>JAYUKY010000118.1:0-7615 GCA_043764015.1 Raineyaceae bacterium
ATAGGCATCTGGGCGTTGTAAGCCTATGGAAAGGCTGGAACAAGTTTCTCATCATTAGAGAAACTTGGCTTATGCAAAAAGATGTGGGTAATCAGTAGGAGTTTTGTCCCCCTCCTTTTCAAGGAGGGGCTAGGGGTGGTTTTAATGTTTATTTTATGCTAAATACTTGATAATCAAATAATAAAAACTCTATTTAATTTTTATTATTTGTTTTGATTGTTGTCCGAGTAAAAATCACCGTAATCAAAAAATCATTCAAAATCATAGTTCAGACATCAAACTTGCGAGTTGTGTAGTATTTATACGTTCTTTAAAGGATATTTCCACATTTTCATTTTTGTAATGCTCATTAAGTGCCTCAAAATATTTTTTAGCAAAATCAATTTTTGCTTTTTCATTTTCTGGTATTGCCGTAGAAGATTTGTAGCCTTTGGCTTCCACTACAAGGAACATTTTGTTACCTTTTGTTGTTTGTATGGCATAACAAAAGTCTGGGTTATATTCGCCCAATGGCGTTTTAATTTTGAGTCGTGGGAGTTTCCCAAAAATTACAATACTTGGCAAATCTGGGTCTTGCTCTATAATTTCCAATTCAAAATCACTATCATATTCTATTACCTCTTCAAATATCCATTTAGTTTTCAATGAAAAATCAGAAGGCATATCTTTTTGAAATTTCCCTACGCTACCTATGTCTAGGTATGTTTTTTCATTTTCTGTTTTGAATACATTTGGCAAAACTGTCCCACTAATTCCGTCATATTTAACGTATATTTTCAGCGTTGCAACTAAGTTTTTACGTATTATTTCCGTCATTTCCCTTTGTGCTTTTTCTGGGTCATTGCAGAGCATTTTGGTTTTAAAATTATCACTCAAAGCATTAAAAACCTTTACTACAAACGAAATAGGTGTTTTTGTGTTGTTTGATAAAGTACGCACTAAGGCTAGATAATCAACTTTGCTTTTGTAAGAAACGAAGTCAGTTATTTTTTCTGTTATTGCACCTCGTTCACCAATTTTATTTATATTTAGCTCTGCACGAGTAGTTTGCAACAAAATTTCTGTAATAGTTATTGTTTCTATTTCTGTTTTTATGTTTTGGATAAGTTGGGTTTCATTTTCCTCGTTGATTGTGTCCAAAACGTAAAAAGCATTTTTGTTGATAGTATTCCATAGCTTTTTGAAAGCTTGTAAATGTTTTTCTTTGATAAAAACTTTCTTTTTTACTTTTTTATTTTCTGCTTTTTGAATGTAAACATTGGCATCTGTTGCAAACACAATTCTCAATGCATTTACTTGTTCTTGTGGCAGATTTTGTTCTTTAAGAATGGCAGAAAAGTCAGGTGATTTTTCAAAAACATCAAGCCCATCAACGGTTGCCTTATAAATAATCATTTCCTTATTTTCCAGCATCTTATAAATATTACGAACCGTTACATCATCAAAATTGGATTTTTCTTTGAGTGCTATTTTGAGTTCCTGCTCCGTAAAGGTTTGAGAAATCAAGAAAGAATTACTTAAGATTTCGTTTTGAATTGCTTCCACAAAACCTTGTTCTTTGCTAGAAACAACTATATCTAGGTTATTGATTTCCCAAAAGTCCTCTTGATTATCCTGCAGATTTTTGAGTGTATTTCGTTGCAAATTTTGATTTACGCTAATGCGCAAACCGCGCCCAATTTGTTGCAATTTTGATATTTCGCTACCTTGATTGGAAAGTTTACAAATGGTAAAAACATTAGGATTATCCCAACCTTCTTGCAACGCCCAAATGGAGAAAATAAAACGTGTAGGGCTTTCAAAGGAAAGTAATTTCTTTTTATCTCTTAAAATTTCATCAACTCCTTTTTTTACTTTTTCATCAGCATTGCCTTTATCACCAGAAAAATAACCTTTATGCACTTGCAAAAAATTTCTACTATCAAAATCATTTTTCAAGTATTTGTAATAATCACTTTTTGGGTCAAGTGTTGCTATAATTTTGTCGTATTGTGTTTGATATTCTTTTTCAAATATATTTTTAATTTTAGGATTTGTTCCACGAAACAAACTAATATCACTACCAATAAAAAATAAAGTGAGTGCTTTTATTCCTTTTGCAAAAAGATTTTTTTCTTTCTCAAAATGTATTTTTATTGTATCTTTAATCATAGCTTGCAGAGATTCATCTGACAAAGAATAATCAACTTTTTCAATAGTATCATCAGTTAAAACAATAGTATCTTTATTTATTTTTTTGATATTTTTGCCATTAAAAACCGCACCAATACCCAACTCTCGTCTTACAATAATTCCATTGGTTAAGGTGCTAACTATTGCTTTTTTGTTGTCAATATCAATAAGCGTATCAGCATTTTGTATCACGTCTTGTGTGTACACTACAATTCTTTTAACCAAATTTTGTCTGAAAGAAGAAATACTATCTAATACGTAGGCTACATTAGACAAGGGCAAGCTATCTTTCTTCTTTGGGAAAGTAGCACCAAACCGCAAATAATAATTATCAAAACCCTTAAAATACGTTCTAAAAGCATCACCTTCAAAACGGTGTGGCTCGTCCATTATGACAATAGGATGCAAGCGTTTCAAGCATTCCAAATATGATTTTGGTAATTCTTGGTTGTTTGCAAATAATTCTGGTGTATGAATATCATTTTCTAATGGTTTATTTAACAGATTTTTGTCTTTGTTAAAAGAACTTGGGGTCATCACCAAAACAGACAAATGCGAGGCATTAATAAATTGCTTTATTGCAGCAATATTTCCACCTTCATAAGTAAAAGTTTCAATTTGTTTTTCTTTTTCGTTGGCGTAGAAACTCTTAAAATAGTCTTTGGTATCTTCTAAGTTTGTTTTTGTTCCTTCACGTATTGGAACGGTTGGAATAAGAATGATAAATTTTTTATACCCAAAATTTTTATTTAATTCAAAAATAGTTTTGATAAATGTAAACGTCTTTCCTGTCCCCGTTTCCATCATTATATCAATATTTTTGGTATCTTGAGCAGGGAAATTATATTTATTTTTATTATGATGAGCTGTTAATACATTATTAAAGCCTTCTTTTTGTTGCAGACTTTCAAAAATGGTAATAATGTTATTTACACAATCCTCTTGGTAGGCTTGTATTTCATATTGAAATTGTTTTTTTTCTATTTTTGGTGTCATTTACCGCTTTTTATTTTGTAATTGTTAAGATTTTGTTATAAGTATTGTGTATGCAAATATAGTTAATTTTGTTCTTATTAAAACTATTTTTGAAAGAATTGCAAAAGCCATCTCAAATATCTGAAAATGCTTTTTTGGGTACTTAAGTTGTTGATAAATAATACCATACATATTTTTGTTTGCCGTTTCCCACATTCTGCGTGGGGAAACGTCAAACCAATGTGTAGTATGATTGTTTACGCCACAAAACAAGAAATAAATGGCTATTTATTTGATAATAACGTAGTTTTGTATATATTTGCAACTGTAAAAA
Source organism: Raineyaceae bacterium (assembly GCA_043764015.1). Taxonomy (GTDB): domain Bacteria; phylum Bacteroidota; class Bacteroidia; order Cytophagales; family Thermonemataceae; genus JANYGM01. Next base: position 3,482 of record JAYUKY010000118.1, read on the forward strand.
TGGCTAGAAATTTTTCCTTGTTTATCAATCATTATTTATTAAAATGATTATAATTTATACAGATGGGGCAGCCATAGGCAATCCTGGTGCTGGCGGTTATGGAATAGTGATGACTTTTGAGAAATTTCGTAAAGAAATTTCTCAAGGCTATAAACATACAACCAACAACAGAATGGAGCTTTTAGCGGTTATTGTAGCCTTAGAAACACTTAAAAATGATAATTCTTTGGCAACTGTTTATTCAGATTCTAAATATGTTATTGATGCCATCAACAAAAAATGGGTGTTTGGGTGGCTCAAAAAAGGCTTTGTAGGTAAAAAAAATGAAGATTTGTGGCGTAGATTTCTGAATATCAATAAAAAACACAGCGTAACTTATACGTGGGTAAAAGGACACGCAGGAAACCCAGAAAATGAGCGTTGTGATGTACTTGCTACCACGGCAGCAAAAAATAAAAACAAGTCGGAGCTTCTTGTAGATGAGTTTTATGAGAAAGAAAATGATAAAACCACATCAAAAATATGAAAATAAATGATATAAAAATACGGAAATTTTCTTATTTCTTTGCTATTGCATTGATAGTGTTACTTGCACTTAATTATTTTTTAGCCCAAATTCTTAGTATTTCTCCTGCTGATGTCAATGCCGCTAAAAAAAGTGTAGAACTCAAAGAACTTGCTAATCAGATACATTTTTCTACAAAAATCTTGATTAGATGTGCTGATGTAGGTTTGGATATGCAAAAAGAAAGTATTGATTTGGCACAAGTACGTGCAAAATATGAAAAAATTCGTTATTTGTTGCACAATGGCGCAAAAGATATGGAAGAACGCAATATGAAGATAAATGTTGCTCCAGCCACAGATGAACGCTTAGCCACACTTATAGAACTTCAAAAAGATTGGAAAGAATATGATAGAGATTTGCGTGACCTTAATATACGCATTAATAGAGCTGAACTTAGTCTAAAAGATAGTATTTCTGATACAAAAGATTTGCAATGGGTAAATAAAAAATATATTGATTTTTTGCAAAAAAACGAAAAATTAGTAACGGAATATAACGAGTTTTTGGAAACAAAACGCAATAACCTAAATTTCGCCTTACTTCTTATAGCGGGTTTAGTTTTTTTGGTATTGGCTGGCGTTTATTATGCTGTTAATAATCTGATATTAGAGCCTATTAACACTATTTCTAGAAGTTCTCGTGAGCTGGCAAAAGGAAATTTGAGCGAACAAATGCTAGTAACCTCAAAAAGTGAAATTGGCTATATTGCTCAAAATGTCAATGATTTGGCTAATATTCTGAAAAATGCAACAGAGTTTTCTAGAGAAATTGGGCAAGGAAACCTAGATGTAGCCTACAAAGGCATTACAGATGAAAATCAAGGAAAAGAAAGTATTGTAGGTGCATTGCAAATAATGCGTAATCAGTTGCGCCAAGTAGCAGAAAAAGACAGGCAAGACCGTTGGTCTAATGCAGGACTTGCAAAATTTGCAGATGTTTTGCGTATCAATCCCAATGATACAGTAGATAATTTTTGCTACAATGTCATTTCCAATTTGGTAAATTATTTGGAGGCAACACAAGGTGCAGTTTTTATTATCAATGATGATAAACCCAATAAATCAGACCATTTTTTGGAGGCAAAAGCAGTGTATGCAATGAACAAAAAGAAATTTTTGGATAAAAAAATAGAGATAGGAGAGGGACAAATAGGGCAATCTTTTAGAGATGCAGAGATGATTTATATCAGTGATGTGCCTGATACTTACGAAAAAGTAACCTCTGCACTTGGTGCAACTCGTCCAAAAAATGTACTTATTGTGCCGTTAGAAACCACAGAAGGTACTATTGGTGTATTAGAATTACTTTCACTAAAAGATATTCCACGCTACCGCCTTACATTCGTACAACGAGTAGTAGATGCCATTTCTGTTGCTATCAATACCATCAAAAAAGCAGAAAAAAGCAAGAAAATGGCACAAGAAAACGAAGAAATGGATAAAAGAACTAGCAGAAGAAACTAAACTTGAAGTTTTGATGTGTGATATGTGATGTGTGATATAAAATACATTATTTATCGTCAAAAAGCACATCACACATTACATATCATACATCAAAAAATGTTTGTAGAACCGCATTTAAACCAATTTGAGGACAAAGTCGGCTGGATAGAAGTCGTTTGTGGCTCTATGTTTTCTGGAAAAACAGAAGAACTTATCCGCCGTATGAATAGGGCAAAAATTGCAAAGCAAAAAGTTGAAATCTTCAAACCTAGCATAGATACCCGTTATGACGAAATAAATGTTGTTTCTCATAACGCAAACGCCATACGCTCTACGCCTGTGCAAAGTTCGTCAGAAATTTATTTGTTGGCAGGGGATTGTGATGTTGTTGGAATTGATGAGGCACAATTTTTTGATAATCAAATAGTTGAAGTTTGTACGCAACTTGCAAATCACGGCAAACGTGTGATTGTGGCAGGCTTAGATATGGACTTTCAAGGAAAACCCTTTGGCGCAATGCCCGACCTTATGACCGTTGCAGAATTTGTCACGAAAGTACAAGCAATTTGTATGCAATGTGGGCGTATTGCGGCATATTCATTTCGTTTGATAAATTCTGATGCAACCGTTTTGTTGGGAGAAAAAGAAAGCTACGAACCTCGTTGCAGAAAATGCTTTAATGAAGGAATGAAAGAACAAGAAAAGTTACGAGCTAAAAGTCACGAAAAAGCAATTACAAATTAAAGATTACAAATTACGTTTATAGAGTTGTTTTGTGAATTATATTTATACTTCACACTTCACACTTCACACCTCAAAAAATGTCTCTTGCGCCTTTGTTGGTGTTTTAGCGCAGCGACACCAACAAATGATTTATGTTTAAAATTTCCTTAGAAAACTTTGGTAAAAAATTTAATTATGAATGGATTTTCAGAGGGTTTTCTTATGAATTTGCCAGTGGAGAAGCTTACGCCATTACAGGCGCAAACGGAAGTGGAAAATCTACGTTTTTACAATGTTTAGCAGGATTTTTTCTGCAATCAGAAGGAAAAATAGTGTATTCTCAAAATGAAAATAATACAAATAAAATTATCTCAAATGGTGATTTTTATACTTATTTGTCGTTTGCAGCACCTTATCAAGAACTTATAGAAGAATTTACGTTGTTAGAACAAATTAGCTTTCACCAGAAATTTAAAAAATTCTCTCAAAATCAAACAGCAAAAGAGATTATCAAAAAACTACGTTTGGAAACATCTGAAGACAAATTTATTAAAAACTTCTCCTCTGGAATGAAACAACGCCTAAAACTTGGACTTGCAATCTATGCTCAAACTCCCGTTTTGTTGCTAGATGAGCCTACAACAAATTTAGATATTGAAAATATTGACTGGTATAAGGAAGAAATTAAACAAAATCTAAGCAGCCGTTTGGTGATTGTTTGCTCAAATGATGCCAATGAATATGATTTTTGTAAGAAAATTATTAAAATAAGCTAAATTCAGATAACAACATTGATATTTGTACTTAGCCCCAGCGGAGCGACATATTTATAGTCACTATTAATTCGTTGAATTCTATGACAAAACCAAATCTTTTTGATAATTTTTTTCGTGTTTTTCCTGTGTTGTCAGGTGTTTCCACCTGACAATAAAATGCGCTTTTAGGTATTTTTGATACGTTTTTACTCCAACTCTTCAAAAAATTTTAAAACTTTTGGAGAGTTTTTTGTATTTTCAAAATAATTGCTTAGTTTTGCATAAATATTTCTCATCTTTACGCTTTTTATATGATAAAACGCTCAAACGCTTATTAGCGGTTTTGGTTGTGTTACTGGTATTATATGGTTGTAAACGCCAGTTTCTAGAAACAGAGTTATTATCTCCTGTTTCTGTCATCTCTACAAAACATATAAAAAATGCTAAAAACTGGTTTGCCAAAAACAAACCCAATTTTCATAGTGCAAATGCCCGAATAAATATTGATTCTGTGCGTTATAAAGAGTTTTTCCCTGTTTGGCAACTCGCCAAAATGCATACGCTTATTGCTGGAGATACGCTTATTGTCGTGCCTGTACAAAGAAATTTCAATATTTCATACACAGAAATAGGCTTTTTGCGCCGT
>JAYUKY010000119.1:0-28328 GCA_043764015.1 Raineyaceae bacterium
GAAAAAAGCAGAAAATGCCGTTGTTATGATAAAATTAGCCTTTATAAGTATGATATTAAATCACTTTTAAAGAAAAATAGTTTCTAAACATACTCTAACAATCATAACCCCACGTGGAACGTGGGGAACGACAAATAAAAACTATGTATAGTAGTATGAGATTTTATTTAATTAAAGTCTTATTTTTTTGGCAAAAAATGGTCAAAAGTATCACCACGAAGTCCTAAACGTATTGTTTCTAGTGGTATCATTTCATTTGGAGCAATATTTCCTAAATTCACGTTTGCGCCCACAAGTTTGATAAAATACACTTGTTGTGCCTTTTGAGGAGCTTCCCAAATAATTTTTTCAGCAGGAACAGAGTGGATAATTTCCATTACAAGCCCTTCACGTACCTCGCCTGTAGCACGAAAAAGCCCTACATTGCCCGCCTCACGAGATTCTCCTATTACTTTCCACGCACCTGCTTGTAATTCTGCTTGCATTAGTTCTATCCATTGATAAGGCGCAAGGATTTTGGTAGCATCTTTTGAACCAACTTCTGATAAAACAGTCATTCCTTCTTGTTTTGAAAGAATTTCAATAAATTTGCATTTTTGGTTGTGAGGCAAATCAATAGAACCATCAGAAACCTCCACGTAGGTCATTTTGTATTTTTCAAGGACTTTTCTATATTCGTCAAACTGATTTCTGATAACAAAAGCCTCAAACAAAGTACCACCAAAATACGCAGGAATACCTGCGTTGCGGTAAATATCCAGTTTTTGAGCTAGGGTAGGAGTGACGAAAGATGTTGCCCAACCAAGTTTTGCCACATCAATATAATTTCCAGAAGTTTCTATCATATCTTCTACTTCTCTGCGGCTAAGTCCCTTGTCCATCATCATTGTAAGCCCTGATTGGCGAGGTTTTGCGGTACGTTCTGGAATAAAATCTAAACTATAATTCATTTTTTGAGTTTTGAGTTTTAAATTGTGAATTGAATAAGGAAGTGTTCGCTCAAAGCGAACACTTCCTTTGCATTTATTTTTAATTTTTAAAATAAAGATGAAAAGTAGTTCCTTGATTGGGTACACTTTCTACTGTAATACGCCCTCCAAGTGCTTCTAGCTGTGTTTTACAAAGATACAAACCAATTCCTTTTCCTTCTTTATGCAAATGAAAGCGCTGATAAAGTCCAAATATCTTGCTTTGATGTTTGTCCAAATCAATTCCTAAGCCATTATCTGAAATAGAAAGAACTACAAAACTACCTTCCTTGCGTGTTTTAATAATTATTTCGGGCTTACGGTCTGGGTGAGCATATTTAATAGCATTTGAAATAAAATTATATAAAATACTTTTCATATAAACATCAACAAATAATACTTTATGTGCTTGCGCAAAATTAGTAGTAATAATGGCTTCACTATGTATAATATCATTTTCTAACACACCAGATACGTTTTTAAACGTATTGTGAAGGTCAATAAGTTCCATATTTTGGTTAATCCCCTTTCTTATTTCCAAAATAATATTCAAATCTCTTATTACTTCATCTAGCCTAATAGAGGCGGCACGCAAACGAGGGATAATTTCTGCGTTGGTTGGGTCGTTGATATTTTTTAGGTTAAAAATACTTGTAAGCCCAATCAGGTGCGCCACAGGTGAGCGCAAATTGTGTGCCGTAATAAATCCAAATTGTTCTAATTGGTTATTTTGGCTTACAAGCGTTTGGTTTGCCTCTGAAAGTTGCAAAGTGCGTTCATTTATTTTTTTCTCCAAAGATGCACTTGTAATGTTCAGTTCTGTATTTTTTTCCTCAATAAGTTTATTTTGCTCCGAAAGTTGGTTGGCACTCGCTTCCAGCTCTTCTTGTTGTTGTCGCAGTTCCTCATTTTGGACTTCTATTTCAGTTTGTTTTGCTTGTAGCTCTTGTGTACGTTCTTGTACTTTATGCTCTAGATTTTCATTATTTTCTAATTGTAATTTAATGATTTTTTCTTGTGCTAATGTTTTTTGTATGGCGTTGTTTTTCTGAATGATGCGGTATTTGTCGCTAAGTGCCATAGAAAAGAGAAGTATTTCTAATACAGAAGATATTTCGCCCAAATGTGCCGTAATAAGTGTTCTAGGTACTATTCCTACTACACTAAGAGCTAACAAAGCCGTTCCTAAAATATAAAAAAGCCACGCAATAGCCACATATCTTGCATATACGTTGCCACGATACCAACACGTCCAACACGCTATCAAAATGACTAAATTTCCTAAATTCCCACCAATAACAACCAGATAAATATAGTCAATATAATCTACAAAAAATGCTACAAAACCTATCAAAACGCCATAAATAGCATAAAAACCTAAAAGTTTTGACATCAATGGGAAGTAGCGTTTTGTATATAAAAAGGAACGAGTAAAAAGTGCCGCACCAGCAGACCAACAGCCCATTCCAAGCCCTAGAAACAGTTTTCCTGCCATATAATTCTCTTTCCAAATGTATAGTGGCAAATGCCCACTTACTGAAAGATAAAAAATAGACGACCCAAACACAAAAACGAAATAGTAAAAATACTCTTTATCTTTGAAAGAAATAGCACTAAAAAGGCTACTAAACATCATAAGGAGCATTATTCCTGCAAAAATACCATATAAAAGTTCTAAAACGTGGCTTTTTTGAGAAAAATTAAAACCTCGTTCCAAATAAAGAGGCACTTGCATAGCGGATTTTGTCCTTATTTTGAGGTAATAAGTACGAGTAATGGTATCACGGTCGTTAAAAACAAAAGTAGGAAAACGGTGATTGAGGGTACGTTTTGTGGGGTCAGAGTTGATGCCATTTTCTTGAATAATCCATTTTCCTTTGCTGTTTTTGTGATACAAATCAATTTTATCTATAAAACCATTAGCACAATAAAGTAGCCAATTTTGCATATTAGAAGTATTTTTTATTTTGAGTCGCAACCACAAAGTAGCATCAGTAAGTCCCATACTGACACATTCTTCCTTGAAAAGTTGAAAATTATTCTGTAATTTGCTCACCATAGGAATATTTCCCTCGTGTATTTGGTCTGCGGTGAGCTGGTTTGTTTTGTCCAAAATAAAAGCAAGATTTTTGCCAATAATGTAGCTTTTTTCTGGGTCTTTTATTTCTGTAATTATTTCGCCATTTAGCTGATTGGTTGGCAAATTTTGCCCTAAAACACGTTTCACTACGCTAATTTCACATAAAACCATCAAAAACAATAGAATAAAATAGCGCATAAAGTTATTATAATAGTTAGCATTTGTCGTTGTCGCAATATACGCATCAATATAAATATAAAACATTATAATACAATAAAAATGAAGAAAAATAAAAAAATATTTTGTATTTTCTATATTGCATAAAAAATTGTTTTTTTGGACTATTCTAAGATTTTTTAGCATAAATCTTTTAGAAAATTTGCTTAATTTAAAAAAAAGTTTTAATTTTGTAAAGTTTGTTTAGGTCAAAAAACATTATGGAAAAATAATGAAAAGTGAAAAAAATATAAAAATCATTCCTTTTAAATATTTTGAACAGTATCAAAAACACAACTGATTACTATTTAAAAGCATTTTAATAAGCTCAAAAGCATTGCTTTGAGTGATGAAAATTTTGATTTTTATTTGTCTGGTGCGGTTGTTTTTTCGTCTATGATTGAAGGAAATAATATTGATTTTGATAGCTATCTAAAATATACCACATCTGGTATGAATATGGCTGGAAAGTCGTTTTTGGAAATAGAAGACCTGAAAAAAGCCTATCATTTTGCCAAAAAAAGCACTATTTCAATGGATAATTTTTTGGTGGCGCACAAAATAGCTACAAAAACATTGATTTTAGAAGAGAAATATAACGGCTTTTGGCGAGATAAAACAGTTTTTGTGTTTAAAGAAGGCAAAAAAATCTATACAGGTGCACCTGTGGAAATTCTTTTACAAGAAATAACACATTTTTTTGATGATATTTCATTACTTTTAAACCTAGAAATGAACATTGACGAAGTTTTTTATACTGCATTAATGCTTCATTTGAAATTTGTCCATATACACCCGTTTGCAGATGGAAATGGCAGACTTGCAAGGCTTTTAGAAAAGTGGTTTTTAGCGCAAAAACTGGGAGAAACGGCTTGTTTTGTGCAATCAGAAAGGTTTTATCAGCAAAAAATCAAAAATTATTACCAAAATATCAACTTAGGAAATGATTATTTGAGCCTAAAATATGAATACGTAATGCCGTTTTTGGTGATGTTTCCAATGACACTTAGAGTGAAAAAGTAGCCCCTAAATCCCCAAAGGGGACTTTAATACAAAAAAAATACAAAACAATATTATTATGAAAAAAAACTACCTCTCTATTATCCTAAGCCTGTTTTTTTGTGTAGGCACGCTTACATACACACACGCACAAGTGAAATCAAAAGAAAAAATTACTGAAAAATTCACCAAAGAAGAAAAAGGAAAATTTTCTGTTGTGTATGAGTACACCACAGAAAACTCATTTGATGCCATTAAATCTGGGCAAAAAAACCTACCTGCTAGTGGATTATCTGAACAAAAATTTGGTGAAATACTAACTGCACAATTTGGTGGAAGAAAACCAACACTTACACCCACAGAGCAAGCAGCAGCAATCAACCTCAATAAACTTATAGAAAAAGATAAACAAGAGTATGATAAACAAGTAAATAAAGTGGTATTAGCCCAAAACCTAACACTAAAAAAATACGAGCAAATGAAAGAAGAGCATCTCAAAAACCGCTTTTTTCAAAATGAAATCTATGAAATTATCCTAAAAAAAGGAAATAAATAAAAATCAATCAATAAAATTAACCAAACAACAATAAACAATGAAAAAAATCTTCTCTCTACTACTGATATGCCTTGTTTATGCAAGCATATCATCTGCACAAGTTCTACCAGATAGGTATAAAGCTGTGATATTTCCTACTATCCCAGCACCAACTACAGGAATTCTTTTTAGTACGAATATTCCACATGTGAGTACTACGACTATTATTTTCACTTCTCTCCAAGTAGCAAACGAAGAGTCTTATCCAACCAATTTTCAGAATCTTCGTATGGATATTTATCAGCCTCCAACCACTGATACACTTACAAAAAGACCAGTAATTATCTTCTGTTTTGGAGGAGGTTTTGTACAGCAAGCAGAAATACAAGATATGCGACAACTTGCCGCAGCACATGCTAGGCGAGGTTTTGTAACAGCTGTGATTGATTATAGACTAGGTATGAATGTTTCTGACCCAGAACTTTCTAAGCGTGCCGTATATCGTGGCATACAAGACAGTCGCTCTGCAGTACGTTTTTTTAGACAACACGCCAACACAATTACTTATAAAGTAGACCCTAACCAAATTTTTTTAGCAGGGCATAGTGCAGGCGGTTTTATGGCAGTGCATAATATATACTTGGATACTGACGCAGAACGCCCTGCTTCTACACGTCTTTACCAAGTTACAAGAGCTGATTTGGGTGGATTAGATGCTATTGGTAATAATAAAACACAAACATCTGGACCTAATACAGGTGCTCTGATTAATGGGAAAGCAAATGGTGCGTTAGCTTATGCAGGTGCGGTAGGTGAGCTAAGTTACATCATAGGTGCTGGTGATGCGCCTGCAGCGTACTTCCATAGCTCCAATGATGGTACAGTGCCTTATACTAATGGACAACCATTTGGTGGAATACCGTTTGTTAATCTTCCTACTGTTTATGGGGGTTTTGATATGAACGCAAATGCAGGTATCAAAGGTGCACCTCGCATTTTCTATCCTTATAATGGCTCACCTGATGCACAAAGAAACCACGGGGTACACTATGACGGTACTAATATTTATGCTGATATTCCTGTACGTGGTGGGCAATTTACTTGGGATTTTAGGCTAAAACCTGCTATACCAACACTTACATCTCCAACAATCATCTGTGACCAAAATCTCACACAAAATGTAACCCTAAGCAATCCAGTTACAATTGGTGGTGAAAATAATTTTTATTACGAATGGACTATCACAGGTGGTACTATCAATACGCCTAGCTCTGCTACTTATAGTGCTACAGCAAGAGAATATCTTAATAGCATAAGTGTTACTTGGAGTGCCGCAGCACCAACCCGCTCTATTTCTGTATGGATTTATCAGCGCAATCTTGCAAGAGCATTGGCAGCATTTACACAAACATTCACATTAAACAATGCTCCAGTAGCTGCTACGGCAGTTCCTACACAAAATATCCAAATTGGTGGTGGTGCGCAAACAGTAAATATTGCTACGGCTTTTACTGACCCAAACAGCAACCCAATGACTTATACGGCTACTTCTAGCAATACAGCTAATTTAACGGTTTCTGTTTCTCCTACGGGTGTTGTAACCCTTACACCTGTTACATCAGGTACGGGAGGCGCAATTACGGTTACATTGATAGCCAATGATAATATTGGTGGAGGTTGTGCGAGTGCGCCTGTTACTTTTGTCGTAAATATCAACAGACCGCCAGTAGCAACTGCAATTCCAAATCAAACTTTACAAATTGGTGGAGCAAACGGAACTTTGAATATTGCGTCTAATTTCTCTGACCCAGACGGAAATACATTGACTTTCACAAGTGGAAATGGTACGCCAACAATAGCTACTGCCACACTTACAGGTACTAATTATACGTTTACGCCCATTGCTTTGGGTACAACGACTATCACAGTTACGGCAAATGATGGCAACGGTGGCACAGTAAACCAAACTTTTACAGTTACAGTAGCTTGTCCAACTATCACACTTGCCAATCCAACGGGTACCAATGCGACAATAGGCACACCTTACGCACTTAATGCAGGCGCAACAGGAAATACAACGACACTCACGTATTCAGTAAGTCCTGTATTACCTGCAAGTCTTACACTGGATACAAGTACGGGTGTTATTTCTGGTACGCCAAACGCAACTGCAGTAGCAACCAATTACACAATAACAGCTACACAAGGAACTTCACCAAATGCTTGTACAGGCTCACGAGTATATAATTTTGCGGTTGTTTGTCCAACTATTACTATTGCGCCAGCAACACTTCCAAATGGAGTAGTGAGTGCTACTGTTTCCTATAATCAAGTACTTTCTCAAACAGGACTTACAGGAACAGTGACGTGGTCTGTAGTGTCAGGTGCTTTGCCATTAGGAGTAACATTAGACCCTTCAACAGGTGTCATTTCAGGTATAGCAACACTAGGCGGTACAGCTAACTTTATGGTACAAGCAACAAACGGCGTTTGTACGCAAACAAGGGTATATGCGCTTGTAATGGTTTGTCCAACTATTAGTTTTACTAATACAACGGCTACAAATGCAACAATAGGCACACTTTACACACTTAATGCGGGAGCAACAGGAAATAATTTCCCGCTTACTTATTCTGTAAGTCCGTTACTTCCAGCAGGATTAGTTATTGATGCAGGTACAGGAGCTATCACAGGTACACCAAGTGCAATAACAGCAGCAGCTAACTATACTGTTACCGCTTCTCAAAGTGCTGGTACTTGTGTTGTTACGCAGATTTATAATTTTGCGGTAACTTGCCCAACTATTAATATTGCGCCTATAAGTCTTTTAGGAGCAACAATAGGAGCGAGTTATACGGCAAATCTTTCTCAAACGGGTTTAGTAGGTACATCAACGTGGTCAGTAAGTGTAGGAACATTACCTACAAACATTACGCTTAATACAGCAACAGGTGCACTTTCTGGTACGCCAACTGCACTCGGGACTTCTAATTTTACTATTCAGGTTACAGATGGCGTTTGCTCTCAAACAAGGGTATTTTCTATTGCTGTAACTTGTCCAACTATTAGCTTTACGAATACGACAGCTACAAATGCGACAATAGGCACACCTTACACGCTTAATGCAGGCGCAACAGGAAATACAACAACACTTACGTATTCAGTAAGCCCAGCACTTCCTGCAAACCTTACATTAAATACAAGTACAGGCGTTATTTCTGGTACGCCAACAGTACCAACGCCTGCGACTGCATATATGGTTATGGCTATGCAAGGTACTGCGCCAAATGATTGTATGGTTATGCAAACATATACGTTTGCAGTAAATTGTACTGGATTTAGCATTACGCCTGCGACACTTCCAAACGGAACAGCAACAGTTGCTTATAATCAAGCCCTTTCTACTAATCTCACAGGAACAATTACGTGGTCTGTAAGTCCTGCACTTCCTGCGGGCATTACGCTAAGTACTTTGGGTGTGATAAGTGGCACAACGGCTACCGTTTCTGCAAGTACGGCTTATGTAGTTTCTGCTTCAAATGGTGCTTGTAATACATCACAAACATATAATTTAGCATTTGGTACGCCTTGTACGCTTGTGGTGGTTTCTCCAAGTTTGCTTGCTTTGCCAAATGCAACATTAGGCGTTGCGTATAGTGCGCAATTTACTGCCGTAGGTGGCACAGTAGGAGCAACTTACACATTTAGCACTTCTACGCCACTTCCTCGTGGGCTTACATTTGTCAATGGACTTCTTTCTGGCATACCTGAATTTTCTACATCAGTTATTTTTAGGGTTGCTGCGGCTACTTCAGGTGGTTGCATAGGTACGGCTATATATACGCTTGTGATACTCCCAGACCCAGCAACAGCCATTGATAACTCACTTTCAAATGCGGTAAAAGTGTTCCCTAATCCAAGTAAAGACATTTTTAATGTAGATTTTAGAGGACTTCAGGTTTTGGGCGCAGGCGTACGTGTATATGATGTGCAAGGTAAAATAGTCTATGAAAACAAAGTGAATGCCAACGAGATGAGCATTTCTTTGGGTAATCTTTCTGCAGGAATTTATTTAATGGAAGTAGAAACAACAAAAGGACGTGTTCTCAAACGTCTAGTTCGTGAATAACTGTTAAGCAATAATCACAAAAAACCCCTAAAATTAAGTTTTTAGGGATTTTTTGGTTTTGGTTAAATTTATGAAATTTTGCTACCGTACACTGTTTTAAAAAAAGAGATTGCGGTCAGACCTACACTGCGCTATGGTGCAGACCGTAATCTCTTTTTTAATCAATTAAGCACTTTTTATTATTGGTCTGTACCGTAAGAATGGAGGTCTGACCAATAATAAAAAGAGTGTACGGTAGCAAATTATGCAATTACATCTAATCCCTCTAAAACCTCAATAGCTTCTATTTCTTGTTTTGGCGGTGCTATCAAGTCAGCAAGTGAAACACCCAAATGATAGGCTATTTCTTCTAGTGTGTCTATGGTAAAGTTATGCGCTCCGCCTGTCCATTTTGATATTTCAGACGGTCTTTTGCCCATTTTCTTTGCAAATTGGGAATAAGAAAAACCTTTTTCTTTGATTAAATCATCTAGTCGGCAGGCTGATGCTACTCTAGTTTTATTTTGTCTTCTTTGAAGAGGTGGAGATTCCGCTAGTATTCGTGCAATTATGGCGCTTTTTACTTTTCTTGCGGGTTTATAGTATTGTGTCATCTTGATTAAAATTTAGATTTCCTACTAATTTATTATTGATTAGTTTTATTTCTTTGTCTAAAAAGCCGTTGTTTGTGTCTTCACAAACAACACACATATTGCTTGTGAAGACACAAGCAATGGCTAAAATTTTGTATTTCTTAGTGCCTACTTAGTGTGTATTTCCTAAGTGTTCTTAGTGTTAAAAAAATAGCAATCTTTTTACTGAAAATTCTGTATCAAAATCAATGCCCCCAAATAAAAGCCCACTTCCGTAACTTGTTGTATTGCGCCCAAACAGTCGCCTGTGTAGCCTCCTATCCACTTTTTGAAGTACGCTGACATCAAAATTTTTATCAAATAAAGCAAAGGAACTACCACAAAAAATAGCATCAAAAAGAATTTTAAATTAACTATCACAAAGAAAAAAACTGGCAAAATTCCTAAAAAAATAGTTATTAGAAGATTTTGGAGAGAGATTTTTTTAGCGAGAGGTTTTGCTTTAGCATCTTCATTTTCACGTACATACGAGTGCGTATAAAGCGTAGTAGCAGCCAACATACGACTAACAGAATGTGCAGAAATCATAAAAATAGTAATTTCTAACAACCAAAAATCTGTATTAAAAAAGCTAAGTAAATTGCGCAAAAGCTCAAATTTGAAAGCAAGCATAAACAAAATACCAACTGTGCCGTAAGTGCCTAAACGTGAATCTTTCATTATTTCTAAGATTTTAGGTGCAGTCCAGCCGCCACCAAAGCCATCACAAACATCTGCAAAACCATCTTCGTGAAATGCGCCAGTTAGCAAAATATTCATTAGCATAAAGCCCAAAAGTGCCACAGAAATAGGCAAAATCAGCATCAAAGCAACCAAAACAACAGACGAAAGTCCGCCCACAATCCAGCCCACGACAGGAAAATAACGAGTAGCTTCATTAAGGTATTCAGGTTTGTGTTCTAACCATTTTGGGCAAGGCAAACGAGAGTAAAACATCAAAGCAACAAAAAAAATATTGATTTCGTGTTGGAGGAATTTTAGCATAAAATTATTATTAAGTAGCATAAAAGTAGGTACGATTTTTGAACAAAATACGTTTATTTTAACTATATTTGTAGTAAAAATATAAATCAAGTATTATTAAATAATATAATTATATGAAAAACAAGGCTTTAAGTAATTTAGATTTAGAAAAATTAACAACTTTTGTAATTCTTTATTGCATAAATAAAGGTGTATCAATTAGTCCATTAAAATTACAAAAACTTCTCTATTACATACAAGTTTGGCACATCATCAAGTTTGACAAAAACCCAATGTTTGATGAGTTGGCGGAGGCGTGGGTAAATGGTCCTGTTTATAGAAGTGTTTATAATACTTTCAAAAAGAAATTCTTTAGAAATGATGCTTTTGCACTTGAAATGAACGAAAAAGAATTATCTCAAGCTTTAGATGAATCTTTGATTAATTTGAAATTAGCTAAGAAAAATAAAGAATTATTGCTTGCAGTTTTGGATAATTATAGCATAATGAGTGATGAAAAATTAGTTTTTCTAACACATAGCGAGCTTCCTTGGAATGATGCTAGAAAAGGATTAAGCCCCATTGAACGCTCTGAAAACCAGATTTCTATTGATAGTATTTATAATTATTATTCTAGCAAATTGAAGAAATAGATGAATGACTTTTTTGATGAAATTAAAGATTTTTTGGAAGAAGAAGGTAGAGATTTTAGGTACAAAATAGGTGATAAAGCAATAAATTTGCATTCAGACTTAGATTTTACGCCTATTATTTCTTATGAATACTTAAACATAGACGCACTAGCTGACTTTTCATTCGTTCAACCTGAATTTCAAAGTTTTACAAGCGAGCAATACCCAGATAAATCTGATTATCATATTTATTTTGAAACAATAAAATATGTTTGTTCTAAAAAGCTAAATGATTTGCTAAATGAAGATTATACAAAACATTTTAAGACCATAAACAATCCAAAAAAGGAACTTGTGGAAATTGTTTCAAAAATACTAAATATCAAAAACAATACTAAAATGCAATTACCTCAATTAGGAGAATTTGCACTTTATACCAATAAAAATGGAAATAAAGCACCAAGAATTTTCTTTTTTATAGGGAATTTAGGAATTATCTATGTACTATTTTATGACCCTTTTCACAAAATATTTCCATTAAAAAACAATATCTAATTAAAATAATTAATTTTTTTAATTAGATATTCTTATCAAATAACAATTTTCATTTTTTGTTTTTCTTCTTCCAAAAAATGCTCCAAATCCATATTAAGCCAGTTTAAGCCATTTAAACCAAGTAGTTTATCTTTGGTTTGTGTAGAAATATCTGCCATATCTTCAATGATTTTGCCCATTTCCATATCCCCAAGTGGAAACGGATAATCTGTACCAAGTGTAATTTTATCCTCTCCCATAGTTTTAATGAGATAGCGCAGAGCCTCTGTGTCGTGAACCAAAGAATCTACATAAAACTTGCCCAAATACTCTCTTGGGTGAACATTATTGTCAATAGCGCACAAATCTGGTCGCACCTCAAAACCGTGAGAAATGCGTCCAATAGTATGCGCAAATGACCCGCCACCGTGAGCAAACGCCACACGCAAACGAGGCAAACGCTGAAAAATTCCGCCAAAAATCATAGAACAAATAGCCAAAGAACTCTCTGCGGGCATTCCTACGAGCCAAGGAAGCCAATATTTCGTCATTTTTTCTTTTCCCATCATATCCCAAGGATGCACAAAAATAGCTGCGCCCAACTGCTCTGCCGCCTGAAAAAACGGAAAAAGATTTTCGTCAGATAAATTCCAATCATTGATGTGTGAGCCTATTTGAACGCCTTTTAAGCCAATTTTCATACAGCGTTCTAGTTCTTTTATGGCTAAATCTGGTGCTTGAAGTGGCACAGTACCAAGCCCTACAAAGCGTTTGGGGTATCTTTGGACAATTTCTGCAATATGGTCATTCAAAAAAACTGCCGTATCAAGCGCATCAAGGGGTTTTGCCCAATAATGGAAAAGTACAGGAATAGTGGAAATCACCTGCACATCTACTTTAAACTCTTCTATTTCTTTCAAACGCACATCAGCGTCCCAACAATTATCTTGGATTTCTCTAAAAAACTTGCCATCAACCATCATTCTGGCACGACAAGGGCGGTGATGGTCAAGATTTATAAAACCGCCATAACCAAATTTTTCCTTGTAAGAAGGGAATTTTTCAGGGATAATATGCGTGTGAATGTCTATTTTGAGGCACATTTTGCAAGTGTTGAGTGATGAGTGCATTTTCGCAATGGGGCATGCCCCATTATCTTTTTGTTGTTGAATAATTTTCAGCAAGATAGGTTTTTATAAATCAAAAATCAAAAAATAGTTTGTTCAACTTGCTCAACTTCCCGAAAGTTTCCAACTTTCGGGAAGTTTTGAAAATATTTTTGTATTTTTGCCGAGTTTTTATCTGTTGTGAGTTGTATTCATTCACAACTCACAACTCACAATTCACAACTCAATGAAGCGTATTCGTTATTTTATTTTTTTGAGGGACGTTTTAATAATGGCTTGTACGGCTTTTGGAGGTCCACAGGCTCATTTCGCCATTTTTCTGAAAGAATTTGTTGAAAAAAGGGCTTATATTACTCACGAGCAACTCATAGAACTTACGGCACTTTGTACGCTTTTGCCTGGTCCTACTTCCACGCAAACCATCACGGCTATTGGCTACAAAGTTGGTGGTGCGTCTTTGGCTTACTTGACGCTTTTGGTGTGGATTTTGCCTAGTGTGTGCGTGATGACACTTGCTGGCGTAGGCGTAAATTATTTGTTAGAAAACAACATTTCTCTTAATTTTGCTCGTTATATGTCACCTATTGCGGTGGGTTTTGTAGCGTATGCCAGCTTGCAATTTGTGCAAAAAGTCATCAAAACGAGAACTGCTTTTTTGCTGATGCTGGTTGCTGGTTGTGTGGCGTTTGTATTCCATAAACCTTGGATTTTTCCTATAATTATTGTACTTGGTGGCGCAATTACGACCCTAAAATTTAGGAAATATCCACGACAAAAAGACAAAAATATCCAAATAAAATGGCGAAATCTAACTTATTTTATTTTAATTTTTGTCATTGTTGGTGTGCTTAGCGAAGCCACAAGGCAGTTTTCTTTTGGTTTGCCTTTCCGTTTGGCAGAAAATTTTTACCGTACAGGTACACTTATTTTTGGCGGTGGTCAAGTGCTTATTCCATTGATGCTCACAGAGTTTGTGCAGGTCAAAAAGTTAGTTTCCATTGAAGAGTTTTCGTCTGGGTACGCTTTTAGTCAGCTTGTGCCTGGTCCCACGTTTTCGTTTGCGGTTTTTATTGGTGCGTTGTGTATGCGTGAATATGGCATTTTAGGCGAGATTATGGGCGGTTTGATTGCAGCTTTTGGGGTGTTTTTGCCAGGAACTTTGCTTATTTTTTTTGTGATACAATTTTGGGACGAACTGAAAAAATACCGTATAGTGCGGGCTTCATTAGAAGGCATCAATGCGGCAAGTGCAGGGCTTGTGGTAGCGGGTTTTGCGCTGATGCTTTTGGCAAGTTATCAAAGTATTTTATCAATAAATATGTTATTTCTGAATATAGGAATAGTTATTGTTACTTTTTTATTATTACAATTCACCAAAATACCGCCTCCTGTGCTTATTTTGATAGGTTTTTTGGGAGGAATTATTTTTTGATAAAAAATTATCCTAAAAAATCAAACAAAAATATAAGACAAATATTGAAATTACTAAATAAAGTGTAAATTTGCATATTTTAAGGGCTTTTTTGAAATAGACATCAACTGAATGAAATTTGTAGATATACACCCAGACGCAAAAATTGGTAATAATGTTACAATAGGCTCATTTACGAGCATTGCGCAAGACGTAGAAATTGGCGACAACACTTGGATAGCACCCAACGCAACCATTATGGACGGCGCACGCATTGGCAAAAATTGCCGTATCTTCTCTGGTGCGGTCATTTCTGCCATTCCGCAAGATTTGAAATTTGAAGGTGAAATAACTTTTACAGAAATAGGCGACAACACCACCATAAGGGAGTGCGTAACCATCAATAGAGGCACAAAAGACCGCTGGAAAACAGTTATAGGTAATAACTGTCTAATTATGGCTTACGTACACGTAGCACACGACTGCGTGATTGGCAATAATTGTATCTTAGTAAATAGCGTTCAACTTGCTGGACACGTAGAAATTGGAGAATTTGCTATTTTGGGCGGACTTTCTGCAGCACATCAATTCACCAAAATTGGCGCACACGCTATGGTTTCTGGTGGCTCTCTTATCAGAAAAGACGTGCCTCCGTTCACCAAAGTAGCACGTGAGCCACTTTCGTATGTAGGAATTAATAATTTGGGTTTGCGCAGACGTGGCTTTACGGGTACGCAAATGGCTAATATCCAAGAAATGTATAGAATTTTGTTTCAGCAAAATCATAATTTTTCTATTGCACTAGAAATGATAAATAATAATTTTGAGGAAAGCCCAGAAAAAATGATTATTACAGATTTTTTGAAGGCATCTAAACGTGGCATTATCAAGGGAATATCCAAAAAAGGCACAAACACAGCAGAAGAAGAATTTACTTTGTAATCAAATGAATTCTAAAGAACAATTATCAGAAAATGGTTTTGCAATTATTGAGCAAATATTTTCTCAAAATGAAATAGAAAAAATTTTACAAGAAATTGAGATTTATAGTGAAAATAATAGCACAAACAATGATTTTTTTGCAGTAAGATGCTTTTTATTAGAAATCCCAACGCTCAAAAATACTCTTCTAAACGAAAAAATAATAAGTTTACTTTCTGTTTTTGGTGAAAATTATAAAATAGTAAAAGCTATTTATTTTGACAAACCCAAAACTGCTAATTGGCTCGTAAATTGGCATCAAGATTTAACTATTTCTGTAAAAGAAAAGTTTGAAACAGAGGGTTTTAGTAAGTGGTTGCCAAAAAATGATAATTATAAGAATAATTATTTTTCAGTACAGCCAACTCAAAAATATTCTGATAATCTCTTGACTATCAGAATACATCTTGATGATTGCACCAAAGAAAATGGGGCATTGCGAGTAATCCCTAAAACGCATAAAATCATACAAAATAGCAAAGACTTTCCTGCTGATTATTTGGTCAAATTTGCCCAAAATGAGCAAATTTGTGAAGTAAAAAAAGGTGGGGTTTTACTTATGAAACCGCTTATTTTGCATAGCTCAAAACGCACAGAAAACCATCAAAAAAGACGAGTTATTCACTTAGAATTCAGCAACTTAGCACTTCCAAAACCTCTTATTTGGGCAGAATTATAATTTCTAATAACTATCTCTATATTTATTAGAAAACATATAAATTGCCTCTTCACGTGTCCAATGGCGTGTTTTTAGAGAAAGTAGAGGTATATTTTCTAATGTTTGCGAAATTTTCTTTTGGTTTTTCTTTTGGATAAAGTCTGCTAAAAAGCGACAACATTGCGTTGGTTGTCGCATTATTTGCTCTTCTGAAAAACGGACAACGTGCCAGCCTGCACGCAAAAAAAACATATTTCTATTATTATCAAGCCCTTGATAATGAACAGGGTAGCCGTCAGGCAGAGAGTAAGGCTCGTCTATTTCTATGTCAATAAAAAAAGGATTATCTTTTTGATTATTTTGATAAATAAAATCAGGAAAATAAAATTTATCTTTAATATTTCCTTTTATATTATTGATAATTAAGGCTTTATCTGTAGAAATATTATCTCCAAAATATTTTTTTAGATGGTTTTCAAAAAATGCTTCACTTTTGCCTTTGTGCAAGTTTTTTGAAGAAATAGGTTGTTGAATATTTTTTATAAATGACTCATATACAAGCGGATACATAGGCATAGTTTTTAGTGTATTCGTTTGTTGTGAAGTTTTTTTTGGAATACTTTTTTTAGATTTTTTGTCAGAAAAATCATCAGCAAAGAAATCTGGCGGATTTTCCTTAATAATTTTGTAAGCAATAATTACCATCAAAAAAACTAAAATAATACTTATAAACATTTTTTTGAGGTGTGAAATGTGAGGTGTGAAATGTTTTTTTACCACAAAAAACCTTTCTATTTTGATGTAGAAAGGTTTTTTATTTGAAATTATTTGTATTTAATTCTCGTACTTCCAACTTCAAACCTCGTACTTAGTTTGCTAGTACTTGTTTAATTCTTTCTGCTGCATCTTTCAAAACTACTGCTGAAACAACTTTTAAACCACTTTCATCAATTATTTTTGCGCCTTCTGCTGCATTAGTGCCTTGCAAACGCACAATAATAGGAATATTGATGTCGCCAATCTTTTTATATGCCTCCACAACGCCATTTGCCACTCTGTCGCAACGCACAATTCCACCAAAAATATTGATAAGAATAGCCTTTACGTTAGGGTCTTTGAGGATAATTCTAAAACCAGCTTCAACCGTTTGGGCGTTTGCTCCACCTCCCACGTCCAAGAAATTAGCAGGCTCACCACCTGAAAGTTTGATAATATCCATTGTTGCCATAGCAAGACCTGCGCCATTCACCATACAACCAACATTTCCATCAAGTTTAACGTAGTTTAGCTCATTTTGACTAGCTTCCACTTCCAATGGGTCTTCTTCCGTAATATCACGCAAAGCAGCCAAATCTGGGTGTCTGAAAAGTGCATTATCATCAATATTTACCTTGCCATCAACCGCCAAAATCTTGTTATCAGACGTTTTTAAAACAGGGTTTATTTCAAACATAGATGCGTCTGTGTCCAAATAAGCCATATAAAGCGACTTAATAAAAGCCACCATTTCTTTAAAAGCGTTGCCATCTAGTCCGAGTGCAAAAGCTAATTTTCTTGCTTGAAAATCTCTAAGCCCCACACGAGTATCAATAAATTCTTTGATAATCTTCTCTGGGTGATGTTCTGCCACCTCTTCAATGTCCATTCCGCCTTCTGTGCTGGCAATAATGACGTTTTGTCCGCTTGCTCTATCCAGCAAAATAGACATATAAAATTCTTTTATGTCCGACTCACCAGGATAATAAACGTCTTGCGCTATCAAAACTTTGTTTACTTTTTTGCCTTCTGCGCCTGTTTGGGGCGTGATAAGTTGCATTCCTATGATATTTTTGGAGATTTCTCTCACTTCATCATAATTTTTAGCAAGTTTTACGCCG
This sequence comes from Raineyaceae bacterium, assembly GCA_043764015.1. Taxonomy (GTDB): domain Bacteria; phylum Bacteroidota; class Bacteroidia; order Cytophagales; family Thermonemataceae; genus JANYGM01. The sequence continues at coordinate 17,743 of JAYUKY010000119.1, forward strand.
CCACCTTTACCTCGCCCTCCAGCGTGGATTTGGGCTTTGATAACAAACCAAGTGCTACCTGTAAGGGCATTGACCTGACGAGCTGCGGCTACGGCTGCTTCAGGCGTGTCTGCGACAATGCCTTCTTGCGTTCTTACACCGTATTTTTTCAGAATGTCTTTTGCCTGATATTCGTGTATGTTCATATATGATAATTAGATAAAATGATGCAGCAATTTAATAGAAAAATTTAGATAAATACAGAATAATTTGCTTTATTTTGATTTTTTTTTAATTTCCCTTTGATTTTCTTTATATTTGTGAAAGAATAAACTAAAAATACTCAAAATGAAATACTTATTTATGTTAATATTTGCTTGTTCTTTTTCTATCATAAAAGCACAAAATAAATTAAAACCATTTTTAAACAATAATGCGGTAGCTTTTGAGCAGGACACACTTGATACAAAAACACTAGAAATACTAAAATCTCATCTTAGAACTGTAGAAATTATAGGTTTGGGCGAACAAACTCATTTTGATGGTATCACCTCTGTTGTGAGAGTTCCATTGGTAAAATACCTACATCAACAATGCAATTTTACTTTAATAGCTTTTGAATCAGGATTTTACGAATGTTATAAAAGTTATGAATTGGCGAGAAATGCTAAAAATAAAGATGTGGTGCTAATGGAGGGGCTTTTTGGTATTTGGCGAGTAAAAGAAGTTCAGCCATTATTTGAATACATTGCATCTACTTATAAAACTACTAATCCATTGAAATTTATGGGTTTTGACCACCAATTTTCTGGAAAATTATCAGAAAAGCATTTTATAAATGACTTGAAAAGTTTTATTGAAAAAGAAAAAATATTTGACAAAAAACCACAAGATTATGATGTTTTTTTTGAAGAGATAAAAAGTGTTATTCGTTTCTCAAATTATGGTAAAACATATTCAGAAGACAAAAAAAAGCTGATAAATAAATATACCCAAACTATTTATCAATTTTTAGATAAAAAAGAAGGCAAAGAATTTGGTGATTATTTTTGGATGATTATTTGTAAAAATATTGATACTGAAATTATTCATTATGACAAAGGACAAGAAGATTTACGAGATAAAGTAATGGCTAAAAATCTTAATGAATTAAGAATCCTTTATCCAAATGAAAAAATAATACTTTGGGCGGCATCAAGTCATTTAGCTTATAATCAAACGCTTATCAACTATAATATTAAAGATGATGCAGGAATTATGATGGGAGATTATGTAAAAAAAGAATATAAAGATAAATATTATTTTCTTGGATTTACTTCATATGAAGGAAGATATGGCAAAGGTGTTATAAGTTTCAAAATCAAAACACCCAAAAAAGAAGATAGTTTTGAGTATAATTTAACACAATTTACAGAAAAAAACGCTTTTATTCCACTAAATATAGCAGATAAAGAACTGAAAAGCACAAATTTTAACGCTAATTTATTTGGAAACACGTCTCTACAAATGAAATTATTTTCTATTGCAGATGGAATGATTTATATTCGTAAAATGACCAAAGTACACACTATTGATGCAAAATAATACAGAAAATAATAAAAAGTAGTCATTACAACTTGTAAGACTACTTTTTTTATTTACGTTATATTACGCCTCTATCAATTCTGGCTCAATGCGCAGGTTTTCAATAATAAATTTTTGGCGTTCTGGCGTGTTTTTTCCCATAAAATATTCCAATATTTTAGGAATATTAGTATGTTCTTTCAAAATAATTGGTTCTAAACGGATATTTTCACCAATAAAATTGGAAAATTCATCAGGAGAAATCTCCCCAAGTCCTTTAAAACGTGTTATTTCAGGGTTTGTACCTAATTGTTTGATAGCTCGTTGTCTTTCTTGGTCTGTATAACAATAAACAGTTTTTTGTTTGTTTCTTACCCTAAAAAGTGGTGTATCAAGCACATACAAATGCCCATTACGTGCCAAATCAGGGAAAAACTGCAAGAAAAATGTCATCAAAAGTAGCCTAATGTGCATTCCGTCCACATCTGCATCTGTTGCAATTACAATTTTATTGTAGCGCAAACCTTCCATCCCATCTTCAATATTGAGGGCGTGCTGCAAAAGGTTAAATTCTTCATTTTCATAAACTACTTTTTTGGTCATATCAAAGCAGTTGAGCGGTTTTCCACGTAAAGAAAAAACGGCTTGCGTTTGCACATCACGAGCTTTTGTAATAGAACCACTTGCAGAATCTCCTTCCGTAATAAACAAAGTTGTATCAAAATGACGTTCATTTTTGACATCTTCCAGATGCACACGACAATCACGCAGTTTTTTGTTGTGCAAATTAGCTTTTTTTGCTCTGTCATTAGCCAATTTTTTGATGCCTGCAATGTCTTTTCTTTCTCTTTCAGACTGCAAAATACGCTTTAAAAGTGCATCAGCCGTTGTTGGGTTTTTATGCAAAAAATCATCAAGATTTTTCTTTACAAAATCATTGATAAAAGAGCGTACCGTAACCATAGCAGGCGCACCTGCTATGTTTGCGCTGTCTGGGGTCATTCCAATAGAGCCTAATTTGGTTTTAGTTTGCGACTCAAAAACAGGCTCTTGCACCCGCAAACTAATTGCGCCAATAATGGAAGCCCTGATATCAGCTGCCTCAAAATCCTTCTTAAAAAACTCTCTCACAGTCTTCACAAGTGCCTCACGAGTGGCTGCAAGGTGTGTACCGCCTTGTGTGGTATATTGCCCATTGACAAATGAATAATATTCTTCCCCATATTGGCTACCGTGAGAAATAGCGAGTTCTATGTCTTCTCCTTTAAGATGCACGATAGGATAACGCAAACTTTCTACGTCAGTTTTACGCTCCAAAAGGTCAAAAAGCCCATTTTTAGAAAAATATTCTTGCTTATTGAACATTATTTTTAGTCCAGCATTCAAAAAAGCATAATTCCAAATTTGGTCTTCCAAAAATTGCGGAATAAAATTATAGTTCTTAAAAATGGTATTATCTGGCTCAAAAGTAACAATAGTGCCATTTTTGGCAGATGTTTTTTCAACTGGATAATCATTTATGAGTTTTCCTTGTTCAAATTCAGCAATTTTTGTTTCTCCGTCTCTGATAGATTGTACCTTGAAATAGCTTGAAAGGGCATTTACGGCTTTTGTACCTACACCATTAAGTCCTACAGATTTTTGAAAAACGCTAGAATCATACTTTCCACCTGTATTTATCTTAGAAACACAATCAATGACTTTTCCAAGCGGAATACCACGCCCATAATCACGTATTGTAACTCTTTGATTAGTAACAGTTATTTCAATTTGTTTGCCGTGTCCCATCACGTATTCATCTATGCAATTATCCATTATCTCTTTCACCAAGACATAAATACCGTCATCTTGTGCAGAGCCATCACCTAGTTTACCTATGTACATACCAGGGCGCAAGCGTATATGTTCACGAGGTTCTAAGGATTTTATACTATCTTCATTATAATTATTGGGTTCTTGTGCCATTTTAGGTGTTTTTTTGATATTTTTCTAGAGATTTCTAATATTATTTTTGCAAAACTAATGCTGTTGTCCGTAAGATTTTTGAGGAGAAAGAAGAAATATTTTGATTTTTTTACTCTTTTTCTAAAATTTCTATCCAATTATTAAATCTAGGGCATTTTTGTCTGATGTTTACAAGTCCTATTTCTTTTGCAATTTCGTTGCCATTTTGTATTTTGCTATAGCTTTTCATTATTTTATCTTCTAATCTTTTGCTTGGTGCAGTTATTTTGTTGTCATTTATCATTTCAGGATTAGGATAATCTTCAATAGTTTTTTTCAAATATTCATAATCTGCAAAATTCTCCCTAGCAAAAAGCGTATTAAATATATTCAAATCAATAAAAAGTAAAGCCTCAAACTCGTGTAACTGCACATATGGAATAAATCTATCTCGTAAAGCATCAGAAATATCATTGTGCATAGCATTTTCTAGTGCGTCTATTCTACTATTTTTATCTGGAATCTGTTGTACCTCTTCCCAATTAGGAAATTTATGGCTTGCTTTTATGCCATAATAGTCTATAAAAGTAGTAACAAGTGCTTCTTTCCCTCGTAAATGGTTTTCTATTTCTTTCTTAAAGATTTCCCAAGCAACAATACCACCACCAGTTTTTTTGATAGTTGGATTTTCTATATAAATATCTTTTGGTTGAAAATAAGGATACAAAATTGTTCTACAAAATTCTTGTTCAGTTTGTCCTTCACAAACAATAATTGTTCTCCCCATAAGTATTTTTAAAAATATTGTTTGACATAAAAAACTGATTATAAACTATTCAAACCGTAATTCGTAATTTTTAATTCGTAATTGACTACGGTTGTGCGGCATTTATGATATTTCTTTCCCACAAATCACCTAAAGAATAATCTTCTAGCCAAATAGCTAAATCATTAGAATTCAAGCGTTTAAATACACTTTGTTTTTCTTCTACATCTCTATCCACAACAATAATATCTTCTGGTGAAAAATGATTAACCAGTCCAGGAGATTGTGTAGCCACTATTATTTGCGTTTGTTTTGAGGCGGCTTGTATCATTCCTGCAAGTTTTCCAATAGCAAAAGGGTGCAAACCAAGTTCTGGCTCATCAATAATAATGACAGCAGGTGGGTTTGGTTGCATCAAAAGTGCCGTAAGGGCAATAAAACGTAATGTTCCGTCAGAGAGTTGATAGGAAGAAAAACTTGACTCACTATCTCCAATATCTACCCAACGTAATTCTATTTCATTGGTATTGAGGAGTTTAGGTTCTAAAATAAATTTATCTATGTAAGGTGCAATAGCTTGTATAGTTTTCTCTATTCTGACGTATGTTTTTGGGTGTTTTACCTTCAAAAGATACAAAAAAGCAGGCAAATTTCGCCCATCAGGTTTGAGATAAATATTATCATTTACATCACATTCTCTACGCAAATACGAGGTAGGAGAGGTGTCGTGAAAATGAAAGATTTTGATGTTTTCAAAACGGATTTGCAAACCTTTATCAGATATAATTACCTGACTTTCGTATGGTTGTAAACTGTGAATAATAGTTGTACCTTCATCATTTTCTTCTGGATAACCTCCCTCTACTTGACTAAAATATAATCCATTTTCTTTAGTTTGTTTACAGATAAAATTATAAAAATATCCACTTTCATTGTCAAATAATAACTTTCCTTGCAAAATTTCTGTATTTTTTCTTCCAAAATAAAGCAAATTATCTACTTTTTCTTCCATTACAAATTGCTGAAATTTCTGATTTGTGATAGCATTAACCATTTTAAAAAACGACACAAAATTACTTTTACCACTTCCATTACTTCCAATCAAAATATTGATAGGAGATAGTTCTAGTTGCATTTTTTTGATAGATTTAAAACCCTCAATTTCAATATATTCAATCATTTTTTATTGGTTTTAATCAATTGAAAGTACCTTTTTTAGGGCATCTTTAATTTCTTCTAAAATTTCGTTATTTATTTCACCTATTTTCCTTACAAATCTGTCTTCTGAAACAGACCGTATTTGAAAACAGTCTGCAGAAGAATCTTTGCTAAGATTGTTTTTTGAGTTTGTAGAGATTTTTACCATCCAATTTGCGGCTTGATAACGGTCTTTCCAGTCTGTTAAAGGTACAATTATTCGTAGTGGCAATTTACCAAGTGCATCATCATTGACAATAATGGCAGGGCGTATTTTCTTAATTTCTGCACCAATGGTTGGGTCTAAATTGATAAGCCAAATTTCACTTTGCTTCATAAAAATTTTCAAAATCAAGGTTAGTGAAAATAGTTAATTCTTTGTCATTTTTATAGTCTTCATAAAGATTTTCAGCAGCATTTCTCATAGAATTACTTATTTCTTGCCTTCTAATTGATTTCAAGACCTCTTGCACAAGCCAAACTTTTTTATCAAGTGTCAGGATTTCTATTTCTTGTACTAATTCTTTGGTATTCATAATTTTGTGTAGTTAAGTTCTACTGATTTCCTATTTTTTCTAAATAAATTCTTTTCCTTTTTTCTTTGCTTCCGCCACAAATTCTTTGACTCTTTGTTCATCTTCTTTCTTACAAATCATCAAAACATTATCATATTCAGACACAATAAAACCATCTAAATTACTGATAACCACAAGTTTATCTTTATGTGTGCGTATGATGCAATTAGTGGTATTTTCCAAAATATAATGCCCAGAAACGACATTTTGAGCGTGGTCTTTCTCCGAAATTTCGTACAAAGATTTCCAAGTACCCAAATCAGACCAACCAAAATCCACAGGAATAACGTAAACATTGTCTGCTTTTTCCATAATGGCATAATCAATGGAATCACTTTTGCACATAGAATAAACGGTATCAATGGCATTTTCTTCGTCTGGCGTGCCAAAATGATGTTTTATATCTGTAAAAACTTCCGCCAATTCTGGTGCATATTTTTCTATTGCTTTGATGATGGTTTTTGCGCTCCAAATGAAAATTCCGCCATTCCAAAGATAATCACCGCTTTTCAAAAATGCTTCAGCCATCTCCAGAGGTGGTTTTTCTGTAAACATTTTGACTTTTTTGAGTGGCGAGCTAAGAAGTCCCATTAGGTTTTTTAGCCCACGTTTGTTGTCGTATTGAATGTAGCCGTAGCCTGTGTCTGGTCTGCTTGGTTTGATGCCCAAAGTTATCAAAATCTCTTTTGTTTCTGCGCTTTGGAGAGCTTGGAGAGCTATTTTTTTAAATTCCTCCTCTTTCAAAATAATATGGTCAGAAGGCGCAACAATAATATTTGCGTTAGGATTTATTTGACTGATTTTGTAGCACGCATACGCTACACAAGGGGCAGTATTTTTGCGTGCAGGCTCTAAAAGTAGCTGATTATCAGTGATAAACGGGATTTGTTCTTGGATAATATTTTTATAATCTTTGTGGCTCACAATAAAAATATTTTCAGGTGGACAAACGCCCTCAAAACGTGCTACAGTTTGCTGTATAAGCGTTTTTCCTGTGCCTAAAATGTCGTGAAATTGCTTTGGATTGTTGGTGCGGCTGAAGGGCCAAAAACGTGTGCCAATACCACCTGCCATAATGACAACGTAATTATTTTGAATGTTTTTCATAGATGTTTTATTGATGTTTTATTGATGTTTTTTATAGATATTGTCTATTTATATTTTTGTTTGGTAGGCAAATATAACGAAAAAATAGTGCTTTCCAATTATAAGTAAGATTTGCTAAAAACATTTTTGATTTGTTTGTGTTTTGTATTTTACTTCACACTTCACACCTCACACCTCCAAAAAGATGTCAAAAGTTGCTTTAGTTTTTCCTCATCAGCTTTTTAAGCACGCAGATGCCCTCAAACACGTTGAAACCGTTTATTTGGTGGAAGATGAGTTGTATTTTTCTCAATATAAGTTCCACAAGCAAAAAATTGTTTTGCATAGGGCTTCTATGAAGTTTTATGAGAATTATTTACAAGATAATGCTAAGAAAGTCATTTACAATGATTTTAACAAAGATTTAGCTACTATTTTTCAGGAGCTTTCCTCAAAAAATACTACAGAAATTCATTATACAGACCCAACTGATTTTCTACTCTCAAAACGCCTAGAAAGATTAGCCAATAAGCACGAAATCACGCTTATACACTATGAAAATCCTAATTTTTTGACTTCAAAAGAGGATATAAAAAAAATGCTCAAAGCGGATAAAAATTATTTTATGGCTTCTTTTTATATCAAACAACGCAAAAAGTTAGGCATTTTGTTGGAAGATGGTACGCAAGCAGGTGCGCTTGCAGGTACGCCTATTGGCGGAAAATGGAGTTTTGACACAGAAAACCGCAAAAAAGCACCTAAAAACCTTTTTATTCCTGCAAACAAAATAATTACAGAAAACAAGTATGTCAAAGAGGCGCAAATATATGTTAATGAGCATTTTAGCACAAATTATGGCACAGCAAAAACTTTTAATTATCCCACTACTTTTGAGCAAGCAGAGGCAGTTTTAGAGGATTTTTTGCTAAATAAGTTACGACTTTTTGGAGATTATGAAGATGCCATATTACAAAATGAAAGTTTTTTATTTCATTCTTTGCTTACGCCTGCGCTAAATATTGGACTGCTTTTGCCTGACCAAATCATCAAAAAAACGCTTGATTTTGCGCAAGAAAATGATATTCCGTTGAATAGTTTGGAAGGATTTATTAGGCAAATTATTGGTTGGAGAGAGTTTATTAGGGGGATTTATGAGTTGGAAAGCGTAAAACAACGTACCACTAATTTTTGGGAATATGACCGCAAAATCCCTGAAAGTTTTTGGAAAGGAACAACAGGCATTGTGCCTTTTGATGCAATGATTAAAAAATTGGAGAATAATGCTTATACGCATCATATTGAGCGACTTATGATTGCAGGGAATTTATTACACTTGTGCGACTTTGCCCCAAATGACGTTTATAAGTGGTTTATGGAGTGGTATATTGATGCCTACGACTGGGTAATGGTGCCTAACGTGTATGGTATGAGCCAGTACGCAGATGGCGGGCTTATGACCACAAAACCCTATATTTCAGGCTCTAATTATCTGATGAAAATGAGTGATTTCCCCAAAGGAGATTGGCAAAAAGTGTGGGACGGCTTATATTGGCGTTATATTTGGCAAAACAGAGAAATTTTCTCTAAAAATATTCGTATGAGTTTGCCCGTTAATCTTGTCAAAAAAATGGATAAAGATTTGCTAAAAAGCCATTTACACAATGCAGAAACATTTTTAGCTAATCTTTAATCAAATGTCAATTACCAATAAAAATATGGTCGTAGTGTCTTAAGCACTATGACCATATTTTTTGCTAAAAACAAATTAAAAAGTGCATTATTTAAGTAGTAATGCTATATTTAAAATATTTTTACATTTTTTTTAAAAATATTTATTATTTTATTTGCTTATACTATTTATTATTATACCTTTGCATTACTAAGTTTATATACTTAACCAGAGGCACGCTGAAAATCTGATACCGCAAGAGTAGGCATACACACTAATTTCCTAATAAAAATGAAACGTTCTAATTTGCTCCGCTTTGCTCCACTTTGCTCCACTTTGCTCTGCTTTGTGCGTTGAGTTCTCCATGTTAATGTTATCTTGTTCAAAAACAGAGCAAGTAACCCCAGCTCCACCAGCAACTTCTCAAGTAGATGCCTCATCTATAGGGACTGTACCTACTAATTCTATTGATAATATGCCTACCAGCTCAATGAATGGGGATTTGTCAGAAACCGCTAATGTTGTGTTGAAACCAGATGGTACTACACAAGTCTTCAACAATGATGCTGCCCTTGTTCTATGGGCAAATGCACAATCACCAAGTATCAAAAAACTTGTGAATGACAAGTTGGATGAGATCAAAGTTTTACAGAAATTCGCCAAAGACAATGGTTTGCTTGATAACCTTCAAGCAACAGAACAGTATTACATTGACACCTACGGAGACCCAACAGGAGACGGTGCGCCTACCAATGGTTTTACCGCAACAAGTAATTTTGTTGGCATGGGGCTTATATTTGATAACACAGGTTGTGGTGGAAACTCGCTGAATATTATGGTACCTTTTCTGCCCTCTTTTTTTTGGATGAATAATAGGGCTTCTTCCTATGTCAACGTAGGAGTAAAAATACTTTGCACAAGAACTTGGTTTAGGGGGCGAAAATTTTGGGCTTTTGCTAATTTTACAAATTGCCTTAACATTCCAGCACCATTTAACGACAATACAATGTCCTGTATTTAGGACTTTCACCAACTAAATCTAAAAATATATGAAACTGCATATTTTTTTTTCGTTATTGTTGGGGTGTTTAGGCTTACACAATTTGGTAGCCCAACGCATATCGCCTGACAGTCTTTATCCAAAAAATAGCTTTGGTATAGAGTTTGGTAATGGTACGTCTCTTAATTTGAATCATCCAGTTTATGAGGGCTTTAATAGAGTTACGCTTTCTAATAGATTGGGTATGAGCTATTTTTTTGCTAACAGGTGGTCAGTAAATTCAGGGGTAACTGCTACTATTTTCCGCTCCAACCGCCCAGATTTGCGCCCAAAAGAGAACTATTGGCATGGAGATTTATCAGTGCGCTACCATATTCGTAGTTGGTATTTTGGTGTTAGTAGTTCCTATGGTAACAGTCCTATTAACATTTATAATTATACACAGGCATACGAACCTCGTCAAAAGCTAGTGGTATATGGTAATGTGGGGCTTCATACACAGATAAGTAAGCAGAAAAAATTCTGGAAAAATACTTTCCTTGTTTTTGATATGAGAATTGGACCTACGCTCTATACAGAATATAAACCAGATGGATTATCTCGTAATACAAATAATTGGGGTGGTCATATAGGGCTAAACTATATCATTAAGCCAAAATCCAAAAGATAAATAATTTGCTAAAAAGTGCTATAATTATAGCAGAAAGTCAATAGACGTCCTGCGAAAGTCGGACAAGTGTATTAAAGTCCCTTTCCCAGCAGGGGAAAGGGATTTAGGGATTGGGGTTTTAGTCTGAATTGTGTTGA
>JAYUKY010000120.1:0-27564 GCA_043764015.1 Raineyaceae bacterium
AGAAAAAAACAGAAAATGCCGTTGTGATGATAAAATTAGCTTTTATAAGCATGATTTTAAATCACTTGTAAAGAGAAATAGTTTCTAAACATACTCTAACATCATCTATCCAAACCTCGCCATAATTAGGGTAAATCACGCAACCCAACAGAGAAAGTAAAGTTGTTTTTCCAGAGCCAGACGGACCAATAATTAGGAGCATTTCACCTGCTCGCAACTCCATAGAACTTGCTTTGAGCGCAACAATGGTTGTATCTCCGACTTTATATTCCTTCCCAGCATCTACAACTTTCGCAACAACTTTATGCTCACTTGTGGCAGCAGGCGGATTTATGGTTGTGGCTGATGTAGTCGTTTGTTCCATATTGATAGATTTAAAAACAAAAGTGCGACTTATTTTCACCTAAAATCTTATATAATTGGTGGAATAATTTGTATAATTTTTTGACATATTAACCGTTTACTTATACTCTTCTTTTCGTCCATTTGACTACTTCAAACCAAATAACACTTACAAATCCCACTAAAATACATATTCCCAACTGAAATATATTTAAGTGTTCAAATTGAAAGAATTTTGTAACTGGTGGCACATACAAAATAATACCTGAAAGGCTCACAGTAATCAAAATGATGATTAAAACCATAGGATTTTTATGCTTTAAGGTCGTCCAAATGGAATAATAGAAGGAACGGTTGATAAGTGTAAGGAAAATGTTAGCTACAATAAGTGTCGTAAACGTCATTGTTCTTGTTAATGCCTCATCTAAGCCCAAATAAAGCGCATATTGATAGATAAAAAGCACTCCAATAGTAATTACTAAGCCCTGAATGATGCTTGTAGAGAGTTCTTTCCAGTTAAAAAACGTAGTTGTAAGCGGTTTTGGCGGTGCTGACATTGTATTTTTTTCTATTGGTTCTCCTTCGTAAATAATGGAGCAAGTAGGACCCATTATAAGTTCCAAAAAGATAATATGCAAAGGAGAAAATATGTTTGGATATGCCCAACCAAGTGCCAAAGGAATGAAAACAACGAGTATAATAGGAATATGAATAGAAATAATATACTGAATTGCCTTCTTTAAGTTGGTATAAATCTTCCTTCCCATTGAAATAGCGACCACCATTTTAGATAAATCATCTTTCAAAAGTATCAAAGAGGCTGCTTGTTTGGCTATTTCAGTACCTTTTATGCCCATAGCTATCCCAATATGCGCCGCTTTGAGCGCAGGACCATCATTTACGCCATCTCCTGTCATTGCGACTATCTGTTTTTGCGCTTTTAGGGCTTCTATTATCTTTAATTTGGCTTCTGGGAACATTCTAACGAATAAATTAGTCTCCATAACGCACTTTTTAAGGTCTTTTTTGTCTAATTTCATCAAATCTTCCCCTAAAATATGCTTTTCATAGCCTACAAAGCCTATTTGTTTGGCTATTGCGGTGGTTGTTTCCGCATTATCACCTGTAATTATCTTTACAGAAATCCCTGCTGTATAAAAATTTTGCAAAACTTTCTGTATATTTTCCTTTGGAGGGTCATAAAAAGCCAATATTCCAACAAATTTAAAGGAAAATCCTTCTTGTTTTTCTGGAAAATTAGTTCCTTTAAAGGTTGCTTCTGCCACTCCAAGCACTCGCAAACCCTCACTAGACAAACTTTGGATAATTTTTGTTATTTCTTCTTTCTCTGTTTTTGACAAATGCGTTACATTTATCAATGCTTCAGGTGCGCCTTTTGCAGCAATGATTTTATTACCATTTTTATCCGCAAAAATATGCGTCATCATAGGCGGAACACCTGCTAAAGCATATTCGTGGACGAGTTTATAGTCTTTACGAGTGTCTTTTTGTGTAGTTTTTGTATAAATTTCGTGTAATGCTACCTCCATAGGGTCAAAAGGGATAGGCTCACTTGCAAACATAGACACCATAATGAGCTTTTTAGTGTCTTCATCAAGTTTTTTACTTAAATCAGAGAGTTTTTTAATGTCTTTATTTGTATTTTTAGTATCTTCATTGATGTTTTCAGTCAAATCAACGAGTTTTTTAGTAGAAAAAACATACATTTTAGCCAAACTCATCTTATTTTCAGTCAAAGTTCCCGTTTTGTCAGTACAAATAACGGTTGCGCTACCCAAAGTTTCAACTGTTTTCATTTGTTTTACAATAATTCCTTGCTTCATAAGTCGCCACGCACCAAGTGCCATAAAAGTTGTAAAGGCAACAGGGATTTCTTCAGGTAAAATACTCATTGCTAAGGTCAAAGCTTTGAGCAAACTATCCAAAATATTGAGAGATTTAGCGTAATTGATGCCCCAAACAACCAAAAATACGCATCCTCCAATAATTGCCATCTTCTTTACAAAGTTCGCTATTTGTATTTCTAATGGTGTTTTTTCTTCTTTGATGCGTTCAAGGCTTTTTCCTATTTTCCCAAGCTTGGTTTCATTGCCTATTTTGATAATTTCTGCTATTGCAAGCCCACTTGCAACGGTTGTACCAAGATAAACTTCTTTATTTTCTGTATTTTTATCCTTAAAAACGGCAAAAGATTCCCCTGTGAGGATAGATTCATTCACAGAAAAATCATTTGAATGTATAATAACGGCATCAGCACTAATAGAAGTGCCTTCTTCTACCATAATATTGTCTCCCATAACCAATTCTTCACTTTTGACTTTTATAATTTTGCTATCACGAATGACTTTTGCGGAAGGTTTGGCGTAATCTTTGAGTTTTTCTAAGGCGTTTTTGCTTCTTGAGTATTGATAAAGAGAAATAGAAGTCTGAAAAATAATTGCACAAGACAAAAATATGCCATCTCCAGTCTTTCCGCTAATAAAATAAATAGAAGAAGCGACTAAAAGAAGCACCATCATAGGGTCTGTAATCAAACGTATGAGTGTTGATAAGAACTCACTTTGTTTTTTGTAGGATAATTCATTCTTTCCGTGCTTATGACGTGATGCAACTACCTGTGAATGCGTTAAACCTTGTATATTAAAAGTATTTTCAGTCATTATTTTTAATTTATTTATCACCCAATAACAAACTCCACGTTTTCATAGAGCTACTATGGTCAGCAATTAGCTTTATTATACTTACAAAAGGAATAAAAAGTATCATTCCTGCCGCTCCCCATAAGATACCACCTATTATTATGCTAACAATTATCACTAAAGTATTGATTTTCAGTCTTCCGCCCACCGCAAAAGGAAATATTACATAAGATTCTAGGGTTTGCACCACGCCAAACATTATTAAAACGCTAATTGGATACCAAATAGAACCAAACTCTGCCCAAGAAACCGCCACAGGAAGCATTGCGGCAATCATTATTCCTACATAAGGTATAAAAGTGAGGATAGAAGCTATAAAACCAAACAAAAAAGGGTGTGGCACACCTATTATGAGCAGTCCAACGCTATTTAAAATACCCACAATCAAGTAAACAAGTGCCATTCCTTTGATAAAATTGTAGTACGCTTGAATTGTTTGTACCAAAATCTCGTGTATTTCTGTTTGTTTTTCTTCTGCAAAGATACCGTATAATACTTTTACAAGCATAGTACGGTAAAAAAGTATCAATGCAGATAGTATTGGTACAAGTGCTAGTGCAAAAAGCCCAGCAGAAAGAGAACTGAATGTATTTTTTGCAAAAGAAAACATATTTGTACCAGAATTATCAACAAAATTATTTATAAAATTCTGTTGTTTTTCGTTACTTATGCCCAAATTATCAGCAAAATAGTTGGTTATATCAGCAAAAGAGCCATCTAATTTTGCCTTTAAACCTTCCCACGCACTAGAAAAGCTGATAATTTGCACAAAAAGCAGGTAAATTACACCCAACATCACCAAAATCAACCCTAAAATACAAATTAAGATGCTTAAACTTCTATTAAGTCCTTTGTTTTCTAGCCAGAGGCATACAGGATATAGCACAAAACTAATAAGTAGGGCAAAACTTAGAGGTATAAACAGCGTTTTCCCAAAATAAAGTATCACCGCACCCAAAAAAACGTAGTTGAGTACAGTGAGTAAAGTAGTTTTTTTGTTTTCAATAAGCAAATCAGGGCTGTAGGGCGTTGGTATCATAGTTTTTGTTGATATTGATAAATAGTTAGGGGCAAAATTGCGAAAGATTTTTGGCGAAAGATTTATACAATTTTGAAAAAGGTTTGTATAATTCATACTCATTTGTAGGGGGAACTTCACGAAAGCTGCTGGCTATTCGTGACTACAATTTTGATTTTAAATATTTACGTGTGAATTATATAACTTTCCACAGAGTTATGTAATAATATCTACTAAAATAATGGCTATTTTTGTGAGAAATTACGTTAAAATCTCTCTGAAATACCATTAAAAAAATACACCAATTTGAAACTTTTTATCAAAAATATGGTCTCTAACCGTTGTAAAATGGTGGTTAAAGACATACTCAAACAACTAGAACTGCATTTTGTCTTGGTGGATTTGGGCGAAGTAGATATTATGGAAGACATCTCCATAATGCAAAAAGAAGAACTAAAAACACTCCTAAAAGCTGCTGGATTAGACCTTATGGACGACAAACGTGCCGTTCTCATTGAAAAAATAAAAAATGCTGTTATAGAAATGGTGCATCATTCTGACGAAGTGATGAAAGTCAATTTTTCTGACTTTTTGAGCGAAAAACTCAACCACGACTACACCTATCTTGCCAATCTTTTCTCCGAAATTCAAGGCACAACCATAGAACAGTTTGTTATTTCGCACAAAGTAGAACGCATCAAAGAACTGATTATTTATGGAGAACTGAATATTACGGAAATTGCTTGGAAAATGAATTATAGCAGCGTGGCGCATCTTTCAAACCAATTTAAAAAAGTGACAGGACTTGCACCCTCCCATTTTAAACAACTCAAAGACAAAAGAAGACAACCAATAGAAGATATTTGATAAAATGAACGACATCAATACAAATACCAATGAATCTCATTATGTGCGTAACCTTGTGGAGGCGAGCCTTGACCCACTTATTGTAATTAGTAAGCTAGGGAAAATTACGGATATGAACGAGGCATTTATGAAAGCTACAGACAAAACTCGCAAACAATTACTGCATACAGAATTTTCTATCTACTTTACAGACCCTGAAAAGGCTTGTGAAGTATATAAAGAAGTATTTAAGAAAGGCTTTGTATTTAATTACCCGCTTACTATTATTGACCATACAGACACAGAAGTAATGTTTAATGGTGCAGTTTATAAAGATGATAACGGAAACGTCTTAGGGGCAGTAGTGGTGGCAAGAGTTGTTACGGAACAAAGAAGAATAGAAAAGGAATTGAGAGAGGCAATAGAAAACGCTGAAATAGCCAAAATCATTGCAGAAAAAGAAAAAGAAAAAGCAGAAGTTGCCAAAACAGTCGCTGAAGCAGAAAAAGAAAAAGCGGAAATAGCCAGGCTTTTAGCTCAAAAAGAAAAAGAAAAAGCGGAAATAGCTAGACTTGCCGCTCAGAAAGAAAAAGAAAATGCTGAAATAGCTAGGCTTTTAGCTCAAAGAGAAAAAGAAAAAGCAGAAATAGCTAGGCTTGCCGCTCAAAAAGAAAAAGAAAAAGCAGAAATAGCTCGTATTATTGCACAACACGAGAAAGATAGAGCAGAAATAGCCACCATTATAGCAGAAGAAGCACAAAATAAAGCGGAACTTGCTACTATTGTGGCTGAAAATGCCACTATTATTGCAGAAGATGCCGTAAAATCCAAGCAACAATTTCTGTCTAATATGAGCCACGAGATAAGAACACCTATGAATGCCATTATTGGTTTTACAAAGGTGCTACTAAAAACGGACCTTTCTATCAAGCAAGCCGAGTACCTAAACGCCATAAAAATGAGTGGTGATGCCTTGATTGTACTTATAAATGATATTTTGGACTTGGCTAAGGTTGATGCTGGCAAAATGACTTTTGAGCAAAATCCGTTTAAACTCAAAGCCTCTATTGCTTCAATGCTACATTTGTTTGAGCCTAAAATAGAAGAAAAAAATCTTAAACTTATCAAAGAATATGATAAAAGAATTCCTGATGTACTTTTAGGCGACCCTGTACGGTTGCACCAAATTATCCTTAATCTCGTCAGTAATGCCGTAAAATTCACTTCTGAAGGCAGTATTACGGTGAGTGTAAATCTTTTGAGTGAAGATGAAGATAAAGTAAAAATACAGTTTTCTGTGAAAGATACAGGAATAGGCATCAAACCAGAGAAAATAAACGGAATATTTGAGAATTTTCAACAAGCATCAAGTGGCACTTCACGCATTTATGGCGGCACTGGGCTTGGGCTTGCCATTGTAAAACAACTTATTGTGCCACAAGGAGGCTCTGTGAGTGTTGCTAGTACCTTAAATGAAGGTTCTGACTTTAGTTTTATTTTGGATTTTCAAAAAACAAACGCCACAAATACCACAGATATAGAAATTATGGAACAAGATACAGCCAAGAAAAATATCCGAGTGCTTGTAGTAGAAGATATTGCCCTCAACCAACTTCTAATGAAAACTTTGTTAGATGATTTTGGTTTTGAGAGAGATATTGCCTCCAACGGCAAAATAGCCATAGAAAAACTAGCACAAAATCAGTATGATATTATTCTTATGGATTTGCAAATGCCCGAAATGAACGGTTTTCAGGCAACAGACCACATAAGAAACGTATTAAAACTAGATATTCCTATTATTGCCCTTACCGCAGACGTGACGACAGTGGATTTGGCTAAGTGCAAAGCCGTAGGAATGAATGACTATATTGCTAAACCCGTTGATGAAAGACTTCTTTATAGCAAAATAATGGCACTTTTTCAAAAACCAACACCTGCCGCCATTACAGCAGCTGCGACTGTTGTCAATGAAGAAATAAAACAAATGCGTTGTATTGATTTGGCTTATCTCATCAAACGCACAAAGTCTGACCCTGCGCTAATGATGGAAATGATTACTTTATATTTGGAGCAAACGCCGCCACTTATCAACACAATGAAACAGAGTTTTGAGGCGAAAGATTGGAAAACTCTGTATGCTGCTGTTCACAAAATAATCCCTTCTTTTTCTATTATGGGCATCAATAGTGATTTTGAGAATTTAGCTAAAAAAGTGCAAGATTATGCCAGTACGCAGGTTCAAATAGAAAATATAGGTGAAATGGTTGGGCAAATAGAAAGCGTTTGTACGCAAGCCTGCCAAGAACTTACTATTGAACTTGATTTAATAAAAAATATAAAATAAACAGCCCCTAAATACCCAAAGGGGACTTTAATACAAACTTTTTGTATTTGCTCCCTTTCGGGGCTGGGAGCTTTTATAACCTACAATACAAATATCAACTCAGTCAAAATAAATAAATTAGTGAATACGTACGAAAAAATTAGTATCTTTTTGGTAGATGATGACGCATTGTTTTTGAAATCCCTAGAAATAGAGTTTTTGCAACACGCTGACTTTATTATCCACACTTTCCCTACGGGTGAGAGTTGCCTCAAAAATCTTCACCTAAATCCTGATATCATCATTCTTGATTATCATCTGGACGGTATTGTGGAAGGCGCAATGAATGGTATAGCAACCTTAGACAAAATCAAGGAACACAATCTTGGTATTCCTGTCATTATGCTTTCCTCGCAAGATAAGATTGATGTTGCCGTTAATTGTATGCACCACATGGCGTTTGATTACGTGGTGAAGAATGAAACCGCTTTTATGCGTCTTCAAAAAATCATTACGAGCATTTTCCAATACAAAAAAATGGAGAAACAACTCAAATGGTATATGGAAAGAATGTAGTTGAAAAAAGCCTCAACATTTTGTTGAAGCTTTCTTTTATGTTTTTATTTTTTATCTAAATGAGCGTTTTTATAATCCTAAAATTATACAATAAACATACAAATAATACAAAATAAATATTATCTTATAAATAAATTTTTTACCTTTTATAAGAAAAAATACAAAAATCTATGAAATCAACACATTATTATCAATAAAAATTTCTATAAAAATAGGAATAATACAACTTTATTGGAAAATTTTGTAATGACTATCAGCCCAAATAGTGCCACCTTTGCATTATTCAATTACAAATTACTAAAATACAGAAAAATTGAGCCTAGAAATATAGATAAAATGTTGTAAATTTTAGCACAGAGATAATAGTTACTAATTTATGGAAAGTTCCACTGTTTTGCGGTGGTTTTTTTTGTTTATTGTTTTCTAAAATATGGGAATAATACAATTTTTTATCAAAGTTTTGTAACACTTTTCACCTTTTTCTAGGTGACCTTTGCATTAGTCAATTATGAATAAATAATTACACTTTAACCAAAACAAAATGAAAAAATTACTTTTTTCACACAAGTTCAAGCGCAAAAAATCAAAGAAAAACACGTTCCTACGAATGTAGTGAACGCTTTTCATAAATCTTACCCAATGGTCAAGACCGTACATTGGCACAGAATTGGAGAAAGGTTTGAAGCAAGCTACGACAGAGATAAAATAGAGAAAAACGTCATTTATGATGTTAATGCTAATCTTGTTGAATACAAAATGGAAATTATGGCAAGCGGACTTCCTTCTGCAGCGAGTGATTACGTGAAAAAAATCATAAAGAACACAAAGTTAGAGAAACAGATAGAGTAACAGATGCAAGCGGAAACGTGAGCTATGAGGCAGAAGTGAAAGGACTAGATTTGTATTTTGATGCCAATGGCAACTTTGTCAAATCTGTAAAAGATTAGCACTCATTAACATCGTGTTAAAAGATTTTGGATTAGATTTTAGATAGAGATAATAGTTACTAATTTGGAAAGTTCCACCGTATTGCGGTGGATTTTTTTGTTTTATCTAATATTAACTGGTTTTGAAATATGGGAATAATGCAATTTTTTGTATGTTTTTTGCAACACTTCTGCGCTTTTTTTAGGCAACCTTTGCATTAGTGAAAATGGTTTCACCAACTAAATACTTATCAAGATGAATCTTACTGAATTAAAAGGAAATTGGAACGAACAAAAAGGCAAACTCAAAAAAGCATTTGCAGAACTTACTGATGATGATTTGATGTTTGCAGAAGGCAAAAAAGACGAAATGTTTGGCAATCTTCAGAAAAAATTAGGCAAAACTAAAGAAGAATTGCACAAAATTATTGGAAATTAGTTGAATGTTTTTTTACTGTCGTTTAGCACTAAGTAATTGAACTTATTGAATGACACGAAAACCTTAGGAAATAATTTGATTAAAATTTTGAATATCAAAAAATTACACCCTAATGGTTTATCCTAAACGACAGTCTATTTTCTTAAACTTTAAAAACAGACCAATGAACCATCTTAATTTCAAAATTTGTATTACTGCGTGTTTAGAAGCAGCTTTAGCCGCAAAAAATTGTGCAACACAATGCAGGGACGAACCACAAAGAAAAATGTTAGAACATTGCATCAAACTTGATGATAGTTGTGTTCAGACATGCTTTTTTACAATGGAGGCAATGACCTATGAAAATGAATTTGTAACTCAAATTGCCAAACTTTGCGCCTACGCCTGTAACGCTTGTGCAGAAGAATGTGAAAAACATTCTCACGACCATTGCCAAAAATGTGCAGAAGCCTGTCGCAAATGCGCTATTGAATGTGAGAAAATAAGCAGGATATAAAAAATTGTGAATTTTATCATCTTGGAATAATACAAATAAAAATTTAAAATAAATCACCAAAAACCCAATCCAAAAATAAAATGAAAAAACCAAAATTTAATTTCGCCCCAAGTATTGCACTCATAATGTTGATGATTGTATCTGTTTCAACATCAGTTTTCACGAGTTGCCAATCTGCCGCAAAGAAAGAAGAAAATGCAGAGAAGAAAGTAGAAAAAGCTGAAGAAAATCTTAAAGAAGCGCAAAAAGAAGTAGTGGTAGAACAACAGAAAGAAGCTAACGCAGAAGAATGGAAAGCTTTTAGAGAAGCTACAGAGCAGAAAATCAAAGACAACGACACCAGAATTACAGAGCTAAAAGCAGAAATGAAAGCTTCTGAAAAAGCCAATGATGCAGCTTACAAAGCTCGTATTGATATGGTGGAAGAAAAAAACAAAGCTATGCGCAACCGTATGGACAACCAGGAGAAAATGAAAAGTGATTGGGAATCTTTCAAACGTGAATATAACCACGATATGGACGAGTTGGGGCAATCTTTGAAAGATTTTACTGTCAATAATAAAAAATAATTGCAAAGATGGAAAATACAGAAAAAAGAATTAGCGACCAGATTTTTGATATTACCGCAAAAATCCAAAAAGAATTTCCTGAACTCTATAAAACTTTGATGGAAACACCACTTGCAACCTCCTACAAACAAGATAACATCACTAATGATAGTTTGCGCGAGTATTTGGAGTCTATCAAAATACAACTAGCACAGTTTCAAGAACTCAAAACAGTTCAGAAAGATAATTGAATGATTGCTAGGTTTGAGGCACGAAAAAGGAGGTAAATATAATCAAAGCCATTGCTTGTGTCTTCACAAACAACGGCAATAATATAATCTTTTTGTAATTTTTTACGACTTTTATAAAATTTTGAAATATGGGAATAATGCAATTTTTTATAGCAATTATGTAACATATCAACAAAAAAAATGGCGCACCTTTGCATAGTAATAATAACATTACACCTAAGTTCACCCTAAATAATTATTCACAATGAAAGAAGTTAAAAATAGCAAAACTGCTATCAAATCAGACAAAATGACTGATAAAACAACTGACAAATCAGCTGCCAAATTAGCTACACCAGAACACGTAAGCTGGGACGAGCAGAAAAAAAAGCTAAAAGCTAAATTTTCTACCCTCACAGATGCCGACCTCAATTTTACAGAAAGCAAAAAAGAGGAAATGATGAAGAAAATCCAAACTAAACTTGGAAAAACCAAAGAAGAATTAGCTAAAATTGTTGCTGCCTTATAATTTTTTTAGTAGTCAATATAAACAGCAAGAGCCTTCTTCTTCAAAATAAAAGATTGTTCAAGCCTTTAGTTTGGCAATCTTTTATTTTAAAAACAAAAATAAGTACTAAAAAACGGAAATTTTCTTTCCAGATAAACAAAAATTAAAAAAATATTCATTTAAAAAATAAGTTGAACACAATGAAAAAATTATTTCTTACCCTCACTACTGCGTTTGTGCTTATATGTACAACGCTCACACAGGCGAAAGCACAAGATGACGAACTAAAAGCAAGGTTTGGCATCAAAGGAGGCGTAAATTTCTCTAATCTTTACACAAAAGATGTAGATGAAAATAACGTACTCACAGGCTTTAATTTGGGTGTGTTTGCAAAACTTCCTATTGCTAGTTTCTTGGCTATCCAGCCAGAATTATATTTTACGACAAAAGGCGGAGAATCAACCTACAACAATGCTTTTGTGAAAGGTACAGCACGTTTTAATGTAAATTATTTGGAACTTCCTGTACTTGTAGTAGTGAATATCAGTAAGTATTTTAATGTTCACGCTGGTCCTTATGCGGCTTTTTTGCTTAACGGAAAAGCAACCAACAAATCAAATGTAACACTTTTTGATTTTGAAGATAATCTTGATACAAATGATTTCAATAAACTTGATTTTGGTCTTGCAGCAGGTATTGGTGTTGATTTGGGTGGCGTAGGTTTTGGCGCAAGATATAATTATGGTCTTACAAAAGTAGGTAAAGAACGTACTTTTTTAGGTACAAATTATACTTTCCCAGACGGCAAAAACAGTGTTTTGAGCGTCTATGCGTCTTTTTCTCTTAATTAAGAGATTATTTTTATTATTCAAACAAAATTCATTCAATATTAAACTTAAACAAATAAAATAATGGGAAGTCTTTTGTATATCATTGCCGTAGTACTGATAGTGTTTTGGGCAATAGGTTTTTTTGCATATAGTGCGGGTTCAATTATTCATATTTTGCTTGTAATTGCTGTGATTGCAGTTTTATTACGGGTAATTCAAGGAGAAAAAATCATAAAATAAAAAAAATCCCAACATCAAAAGGGCATAAAATATAATAATTTTTCACAAATATTAAATAAAAATAATTATGAGTTCATTAAAAGGAATTTTAAGCATTTTAGCAGGCGTTGCTACAGGCGCAGCTTTAGGTATTCTGTTTGCACCTGAAAAAGGAAGCCAAACAAGAAAAAACATCTTAGCCAAAGGGAAAGGTTATACTGATGACCTCAAAAATAAGTACAACAGTATGTACGAAAGTGCTGCCGACAAGTACGAAAGTGTTGTTAAAGATGCAAAAGAACTGCTTTCTAACGATGCAAAAAACGTAGCTGCAAAGCTAGATGGCAAAGTTGAACAAGCTAAATCTGGTTTTAAAGTGTAATTAATTGTGAGTTTTTTAATCAAAACACTCAATTAAAATTTAAAATAATTGGTTAAATTCTTTTTGTCTTAATGGGAATTTAACTGATTATTTTTTGTTTAAACCAACAAAAACAGCTTTTAAATCTACTAAAAATGAAAAATAAAATTGGACTTTCTGAAAAAACAGTCAAAATAAATACTGATTTGCTTAATGTGCTTATTGCTGATGAATACGTACTTTTTACCAAAACACGTAACTATCATTGGAACGTAACAAGAGGCAATTTTCAAGAATTACATAAGTTTTTTGATGATCAATATGCTATTTTAGACGAACAAATAGACGAAATTGCGGAACGTGTGCGTATGTTGGGAGAAAAGCCCGCTGCAAAATTAAAAGATTTTTTAAAACTCTCCCACCTCAAAGAAGAGACCGTAACGGAAACACCTAAAATGATAGAAAGCCTGTTGCACGACCACGAACATATCATCACACACCTACGTAAGGACATCAAAATAACTGCTGAAAATGAAGATGCTGGCACTTGTGATTTCCTCACAAAAGTGCTTGGCGTACACGAAAAAATGGTCTGGATGCTTTCAGCTTACCAAAAAAGTTGAAAATTGAATTTAAACAAAAATTGAGTATACATTTATTGAGAAACAATGATTTTCTGTTATTGGCAATGCACCTAAGTAGGACATTGGCAATGGCAGAGAATTATTTTTTTGTAGTTTTTTTTTCATTTTGGAGAAAAATAGATATTTTGAAAAGTGAAAAAGCAGTTTCTTTAAGCGAACTTTAAAAAAATTAAAATTAAATATGAATATTTACGGATATGTGCGAGTCAGCACCGCAGAACAAACCGCTGAGAGCCAAAAAAATCTGATTTCTCGCTTTGCCACAGACCATAAAATGCTCATAAACAAGTGGATAGAAGTAGAAATGTCGTCAAAGAAAACGGCTGATAAACGCAAAATCACAGAATTATTATCACAAGTCATTGAAGATGATGTAGTTATTGTGTCAGAACTCTCACGACTTGGGCGTTCCATACAAGAAGTGCTACAAATTATCAAAAGCCTAATGGAAGAGAAAAAGTGCCGTCTAATACTTATAAAGCAGAATATGGACTTAAATCCTCTCAACGTGCTGGATATGAGCAACAAAATTTTGATTACTATTTTTTCTATGCTGGCAGAGCTGGAACGTGATTTTATCTCGTTTAGAACCAAAGAAGGGCTAAATGCCCTCAAGGCAAAAGGCGTAAAACTTGGAAAACCAGTTGGTTGCAAGCAAAAAACAATGTACGACAAAGACAAAACCCGCATCTTGGAACTTGCCAAAATGGATGTGCCAATAAACAAAATTTTAACCATACATCTCAACTACGGAAAATATTTGTCATTAAAAAGATTTATTAGCAAAAATACGACAATTTTATGAAATAAAGTACATCTATATATTTTCATATGTATAATTTGCCAAATACTAGCTTTAAATGCCCTCAAAGCAATAAAATAGGGGATTTGAGTATTTGAGAAAACGGTTGAAGTCAAGCGGTTTTAAACCGACATATAGTAGCAATCTGAAAACCCCACTAAACCAAAAATGAAACCAAAATTTCTTTTTTTAGAAACTCAAAAAAATAAAACGCTCAAAAACGCTCACCATTGCGTTAAAAAAACCTCAACCATAAAATATATGGTTAGCGTATTATAATCTCTTAGAGATGCCAAAAAATTGATTTTAAGCTATGTTATCTAGCTAAGTCTTCTTAGTAAAAACAAAACCAATGCAAAAATCAAAAATCAAAAAATCAGTTTAATACCGTAATTAAAACGTAACTAACTGATAATCATATACTTTGATTTTCAAAGTGCGGGCTACTGAAAACAAACCCAAACCAAATGCAAAAAAATTTCGGTCTTTCGTTTTCGGGATTGGAGCAAACTGGAAAATCAAAAAAAAATCAAAATTTTCTTCACTTTGGATTTCAAAGCACGAAATCCGTAAATCAAACTTTAAAAGAAAGAACACGTGTGTTTTTAATTGTATTTCTGTTTTTAAAAACAGATCATTGTATAAAGCGGTCAAATGTGGAAGGATTTGGTGTAAATCTTGGGGCAACTATGGAAGGATTTGGTGTAAATCTTGAAACAACTATGGAAGGATTTGGTGTAAATTTTTTGTTATTATGAAAAACAAAAAAGTTTTTCATAATAAATTTTTTTATTCAGCTAATTACGTTATATTTGGGTTTTACTACTAAAAATATGCACAAAAAGCCTCAAAAACTCTCTAAAACACCTGAACAAAGTGGAAATAGTTCACTTATTGTTCAGTCTAACAAACTCATCAATGGAAGATATGATATGACACTTTTAGAAAAACGAATTTTTCTAAAAATGGTCTCAATGATAAATCCAGGAGATACAGAGTTTAAACCGCTTCTAATTGATGCCCGTGAACTTATTCACGACCTAGATTTGAAAGGTGAATCATTATATTCAGAATTTAAAAAGGCAACCAAAAAACTGATGCAACACGTTTGCGAGATAAAAGAGCCTGATGGACTTTTGCAAATCAGTCTTGCAAGTAGTGTGAAGTATTATGAAGGTCAGGGATTTGTAGAAATTTCTTTTGACCAAAAACTAAAACCTTACTTGCTGGAACTACAAAATAACTTTACAGTTTTTGGACTTGGTGAAGCACTTTCTTTAAAAAGTTTATATTCCTTACGTATGTATGAATTATTAAAACAATTTATTTATACTGGAATAAAAATAGCTACAATAGAAGATTTGAAAAGGTGTTTAAATATTGTGAATCAGTATAATAACTATGCGGATTTTAAAAGATATGTCATTATATCAGCGCAAAAAGAGCTTAAAGATACAGATATGGCTTTTGAGTTTACAGAAATTAAAATTGGGAAAAAAGTAGATAGACTTCAATTTATTTTTCAAAAAGCAGAAAGAACAGTAATTCAATTACCTAAATCCACAATAATAGAGGAGCAGACTATCCAAAAATCACAACCAATTATAATAAATAATACCAAAAAAGAAACAGTTTCAGAAGATAAAATAAAAGTATATGAAAGTTTGATAAATCTCAAAATGAGTGATTATCAAGCAAAAGCAATAATGCAAAAAGCAACTGATAAAGAAATTTATCAGGTACATTACCAAGTAACAGTAGCATTACTAGACCCTAAAATAAAAAATAAACCAGCGTATGCCTACAGCGTTTTTAAGAAGAAATTTAACTTAGATTAGGTTTGTTTTCGTAAAAAAACTAATTTTATGAAAAATTTATGAAAAATATTAAAAAAATATGATACCTCAAGTAATAGCAATTCTCAATCATAAAGGCGGTGTAGGCAAAACTACCACAACATTTAACCTTAGCAAAGCACTATCACTAATGACACAAAAAGTGCTAATGATAGATATTGACCCACAAGCAAATCTTACCATAATTACGGGTGAAGAAAATCCTACAAAAAGCATTTATGATGCTTTTTGTGATGATGAGCCATTACCTATTGTAAATATTGCGCCTAACTTGGATTTAGTACCAGCTAGTCTTGACCTCTCGGCAGGAGAGGCTAAATTTATTGCTATGGGCATTGCAGGATATTTTAAGCTAAAAAATGGGTTAGCAAATATCAAAAAAAATTATGATTATGTGTTTATAGATTGCCCGCCTTCACTCGGAATACTTACACTAAATTCTCTTATAGCATCAGATAGCGTAATTATAGTGCTAAATCCTGAGTTTTTGAGTATAAAAGGGCTTACCACTATTGTTTCTGCTATTGATAATCTTAATAAAGATTTGAATTTGAATTGTGGTATTATGGGCTATTTAATAACGCAAACAGAAAGAACATTATTATCTAAAGGATTTGAAGCAGAACTCAAAAAAACATTTAAAAAGAAAGTTTTTGAAAACGTGATACGTAGAAGTGTGGCACTCAAAGAAGCCACCGCATCAAAAAAAGATATATTTTCTTATAACAGAAACTCAACAGGAGCATTAGATTATTTAGAACTAGCCAAAGAAATTTTAGTATTATGAGCAAAAAACAATTATTTGTAGATAGCGTTCTTTCTGACATTCTTAACAATGCCAAAACTGAAATGAACGCCACACAAGACGACATAAAAAGCAATATCAAAATCTTGCCAGAACTCAAAAACCTTATTCCACCACTCACAGAAGAGGAATTTGGGCAGTTGCGCCTTAATATTTTAGCGGAAGGTTGCAAAGATACACTTGTAGTAGCGAAATTAGAAGATAATTATGTTTTAGTTGATGGACACAACCGCTATAAAATTTGTGCTGAAAATAAAATATTTTTTAAGGTTGAGTTAAAAGACTTTCAAAATATTGATGCTATTAAAGAATGGATGATTTTAAATCAGCTAGGAAAACGAAATTTGACAGATTTGCAAAAGTCTTATTTGAGAGGATTGCAATATAATAGAGAGAAGAAAAAAGAGGCTTTTAAAAGCAATTTAAAGCAATTTACCGAGGTGGACAATTTGTCCACTACGGTAGAAAAATCAGATTTGTCCGAAGTGGACAAATTGTCCACCTCGGATAGTTCTCTAATCAATTCATTTGAAAAAACTATTGATAAACTAGCTTTACAGCATCAGGTATCTGCGAAAACCATACAACGAGATGAGAAATTTGCATTGGGTTTGGATATGCTCGCAAGTGAGGATAGCACACTTAAAAACAAAATTCTTAGCAAAGAAATCAAAGTGCCTGCTGGCTTTATTCAGAAATTAGCTGATGCAGAAGAAGACAAAAACGCTAAAAAAATATTATTAAAGGAATTTAAAAAAAAATACCTTGGTAAGCAAAAAGCAAAAAGCACTTCTGTAAGTGAACTAGATAAAGCAAAGAAAATACTTATCAGTAGAATAAAACAACTTTCTTCAATGGGAATACTGAATAAATTACTCGCTGAAATAGGAAAATCATAGATAATTGAAGTGAAATATTCAAAATTGTCCTACACCTTTAAGACATTTGCAATGGCGGAGAATTATTTTTTTGGTTATGTAAAGAAAATGCAAGGTATCAAAATGATAATTGCCACAAATACACAAATGAATACTATTTCTATTCATCTGTGTATTTGTGGCAATTAAAATACTTACTTATCAAATTCAATCAAAAGTTCGTTATCAACTGCCCAAACGCCTGGTGCATTCCACGCAATTCTGCCAGCTTCATCTCGCTGGTACCATGAGCTAACTGTACCTTTCAAAATAACCCTATTATCAGACACAACTACTTCAATATCTTGGTCATTAACAGACCAATTACGCATTAGGGCATTTTTGATGTCTTCTTTTTGGATTTCGTTGTGTGTTTGAGATTTGATACTAATATTATTAATAACGCCTTTCACACCTACAACATTATTAACGGCTTTTCTTGCACCTTCTTTCTGATAATTCCATTCAAGTTCTCCTTCCAAAGTAATCCAACCGTTTTCCACTTTCACCTTTACTCTGTCGTTGGGAATATCCCAATTCCATCTAAATGCGCCCAAAATTTCAGTAGCAATTTCCGCATCATCTTTTTTGTTGTTGTCGCCAAAGTTAATTTCAATTTTTTCAACAATAGCTCTCACACCTACGACTGTTTTTGTGGCATCTTCTGCTTGTAATTTCTTTTTATAGCTGTTTACAGTACCTGTAAGCGTTACGACACCATCTTTTGCCGTTACGCCAATTTCAGCGGCATTAAGTAAAGGCTCCCATTTGATAGCCTCCAAAACATTTTTTTGCAATTCTTCATTATCTATCATTTTTTTGGTGTTTTAATGGTGAAAACTGTCTTTAAAATATCAATGCGCAATAATACGGACTTTAAATAGTTTTTCTTTTGTGTAATTAAAGGGTAAAATTATATCATTCACACTTTTTTATTTTGACATTATTTTCAAAAACTTTATTCATCTAAGAAATGGCAAAAAATTAAGCATAAAAAAAGCTCCACCGCAAAGCAGTAGAGTTTTCCTAAATTAGTAACTATTATCTCTATCTAAAATCCAATCTAATCAAATTATCTTCTTATTTATTTTTTTGCTTCAGATGCAGCTGCAGCTGCATCACGTAGGCTTTTTACGGTGTCGTGGTCCGCTTTGAGTAGCAAAAGTTGTGCTTGTAACATTATTTGTTGTAAAGACGAAAGTGCCTCAAAATTATTTTTGAGTTGGTCTTTATACACGTCTATTGCTACATCTTCCCCATATTCGCAAGAATCCAAAATTATCTTACGGTCATTTCCTGTGAGAGCGGCTTTTACGTCCATCCAAACCCTAAAAAATTTCCCTGTGATGCGTGTGCCTTCAATGGGTGTTCCACCCATTTTGATAACTTCTTGCACTAGTTCTGCCTTGTTTTTTTGGCTTGTCTGACTGAGTTTGTAGAACAAATTTTGAAGTTCTGTTTCTTTCGTTTCTTTTGAAGCGGTTTCGTAGCCTTCTATTCTATCGTTATTGATTTCAATGAGCGTATTAAATACGTCAAGTGTTTTTTCGTTGTTCATTTTGTTAATGTTTATTTTATTGAAATTATTGTAAAAAGTAAGGTGTTAATGAAAAAGTATAAAACAAAAGGTTGGAAGTACAAATTTAAAATTTTGATTATTACGTAGTCGTAAAAAATCTCTTACAAATTTGCTTCTAAAAGTGCATCTCTCAAATTTTTTACGGTGTCGTGGTCTGATTTTATGAGAAGATGTTGCGCTTTGAGCATTATTTTTTGGTCTTCTGTGAAGTTTTCAAGATTGTCTGTGATAACTTGCTTGTAAACGCCTACCGCCATATCTTCTCCATATTCACAAGAATCCAAAATCATTTTACGGTCATTTCCACTAAAAGCCGCTTTAACTTCCATCCACACTTTGAAAAACTTAAAAGCAAGTTTCGTACCTTCCACAGGCATACCACCTAGCTTGCGTATGTGTGTGATAAGGTCAGCTTTGCATTTTATGCTCGTTTCCATAAATTTACAAAACAAGGTTTTCAAATCCGTGTCCTCAACTTCGTTGGTAGCCGTTTCGTAGCCTTCTATTCTATCATTATGCACTTGTACAAGCGTATTCAAAATTTCTACAGTTTGCTCATCAGAGATATTAGACATAGTAGTTTTTTTATGTGACGGAATTGTTGATAATGAACTTGTGGTTATGTATTGGCTCAAAGGTCAGGCTTTTGTGTGGATTTTGTTTTACAAAATTGTAAAAGAAAATTACATTATTCTTACTTTTTATAAAACTGGCTTGAAGTATCTAAAACTAAATGAATTATATAATTTTTATTTCAAATTATACAAGATAATTACAAAGTAAAATAGCTACCTTTGATATAATAAAACATCATTCAAATTCAATAAAGCTATAATGACCACCACAAAAGACATCATAGAAACCACACAAGAAAGCGCAAAAGTAGCTTTAGAAAGCACTAAAACTTTTGCGGAATTGGTAAGAAAGGCAGGGCTTGAAGAAAGTTTGAAAGGAGCAGGCTCATTTACGGTTTTTGTGCCTTCTGATACAGCTTTTGTAGCTATTGAGAAGGATTTAGACAATCTTTTATTGCCAAAAAACAAAGAAAAATTAGTTAAAATCCTCTCTTATCACGTATTAATTGGTACTTTTATGGTTGCAGATTTGAAAGATAAACAAGAACTAAGAACTGTGGAAGGAGATACGCTAAAAGTTAGTTTTGATAGAAAACTTGACAGACAAAGAGTGCTTATCAATGATGCAACCATTATAACAGTTGATGTGGAGGCTTGTAATGGCATCATACACATTATTGATAAGGTTTTGATGCCCATTTTATAGCTTTTTAACCCGAAATTTAGGCGTAATCTAAAACAATTTATGTTTGTTTGTACGCTATTTTATCAAAAGTAATTGACTGTTTTTCACACCATTCACCCAATGTTTGACCATTGCATCTATTTTGAGATAGTCGCCAAGTACCAAAGTTTCCTTTGTACCCAATTCATTTTCAAAAAATACTTCTCCCGACACACAAAAAAGTAGCGCGGGCGTTTGTGAAATGTGTTCTTGGAGCGTTTCTCCTGCCAAAATGCGCAAAGAAGTAACCACAACCTCCCCAATATTGTGGAAAGGAACGGCAGAAACGCCCTCTTGTGTGGTATGTAGTTGGTTGATGTTCATAAAAGTAGGTTTTTCAAGGGTGATAATGGTTAATTCTAGCATTGTTTTTAAACATTTTTATAGATTTGTCTGTTTGTGTTTCACAAACTACGTTTAAGGCAATTACAACAGCTTATTTTTGTTCTCAAAAACAAACTCATCAAAGGTTTTAGGCGGTTTTCCCGTGATTTCCTCTACTGAATTGGTGAGTTTTGGTAACGTCTGAAACCTTTGGAGATAATGAAGCATTATCAAAACTAAAATATAACCAAACGCCACTTTCTCTTTGTGCTTTTGCCACCAAAAACGCACCAAATTAGGAGAATCATACGTGATTTTTGTGTCAAGTCCTAAGCTAAGTTTGTCTGCCATTTCCCTAAAATTAAGCCTTTCATTGCTCGTAAGCTCAAAATACGTGTTATCATAAGTAGCATTGTCGTTGGCAACTGCAATAATAATGTTGGCAACTACTTTTCCTATGTCCGACACGTCCACGAGCGTGAATTTTGCCTCTCCTGCGGGCAAAAATATCAACTTTTTTGTGTGCAAATCATTATGCAAAGTCGTTGTAAAGTTTTGCATAAAGTACGCAGGACGTAAAAATGTGTATTTTATGCCACTTTCTACTATCAATTTCTCTATTTTATGGTGCGGAATAATACTGCTTTTCTCCACGCCTTGAACAGATAAGAAAATAATATGTTTTACTTGCATTTGTTGGGCTGCTTTGATGAGCGGCTGAAAAACATTGTCCATTTCTGTAATTTGTGGCGGGCGCAGAAGAAAAAGAATATCTATATTTTTGAGGGCGTGCTGGTAAGTATTCTCATCAATGAAGTCAAATTTGCGCTTGCTGACCACAAAAGGTGCTAATTTTTCCATTTCTTTGGCAGATAAATTGTCCTCTTCTCGCACACCGACAATAATCTCTAATTTATGGGCTATATTTTGTAATGATTTTAGCAATTCTACGCCCACATTGCCCGTCGCACCTGTAATAAATACCTTTTTCATCTTTTGTTTTAACTAAAAATGTACTACGTGTTGCTTTCGCATTTGGGCAAGCCCAGCCCCTACAAATACAATCTATACAAATTGTTTTTACATTCGTTTACCAAACTTCAACTAAAACTTCTTTTTTTGCTTGTTTTTTGAGTAACGGCAGATACTTTTCTACTGTCAAACGTGCCATCAAATAACTAACAGTAGATTCCGCTCCTTGATTAAGGTTAATATAAGTGTCTTCCAGACCATCATAACAGCCTCCAGTACAAGGATTATAGATGATTTGTTGTAAATGATTATTACCAAGAAACCAATCAAATGCTGTTTTCATCTTTTTTAGATAACTCTCCTCTTCAAAAGCATCATAAAATTTAGCCAATGCTAAAATAGTGTAAGCCACATCAATAGGTTGTTCTCCGCCTACTCTACCAGCAACCAAATCTTCTCCATTATGCAGCCAACCTTTATTAGAGATGACTTTTATACTGTCTTCTGTAAAAATCTTACTCAAAAGAAAATCAAAAGATGTCTTTGCAATTTGTTTGTAGGTAGTGTTTCCAGTAGAAAGCCACGCACAAAGTAGTGCTTCTGGCAAAATACTGTTTGCGTAAGTCAAATAACTTTCATACCAAGTCCAATTTTCTTCTGCTTCGTGTCGGTACATTTGTACCAATTTATCTGCAAAATGTTCAATGAGTGCCACATTTTGAACGGCAACTCCAATAGAAAGATTATTACTATTGGCATAATGAATGCCTTTAATAATAAAAGCCATTGCACGAGTAGAATGTATATTAGAAGTCTTTAAAAGCACTTTTTGGAGTGTTTCACGAGCTTTTTTGCTCACCGTTTTAGGCAACAAATCACTCATAGCAACCAAATAGCCCAACGCCCAAACTGCTCTACCATTTGAATCAGCTAAATTTTCACTATTTTGTTGTGTGAATTGTTTAGCTTCATCAACATAATTTAAAAAGTAACCTTCATCTTGCAAACAAAACACAATGAAATCCAAATAAATCACAATGTAGCTCAAAATTTCTGCTTTTTTTGTGGTTTCTTCTAGCTTTTTATCTGTTACTTGTGCCAAAAGTTCATAATGCTGACACATTGCTACCAAAGCACGAGCATTATCATCTAAAGTGTAACCTGTGGTTATATCTGGTTGATTAACGACAGAAAACTGAATAATCCCAAAAGGCGTAGTCATACGTTTTATATGGCTAATGTTTACCTCTGGAACTCTGTAGTCTAGCTTGATTGCTTTGTAAGCGACCTTTTGGAACAACAAAGCGTGTGCAATAGCTGAATTTTCCCAAGCATTTGGTGCTGTTTTGTGCAAACCATTTAAACTAATATCTTTGCGTAATCTATCATCAGCAAGCAAAGTATTCACTTCTTGTGCTAATTGTTTGCTGTCTTGAAAATCAAATATAATACCTACATCATTTTTCAAAACTTCTACTGCGTGAGGTATTGGCGTAGATACGATAGGACAACCGCAACTAATGGCATAAGAAAAAGTACCACTCACAGCTTGATTAGGGTCTTTTGAGGTAAACAAATAAACATCTGTGAGTTGAAGATACTCCAAAAGTTCTTCCAAAGGAAGAAAATGATTAATAAATTTGACATTGTTTTGCAAATTTAATTCCTCAATTTTAGAAATAAGCATATTTCTATAACTTTCGCCATCATTTTTGACTACTGTTGGGTGTGTTTTTCCTATAATAAGAAACAAAACATCACTATGTTGTGCCACAATAGCTGGCAAAGCATCTAATGTAGTTTCAATGCTTTTTCCTGCACTCAAAAGACCAAAAGTAGAGAGTATCATTTTACCCTCTAAACTGTACTTTTGTTTCAAAATGGTTTTATCAGGACGTGCCACTAAATGCGTTCCGTGTGCAATGACTGTGATTTTACGTTCTGGAGTTTCGTATTCATCTTCCAGTATTCTTGCAGACGCATTTGTCATTACAATAATGCTTTCAGCGTATCTCACAAGGTCTTTTACGGTACTTTTGAGTAGCTGACTAGGAGATGGAAGTACCGTATGAAACACAATAATTACTGGTTTTTCTAAATTTTTTAGAAAATATTTAAAATCACCTTCTTTGTTTCTAAAAAATCCAAACTCGTGTTGTATCAGCACAAGTGCAATACTGTCATTTTGATTTATTTGTTCTGCTAAATCAGCAAAAGCACAAGCGTTGTCAGTATCCAGAGTGCAAGTTACGTGCTTGGCGTAAGAATGTTTTTCTGTTGTAGTTTCCAGAGCAACCACTTTTATATTAAAAGATGCTCCAAATTTATTGTTTAGAGTATTTATTAAGTCTTGAGAATACGTTGCTATTCCACACTCACGAGGCGGAAGTGAAGTGATAAACAAAACTTCTGACACTTGATTATCAAAAGTAAAATTTTTAGCTTGTGCAGTAGTTGTTTTTGCCTCAAAATCTAAAATACTTACTTTTGGTGTGAAAGTTTCAATTTCAAAAGTGTCTGCTTGTGTGCCGTAAGATTTCCCTTGATACATTTATGTAAATGTTTAAAGTATAAAAAAAGTAATTTGATGTTATTTACTTAGTGTTTTGACTTCGGAACTTAATGTTTTGACTTCGGAACTCAATGTTTTGAGTTCCGAAGATACTGTTTGATGTTTGGAACTCAAAGTTTTGAGTTCCGAAGATACCGTTTGATGTTCTGAACTCAAAAAATCAGGATTTAAAACTAATTTTTCTACTTTTGATATTAAATTTTTTTCTTCTAAAGTAGTTGCGTGAGTTGCAAAACCAAAACTTTGATGTATGCAAATGTTATTTTCCATATTTTTAGTTTATTTATGGATTAGTTCTTCTAATAATTCAGAAAGATTGACAGATGCGCAAGCAATTTGTTCATCTGCCGCACCATAATAAATATAAAGCGTATCACCAACTACTACCGCACCAGTAGGAAAACAAACATTATTTACTTCTCCAGCAAGCTCCCAAACTTGGTCAGGTTTAAAAAGTACATAAGGAAGTCTTGATATTTCTTTTTGAGGATTATTGATGTCCAAAAGAGCCACACAAGCAGAATAAACATATCCTTTTATAGTATCGTGAACACTATGATAGACTAGCAACCAACCTTCTTTAGTTTCAATAGGCGGACAACCACCCCCAATATAACTAATTTCGTGTGTATATTTAGGCGTAAGAAGTATATTATCTTTGAGTTGAATACAATAGCTTTGCCAAAAAGCAGGCGTTAGTTCTGTAAAATCATTGATACAAACAATTTGAATATCAGGTTTTATTCTATGAAGAAAATAGAATTTATTGTTAATCTTTCTAGGAAAAAAGATAACATTTTTATCCCAAATAAAGACCTTTTTGCCGTGTATTTCAGGGTTTCCTCCATTGTGGTTATATCTTGAGTATTTCTCGTTAAGAAGTCCTTTCGTTTTAGCAAGTCGCATAAACTCCTCGTGAGTAAGTTGAGGTACTATTACGCCATGTTTTTCCCAAGTAATCATATCTTTAGATGTCGCAAGACAACCCAAAGCATTTACGCCATCATAACCAGTATAAGAAAGATAATAAGTACCTTCTATTTTGACAATCCTTGCATCTTCAACACCTTGACTTTCATAAGCAAACTGTGGAAAGATAATAGGTTCATCTTTGCGAAAACTCACCTCAACCAAATTGGTCAGCTGACAATACCCAACACTAGAATAGTTGCCTTTCCCTACTGCTCTGTAAAACAAATGTACTACATCATCTTCTAAAATAGCCGCAGGATTAAGTACGCCTTCTATTTCAAAACCAAGCGAGGTTTTAGAAAGTACAACTCCTAATTTATTGACCTTTACCATAATAGTTTTTTTAGAGTTTTTAGTTTATCAAAGGTCAATTTTTATTGGAAAAATAAGTTACAAAGTTTGGGCATAAAGTTGTAATATTCTTAGTTGTTTTAGGATTTGATATGTTGGTATTTTCGTGGTTGAAAGTTTGTTTTGTGAGATATTTAATGTATTTTTGTGAAACGTTAAATCACAAAACAATGAAAAATCTACTTCTAACAGTTATTTTCTTTCTATTTTTGTCGTCAAATCTGGTCGCACAAACAGAAAAAGAACTGCTTCTTGAGGTCGTCAAGCAACAAGCAGTTACTAATGCCAAAGTGGAGGCACTACAAAAACAAATAGATGTTCGTTTTGATGCAACAGACAAGCGTATTGCAGATATTAGCACATCAGTAATAACGCTCAATGGCTCTATAACCGCTATTTGGCAAGCAATGATAGGCATTGTAATAGGCATTTTGACGCTTGTTTTGGGTATTTTTGGGCTTGTTCTTTGGGACAGGCGCATTATTTTTAAACCTTTTGAAGCTAAAGCTACCAGCCTAAAAACAGAAATAGACACGCTTAAAGAAACTTTTGCAAAGAAAATTAGTGAAATAGAAGCTCGTTTATCCTCTTCTAATCCTTAAAATAAGCCTTTTGTTATCTTGTGTTGTTAATTTTATCAAAAAAATCACCTTAAAAGTTTCTAGGGTGGTTTTTTATTTGTATTTTTGAATTAAAACAAATCATTTTCACTTTTTCCAGTCTTTTCCCACGCATTGATATTACTAAAAGTAGTCTTTGCAATACCTGTGAGGGCTTCTTTTGTCAGAAAAGACTGATGCGCCGTAACCAGTACATTTGGATAGCTACGCAAAGTAGCAAATAAAGCATCTTTTGGCAGTTGTTGGCTTTGATTACTAAAAAAAAGTGCTTTTTCGTGTTCGTAAACATCTAAACCCGCCGCTCCAACAGTGCCATTATTGAGTGCTATTATCAAATCAAGGGTATTTATGATGCCTCCACGAGCCGTGTTTATCAAAATAACGCCTTTTTTCATCAATTCAAAATGCTTTTCATCCATTAAATAGCGTGTTTCCTCGTTTAAAGGGCAATGGATAGAGATAATATCCGCTTTTTTGCACAAAGTTTCCATATCCACATACGAAATTTGTGTATTTTTGATAAGATTTTCATCTTCTTTGATGTCGTAGGCAAGCAATTTACACCCAAATCCGTGCATAATACTCGCAAAAGCAGCCCCAATTTTACCTGTTCCTATTATTCCAACTGTTTTTCCGTGAATATCTATTCCTGTAAGATTATCTAACAGAAAATTATTAGCATTCAGTAGCATCTGACTATAAATAATTTTTCTATTAACAGCTAAAAGTAGCATTACAGCGTGTTCTGCCACCGCATATGGAGAGTATGCAGGCACATTTGCGACACGAAAACCTAGTTTTTGGGCTATTTTGAGATTTACGTGGTCGTAGCCCACAGAACGCAAGGCAATAAAACGAACACCTATTTTAAAAAGTGCTTTTAAAACAGTTTCTGAAGCATTATCACTCGTAAATAAAGCCACGACATCAGCATTTTTAGCTAAATGTAGCGTTTCTTCTGACAATTTTTCTTCCAAAAAAGTGCATTTATGTTCGTTTCCTGCCGCTATTTCAAGAAAAGGTTTGTCAAAAGTGTGCGTACTGAAAATAGTTATGTTCATTTTTGTTTGGTTTTGTTTACATTATTAAACCACCCCCAGCCCCTCCTTAGGAAGGAGGGGAGCTTTTGTCCCCCTCCTTTTCAAGGAGGGGTTAGGGGTGGTTTTTCATTTCCAAAGGGTAGAAAGTTGCCCAGTTGCCTTCAAATAATTGAGCCAATACGTCCATAATTGTTTTTTATTTGTTTCATATTCTGCCTGTAAACTTTGTAAATTTGCCTCATCTAAATTAAGCGTAGGAGCTGTTTCTTGCCCTTCCTGCACACGAGCCTGTGTAAGAGTATGTTTAGAAACTATTTTATAGAAATACAACAATGTAAAATATTACGTATCTTTTGTAATTTTGTATAAAATTATCACAATTATATTCAATTACGGATGAAATCTTACAAGTTTAAAGTACGCAGT
>JAYUKY010000121.1:0-89686 GCA_043764015.1 Raineyaceae bacterium
GCTAATAAGCGTTTGGGCGTTTGGGCGTTTGGGCGTTTGGGCGTTTGGGCGTTTGGGCGTTTGGGCGTTTGGGCGTTTTATCATATAAAAAGCGTAAAGATGAGTAATATCTATACAAATATAAGAAAATATTTTTTATAACGCAAAAAAACTTTCCGAAAGCTTTAAAACATTCGGGAAGTTAAGCAGATAAAACTACGTTGTAAGCATTTAATAATGCCTTAGTCATTAATCAATAACTTTCAGAAAAACTTATAGAGCAATATGAATAACGCATAAAAGAATTGAAAGAAATAGTTTCCTCTCTCAAAGATAATTCCTAAAACAATAGTGTTTTTTTTGGTGATTTTTTGCGTACATTTGCAGGCGGAACCAAAAAACGTTACAAAACAGTCATCAAAAAATGTCAGAAGATAAAGAAATGTCTTTCATAGACCACCTAGAAGAGCTTAGGTGGCATATTATACGCTCACTTATTGCTGTAGTTTTATTCACTATTGTTGCTTTTATTTTTTCTGATTTTATTTTCAATAAAGTCATTTTAGGACCTATTCACGCAGATTTTTGGACGTATCAGACCCTTTGCGAGCTAGGAAAATCAATGGGAACAAAAGGATTTTGTATCACAAAATTTAACTTGATGCTACAAAATACAGAAATGGGTGGGCAAATTGCTATTCATATTAGTTATTCTATTACTATTGGAATTATTATTGCTTTTCCTTATATTTTTTGGGAGATTTGGAAGTTTGTAAAACCTGCATTGCACCTACGAGAGGTACAAGTTACGTCTGGAGCGGTGTTTTTTGTAACTTTCTTCTTTATGATTGGTGCGGCTTTTGGGTATTATATTTTAGCTCCGTTTTCTATCAATTTCTTAACAAATTACGTAATTTCTACGGAAATAAAAAATGATATTAGTATTTCTTCTTATGTTTCTACGCTGGTGATGCTTGTTTTGGGTAGTTCTTTGATGTTTCAGATGCCAATGGTTGTTTATTTCTTTGCCAAAATAGGCATAGCTACACCACTTTTTATGCGTACTTATAGAAGGCATAGTATTGTTACTATTTTGATTATTTCTGCAGTGATTACGCCTGCTGATGTTTTTACGCAACTTTTGGTAGCTCTGCCGTTGTTTGTTTTGTATGAATTAAGTATCTTTGTGGCAGCTTATGTAGAAAAACAACAGAAAAAAATAGCTCTCAAAGAGGCTTTATTAGAGAAACAAACACGTAGTTTAGACCAAATGGAAGATTAAGATAATGGTAACCAATTTTTAAAGTTTTTTACCTCGTTGAACGAGTACATACTATTTCTAACAAGGGATTTATTTCCTTTATTGCTTTGATTTGTTTTGAGAATTGTTCTATTTGGTTGTTATCTAAAATAAGTTTTCTTAAATTTTTATAATGGGTTATTTCAAGTGGAAAAGCCTGAAAATTATTAGTAGCTATGGATAAAATTTCTAAATTTTCTAGCTCTATCATATCTTTGGGTAGTTCTATAAGCTGATTGCACTCCAAAAATAACTCACTCAAATTATAAAGTTCTCCTATTTTTTCTGGTAACTTTGTAAGTTGATTGTGGTTTAATCCCAATATTTTCAAATTTTTCAATTGTGTTATTCCTATTGGAATAAATGAAATATTATTTCCTTGCAGAAACAACTCTGATAAATTATTGAATCTTAATACTTCTACTGGGAAAATTGTAATCTGATTATCTGACCAACGAAAATAGTCTATTTCTTTTAAAATAACAATACTTTTAGGAATCTCACTTACTGTGAATTTTTGCAATTCTAAGTAAGTGTTTTCTGTTATAAATCCATTGATTTTATATTCTGAATGTGCTTCTAAAAAATAATATATTTCCTCATATTCTTCCACCAAACAACCAAAATAACCCTCAAACTCACTTTTATAATTTTGCGCAAGTTGGAAAGCTAATATTATATTTTCAGAAATATTACTTTTGAGAAGACTAAGCAGATTTTTAAATTCTTTGCTCATAAATAATTTTATTTAATTTCTGAATGTTCATCAGTCAGTTTTTTCTTAAAAAAATACAAAATAACCCCAACTACAATCATAGAAAGCAATAAAACAGGCAAGGGAAAATTATCTGTTTTTTCTAGATTAGTGGGAATAAGTTTTTGTTTATACGCCACCATCACAAAAAGTGCCGTTGCATTATTGACAAAATGCCCAAAAATAGGATACCACAAATTCCTAGACCACAAATAAAGATAGCCCAAAAGCGCACCAAGCAACATTCGTGGCAAAAATCCAAAAAATTGAAAATGTATAGCAGAAAAAATAGCCGCTCCAAGCCATACGCCTACATGTGCGTTGCTGGTAATACGTGTTAGATGCACCTGAATAAGCCCACGAAAGACAATCTCTTCACCTACTGCAGGAATAACTGCTACCACAAAAAAAGCCAAAAAAAGTTGCGTATTGTTCTCTATTCCTACTAAAAATTCTGTGAGTTGTTGCGCTTTTAGTTCTGATTTGCGTGCAAAGGCATCAAAACTACCCAAATATAAACCCTGATTAAATTCTACCAAATAAGTTACCAAAGGCGTTAGAAAAAACATCAATACAAAAATCAGCAAAAAAGGCAAAAATAATAACTTTTTATTTTGGTTTACTTCAAAAATGGATAAGCCTTCCACCAAGCGCATATAAGCAATCCCACCTAAAACAAAACCTACAAACATACCAATTCCCTGCGCAAAAAGTACACTATTTCGTGCTATACGCTGATTTTGACTAGCAAAAGGTGCATCAAAAATAGCCGCCATTGCTTTCATATCCAATCCAAAAAAATAATCTATCAACACATACGCCAACGACTGCCCCACAATAAGGCTACCAAAAACAACAAAAATCACCACTACAAGCCCAAACAAAGGCGACAAACGAGAAGGAAAACCAAAAGAAATATTATTTGACATTATTTGAATTTTGAATGGTGAATTGAATACAAAAAAATTGACATAAAATATACAGAAAAAAGTGTTAAATTTGCGCAAAGATACGCTAAATTTTAATGATTTTAGGAGAGATGGCAAAAATAAGAAATATTGATTTGGGAGATTTCCCGCTTTTGCTTGCGCCTATGGAAGACGTGAGTGACCCGCCTTTTCGTGCAGTTTGCAAAGAAAATGGAGCAGATTTGATGTACACAGAGTTTATTTCGTCTGAAGGACTAATAAGAGATGCTGCAAAAAGCGTTCAAAAGCTAGATATTTTTGAATATGAACGCCCTATTGGTATCCAACTTTTTGGCTCTGAAATTGGCGTAATGCGTGAAGCGGCAGAGATTGCCACACAAGCAAATCCTGATTTGATAGACATCAATTATGGTTGTCCTGTCAAACAAGTAGCTTGTAAAGGTGCAGGTGCAGCACTTTTGAGAGATATTCCTAAAATGGTGATGATGACTTCTGAAATTGTCAAATCTACCCATTTGCCCGTTACTGTCAAGACAAGGCTTGGTTGGGACGACGAAACAAAAAACGTAATGGAAGTAGCAGAACGCTTGCAAGATATTGGTATTGAGGCACTTACTATTCACGGTAGAACTCGTGTGCAGATGTACAAGGGCAATGCAGATTGGACTTTGATAGGAGAAATCAAGAAAAATCCACGTATCAAAATACCTATTTTTGGAAATGGTGATATTGATAGTCCAGAAAAGGCTTTGGCATACAAAAATCAGTATAATGTTGATGGTATTATGATTGGGAGAGCTTCTATTGGCTATCCTTGGATTTTCAGAGAGATAAAACATTTTATGAAAACAGGTGAACATTTGCCTGCACCTACTTTGCAGGAACGCATAGATGTTTGTACCAAACACGTAGAGTTTTCTATCAAATGGAAAGGCGACAAACTTGGTATTTTAGAGATGAGAAGGCATTATACTAATTATTTCCGCAATTTTGACCATTTCAAAGCCTTTCGTATGCGTCTTGTGGAAGCAGACACCATACAAGAAGTACGAGGAATTTTGGAGGAAGTTGTGGAGTTTTATAGTAGAGATTTGATAGAGGTTTAACAGAAAATCATTATAATGCAAAACAAACTAAAATATGAACTACAACAATATTTCATTAGAACAGATGAACAAATTGGGCAAAGAGATTTTATCAAAACAGTCCGCTGTTACCTTAGAAGAGGCAAAAGCACAAGTCCTACGACTCAAGCAACAAAGTTCACAGAAATACAAGAAACAAAAATATTAATTGATTTTATTGAAGAAAATAATTGTTGGTATAACAATCTCAATGAAGACAACTATTTGGCAGAAGGTGCAGAACAGAAAGTATATTTTGTGGAAACAGAAAATGTGGTAATAAAGGTAAATACAGGTGTTTTTTATGAGTTTTGGGAAGATTATTTTGATAGTCTGTTGCTACATAATTTCTTTTTCCCTACAACGAAATATACTTTTTTAGGTTTTCTAATGCGAGAAAATAACTTGTGCGCTGTTGTAAAACAAGATTTTGTAAAGAGCAATCAAGATACCGACTTAGAACAAGTAAAGCAATTACTCATTGCGAATGGTTTTAAGAATAAGAAAAATAATGACTATTTTCACAAAGATTTAGGTATTATTTTGGAGGATTTGCACGACGAAAACGTCTTATCTTATGATGATATTCTCTTTTTTGTGGATACTGTTTTTTATCTTACAGAAGATTTTTATAGCTAACTAATGTTACCTAATTGTATTTTGATTTTAAATTTGGTTAAATGGTCTGAATTCCGTTCCACTATGGTACAGACCTATTTCACCAAATTCAAAATCATTTTTGTGTAACATCAGTTTGTAAACTACAATCTAGTAAATTTAATCTCTTTCTAAACTTTTTATCATTAAAATTAAGAAACTATGCCTTCTGTTGTTGAACGCTTTTTTGAAGTATTATCAGAAATTGTTCCTGATTATAAACAATACCTAAATCCACCCTGCGACCCAGCTCTTTTTACAGAAATAGAAAACCTTATTGGCGAGGAACTACCTGCCGCTTTTAAAGAATGGTTTGGAGAATAAAATATTGATAATCAGTATTTTCTTGTGTTATTCATATCTCAAATTGTTCCAAATGGGAAAATTATTCTGTGTCTTCACAATAGCATAACTAGGTACATGATTTTTCTAAATTTGGGAAAATAAAATCATACAAAATACTAAGCACTTAACCAAAAAATATGCTTCAATTTCAGGAAATTGCACAAAAACTTCATAAAGAAGATAGTTTATTACATTTTAGAGATAAATTTCATTTACCACAATACAAAGGCAAAACTGCTATTTATTTGTGTGGAAACTCTCTAGGTTTGCAACCAAAAACTACTCGCCAAAGTATTGAAAATGAACTTTTTAAATGGGAACAATTTGGAGTAGAAGGGCATTTTGAGGGTACGCAAAAATGGTTTGAATACCGCAAAGCTTTAAAACCTTTGCTTGCGCCTATTGTGGGCGCAATGGAAGACGAAATAACCATTATGAATAATCTTACTTCCAATTTGCATTTTTTAATGGTGTCCTTTTATCAGCCAAAAGACACTAGAACAAAGATTTTAATGGAGGCAGGCGCATTTCCTTCTGACCAATATGCCGTAGAAACACAAGTTTTATTTCACAAACTAAACCCAGAAACAGAAATTATAGAACTCTCGCCACGCACAGGAGAGCTGCATTTGCGTACGGAAGATATTTTACTAAAAATCAATGAATTAGGAAATAGTTTAGCACTTATTTTGCTTGGTGGCGTGAATTATTATACCGGGCAGGCTTTTGATATGAAAACTATTGCACAAGAAGGGCATAAAGTAGGAGCGTATGTTGGTTATGATTTGGCTCACGCAGCAGGCAACCTAAAACTGCATTTGCACGACTGGGAGGCAGATTTTGCTGCTTGGTGTTCTTACAAATATCTCAATGGCTCACCTGGTGGCGTTGGCGGTATTTTTGTCCATCAAAAGCACCATAAAGCGGATTTACCACGTTTTGGTGGTTGGTGGGGACACAACGAGCAAGAGCGTTTTTTGATGAAAAAAGGCTTTAAACCAATAGAAGGCGCAGATGGTTGGCAACTCGCCAACGAACCAATACTGCTTATGGCAGCTTTGAAAGCATCTTTGGAGATATTTGCAGAAGCTGGAATAGATAATTTACGCAAAAAAAGTGAAAAACTAACTGGATTGCTTGCTGATATGATTACCTCACG
Source organism: Raineyaceae bacterium (assembly GCA_043764015.1). Lineage (GTDB taxonomy): Bacteria > Bacteroidota > Bacteroidia > Cytophagales > Thermonemataceae > JANYGM01. The sequence continues at coordinate 6,248 of JAYUKY010000121.1, forward strand.
TGAGAACACAAACATACGCCTGCTAACGCCCAAAAATGCAAATGAGAGAGGTTGTCAGCTTTCGTTGCTTGTAGAAAATAATGGGCAAGAACTCTTTAAAACGCTTTTATCAAATCAAATTTTAGGAGATTGGAGAGAGCCAAATGTTATTCGTTTGTCCCCTGTGCCACTTTATAACACTTTTGAAGAAGTTTATCAAGTTGGGAAAGTCTTACAAGATTGGAAATAATTGAGTTGTTTAACTCTCCAAGCGTTCCGCTAGTTTTAAACTTTTGGAGAGTTTTTTATTGCAAGAAAAACATTATATTTGCGTAAAAATAACGTCAAAAAAATCAAAATAAATTCAGAAAAATGAATTATAACCAAATAACAGAATTATTGGGCAAAGATGCCAACAGTCTTCTCCAACACGAGTGTAAAACTATCAATAAAGCACATCTACATGCTCCTAGCGACAATTTTATTGCTGATATTTATGCTCATTCAAACCGCAATAACCAAGTTTTGCGTTCTTTGCAGACAATGTTTGGACACGGAAAACTGGCAAATACTGGTTATCTTTCTATTTTGCCAGTTGACCAAGGCATAGAGCATACAGCAGGAGCGTCTTTTGCACCAAATCCTATTTATTTTGACCCTGAAAATATCATAAAACTTGCCATAGAAGGCGGTTGTAGTGCCGTTGCAAGCACTTTTGGGGGCTTGGCTATGCTATCACGCAAATATGCACATAAAATCCCGTTTATTGTGAAAATCAACCATAATGAGTTGATGACGTACCCCAACAAATATGACCAAATTATGTTTGGTTCTGTAGAATCTGCTTGGAATATGGGTGCAGCAGCCGTAGGAGCAACTATTTACTTTGGTTCTGAAGAATCTTCTAGGCAAATTATAGAAGTTACTAAGGCGTTTGAGCGTGCGCACGAACTAGGAATGGCAACTATTTTGTGGTGCTACACACGTAACAACGCTTTTAAGAAAGATGGTGTAGATTATCATGTAGCCGCAGATCTTACTGGGCAAGCCAACCATTTGGGTGTTACCATTCAAGCGGATATTATCAAACAAAAACTTTCTGAAAATAATGGCGGTTTTACGGCAATAAATTTTGCCAAATCTCACCCAAAAATGTACACAGAACTATCTTCAGACCACCCAATTGACCTTTGCCGCTATCAAGTTGCTAATTGTTATATGGGACGTGCTGGGCTTATCAACTCTGGGGGAGATTCAAAAGGAGAATCAGACAAATTGGAAGCTGTACGTACTGCCGTTATCAACAAACGTGCTGGCGGAACAGGGCTGATTATGGGTAGAAAAGCATTCCAACGTCCAATGGAAGAAGGAATAGTGCTTTTAAATGCCGTACAAGATGTTTATTTAGCAAAAGAAATTACTTTAGCGTAGTTTTCAATTACGAATTATCAATTACGAATTACGTGGGTTTTTCGTAATTGATTTTATCTATAAAAAAATCAAAAATGAATAATCTAAGCGTTACTACTGTTTTGCTGATAATCAATGTGGTAGTTTTTATAATAGGAAATTTATTAGAAAAAACTTTTAATATAAGCGAGCATTTTGCTTTGTATAGCGTTTTTTCTTCTAATTTTCAGCCTTATCAGTTTTTGACTTATATGTTTTTGCACGCAAATATGTTTCATATTTTTAGCAATATGATTGGTTTGTGGAGTTTTGGACGTATTTTGGAACAAACATTAGGATCAAAACGTTTTTTGATTTTGTATTTTGTTTGTGGTGTTGGAGCGGCTGGTATCAATATGTGTGTGAGCTACTTGGAAGTTAAGAAATTAGAAGATGCCGCTGCTGCCTATATTAAAAATCCTAATTATGATGATTTTTTGCGTTTTATTCGCAAAGAAGCTCCAGAATTTAATAATAAAGCAGTAAAAGATATTTCAGAAAAATACGAAGAAAGTATCAATAACCCCAAAGAATACGCTGATTACCAAGATGCTACAAAAAATGTAGTAAAGATGATTACTGAAAGAAAAAGAGATTTTTCTCCCTCGCTTGTGGGGGCGTCTGGCGCAGTGATGGGAGTTATTTTGGCTTTTGCCTTGCTTTACCCAAATTTGGAAATGATGCTTTTGTTCCCGCCTATGCCCATAAAAGCAAAATATATGATTTTCTTTTATATAGGAATAGAAATTTATGCTATTTATGCTAATCAGGTAGATGATAATGTGGCGCATTTTGCACATGTTGGAGGAATGATTTTTTCCTTAATCTTGATAAAACTCGTCTGGAAAATGAAAGCCAGATAAGAAAGAAGTACGAAATAAGAAGTACGAGGTACGAATATGAAACATTGATTATTCACAAAATTAAGCAACTAAAATTCATTTTTCAAAGAGGATTATTTTGTCAAAATTTACCTACAAAAAAAGAATTCAATAAAAAAATAGGATAATGCTATTTTTTTATTGAATTCTTTTTATATTTAGCCTTTAATTTCAATTTATCTAAACATATCTAAGTAAATTTTTAAACAGAATTTTATGAATCTAATCCCAAGTATGATTTTGAAGCAGCTTTACACACGTGGAAGCTTGCGCAACGACAAACAAGGCATTGTTTTTTCTATCAAAAACCGCCTAAGTGATGCAAAACTTACAGGTTTGAAAAGTCTTCTTGTAGGCGACAAAAGTATTCCGTTGTCTGATATTTTTGTGGATACTGGTGATGGCATTATTGCTGCAACAGACATCTCTTCAAGCAGTCCTATTGATTTTCCTTTGAGAAAAAACATCAATATCATTGCTAAAATGGACGTTTTGGCTGATGGAAAGTACAAAATTGAAATTGGTTTTGAGGCTAATCCTTTTGGTGCGCTCAAAATTAAGACTGATGACTCTATTATCAAGGTAGAAACACAAGGGATGCCAAAAATTCCTCGTAATGATATGGATGATTACTCGCCAGAAGCCATCAAAGCTCGTCAGAAATTTGTAGAAGATTACTCTAAAATGAAAATTGAGCATATCAGCAAATATTCTTTTGACCCACATATCACCAATGGTAATTGTGAGCATTTTATTGGTGTGGCGCAAGTGCCTATGGGTATTGCTGGTCCACTTACGGTCAATGGCGAACACGCACAAGGTGATTTCTTGATACCAATGGCGACCGCAGAAGGTACACTTGTTGCCTCTTACAATAGAGGTATGAAGGTTTTGAATATGAGCGGTGGCGTTACTTGTACTATTATTGGTGATTCTATGCAACGTGCGCCTGTTTTTGTTTTTGAAAATGCTCGTGAGGCTCGTGAATTTGAAAAATGGACACAAGCTAATTTCAAAAAAATTGCAGAAGAAGCAGAAGCTACTTCTAGCGTTGCTAAATTACAATACATTGATTCTTATTTGTCTAACAAATTTACTTTCTTACGTTTCAATTTTTCTACTGGTGATGCTGCTGGTCAGAATATGGTGGGACGTGCAACTTTTGCTGCAAGTAGTTGGATGTTAGACAATTATGAAGCTGGTAAAATCAAAGAATTTTACTTAGAATCTAATTTTGCAACAGACAAAAAAGCCTCTCAAATCAACATTATGCGTACACGAGGCAAACGTGTGGTAGCAGAATGTAAAATCAAAAGAGAAGTTTTGACGCAATATATGCGTGTTGAGCCTGAAAATTTGATGTCGCACTCAAGAGTGGCAAATGTTGGTTCTATTCTTTCTGGTGCAAATAACAACGGCTTGCACTCTGCTAATGGTATTACGGCATTGTTTATTGCTACTGGGCAAGATGTAGCCAATGTTTCTGAATCTTCTGCTGGGATTTTGTACTCTGAACTTACGCCAGAAGGTGATTTATATATGAGTATTACTATTCCTTCTTTGATTATTGCTACTTATGGTGGTGGCGTGAAACTTGCTACTCAAAATGAATCTTTGGAGATTTTGGGTTGCTCTGGAAAAGGAAAAGTAAACAAACTAGCTGAAATCATTGCAGGTGTTGTGCTTGCAGGTGAAATTTCGTTGGCTTCTGCTATTTCTTCTTCTGACTGGGTTTCTAGCCACGAACAATTTGGTAGAAACCGCTAATCTTTGAGGTTGGAGGTTTGAAGTACGAGGTACGAAATATCTATTATAATAAAAAAGTGTTTTCAAATCTTACAAGATTTGAAAACGCTTTTTTTATTATTTCAACTCGTTGTTTGTATTCTCAATTCTTTCTCTTACCAAAAAGAAAAATTAACTGTTATTTGTCCCGTATAGCCACGCAAAGCCTCTGCATTAGTATTTGGATAAACATAACCACCGTGAATATTTACAAAAATATTAGGTTTTGCAACTACGTGTAAGCCTGCAACAGGCGTAATTTGAAAAGAAGAACTAATTTGTTTTTGGGTAATACTACCAATTTCTACCCCAAAATAAGGAATTAAAAAATCACGTTTAGGTGTTCTTTCAAACGAAAAAGTAACGCCAGCAGAATAGGTGAGCATTGTAGCAATATTTTTTTTAGAGCTATTCAAAACACCCAATTTGCCATAAAAACGAACGTGACTAGGTCCTCTTCTATTATTTTGGTTGATTTTTGAGAAAAATAAAAAATCAATATTTCCACCAGAAAAAACACCTAATGTGTCGTCAGAAGGTGCATAAACAGTAAACCCTGCACCAGGCATAAAATACAAATCTTCATCATTTGTATAATTTTTTGTTTTCTTTTTGAGCGGAAGATCATCTCCGCTGTCTGTACCTGATTGTGCTTGTAGCGTGCTTGTAATACCAAAAGATGTTATTAAGCAAATTAAGAACACTGAAATTATTTTTTTTGTCAAAATTTTCATAAAAAAGTTTTTAAATTATTTAGAATGATTTTTAGTTGATTGAGTTTGTTAAAATTTTCAAATTTAATAGCAAAACGAATGCCAAACCTAAATAGTATGCAACTTAAAAAAAAGTGGTTGAATTGTGTGAGCAATTCAACCACTTTTTTTAAATACAAAATTCTACATTCGTATTTCGTACCTCAAACTTCGTATCTACTACTATGCTAATTGGATTTCAAATTGAGCCAAGTCAATAAATTCCTGCACACGTGAATTTACGTCATCTTGCGAGAGGTCTAAAAGGCGTTCTGTGCCAAATTTTTCTACACAAAGTGAAGCCATTGCAGAGCCATAAATCAAAGCACGTTTCATATTATCAAAAGAAATATCCTTTGTTTTTGCAATATAACCAATAAAACCACCTGCAAATGTATCTCCTGCACCTGTTGGGTCAAATACTTCTTCTAATGGAAGTGCTGGGGCAAAGAAAATTTGGTCTTTTTGGAAAAGTAGTGCTCCGTGTTCTCCTTTCTTGATAATGAGGGTTTTAACGCCCAATTCCATAATTTTTTTAGCTGCTTTTACCAAAGAATATTCACCAGAAAGTTGTCTAGCTTCTTCATCATTGATAGAAAGTACATCAACGAGTTTGATGGTTTCTAGCAAATCAGGCATTGCAATTTCCATCCAGAAGTTCATTGTATCCATTACAATAAGTTTTGGACGGTTTTTTAGGCGTTCTATGACAGTTTTCTGAACAGCAGGCGCAAGGTTTCCAAGCATCAAATACTCACAATCTTGGTAGCTTTCAGGGATAATGGGGTCAAAAGTTCCTAAAACATTGAGTTCCGTCACGAGTGTATCACGGCTATTCATATCATTATGGTACTTTCCAGACCAAAAAAATGATTTTTCATCTTCTTTAATCTGCAAACCTTCCGTATTGACACCGTGCTTTTGTAGCATTTCAATATCAGATTTGGCAAAATCTCCACCTACAACTGCCACCAACTTAACATCTTTGGTAAAATAAGAAGAAGAAAGAGATATGTAAGTAGCTGCGCCACCAATAATTTTATCTGTTTTGCCAAAAGGCGTTTCTATAGCATCAAAAGCAACAGAACCAACAACAAGTAAACTCATATTTTATTATTTTAATTTATTTAGAGATTTCAAAACGCAAAAATACGTTAATAAGTCCACTTTTCCAAATGTTAAAAATTCGTTATTTAATTGCCACAGATGCACAGATAATACAGTTATTGTATTCATCTGTGCATCTGTGGCAATTACTATCTGTTGATAACTAAAAATACAAACAAATAAACCCACAAACCACCCAAAAAATGCCAGTAAATGGTACTCATTTGTATTCTTGTGGTTGCTTTTGAATGAACTTCGTATTTAAAAACGGCTATTCCTACCAAAAACAAAAATATAACCCCAGTAATTAGGTGCATTGCGTGCAAAAACAACAATACATAAACAAATGACCCAGAAGGATTTACGGCATTATTTGCTCTATCTACACCACCAAAATAAATATTATTTTCTATCATTTCGCCACACGCCACCACTTGCAACACCAAAAACGTCACGCCAAGCACCATAGTAAGTCCCATAGCAATTTTCATATTTTTGACATTGTCTTTCTTAGCGGCATTATACGACCATTGTGCCGTAAAACTACTAATAATAATCACTACCGTACTCGCCCAAAGCGCATCAGGAAGGGCAAATTGTAGCCAATCTCCCTCTGATTGTCGCACAATGTAGGCGGAAGTCATAGAGGCAAAAATCATTACAATACTCACAATGAAAAGCCATAACATAAACTTTTTTGGGTGCATTGAAAATGTGGCTTCTGGCTCTTCATAAAAGTCTATGGCATCATTAAAATTGCTATTTAAGTCAAAATTAGCCTTAAAAGGCATATCTTGTAATTTCAAAGGGTCTTTTATTTCTGGTTTTACTTCTTTTATTTCTGACATAATATTTTGAGATATTTTTTTATATAAGATTTTACGCAAATTTACGAGTTATTTCTAACTTATTTAGCAAACTCAAATAATAAAGCAAAAGTTTTGATAACAAAATATTATTAACTGAAACAAATAAATATACATTTACGTAAATTCAAAACAGAATCTAAGAACTCAAAACAAAATCTTATGAAAAATTTATTTTTATCTATGCTTGTTGCAAGTAGTTTTTTTGCTTGCAAATCTAAGTCAGACCCTACACCAGACCCTATTATCAGCACGCCAGTAAGTATTGTTTGTACTGCGCCAGCCGCTTTGGATATGACAGGAGCAAGCAACTGGGGAGACGGTACGTCTGCAAGTTGCACACAAACCGCCCTTCAAACCCTCATTACGGCAGGTGGGAAAATTAATTGTAATTGTGGCACTACGCCTTTTACGCTCACGCTTACAAGCTCGTTAGATGTGCCTGCATGCAAAGAAGTTATTATTGATGGAAAAGATATTTTAACCATTAGTGGCAATAATTCTGTTCGTATTTTTGACAAATTAGCCCCAGCAAATCAAGGGGAAGGCACTTTATTTGCTGTGCAAAATATGAAACTTATCAACGGAAAAGCTAACAACGAACTAGGCGGAGCGGCTATTTTGGGGAGATTTTTTGGTAGTTTGAAAGTTATCAATGTTACTTTTAATAACAATCAAAGCCAACTTTCTAACGCTGATGCTTGCGGTGCGATGCATACAGGAGGCTACAAAGAGGTTTTGTTTTCTAATTGTATTTTTAGCAACAACAAAGCGGCAAACGGTGGTGCTGTCGGTACTATTGGAAGTTCTCAAACTTTTATCAACTGTAAATTTGAAAATAATGAGGCTACAGGCACAGGAGGCACTTTTGACAAAGGCGGAAGTGGTGGCGCAATTTATGTTGATGGCGTTGACCAAAATGGCGTAAATAACACAATGTCTATGTGCGGTTGTACTTTCATCAATAATAAGGCTAAATACCAAGCAGGCGCACTAAATGTTATTTTTTATGCAGGAAAAGGAAGTGCTTTGACTATGGATAAATGCTCGTTTGAGGGCAATAGTTGTTCACCAGACAAAGGTGGGGCATTTTATTTTATGAATGGTAGCCTAAATCTTACTAATTCTACTTTTGCAGATAACAACACAATAGGGCTTGGTGGTGCAATTTGGACAACGAATTACAACGCAACTATCTCTAATTGCACTTTCAAAGGCAATAATGCTGTTAGTGGGAATGATGGTTTGGGTGGTGCGCTTGCCTTAGATGGTAGTGGTGCAAATAAAACGGCAACGCTTACGAATTGTACTTTTGCTGAAAATAGGGCTGGAAACTTTGCTAGTGCCATTTTTAATGGTGGGAATTTGACTTTAACCAATAATTTATTTTACAAAAATAAGGTTGGTGTTGGTAGTCAAAGTAATGCAGATGCAGGCGCAGTCATCAATAAGCAATCTAATCTTACTGTAAATCAAGGAAATATGCAATTTCCAAAGGAATATACTAGCCAATTTGGAACAGCAGACGACAACTGGATTACAACTAGCGTTCTCACAACTGATGCGGGACTTCTGCCACTTACAGACAATACAGGTGCAACAAAAACAATGGCTCTTCCTGCCACAAGCACCGCAAAAGACAAAGGAACTAGCACAGGCGCACCTACAACAGACCAAAGAGGCAAACCTCGCAACGGAAATGTAGATATTGGTGCTTTTGAGGTGCAATAAAAAATAAATTAAAAAAGGTTTTTTTTAACAAGAAAATGGTTATATTTGCCTAATGTTTTTGAAGTGATTTCAGCTACAATAAAGCAAAACGAAGCTTGGTAAAAAATATTTGAAAAATAAGCATTATTTTATCAATTATTTTCTAATTTTTTACAACTTTCTTTGTCTTATTTTTGTCGTTATGCTATCACCTAAGAAACAAAAAATATTTACTACTACTTTTATGAAAAATCTTATTAAAACATTCTGCTTATTTCTTGCGCTAATCATTGCTACAAGTAGTATTAGCCAGGCGCAATCACTTATTTTAGATGGTGATGTGCTTTTGGATAATCCTAATGAAAAATTTAAGAAACTAAAAAGTACAGCACCTTACAAAAAAAATCAGAAAGATAATCTTGCTCCGCTAAAAATCAAAAAAGAAGTTAAAATTGTTCAGCAAGAAGAAATAAAGGAAAATGTAAAAGAAGGCATCAAAGGGAAAACAAGTAATTTTACTGGAAATACAGAAATTGACAATTCTAGTAATATGCAAGATGAAAATGAAGCACCTTACAAAGAAAATCTAATTAAAATTGTCCTTCAACTTTTTGCCTTTTGGATAACCGCTAATTTCAGCTAAGTAGTTAATAATCAATACAAAATAAAAGCCGTTTTTTGTAAGATACAAACAACGGCTTTTTTTAGGCTATTTATTTTGTCCATTCTGTCCAAGGAATAACAAACGGCAAAACCAGTACCCAAATCAGAAAAAATAATGCCATTCCTGTTGGATAAGGCTGATTATTTCTAATGGCAGGCAAGGCGACTACTAAAAGCCAAGTTCCCTTGTAGATTAGCTGTACCAAAAGAATTGGTGAAAATGAAATTGGTCGCCAAAGCCCTAAAATTGATAAAATGGCTATTGCTAACCAAAGACAACCTACAAGCCTTATTACTTCCGTTGGTTGGTACGCATTTTGAAAAACTGTTATTGCGGATTTGTTTGGGTTGAAAACTGATGTAATACTTATCCAACCTGCTACAATGATATTTGCTATATAAATTATTTTTAATGCTATCATTTTTTTGATTTTAAAAAGTTCGTCCAATTCCTGTTTTTAGAACTGGATAAATTGCGTTGTTGTCTGCGTTTGTTGTTCGTCCAATTCCTAGTCTGCTGTCAAAAGTCCAAGCATTAGATTTTCCAAACCTGTACGCATAGCCGTAACCTGCATAAGGTAGAAAAGCAATATTTTTATCTTTACGCAAAAAGTCGTTTTCAATAAATGCAGTTCCAACAAATACAAAATGTTTATTCATTCTTTCGTTGATAAAATACTTCAAATTTATTCCGTGTGTATTGATAAAATTTGTTTCTAACTGAATAGTAATTTTATCAAATGTTCGCATTTCTAGTGTGAGCAAAGGGCTAAACGGTGGAAAAATCAGAAAACTTAATCTGATATTTCCAACTGGTAATTTAGGTTCGTTTGTTTGTGCTTGCAACCTCAAAGACATAGAAAACAAGCATAAGAAAATTATTATTTTCATTTGTTTTCTGCTATTCTTTTAAAATTATTCATTACTTCTGGCAAAACTTTTCTGAATTGTCCACCAAGCATAAATCCAAAAATATACTTTAAAAACCCTGTAAACGCAATATCATCTGTAAAATGAATTTCGTTGTTTTTTTCTGTCAAACTGCGTTTAATCACGAGTTCACCAACAGGCATAATTGTATTGAAAGTGTAAGACTTGTGAGGGATAAGTTCTGAAATATAAAATTCCAGTTTTGGTCCAGTTTTGGGCTTCATTGTTCCTTTTGCACCTTCTACAAAAGTGCCTTCAAGGTTTGCCTCAATGATTTCTGTATCCCATTGATGCCAATTTTGAACATCAATAAGTGTTTGCCAAACACTCGCTTTTGTTGTGTTTACAGGGATTGTAAAGCTGAAATGATGATTACTTTGCTCCATTTTTTTAGATAGATTGTGGAAAACTTAAAAAACTTTTTGCAAATATCTATCTATAAAACCAGAAACTACTTCACATAAGTTAAGTAGTCAGTTTTTTTCTTATTCTGCTTAAAGATTGTGGGGCAATGCCTAAATAGGAGGCTAAAATTTTCAGAGGAATACGTTTTAAAAGTTTGGGTTTGTTTTGTAACATTTTTTCATAACGGAATTCTGCGGTTTCAGTTTGGAGTTCTTCTAAGATTTCTTCTGTGAAAAATTGTACTTCTTGAATTATTTTTCTTGCAAAATCTGTCCAACTTTTAAGTTTATAAAGTTCATTTACTTGTTTATACGAAATTTGCCAAACGACTGATTTTTCTATGGCTTGAATATTCTCGTTTGCAGGTTTTTGGGAATTAAAACTTGCTTGTGAGGTGAAAAAATAGGGTGCTTCCGTAAAAAATTTAGTGATGTTATTTCCATCTTTATTGATATAAAAATGAAGTAATCCGCTTTCCGCAAAGTAAAGGTGTCGGCAAACTTTACCTTCTTGTAGTACAATTTCGTCTTTCTCTATAATTCGTTTTTCAAAAAAACCAGAAATCTGTTCCCATTCCTCTAATGGAAGTGAAATATAGTTTTCTATAAATTTTCGTAATGTGTCCAATTTTTAGTATCTGTTTTCTAAGCTAAATCTTCTAAAAATTTCAGTAAAAAATCACTTTCAGGGTTTTTGGAAAGGTTTTTATAAGATTTTTGTAGCAGATAAATAAATTGTTTTTTTTCATCTTCAGAAAATCCCATCATTGCCTCGTTGTTCATATTTTCAATGCCTTCTCCAATTTCGGCAACAGTTTTTTTACCCTTACGAGTGAGCGCAAGCACATAACTACGTTTGTCTGTGCCTTGCTCACGTGTGATGTAACCTTTTTTGACCAAAAAATCAATAATACGCACCATTCCTGCCTTATCAATTTTGAGCAAATCAGCTACATTTTGCTGTGAAATAGGTTTTTTACTTTGTTCACTTTCCTCTATTACCCACAAAATGATAAAATATTTGTCTAATTGCGTAAATTCTAACTCAACGGTGAGCGTTTGAAGGTACATTTTGTCAATTAGTCCAAAATAAAGAGAAAAGAAATAATCTGTTTTTTTCATATTTAAGTTTAAAAGCACATAATTGAAGTCAGGTGGAAACACCTGACTTCCCAAAAATAACCAAAGTTTTACATTCGTACTTCGTACCTCTTATTTCGTACCTCGCCTATGCGTTTGCTTTTGCAAAAACTTTTTCTAATGCTTGTGTGATTTTGGAAGAAAGCGTTTGCAGTTGTTCGTCTGTCCAAGCCACTTTTACGACCAAAGAAATCAGCCTTTGCATCAAATTTTCTGTTTTTGGAAGATGCAAATTATTGTAATCTTGTGGCGCACCAAGCAAATGAACGACCATTTTCATAGGGGAATTCATATTACGCAGGTGTTCCCAGTTACGGATATAGTGATAATTATTGTCGTACCAATATTGCACGCCTGTAATGTCAGGCACACCCAACGCCTTCAGTTCTGTCACTACGGCACGTGCTGTGGCTTCATCAGGCAAAAAGAAGTCCATAAAAGTAGCTGCATCACCATTTTCATCAGGAATATGCCTAAAACTAACCTCTGGGAATTTAGCTAAGGTTTCGTGTAAAACCTTCTTATGTTTGCGTTGTTGCGACAAGATATAATCAATTTTACGGATTTGTGCAAGTCCGACAGCTGCGTTCATTTCGCCCATACGGTAGTTAAAACCAACTATTGGGTGATTTTCCGCACCTCTATTGTCGCCAAGATGGTCGTGTCCGTGGTCTGAAAATTGTTCAGCTTTATGGTAAAGATTTTCATCATTACAAATAATTGCGCCACCTTCTCCACAAGTAATAATTTTGAAAAAATCAAAAGAAAAACAACCCATTTGCCCAAAAGTGCCAGCTGCTTTTCCTTTGTAACTTGCGCCCAAACCTTGTGCAGTATCTTCAATAAGCAAAAGATTAAATTCTTTACAAATTTCCAATATTTCTGTAATTTTCGCCATAGACCCGCACATATGCACAAGCACAATGGCTTTGGTTTTTGGCGTAATAGCGGCACGAATGCCCTCTGGAGAAAGACAAAGCGTTTCGTCTATTTCTGCAAAAATAGGCAATGCACCGCCTAGCATTGCGCCTTCTGCGGTCGCTATGTACGTAAATGGAGGCACAATCACCTCATCACCCGCACCAATACCACAGGCTGCCATAGCAATAGCCACTGCGGTAGAGCCACTTGTGCAAGAATGCGCATATTTTACGCCATTAAATTTAGCTAATGCTGCTTCAAAATCTCTTGATTTCCAATGATTTTTGCGTATTGAGTCGTGGTTATATCTGAATAAAACACCTGTTTCTAATACGTCATTTACTTCTTTGCGCTCTTCTGCGCCAAATAATTCACTTCCTGGCATATTTATTTTTTTTAAGTTGAGTATTCTTGAGTATTTCGGCTCAAAGATAAGTATTTTAATTGTGAATTATAAATTTTGCAAAAAATTAGTGTACATTACAAAAAGGCTTTGCCTAGAAGAGTCTATAATAATTGTTGCTCCGCTTTGGCTGGAGATTATTTACCTCCTGAAACTCGCATCTAATTCTAGTATTTGTGGTAAAACTGGTGTTTTATCATCATTATAAATCACATAATTAGCTAGTTTCATTTTTTCTTCTTCACTAATTTGTTTACTGATAATTGCCTTTATTTCTGCTTCTGTGCGTTGTGGGTCACGTTTTTGCACACGTTGTATGCGCAAATTTTCAGGAGCAAAAACCGTAATAAGTCTGTCTAATTGTTTGTGAGAATTGGATTCTATCATTAGTGCAGCCTCACGTACTACGTAAGGCACGCCCAAAGAAAACTGCTTTTGCACCCAATATAAGTAATCTTCTGCTACTTTTGGGTGTACCAAACTATTCAGTTTTTTGACTTCATTAGCATCAGAAAATACTTTTGCAGCCAAATAAGAACGGTTAAGATTCCCATTCATATAGCTCTCTTCTCCAAAATGCTGTATAATTTCGTTTTTTAGCTTTTTATTTTCGTTCATAATGGCTTTTGCTCGTGCGTCTGCATCATAAATGGGCGCACCCAAAGAGCCAAAAATACGACAAATAATACTTTTCCCAGAACCAATACCGCCAGTAATACCAATTTGAAGCATTTTTTGTGAGTTATGTTTAAAGATTTGGAAAATCTGCATACAAATATACAAAATTTCTTTTAATTTAAAAAAAACAAAAAAGCCTTTCCAACTATTGAAAAGGCTTTTTTGTGTTATAAAATATTCATTGTATTCATTCACAATTTACAATTCAAAAAATTAGTTTACAGAAACACGTCTGAAAGCTGTTACTGTAAGGTCAGCAGTTACATCTTTAAGTGCTTGTGCAACAGTTTTAGAACCATCTTTTACAAAATCTTGGTTAAGCAAAGTGCTATCTTTATAAAATTTATTCAATTTTCCAAGTGCTATTTTGTCAAGCATTGCTTCAGGCTTACCTTCGTTGCGAGCAACTTCTTTTCCAATTTCTATTTCTTTTTCAACTATTGTAGGGTCAACATCATCTTTATCAACTGCAATAGGCTTCATAGCAGCAATTTGCATAGCTACATCTTTTCCAATAGCAGCAACATCAACACCAGAAATACCTTTGAGTGCTACCAAAACGCCTAATTTTGCGCCTGCGTGAATGTAAGGAATGATTTTTTCTGCCGTAATTTGTGAAAAATGCGTAATAGCTAATTTTTCACCAATTTTGCCGACCATTTCCGTAATGCTGTCGCCAATAGTTTTGTCACCAATTTTCAGCGCAAGCAAGGCATCAGTAGAAGCTGGTTTGTTAGCTACTGCCAAATCAAGGATATTTTTTGCAAGAATACCAAAATCAGGAGTTTTAGAAACAGGCTCTGTTTCGCAGCTAAGTGCAATAATAGTACCTTCTGTACCAGCTTCGTTTGTGTGTACGAGTACTTGTCCTTCTTTAGTTTCGTTGTCTGCACGTTTTGCAGAGATTTTTTCTCCTCTTTTTCTAAGGATTTCAATTGCTTTGTCAAAGTCGCCTTCTGCCTCTGTGAGTGCATTTTTGCAATCCATCATTCCCATACCAGTCATTTGGCGAAGTTTGTTTACGTCTTGTGCTGTGATAGCCATTTTTCTTAATTTTTAATGTTTAGATGATTATTTTTTCTATCCTTATAATCCTTAAAATTTTGCGCAAAGATAAGGTTTTTTTTAAGAAAAAGAAAATCTTTTTTATTTTGTGCTTTATTCTATCCAAATTAAGAAAAAAGAGATATGTTTGTGGAAGGTATCATATAATGGCAACTTTTTTAAATATTTATGAGTAATAAAACTATTTATTTTCCTGGATTAAATGGGCTTAGAGCCATTGCGGCTATTGCAGTTGTTATTTCACACATTACGTTAGGTTTGAGTAGTTTTGGATTAGATGCACACCTTTTTGGTACTTTTGCAGATGGAAAACCAAAAGGATTATCTTTGGCAGGATTTGGTGTAAGTATTTTTTTTGTTTTAAGTGGATTCTTAATCACTTTTTTGCTTCAAACAGAAAAAGAAAGAGCAGAAATAAATATTAAAAAATTCTATTTAAGAAGGATATTACGTATTTGGCCACTTTATTACGTATATTTACTTGTATGTATGGTTACAATGCTTATTTATGGTTTTGATATAGATGTTAAGAATTTATTTTTTTATGTTTTCTACACTCCAAATATTCCATTTGTATTGGGTACAGGAATGGCATTTGTTACGCATTATTGGTCTTTGGGAGTGGAAGAGCAATTTTATCTTTTCTGGCCCTGGCTAAATAAAAAAATAAATAATTTAATTATGCCACTTATTATAATGATTATCAGCATAATAAGTATAAAAGTAGCGTTGCATTTTCTTTATCCAAATTCTATTTTGGAAGTGGTAATACACGTTACAAGATTTCATTGTATGATGATTGGAGGCGTTGGAGCAATACTTTACAAACAAAAACATACTTTGTTTTTACGTTTAGCAGATAATAAAATTTCACAGAGTATTTGTTGGTTTATCTTATTTTTGGTGGCTATCAACAAGTATCATTTTGCTTCAATTATTGATAATGAAATTATCTCTGTGGTTGGGCTTGTGATTATTATTGGGCAAATCAATATAAAAAATAGACTTATCAACCTAGAAAACAGTATTTTTGATTTTTTAGGCAAAATTTCTTATGGCATTTATGTTGTTCACCCCCTGCTTATTTTCCTTTTTGCCAAAATATTTTCAGAATTAACAATAGCAACTCCCTACAAATACATTATTGTTTATGGAACAATTTTAGTAGCTACTATACTAACCGCTTATATTTCATATACTTATATGGAAAAATATTTTTTAAATTTCAAAAAACGCTTTGAGGTTGTCAAAAGTGCTTCAACGAATAATTTAAGATAATGGATAAACCTTTACCTAGTAATAAAATTTACTTTGAAAATCTAGATACACTACGGTTTTTAGCATTCTTTGCAGTTTTTGCTTCGCATTCTATGTTGAAAATAGCTGTTTTGGGACTTTCTGACAATGATTTATACAACCATATCATTAATTTTGCTATGTCTGGTGGTGTGGGTGTTTCTTTCTTTTTTGTTTTGAGTGGATTTTTAATTACTTACTTGATTATTAAAGAAATAGAAGAAACTAGCAAACTTGATATAAAACATTTTTATATGCGCAGAACACTACGTATTTGGACTCTTTTCTTTTTTGTAGTTATTTTTGGTTTTTTTATTTATCCTATTTTAAAAAAAATAATAGGAATGGACACAGATTTACCAAACAGAATTTGGTATCATCTCTCATTTCTAAGTAATTTTGATTCTATTTATATTGCTCAAAGCAAGCTACACGCTACCTCGCCTATGATGGTTGCTATTACTTGGTCTGTTTCTATTGAGGAGCAATTTTATTTGGTTTGGCCACTTCTGTTTATGATTTATCCAAAAAAATGGTATCCTTCCATATTTATGAAGGTAATTGTTATTTCTGGCTTGTTTCGTTATTCTAATAGGGCTGATGGTGATGTTATTTATTATCACACATTTTCTGTGATGTCAAATTTGGTAGTAGGAGGGCTTTTGGCTTACTATTCAATCAAATCTGAACTGTTTTTGCAGATAATTACGCATATGAAAAAATGGTTGATTATTTTGATTTATATTCTTGGATTTTCTATAACGTTTTATGGAAATTATATTTATCCAAGTTTTTATGATATTATTTTTATGCCCATTTTGGGTGCTTTATTTTTTGGATTTATTATTTTGGAACAAAATTTTTCTCAAAATTCTCTTTTCAAATATGGACGTTTAAAATATCTATCTATTTTGGGCAAATACACCTATGGATTATATCTGTTGCACCCTATTGCTATTCAAGTGATGATTATTATCTACAAGCTACTTAAAATTACTTCAAATGGATTTCCTGTCGGATTTACGCAAACTATTATTTATTCAAGTGGTGCTTTTGTTATTTCATTGATTATTAGTTATTTAAACTATCATTATTTGGAAACTTATTTTTTGAAATTAAAAGATAAATTGTAATTTTTTAGGCTAAACAAATTCACACAAAAACGCCATATTTAGACAAAGACATTGATAATTTGTATTAGTTTCAGCGGAACTGTATATTTATAGAAATATCATTGTGTTTGTATTTCGCTCCAGCGGAGCGGTACTAGCAAGTACTAGTTTTATAAATATTTCGCTCCAGCGGAGCGAAATACATTTTTGACTGTTTTCTATAAATATATCAGTCCAGCGGACTGATATACAAATTATCAATGTCGTTATCTAATTCTACTCCAAAAGTGCCATAATATCTTCTTTACTGAGGCTTTTCATAAAACTTTCTTCTATGTTTATCAAATCATTTGCCAATTTTTTCTTGTTGTGTTGAAGCGCTAAAATCTTCTCTTCAACAGTGTTTTTGGAGATAAATTTATAAGTAAAAACCACGTTTTTTTGTCCTATGCGGTGCGCTCTGTCTATTGCTTGTGCTTCTGCTGCTGGGTTCCACCAAGGGTCAAGCAAAAACACATATTCTGCTGCCGTAAGGTTAAGACCCACACCACCAGCCTTCAAAGAAATCAAAAAAACTTTTATATTTTCGTCCTTCTGAAAAATCTCTACTTGTGTTTGTCTGTCTTTGGTACTGCCGTCTAAATACGTGTAAGGCACTTTTTGTGTATCTAAATATTCTCTCACAAGGCTAAGATGTTTGACAAATTGGCTAAAAACAAGCATTTTCTTTCCGTTTTCCACCAAAACGGATATTTTTTCTATAATTTGCTCCATTTTACCTGAATTGCCGACATATTCAGTGTCTATCATTTTTGGGTGATTAGCTATTTGGCGCAGTTGGGTAAGCCCTTGAAGCAGCAAAATCTGTGATTTGCTCACGCCATTTAGTTCTATTTCTTCCAAAATCTGATTTCTATAATGTGATTTTGTGCGCTCATAAAGTTCGTTTTGCTCTTTGCTCATTTTGCAATAAAGCACGCTTTCCACCTTGTCAGGCAACTCTTTTGCAACTTGTTTCTTATCTCTACGCAAAATAAAGGGCTTTATTGTGGCATAAAGTTTCTTTAATTTTAATAGATTTTCTTGTTTTTCAATAGGATTTAAAAACTCTTTTCTGAAAAAAGTTTGCGTGCCTAAAAGTCCTCTATTGATAAAATTCATTTGCGACCATAAGTCCATTGTTGTATTCTCAATAGGCGTTCCTGTAAGAATTAGGCGTTTTTTGGAGCGCAAAAGTAGTACCGCTTTTGATGTATTAGCACTAGGATTTTTGATAGCCTGCGACTCATCTAAAATGATATAATTAAACAAAATCTTTTCCAAATAGGGCGTATCTATGCGTATGATGCCATAAGTTGTAATAATCACATCAAAATGACTAAAAGCAACTAATTTTTTCTCACGCTTTGCGCCTGTATATATGAGTACACGCAAACTAGGCGCAAATTTTGCTATTTCTATCACCCAATTATGCACAAGTGAGGTAGGCAAAATGATAAGTGAAGGATTAGAGACCCCCAGCCCCTCCTTTTGAAGGAGGGGAGTTTGTCCCCCTCCTTGCAAGGAGGGGTTAGGGGTGGTTTGATTGCTATTTTGTTCTTTTTCAGAAAGCAATAGTGCAATAGTTTGAATGGTTTTACCAAGTCCCATATCATCAGCAAGGCAGCCACCAAGTCCAAAATCACCCAAAAAACGCATCCAATTATAGCCTGCTTTTTGGTAGGGGCGCAGTTCTCCCACAAAACTAATGGGTAAAAGATAATCTTCTATTTCTTCAAAATTGCGTAATTTATCTAACTTTTTTGAAAAATCAACTTCTGCTAATTGCGCTTCTTTTAGTTCGTTTACAAGGTTAAAATGATGTTTTTGCAATTGAAAATGATTGTTATTATTGTCATCATCATCTAAAAAATGTTGTGTATTATGGAATAAATCCACATATTTATCTAACCACATTTGGGGGATAATAGCAATTTCACCATTAGGCAAAGTAAAACTTGTTTTTCCTGCCAAAATATACTTGCGAAGTTTCAAAAAAGGTACTTCAAACGCTCCAAACATAATTCTAGCATTGATATCAAACCAATCTTTCACTTCTTTTATAACAATATTGATGCTTGACGTACCCAAAAAATACTGCTGGGTATCTTTTTTGTTTTGTTGAACAATAATTTTAAGCCTTTGTAGCGTTTCAGCGTTATTATTTGCCCAATTAAGAAAAATATTTTTATTTGTATCTTGATAAATATTATTTTCCCTCAAAAAATCTAAGATACTTTTTTCATAAATAATGTCTTTTTTGATACGGTGAAAGATAAAAGAATTTTCTGTTTTTTCTACACTAACGCTTGCCTTAACATCTTTACTGGCATCTTTGAGCGTGTTTTCATCAGCTAAAAAACTAAAAATTCCATATTTAAAATTGATTTCTAAGGATAAATTATTGTCTGAAACCACCCCCAGCTCCTCCTTTTGAAGGAGGGGAGTTTGTTCCCCTACTTTTACTTGCCCTTGCAAGGAGGGGCTAGCAGTTGCTAGTGAGGTGGTTTTATTGATATTTTCAGTAAAATAAATGATACTTGTTGGCGGATATTGCTCTGTTTTGATGCTAAATCCTTCTGCGTGAACGTCAAAAGATGCTACAAGCGGTGCAACAAACTTTTTAAAATACATTTCTTCCACATTTTTTGGAATATTAATGAATTTTTTGTTCAGAAAAGGGCGCAATTTATGCCCATCAACATTTTGCTGAAAATGGTATAAATTATTGTTTACAAGTAAATAAGCGGGTTCGTTACACAAAATAATAGCATTTTTATACTGAAATTCTAGCTTGTTTCCCTCGTGTTTGAGTGTAGGAAAGTAGTGCGTATTTTCTTCATTTCTAAAAAAATGAAACAAAATACTCACAGGATTAAGCGGTTTTTGGACTTCCTGCCACGTAGGGTTGCCGTCAGTTCCCATTACAAAAAGCCGTTTTTGGTGTGTTAAAGGAAGTATTAAAGCAAGTATTTTAGCTTTTTTTGCATCAATATAATTTCCTATTGCTTCTTGCAGAGGTTTGTCGCCTTTTTCTTTGTGATAAATTTTTAGAAAAAAGTCTGTTGGCGTAATTTTTTTGTTATAAAACTTCTTTATAATTGCCTCTGGCTGAATGCTATCCATTAAAGCAACCAATTCAAAATCAGTTTTATCCAAATTTGCGGTAAATTCTGGTGCATTTTTAGAAGAAATATTTTGATATTGTAAGGTGAGTTGTTTTTTAGAGTTGATTTGTACCACAAAAGCCTCCACAAGATAGCCTAAGAACTCGTGCAAGAAAAGTGCATAAATAGCCTCAAAAGGCTGTGTAATAGATACTTTCATTTTAAGGTGTGAAGTTTGAGGTGTGAGGTGTGAAGTGCAAAACTACACAAAAACTAGCCATATCTACAAAAAAAACTACTCAAAAGTAATTTTTTTTTGCATCTGCCGTTATTGTTCTATAAAATGATAAAACAACAAAGAATTTTATACAAATTTTATAAATAATTCATTAGATAATTTACTGATAATCAACAATTCATCATTAAGAAAATGGCAATCAAGAAGAAAAGCAACAAAATTTTTATTTACTTAGGCGTTATTGTCGGAGGTTTGATACTCTTTTTTATAGTCGGCAAAAGTGCTGGCTGGATAGGACAAAAAGAAAAAACTTTTGTTGAAATAGCTACCGTAAAACCTAGTAGCATTATAGAAAAAGTAACGGCATCAGGCAAAGTGCAACCAGAAGTAGAAGTAAAAATCTCGCCAGATGTTTCTGGTGAAATAACAGAACTTTATGTCGCAGAAGGTGATTCTGTGGTGAAAGGACAGTTACTTTTGCGTATTCGTCCTGATAATTATCAGACTGCCGTAAGTCGTACAAATGCATCACTTAATAATGTGCGTGCAGGGCTTGCGCAGTCGCAGGCACGTGCTACACAAGCTGCAGCGCAATTTGTGCGTGTGCAAGCTAGTTTTAAAAGGAATACAGAACTTCATACACAAAAAGTGATTTCTGATGCAGAATTTGACCAATTTACATCTGAATACAAAGTAGCTGAAGCTGAATTAAATGCAGCTCGTCAGAATATCAATGCAGCAGAATATAACGTACAAAGTGCGTCAGCAGTTGTAAATGAGGCATCTGATAACCTTTCTCGTACTGCCATTTATGCGCCAATGAGTGGAATTATCTCTAAATTAGTCATTGAAAAAGGAGAGAGAGTTGTAGGAACGGCACAAATGACAGGAACGGAACTTTTGCGTATTGCCAACTTGAATGAAATGGAAGTGCGTGTTGATGTCAATGAAACGGATATTGTGCGTATTGCGTTGGGTGATACCGCTATTGTGGAGGTTGATTCTTACAGAGATAGGCAATTTAAAGGCATTGTAAGTTCTATCAGCAATACTGCAAAAGCTACGCTTACGGCTGATGCAGTGACAGAATTTGAAGTGAAAGTGCGTATTTTAGCGAGTTCTTATGCTGATTTGAAGAGAACAACAGGCAAACTTTCGCCTTTCAGACCAGGAATGACCGCCTCTGTGGATATTGTTACAGAAACAAAAAGTAATATTATATCCGTACCGAATGGTGCTATTGTAGCTAAAAGCCTTGATGAAGTCAAAAAAAGAGAAGAAGGAGCGCAAGAATTTAAGAAAATGGACGACAAAGCAGCTAAAAATGCAACAGAAGAGAAAAACAAGAAAAAATCTTCTGATAAAAAAGATGATTTGTTAGTGTTTATTTATGATGAAAAAACAAAAAAAGTAGAAGCTCGTAAGGTAGAAATTGGTATCAGTGATTTTGATAATATGGAAATCACTAAAGGCGTAAAAGAAGGAGAAAAAGTAGTGTCTGCACCTTCTGATGCTATTTCTAAGAAATTGCGCACAGATGATGAAGTAACAACAGAAAAGAAAGGACAAAAATAATTGTCAATCACGAATTAGAAATTACGAATTACAATGATTTAAAGAAGACTTCGTTTTAAACGAAGTCTTCTTTTTTTAGTCAAGCCCGGATTTTAGATTTTATAAGGATTTGATAAGAATTTTTATACATTTGCATATTACAATAAATAAGTTAGTAATACATTGTCAATAAACTCCTAGTTTTATTTTTTTATTCTAGGTGGCGTAAACGCCACCTTTTTATATCAAAGTCAAAAAATGGTTTTATGTATAGCAGTGGCGTTCACGCCACTTATTTGCAACACGTTATTTATGTGTTTTGTATTCATTCACAACGCACAACGCACAATTCACAACTCAAAAGTATGTTAAAATTCTTTAATAATCTTTCTTTGCGTCATAAATTATTTTTGGCGTTCTTTATTTTGATTATGGTCATTATTTTTGTGGCATTGATGAGTCTTTGGTTTTACAACAAACGTGAAAGCCTTAGCCACGTATCAGAAAAAATGGAAGAAACATTGGTAGGTATTCTTAAAATTGTCAAAGTGGAGCAAGATTTTTTTGCGACAGAGCCTTCTCGTTCTAGCTTTTACTCTCACGGAAGGAGCAAATACCTAGACAAGCACCAGCAACAACTTGATAGTATGCAAAAAAGCATCAAAACACTTACTAATAGCATCAAAAGTAACGAAATTGATGTACGTGAAGACCTTTTATTGATTTCAAAAGAACTGGATTTGTACCGTTACAACTTCCGCCAAGTGGTGGTTTTGACAAGAAATAGAGGTTTTAAAGACTACGGCAAAGAAGGTGATATGCGTGAGATAGCACATTTTTTAGAAAGTTCTGGCAAGGTTTCTATGATAGATTTACTTATGCTGCGTAAGCACGAAAAAGATTATATTTCTCGCAAAGAAACCGTTTATATTGATAATTTTGAAAATGTAATGGTATCTATGCAAAAGCAAAATACAGATGCTATCATCAATAAAAAACTGCTAGGATACCAAGCGGCTTTCAAAGACCTTGTTGCATTGGATAAAGCCATTGGCTATGATGGTTCGTATGACGGTTTTAAATACACAATGCGCCAACACGGAGAAATTGCTATTAATATTATAGAAAAAACTATTGCAAAAGTCAATAAGCTTTCTGACGGAGTTAAAGGTGATTTTCAGAATATTTTTGTGATAACTATGCTCATTGTTGTTGTTGTAAGCCTTACTTTTAGTTATTTTTTGTCATTTTTTATTACAATTCCTATTATTAAATTATCAGAAATTATAGAATTTACTGTTGATAATAATTTTGAAGGAGAATTTAAACCTGTAAAAATCTATTCTAATGATGAAGTAGGCACACTTTCACAAGATTTTAATTTGATGATAACAAAGATTAAGAAACAATTATCACAAATCAAATCAAATGCTTTGCTTTTAGAAGATAAAAACCAACAATTAGAAGAAAATAATCAACAAGTAAAACAATCAGAAAAACGCTTAGAAAAGCTACTAGACCTCAAAAATAAACTTTTTTCTATTATTTCGCAAGATTTGCGCAATCCTTTGAATAGTTTGAAAGGATTTTTGAATATTTTAAAATATCATACCTCGTCTTTCACTTCTGAAGAATTGCAAGAACTTAGCGGAGATATGTATAAATCTTTGGATAAAGTAATGCTTTTGATGGAAGATGTAATAAAATGGTCACGCTCACAATCTGGCGACTTAGAATATAATCCAAATAGCCTTCATTTAAAGAAAGCCATTGAAGAAAACTTAATTGCTATGGCAGGACAAGCGCAGGAAAAATACCTTATAATTGAAACAAAAATAGATGGAACTTTATATGCAACCTTTGATAAAGATATGTTAGATTTTATCCTAAAAAACCTTCTTTCAAACGCCTACAAATTTTCTCACGAAAACGGGAAAGTTATTATTTCAGCGGAAAAGAAGAATGATAACATCACTATTCGTATCAAAGATTTTGGAGTAGGAATGAGCAATGATGTGCTTGCACGTATTTTTGACCCCAATACTCGTGTAAGTATGCTTGGCACAAACAAAGAAAAAGGTTCTGGTTTAGGGCTTCTGATGTGTAAGGATTTTGTGGAAAAAAACGGTGGACTAATGATGCTCAAAACAGAGGAAGGCAAAGGAACAACTGTGAGTTTTACAGTAAAAAAAGCTAATTAACAAATTTATATAAATTAAAAATAATATATAATTATTGAAATAGAAGGAAAAAGAAAAAATTATTTTTTCTCAAAATATTGTAGAAAACATACTTTGGTATGGTTTTTGAAAAATATTCTGAAAAAATACAAAGTTTTTTTTGAAATCTTTATTTTCTTAGCTATATTTGAGACTTAAATAAGAAAACGTGTTATCCAAGCACAATTTATGCCTTAACAATATATGAAAAAATTAGCTATCCTTTTAACGCTCTTACTTGTTAGCTTTGCATCAGAAGCACAACAACGAAGGAGTACCAAACAAAAAAGCCAACGTGAATTTAGCCAGTCTTATTGGACCGTCGGCGTAGGCATAGGAATTGGCAATTATTTTGGAGATTTAGCACCAAGAGAACAATATACAAGTAGTAATATAGCCTTTACTCGTCCAAGTTTTAGCTTTGAAGTAGCCAAACGACTAGGACCACGCTCTGCTGTAGAATTTGAACTTGGTTGGGTACGCTTACAAGGCTCTGACATAGAGAGTGCTGACCCCAAAAATATTAGACACCGCTACCGTTATATCCGTAATGCAAGTTTTAGAAACGACATTTTTGAACTTTCTGCCATGTATTCTTATGAGCTAAAACGCTCATTAGATATGTATTACAGACGTGATACTTGGAGACCTTACGTATTTGGTGGAGTAGCAGGATTTTATCATAACCCAAAAACGCAAGTTGGTGGTAAATGGGAAGCATTACAACCATTAGGAACAGAAGGACAAGGTCTTCCAGACTACAAAACAAAATATTCTCTTGTGAGCATAGCTATTCCTTTTGGTCTTGGTATCAAATATAAACTGCGTGATGATATGGATTTAGCGTTTGAAGTAGGTTACCGTTATACTTTCACAGATTATCTTGATGATGTTTCTGGTAATTATGCTGATGCTACATTATTAAGCCCTCTTGCAAAATTAATTGTTTTTGATAGAATTGCAGATGGTGGCGCAAGAGATTTTAAAGGTGCTACTGATGATTTAGGTCCGCTTGTCAATGTTCCTGGTGGAATAACAGTTAATGGATTTGGTGCAAAAGGTGACCAAAGAGGTAATGCTAAAGACAAAGACATTTATATCGTAACTTCTGTAAGACTTAACTATATTTTGGGTGCGGGCATTAGATGTCCTAAATTCAGAAGATAATTGAATGAATTTTTAATTGTGAATTGTAAATGAATACAATATATTGACAACATAAATTAAAAAACTACGTATTCTTAATAATCAAAAAACCTTTCTACCAACTTGGTTGAAAGGTTTTTTAATTATGAAACATCTTATTTGTCAGAAAAAATTAAATAGGTACGAAGTTTGAAGACTATTTTTTGAACTTCATAATTTTTATGAAAATACCTGAATTATTTATCCTTTTTATGCTATTCAAAAAAAACATAGCCCTTTTTTTAATCTTTTTTGCTATTTCTCTTACTTCCTTTGCACAACGTGACGAGCTAGGCGGACACATAGGCGCAATGACTTATAGAGGTGAAGTTTCTTCATTTAGTATGAATTCTGCGGGAGCAAGCGCAGGAATATTTGTTAGGCAAAACTGGAATGAGGCTTTTTCGTCAAAATATACAGCAACCTTCGGGAAAATACGCGCTAGTGATGCTAATTCTGGCGACCAGTTCCAAAAAGCACGAAATTATAGCTTTACAACAGGAATATTTGAACTTTCAGCGCAAGTAGAATACAATTTTTTTCCGTTTCGTAGCCCAAGTTATCAACAACTTTGGTCGCCTTATTTGTTTACAGGGCTTGCATATTTCAGAATGACTCCTCAAAAAAATCTTAATCCTTCTTATTCTCTCAATCAAATAGCAATTCCTTTTGGTATAGGCACAAAATTTGTTATTGGTGAAAACTGGAATTTAGCTATAGAATTTTCTGCAAGAAAAACTTTTACAGATAACCTAGACGACCTTAACATAACAACAACAAATCCTACGCAACCACGTTCTCCAAAAGGTTTTACAGGAAATCCGTATGACAAAGATATGTATTTTACATCAAGTTTTTTCATAGGATATACTTTTTATAAGGTACGTTGCCCAAGATTTTATAATCTCTAAATAATTGTGAATTTTTAATTGTGAATTGTAAATGAATATAAAATGTTAGTAATCAAATAATTATGTGTCATTTTAATTATATTGAAATATAAGTTAATTATAATAACCTACTTAATAAAATAAAAAATGAGTTTTGACGCTATTAGTAGTGATATGCACGCAAATTGGTATGATAAACAATATGCTAATATAGATACACGTTTCAATGTTTTAGATGACTGGCAAAAGCAAAAGCAAGATAATTCTATCAATTATTGGATTCACAAACGCATGTTTGATTTTGCTAATGTACTTGCCCAGCCTGCTACTTCTTGGCTTACAGTGGGTGATGGCTATGGTTTTGATGCTAATTATTTCAAAGAAAGAGGCTGCAATGCTACTGCCAGTGATATTTCAGCTACTTTTTTGAAAGCAACAAAAGAAAAAAATTTAATTGATAATTTCTCCATACAAAATGTTGAAAAAATGACTTTTGAAGATAATTCTTTTGATTATGCGTTTTGTAAGGAGGCTTATCATCACTTTCCACGCCCAATGATGGGTGTTTATGAAATGTTGCGTGTGGCTAAAAAAGCCATTATGTTTGTTGAGCCACAAGATCCAATTTCTCGTTTGCCATTTTTAATGGGAATACGTAATATTTTGGATGATTTTGATACAAAAATTCTCCAAAAAATATGGAAAAATAGGTATTCTTTTGAAACTGTAGGAAACTATGTTTATAAAATATCAGAAAGAGAAATAGAAAAAGCTGCCATGGGAATGAATTTGCCTGCGGTGGCGTTTAAAGGCATCAATAATAATTATTTTACTCCTAAAATTAACAATCAAAAAGCGGATAATTCATCTGGTATATTTAGAAAAATAAAGCTTAAATTGGGACTTCATAATTTGCTTTGTAAGGCTACAATAATACCTTATCAAGTGCTTGGAGCTATTATTTTCAAAGAAATGCCAACGCCTGAAACTATTGAAAACCTTAAAAAAGATGGTTTTCGTTTTTATGAATTTCCTAAAAATCCTTATTTAAGATAGAGCTAAGATAAAAAATACAAAAAAAGTTATATATTTGTCGTCATAACTACTAAATTTTTATTTAATTTATGACGACAACTAAGAACGACCCCAAAGTTATCAAAGCGTGGGCAATGTATGATTGGGCAAACTCCGTTTTTGCCCTTGTCATTACCTCTACTATTTTTCCTATCTATTATGATGCCATCACCAAATCCAAAGAAAAAATGGATATGGTGAACTTTTTGGGCTTTGAGGTCAAAAATTCCGTGCTTTTTTCTTATACAATTTCTATTTCTTTCCTAATTATTGCCTTCATAAATCCAATACTTACAGCTATAGCTGATTATAGTGGAAAGAAAAAAGCTTTTATGCAGTTTTTTTGTTACTTGGGTGCAGCTGCTTGTGCTGGTCTTTATTTCTTTGATACAGAACATATTAGTATTGGAATTGTCTTTTTTAGCCTGGGGCTGATTGGGTTTAGTGGAAGTTTGGTTTTTTATAATTCTTATCTTCCAGAAATTACAGATGATGAAAACATAGATGTCGTAAGTGCCAAAGGTTTTACTTTGGGCTATATTGGGAGTGTTATTTTGCTAATTTTTTTGCTTGCAGCTATCACTTTTTATAAAGAATTAGGGTTTGAAAACGTGGGAATTGTAACAAAAATTTCTTTTGTCTTGACAGGAATTTGGTGGGCAGGTTTTGCTCAAATACCCTTTAGAGGTTTGCCAAATAATATTTATGCGAAATCTGGCGAGGGAAGTTGGATTTTGAATGGTTTTAAAGAACTTATTAAGGTTTTTAAGCAAGTATTAAAAAGAAAACTACTTTTAATTTTCTTATTAGCCTTTTTCTTTTATAATGCAGGCGCACAAACAGTGATGTATGTTGCTACTATTTTTGGAACTTCTGTGCTTAAGCTCAAAAGTGAACAACTAATACTTACTATACTTATTTTGCAAATAGTAGCTATTGGCGGAGCTTATATATTCTCTTTTTTATCTGAAAAGTTTGGAAATATTCGTGCTTTGAGCATTGCTATTTTTGTTTGGATAGGGATTTGTGGTTGGGCGCATTATGTAGAGGCAAGTGATTTTTATTATCTTGCTGCTACTGTAGGGCTTGTGATGGGTGGAATCCAGTCGCTTTCTCGCTCCACTTATGCCAAACTAATGCCAGAAACAGAAGATACTGCTTCGTATTTCAGTTTATATGATTTTTGTGATAAAATTTCCCTTGTGATAGGTCCTGCCATTTATGGCATAATTGAGCAAAAAACTTCTGCTCGTGATAGCGTATTAGCACTTATGGTATTTTTTATGATAGGTTTTGTGATAATTTTATTTATTCCTTCACGAAATTCTTATGAAAAATAATGTATTAAAATAAAAAGCCTTCCAAAAGTAATTTTGAAAGGCTTTTTATTAGAAACTCATTTTACATTCTTTCAATAATCATAGCAGATGCGCCACCGCCACCGTTACAGATAGCTACCATACCATATTTACCATTATTTTTTTCTAATACATTGGCAAGTGTTGCTACTATACGTGCGCCAGAACAACCAAGTGGATGTCCAAGTGCTACTGCACCACCCATTACATTCATCTTTGTAGGGTCAATATCCATTACTTTGGCAAAAGCCATAGAAACTACAGAAAATGCTTCGTTTATTTCAAAAAATGAAATATCTTCTTTTTTCAGTCCAGCACGTTGTAATGCAATTGGAGCGGCTTTTGTAGGTGCAGTCGTAAACCACTCTGGCTCTTCTGCAGCATCAGCAAAACTCACAATACGAGCAATAGGCTTCAAACCAAGTGCTTCAGCCTTATCTTTACTCATCAAAACAAGCGCACAAGCACCATCATTTATTTTTGAGGCATTAGCTGCCGTAACTGTTCCTGTTGGCGTAAAAGCAGGTTTTAGTGTTGGTATTTTATCAAAAAACACAGTTTTATATTCTTCATCTTCTGAAAGAAGTATAGCATCACCTTTTTTCTGTGGAATACTGATAGGTACAATTTCATTCTTGAAATTGCCGTTAGCAGTATTTTCAGCTACTTTCTTATAAGAATTGATAGCAAAAGCATCTTGTTCTTCTCGTGTGATACCATATTTTTCAGCAGTAGCATCAGCAAAAGTTCCCATTGCTTTTTTTACATAAACATCTTCCAAGCCATCACGCACCAAACCATCTAAAAATTCTGCATTACCATATTTGTAACCAAAACGTGCCTTAGGAACATAGAAAGGAATATTACTCATACTTTCCATACCACCTGCAATAACTACGTCATTCTGACCAAGCATAATGCTTTGAGCAGCAAGCATAATAGCTTTTGTGCCAGATGCACATACTTTATTGATAGTCGTAGAAGGTACGTGACTGCTAATTCCTGCCATAATCATAGCTTGTGTGGCAGGTGCTTGTCCAAGGTTAGCAGAGATTACATTGCCCATATATACTTCTTGTACTTCTTTTGGGTCAAGATTTGCTTTTTCTAGTGCACCTTTAATAGCATTTGCACCTAATTGTGTCGCAGAAAAACCACTCAAAATGCCTCCAAAACTACCAATAGGCGTTCTTACGGCAGAAATAATATACACTTCTTTCATTATATTTTTTGGTTTGATGTTTGGATTAGATATTTAAAATACTGCCACAAAAGTAGCATTTTTTTTAGATTTTATATAACTTTTTCCAAACTATTACCTTTCTTGGAGTTTAGAGCGGAAAATATTATCCCAATGAAACTGGAATAATAATCTTGCTTTAACAATAATGTTTTTTATTATGCTTCTTATTTATTTGCTATCGTACACAGTTTTAAAAGAAATTATGGTCTGTACCGTAGAGTAGCGTAGGTCTGACTATAATCTCTTTTAAAATTGAAATTTCTGTTTTTTATTATTGGTCAGACCTGCGTTCCACTACGGTACAGACCAATAATAAAAAACAGTGTATGGTAACAAATCTTATTTATAATTAAAAATTCATAAATATTTATTTTCTGATAATTTTTCCTGTTTCTGTACGTTCAAACGTATCTTTATAAATAATCTCTTTGGGAATTTCATATTTACTTAAGTTTTTAGCAAGATATTCAAAAAGGCTATTTTCTAGTTCTTTTGGCATTTTTTCACTTTCAAAAACTACCACTAAACGCTGTCCAAGCGTTTCATCAGGCAAATCCATACAATAAAATGCCTTATTTGCGTATTTTTTTAATTCTCCTTCTAAATTCATATCTGACAAAAAAATCTCAATAGCTTTTTCTACTTTTTCTAGTTGCACTTTCACGCCTCCACTATTGATAATGTTGTCAATACGTCCCAAAAACCTAAGATATTTTGTATTATTTTGGTGCATAAATTCCACTAAATCATTAGTTATCACTTCTTCAAAATTAGTGCTGGGTGCAGTTATGACAAGGCAACCACGCTCATCTGTAAAAGTTTTTATCTCTGGAAGTATCTCAAAATAATCATTATACAAATCATTTTTTGATAAATCATTAAGTGGATTGTAATTATAATTATGGTTTGGATTATTAGGCGGGTTTATCCTTCTCAAAGCAATGTGAGAGGCGGTTTCTGTCATTCCATAAGTCTGATAAACAGGGGCAGAGATGGTTTTAAAAAGGTCTTCTTGTGTTTCTGACAAACTTGCGCCTCCCACAAGTATAGCTTTCATATTATCCAATATTAATTTATTATTGATATTGCCTATATGCCCCAAAGTCATCTTTTCTGTTAAAATTTTTTGTAGTTGCAAAGGCACAAAAGCCGCAAAATTTAGATGAATATTAAAACGTGTTTTAGTAGAAAAAATTTCAGGGATTAGCTCTAAATAATTGTTTTTCAAAGGATTAGCAGTAGGGTTAACAATAACCATCAGCATATCTGTCATTAAAGCCCTGACAATCATCATTATACCACCAATATAATTTGTATTGATACAAATAAATGCTGTTTGGTTGGTAAATATGGTCTGATTGGTATTAAGAGATAAATAACTAATAGTAGTTTTTGCGCTTGCTTCCATTTGCTTGCGTGTAAGGGTGATTTGCTTGGGTATGCCAGTTGAGCCAGAAGTCTGAAAAACAAAATTTTTAGCTCCTGTAATCCATTTTTTGCAAAATTCAATAATTAAAAGTTCTTCATCAGAAACATAAAATTTCTTGCCCTCAATAATATCATTAAATGAGATTTTCTTAGTGTTTAGGTAGAAATGAAGTTTTTTAAGTGTTTTCATTATCTGTTTTTAATTGTTTGAATATCAATATTTTGTATTCCATTCATAATTATTTTGTTTTTGCAAATTTCATTCTCAAAAATTCTATTACTGCAGGAAGCACAGAAAGTACAATAATAGCCAAAATAACCAACGTGAAGTATTTTTTTACAATGGGAAGATTACCAAAAAAGTAGCCAAGTGCCAAAAATCCGTTTATCCAGGCTATGCCCCCAATAATATTGTAAGTAATAAATTTCTTATAATCCATCTTTCCTATACCTGCCACAAAAGGCGCAAAA
This sequence comes from Raineyaceae bacterium, assembly GCA_043764015.1. Lineage (GTDB taxonomy): Bacteria > Bacteroidota > Bacteroidia > Cytophagales > Thermonemataceae > JANYGM01. The sequence goes on from JAYUKY010000121.1 coordinate 38,195, forward strand.
GTACGGATAATTGGAATAAAACGGGCAAAAATAATGGCTTTTCCGCCGTATTTCTCATAAAATGCTTGCGTTTTTTCCAAATATTCTTTTTTGATATATTTAGAATTCATTTCAAAAACTTTATCTCCTAATTTTTTTCCAATAAAATAATTAAGTGTGTCGCCTAAAAATGCGGCAATAGTAAGCAAAAAAGCCATTAAGGAGATGTTTAAGCCTGTATTTCCGCCAGCAATAAGTGCGCCTGTGACAAAAAGAAGGCTATCACCAGGCAAAAACGGCATAATCACTACGCCAGTTTCTACAAAAATAATCATAAAAAGTACAACATAAGTAGTTGTACCATAATCAGTTATAAGATTTCCAAGAAAACCATTAAGATTTAGGAACATTCCTTTAAAAAATTCAAAGGCTTTTTTGAGTGATTCCATATAAGCAGTGAAATAGTGAGTAGTGAAATAGCGAGTAGTTTTAAGGTGCAAAGATAGAAAAAAACATTAAAATTTCACTTTAAAATATGTTTTTACGCCATTTTTCTTTATATTTGAAATAAAAAACAATGAAAAAGACACTTATCATAGGTGCAAGCACCAACCCAGAACGCTACGCCTACAAAGCCGCTAATATGCTGGCAGCGCACAAACACGACATTGTACTTTTAGGCATACGTGAAGGAGAGCTTTTAGGCAAAATAATTCATACAGACAAACCTGTTTTTGATGATATTGATACTATAACTTTATATGTATCAGCCAAAAATCAGCCAGAATGGTATGATTATATCCTACAAACTAAGCCAAAACGCCTTATTTTCAATCCAAACACAGAAAATAGGGAGCTAAAAGCCCTTGCAGAAGCTAATAATATTCAAATAGAGGAGGCTTGTACGCTTGTTTTGCTTGCCAGCGGGCAATACTAATGTGATGATTGTATCATGTACTAGTGTACCATAAATAAAAATATGTTTGATTGAGTTGCCACGAATACACGAATAATTGTATTCATTCGTGCATTCGTGGCAACTGCAAACCTTACCATATAGCTCTTATGCAACACTAGGGTGATTAGCAATAATATTTCTAATCACCACAGAGGCGCAAAAAGCTCCAAATAAAGACGGCATATAAGAAATTGTACCAAGATATGATTTTTTATGTAATTGATTTTCTACGAGTTTCATACGAGAAATATCTGGAAGCTCTTCTGAAAAAACAGCCATAAAATCCTGTCCTTTGTTGTGTGTAATGCCTATTTGTCGTAAATTTTTACGGATTTGTTGAGCAAATTGGCAGTTTTTAGTTTTCCAAATAGGAGCAATTTTTATTTTTTCTGGGTCAAAACGTCCACCTGCGCCCATTGCGCTCACAAGAGGAATTTTGTTATCAAGACAATTACGAATAAGCATTATTTTTGGTGCAATAGTGTCAATAGCATCAATTACATAATCAAAAACCACCCCACTAGCAACTGCTAGCCCCTCCTTTTTGAGGAGGGGAGTTTGTTCCCCTCCTTTCAAGGAGGGGCTAGCAGTTGCTAGTGGGGTGGTTTCATTCACAAATAACTGTTGCATTTTCTCTACATTAAGATACTCATTAACAACATTCAAAATGATATTTGGGTTAATATCTTTCAAGCGTTCTGCCATATAAAGCGCCTTGCTTTGACCTTCAGAGCTTACAAGTGCAGGAAGTTGGCGGTTTCTGTTAGTAAATTCTATGGTGTCGCCATCTACAATGGTCATTTTTCCAATACCACTACGAGCAATATACTCTGCTGCAAACGAACCAACACCACCCAGACCAACTACCAAAACGTGGCTTTCAGCAAGTTTTTTGATATTTTCTTCTCCAATAAGTGTTTCTGTACGTGATAACCAAGACATTTTTTTGAGGTGTGAAGTGTAAAGTGAGTTTTTTTGACGACAAACAATGTATTTATATCATATATTACACATCATATATCATACATCATAGCTGATTTTACCATATGTGCAAGACTTACATCATTGAAAGTGAGTAATTTAAGTAATGTCCTTTCTTGAAGTTGCATATTTTTGATGATTTGAGTAGGTTTTATCACTCCATTTTGTAGATTTTGTTGAACTTGCCCCACAAAATCTTCTAAATATTGGATTTTTTTATTAAAAATAGCTTTCCCATCACTTATTTGTGGATTATGACCACAAAAAATAATATCAAAATCTTCTTTTTCTACTTTTTTAAGTGTTTTTATTGTCTGATAAATGTCTTCTCCTTTCCTAAAAAACTTAATTTTAGTGCCTACAAACAAGTCACCAGAAAAAAGCCAACCTTCCTTTTTCTCCAAAAAAACAGTATGGTCAATGGAATGCCCATCAGCAAAGATAGGATAAATAATGTGTTTGGGAGTAATTATTTTCTCTGGGAAAGACGCAAAAACACCTTTTGCAGGCTTTATTTTGCCAAATAAAAATTCTTCATACGGCAAAACACGAAAACTGCTTTTAACTTTCTCTTGTGTATAGGTATGTGCGTAAGTACAGATGTGAGGGGTATGTGCTTGTGTTTTCTCTTGCAAAATGGCACAATTTCCTGTGTGGTCTTCGTGCCAATGTGTAAGCGCAATTTGCTTTATTTTGCTTATGGGAAGATGTTTTAGGACAAGTTTTTCACAATTCCTTTGGGCAGTATCAATCAGTAATCCATCAATAAAATAGCAAAAAACAGTAATATAAGGCTTCAAAAAAAGTGGAGCATAACCAAATTCGTAGATTTGGACGTTTTTATAATATGTTTTGTTGAAGGTTTGCAAAATAGAAAAAGGAAAAAGGATAGAAAAACTTCCCGAAAGTTGGAAGCTCTCGGGAAGTTAGTCAAGTTATCATTACCTCACCTCAAAATTATCCCAAATAAGGCTTTAGTGCTTTGCTACGTGATGTATGACGTAAACGGCGGATAGCTTTTTCTTTTATCTGGCGCACACGCTCGCGAGTAAGGTTAAACTTCTCTCCAATTTCTTCCAAAGTCATAATACTTTCACCATTTAAGCCAAAATAAAATGTAACTACATCAGCCTCTCGTTGTGTAAGTGTAGATAAAGCACGTTGCACTTCTTTGCGCAAAGAATCTGACATAAGTTCAGAATCTGGTGTATCTTCACTATCATTCTCCAACACGTCCAAAAGGCTGTTTTCTTCACCTTGTACGAAAGGCGCATCCATAGAAACGTGTCTGCCTGATATTTTCAAAGTATCAATTACTTCAGATGTAGAAACTTCAAGCACTTCTGCAAGCTCTTCTGGTGAAGGCTCACGCTCAAATTTTTGTTCTAATTCTGAGAAAGTTTTAGAAATTTTATTCAAAGAACCCACTCTATTGAGTGGCAAACGCACAATTCTTGATTGCTCTGCCAATGCCTGCAAAATAGACTGACGTATCCACCAAACCGCATACGAAATAAATTTAAACCCACGAGTTTCATCAAAGCGTTGTGCGGCTTTGATAAGCCCCAAATTACCTTCATTTATCAAATCACCCAAAGAAAGACCTTGATTTTGGTATTGTTTCGCAACAGAAACAACAAAACGCAAATTAGCTTTTGTAAGTTTTTCTAGGGCAAATTGGTCACCTTCACGAATACGCTTGGCAAGCTCTACTTCCTCGTCAGGTGTTAGCAAATCAACTTTACCTATTTCTTGCAAATACTTATCCAATGATTGTGATTCACGGTTGGTGATTTGCTTACTAATTTTTAGTTGTCTCATTTGGTTGATTTAAAGTTTACTCATCAAGTTACAGTTATAATTTTACTATAATTCTAACGTAACAAAAGTGAAAAAAGTTTGATTCCCTAAAATTATTACAAAAAAATATAAGATACAAAGGTAAGTATATTTTTTGAGGTTTTTAGTATTTATAGCAAAAATTCGTGTATTCGTGGCAAAAAAAACAAAAAGATTGCCACGAATACACGAATAAAAAACTGGTTGTTTTAAATCAAATTTAAAGATTGTTCTTTGATTTTTTCCAACTCATCTTTCATAGCAATTACGTGGCGTTGAATGACCACATTATTAGCTTTTGAGCCAATAGTATTGATTTCTCTGCCTATTTCTTGCGCCAAAAAACCTAATTTTTTACCATTAGAATCTTTATTTTCTAGCATTTCAACGAAATAACCCAAATGATTTTTCAGTCTGATTTTTTCTTCTGTAATATCCAACTTTTCAAGGTAATAAATCATTTCTTGCTCAAAACGGTTTTTGTCATAATTTTGGTCATTGTGTATTTCTGCAAGGCGTGCAGCTATTTTCAGCTTAACAAGTTCTATGCGTTTTGGGTCTTCTTCCGCAGTAAGAGTAAGTGCATTATCAATATTTTTGATACCTTCAGAAAGCTGTTTTGTAAGTGTGTTTCCTTCCTGCACACGAAATTTGTCGCAATCTTGCAAGGCTTCTTTGAGTGTATTTTCTATCAAAATCCATTCTTCTTTTTCTAGTGTAGAGGTACTTTTACCTGCGGAAGAAGTTTCAAAAAACTGAACCGCCATACGAAAACAGTCGTGTGTGGGAGCTTGTATTTGTGAGGCTATTTCTAGAAGTTGGTTGTAATAAGCCGTAATTTGCGTAGCATCTAATTCTATGCTGGTGAGGGCAGTTTTACGCTGAAATTCTATGTTTACGGAGATTTTGCCACGCTCCAAATACTGCTGAATGATATTTCTAATTTCCAGTTCTTTTTCATTCAAAAATTTAGGATTTCTTAGTGAAATATCTGCAAATTTGGAGTTGATAGTTTTGATTTCTATGTTAAGAAATACGTCTGCTGTATCTTTTTGAGCTTTTCCGTAGCCCGTCATTGATTTTATCATAATTTGAGTTGTGAGTTGTGAATTATAAGTTGTGAGTTAAATACAAAACTATTGGATAATAAAGAGAAAACTTTAAACTGGTATGTAATAAATTGATTGTTAATGTTTTGTATTCATTCACAATTCGCAATTTAAAATTCACAATTATTTATAATTATTTACAAATCATCTGTTTAAGGCATTCTATCCACATTGGGTGGTCGTTTAGGCTTTCCACGAGTTGCCAATGTTCTCCGCCATATTCTTCAAAAAGTTCTTTGTATTCATCACCCACTTCAATAGTAGTTTCCAAACAATCCGACACAAACGAAGGAGAAAAAGCCAACACTTTTTTATAGCCTTTTTTATCAAATTCTTTGATAATGTCGTCTGTATAAGGTTTTATCCAAGGGTCTCGCCCAAGTCTAGACTGAAAACTTGTGGTGCAATTTTCTTGTGAAAGCCCTAATTTTGAGATAATTAGGCGTGTTGTAGCAAAGCATTGCGCCCTATAACAATATTGGTTGTCTTTATGAATACTTTTACAACAACCCTCAACGTGAGTTCCTTCCACAAATTGTTCTTTTTTTAGACAAGTATTTGTGCAATCTCCTTTTCTTATTTGTCTTTCTGGAAGTCCGTGATAGCTGAACAGAAAATGGTCATATTTTTCTTTTTCTATGTGTTTTTGTGCAATATCCGTAATGGTATTTAGAAAAAGTTCGTTATCATAAAAGTTAGAAATGAAGTCAATAGAAGGGATTATTTGCCAATTACTCACAATTTCCATTACTTTTTCCTGCACAGACCCCGTAGAAGCAGAGGCATATTGCGGAAACATAGGCAAAACAATGATTTTCTCATAACCTTTTAGTTTAAATTCTGCTAGTGCCGTATCAATACTAGGAGATTGGTAACGCATAGCTAGTTTTACCTCATAATTTGCAGGCAAAACCTCTCTCAAAAGCCGTTCTACTTCATAACCATAGACTTTGAGAGGTGAGCCTTTGTCTGTCCAAACTTCTTTATAGATTTTGGCAGATTTTGGCGCACGGAAAGGCGCAATAATTAGGTTTACAAGCAACCAACGAGGGATAAAAGGAAAGTCTATGACACGACCATCCATTAAAAATTCTCTCAAATATTTACGCACATCTGGCGTTTTAGGGCTATCAGGTGTACCCAAATTAACTATAAGAACTCCAATCATTTTTTAATTGTGAATTTTAAATTGTGAATTGTGAATTTAACTTTCCAAAAGTTTTAAACTTTTGGAAAGTTTAACATAGCTAAAAACAGAAATAAGTGAAACTATGTTTGGAATTGTATAAAATCATTCAAAAACAGGAATTTCAGCAAGTTGAATATGTTTATTATTGATGTAATCCATTTCATAAAAACACGCTTCTATGCCATTGCTTATCATTACATAACGTGCCTTAATGATAAAATTGTACTGTGAAACCTGAAAAATAGTATTATCAGAGAGTTTTATATACATTGCCTTACATTCTAACAACAAAAAAGGCTCTCCCAAACGGTCATAAACTATCAAATCTGTACGTTTTTGCCGTTTATTATAATTTAAACCGCTTTCTGCACACATCAACGCAAGCGGATATTCACACTCACAAAGGGCGCAAATAAGTTGCTGACGTACATACTCTTCTGGTGTGAAAACCAAATTTTTCTTACGAATTTTATCATAAATATACAATTCACCATTTTTTTTGGTAATTTTATGTGCATATTCAGGTAAATTAAGCAAAAACATTTTTTGAGGTGTAAAGTGTGAGGTGTGAGATAAATACAGTTTGCAGGTCAGAAAAATACAAAATTCATACATCACAGATGCAAATTTACTAAAAAAAGTATAAAAATCAGAAAAATACATAAAAACTGATACGAAACTTTTTACAACTAATTGCGTAAAGAATATAAATATAAAATTATTTTTCTGATTCATCAAAAAGTATTTTAAAAATTTGATTATCAATGTTTTACAATGATTTATTATTTATAATTTATAACTTATAGTTTACCCTTAGAAAATTTATTGAGATAAAATTTCTAAAAATCTTGTTTATTAAAAAAATATGTTTTAATTTAGCGTTTGAGTTGCTATAAATGAACTTACACAGAATTTAATGAGAAAGCATAAAAATAGTAAGGAAATTGGCGTTAAATTCAATAAAATCTTAACACTTAAATACATAAACATTTATATATAATTTATGTCAACATATAAATTTACTATGCCCACACAACAGAAAATGCCTATTATTAAAGTGATAGGCGTTGGCGGTGGTGGTAGTAATGCCGTTAATCACATGTTTTCTTGTGGAATAAAAGATGTAGAATTTATCATTTGCAACACAGATTCTCAAGCTCTCAATGGTAGTCAAGTACCTATAAAACTACAAATAGGCGCAAACCTTACAGAAGGACTGGGTGCAGGCGCAAACCCTGAAAGGGGTAAACAAGCAGCATTAGAAAATAAAGAAGATATTAGAGAACTCCTAAGTGTAAGTACCAAAATGTTGTTTATTACGGCTGGTATGGGTGGTGGAACAGGAACAGGAGCTGCGCCTATTATTGCGCAGGTAGCTAGAGAACTTGGTATTTTGACTGTTGGTATTGTTACTGCACCTTTTAGCTTTGAAGGTACTAAAAAGATAATGCAAGCTAATTTGGGCATTGAAGAAATGCGCAAATATTGTGATACTGTACTTGTGATTTCTAATGACAAATTACGTGAAATTCACGGAAATATGACTATGGCTCGTGCTTATGCAGAGGCTGATAATGTTCTCGCAACTGCTGCCAAAAGTATTGCAGAGATAATCACTGTAGAAGGACATATAAACGTGGATTTTGAAGATGTAAGAACCGTTATGAGCAACTCTGGAACGGCACTTATGGGGTCTGCAAAAGCAGAAGGAGAAGGTCGTGCGCTGAAAGCAATAACAGAAGCCCTTGCTTCACCACTTCTAAACAACAGAGATATTAGTGGAGCAAACAAAATATTGCTTTCTATGATGTCTGGTGAACAAATGCCTCTTTTAATGGACGAGATGATGCTCATTACAGAATACGTAAAAGAACACGCTGGAGAATATTCTGAACTTATTTTTGGAGAAGGAACTGACACCACACTTGGGGAAGCATTGCGAGTTACTGTCATTGCAACTGGATTTTCTATTGATACAGATGTAAAAACAGAAAAAAAAAATAAAACTGATAATACCATAGTTAGTACAACCGCTAAAGTTGAAGTTGAAACAAATATTGAAAGTGATACTACGCCAATTATAGAAGTTGTTACGCAACCTGTTGTTGCCAAGCATACTATTACATCAGAATTAGAGGCAAAAATACATAATCTACAACACGAAATTTCTCCTAAAAAAGAAGTTATAACTGAAATAATACCACAAATGGTAGTAAACACAGTTACTGAAACGGTAGTGCATACAGTAGAAAACGTAACGAAAGTAGGTGAATTTATTATTAAAGATAGTTTTGGAGAGAATTTTAAGCAAGAATTTAATGAAATTCTTAATGAAACACTTGCAGAAAAGCCAAGAGAAACGCTTAATGATACGCTCAATAATATTTTGGAAGAAACAGAGCTTGAAATGCTGAATAATATTGTCAGCAAGAAAGTAGTTACGGAAGTAGAAAATACTCCCAAAGTGATGCTTCCTTCTGAAAAATTAGAAGCATTGAGGAAGGATTTCAAGAATAATAATAAAGAAGAAAATCTTACTCTAGATACAGGTGAGATGGAATTAGACAAAAAACGCCAATTTTTGGAACAAAAAAGGCTAGAACGTCTAAAAAACTTTAATTATAATTCTGACAACGAAAAAGAAAACGACAAGGTCAAAGATGCCAAAGACAAATACGAAACTCCTGCTTACAAGCGTCAGAACGTAGATTTGGATAAAGTAGCACATTCTTCTGAAAAGAAAATTTCTAATTTGAATATCAATGATGATAATAACATATTAGGAACTAATAAGTTTTTGAGTGATAAACCTGATTGATAAGGAAAGTATGAAGTTAGAGGTTGGAAGTACGAATGTAAAACTTTGATTATCATTTTTTATAAGAGAAAAGCCTTCAAAATTCTTAGAATTTTGAAGGCTTTTCTCTTATAAATTTATTTTTTCGTACCTCGTATTTCTAACTTCATACCTCAAAATTATCTTCTCAAAGTAATGATAATAGCCACGAGTGATATTACGCTTGAAATAGATGCAATAATAGGTGAGAAGTCGTTTAGACTTTCTACAAAAGTTTTTCTAACTGGTTCTACATAAATAATATCATTGGGCTGAACAGTCAAATTGACTCTTTGCATACCTTCAATAGTGGATAAATCTATCAAAAAAACATTTGGTTTCTGCAAATCTCCACGAATAAGACGCACATTTCTGGCTCTGTGATCATTGGGAAAGCCACCTGTTTGTGCCAAAATCTCAATAATAGATACATTTTCGTTCACCAAAGGAATAACCATTCCTGTACCGCCTTTCAGTACAATCACACGCCTGCTGATACATTGTGTACGCACATAAGACTCTGGATAAAATTTTAAAAATTTTGCAGAAAGCAAACTATCTGCTTGACTAAGTTTTAGGCTATCTAATTTTTGTCGTCCAATCATTGGTAATTGCACTTCTCCATTCATTTCTATCAAAAAACCTACTTGCCCAGTACCACCAACAGAACCACCGCCTTGCCCGCCTGCACCACCACCAGCATTAGTAACATTGGTATTGGCTTGTTCTACACCTGCAATGGCTTTAAGTTCTTGCCCATTATTACTATAAACTTTGAAAGAAATACGGTCATTTTTTTGTAATAAATAGTTAGTTTCCACGTTCATACGTGCAAGCAACAATTTATTAGAAATAAGGTCTCCCTTTGTTGTAAACAGAATGTTTTGGCGGTAAACACCACAAGAACTTAGTGTTAGGCTAGCACTAAAACCAAGCAAAAGAAAGACAAAAACTGAAAGGATATTTTTTTTATATTTATGCATAATTTTCTTAGAAATTGTCATTTAGAAATTGTTCAAAAGTAGGTAATTCTAGGTCTTTTGAAGAAATAATAGGGTTTTTATTTCCCCAATCAATACCAAGTTTTTTATCATTCCAAAGTAAGCCACTCTCTGACTCTCTCTGATAAAAATCACTACATTTATAAGCAAAAACCGCTTCTGTAAGTGTTATAAAGCCATGTGCCATACCTGCAGGCACAAAAACACGGTTATGTTTTTTATCATCAACCAAGAAAGTGTCGTGTTTTCCAAAAGTTAGAGAATCTGGGCGCATATCCACTACTACATCAATAACGCTGCCAAAAGGTACATAAACAAGTTTATCTTGTGCAAAGGGTGGTTTTTGAAGGTGTAACCCTCGCAAAACATTTTTCTTAGAGAACGACTGATTATCTTGTACAAAAGCTAAATTGATACCTTTTTCTTGAAATACTTTTTCTTGATAGGCTTCAAAAAAAATACCTCGCTCATCTTCAAAAATACGTGGAGTTATCTCAAAAACACCTTTTATAAAAGATTTTCTAAATTCCATAAATGATTTTAAATAAAGTTTATTTTCCTTTTCTTTGTTTTATAATTTACAAAGGTAATCAATTTAGTTTAGGAATTATCATAAAAATAAAAAACATAGAACTTTGTGTTCTATGTTTTTTGCATTCTAGGAATTTTGCTACCGTACACTGGTTTTTTATTATTGGTCTGTACCATAGTGAAACGAAGGTCTGACTAATAATAAAAAACAGAAATTTCAATTTTAAAAGAGATTATGGTCAGACCTACGCTACTCTACGGTACAGACCATAATTTCTTTTAAAACTGTGTACGGTAGCAAATCTAGGAATAAAAAGTAAGTGATTTTATCTTTCTGTTTTTACAACTACTTGACAATCAATATTTTATATTCGTATCTCGTACTTCTTATTTCGTACCTCTTCCTTAACAGCCATAAATTTCCAAAAATTCTGCTGATGCGTAGCCTTCTTTATTGCCATAAATGACTTTAAACCACGTTTTGCCTGTTTCTTCATCTACAATTGGGTCCTCTGCAAGCAAATAAACCTCTTTATCAAAAGGAATAACAGTAATCTTTTTACCTTCTTTGCTTGGTTCTTCACGCAAAGTAAGCCCAGATTTGGCAGATACTGTAGCCGTACTGAAATTCAAATAAGGGCTAAAAATATAGCCTTCTTTATTTTTAAAACGCACTTTACACCAGTTTCCTGTTTTCCCTGAAATGGTAGAGGATTTTTCTAAAAACTCCAAAATAATAATTTCTGTTTTATTTGGAATATTTGTGATAGAAGTTCCTTTTGCGCTGGGTTTTTCACGCAAAGTTAAGCCACCATCTGCGTTGATAAGTGCTTTTTGCAAAGCTCCAGCCATATCTGTATTATTGTCGTTTTCATAGGTATTAGTTTTTGTGTCGCTTGTGGCTTCTAAGGTATTTCCCATACGCAAATATCCACCAAAACAATAGCCCTCCTCGTCATCAAAACGCACTTTATACCAATTTGACTCTTTGCCTTTGAGCTTAATTACCTCTCCTTTTTCCAAAATTTCCACCACGCCATTGGCAGGAATAAGGTCAATGATTTTTGATTTCATTGAGGGTTTTGTACGCATTGTAAGCCCAGATTTGGCAGTTACGACAGCCATTTCTGCTTCCTTTGATGCTTCTTCTACATCAGGTTTTAAAGAATTATCTTCTTCTTTTTCAGAAGATTTGTCTGCGGATTTATCAGAAGATTTATCAGAAGAAAGTTCAGAAGTTTTGTTGTCTTCTTTTGCTTTGTCTGCTTTTCCGCCACAACTTGATAATGTGTTTGAGAGAACGGCAACAACACCAATCATTACAAGAATTTTTTTCATTTTTTGAATTGTTTTTGATGATTTTTAAAAAGATTATAACGCAATAATACTGCTTTTTTTGGAAAAAACAAAAGTTAAATAAATTTTCAAATAAATAATTTTAATAATTTGATTATGAGCATTTTGTATTTATTCTCTCACATATATTTGATATGTATAAACAATTTCTTTACTTTTTCCCGCCTCCAAATCAACTTTCCATTCAACGTCATTTTTATTATTAAAAATATTATACATATCAACTTTTTTAGTTGTTTTCCAGTCAATATTCGTTTTGAGCATTTCTCCAATGACTTCACGTTTTAATTGCACTTTGATGGCAATATTTTTATAGTTTTTCACTTCAATTTTGCCCTCAACCGTAATCAAATTGTAATCATAACCATTTATTTTCTTAAAATTCTCCTTTGTTTCTGTCATTTTCTCTATATCTTTCACCAAAATATCAGACGACAAACTAAGTTTTACCTCCGTAGTGCCACCTGTGGGCGTATAATTAAGTCTGTCTTGGCTCACAATTCTATCTACATTAGTGGTTTTTTGAGTAATAAACACACTTCCTGTCGTAAAAGGCTGTTTTGTTTGATTCTGAAATTGCAAGGAATGTTGCACCAAATTTATTTTTTCACCAATATCATTGTTTCTATAGCTATAACTATTATTTTCAAGGTTTGGGCGCAAAACCACACAATAAATATTTTCATAACTAATTTGCGTTTCAAACAACGAATAAACGGCTCTTTCACCCTTTTTTAGGTTAATATTGCTCACAGGATAAAAAAACAAATCTTCTCCCTGTTGCCCATCATTGGTATTTGTAGTTTCTCTTGATGAGGAAGAATAATTTGTATTTTGCGAAATATTAGAGAAATTATCACTTCTAAGCCTATTGTAGTTGTTTTCAGAAGAAGATGCGCCAGATAATTGGTTCAAAAAGTTATCCAAAGACAAATTACTCACAAGTGGCGAGGGTGCGTTATCATACAAAAAATTAGGAATACCTACTGCAAAGTTCATTTGGGCGTTTTTTAGGTCTTCTGCATCATTGAGAAGTTGCGCAGAAAGCACCAATTTAGCTTTATTTTTATCAATTATTTGCAACTGATAATTAGGAAACCAACTAATTCCTTTTGACAAATACATTGTTTCCAGCGGTTGGGAGCTGTTTTGTTGTGCAAAATCAATTTTAATAACTTTTTGCATTTCTTTGATGGGAATTGTTATTACTTCTGTTTTTTCGTAAGTTTCAACAAAAGTTATATTATTCATTTTCAAGAAGATATGCTTAGAACCTTCAGTATTTAGCATTACCATTTTTTCTTGATTTAATGCAATACTGCTTATAATTTCTCTGCTTTCTTCTTCAATAAAGGCTGTTTTAGGCACTTCTGTTGGCGTTATACTCACTAATTTGCCTTCAAAAATGTTTGCGCCACAATGTATTTTTACTTTTTTATTGATGTTACTTCCCAAAACATCATTAAAAGTAATAGAAATATCTTTTCTAACTACTTCTTTTTGAGAGGTTTGTATATTTTTGATAGTATTATTTCCACCACTAAACCACAACGACCCAAAAGTAGCTTTTGGAATAGTTTTTAGCTCATAAAAGCCCTTTGAGGCATCTATGACTTCTTTTTTAACCATAAAAGCATCACCATTTTTGAAAGCCGTAACAAATTGTGTGGTTTGCGCCTGAATAACGCCACAAACTAGCGTAAGAATTAGGGATATTTTAAGAGATATTTTTTTCATTGGAATATAATATTTTACGTTTGTGATAACTTACGCAAAATCATTAAAAAAGTTATTAAAACCTATTTTTTTGAGAAAAAAACGCTATTTTTACGCCCAAAATTATTATTAAATAACCTTTAAAAATGAAAAGAAAAAATATCATTAGTCTGACCATTGCGTTTGCGTTTTTCACGCTTGCAATTTCTGGATTACTGCTTTATTTTAAGCAAAAAGCGCATATTGTAGAAATAGGACACACTATTTTTGGGCTTTTATTTGTTGGGTTTGCGGTTTTTCACGTTATCAACAACTGGCAATCTCTAAAAAGTTACTCAAAAGACCGTACAAGTGGGAAATTCCAAAAAGAATTACTTGTGGCAAGCATTATTTTTGCCGTTTTGTTGATTGGCGTTGGTACAAATATTTTAGAGCCTGTCGCAGAGGCTGGGAGAGTTTTTGCTAAGAAAAAAGAACAAGTTAAAAAATAGCTTTTGAAGAAATTGAAACCAATAAAAGCCTAAAAGGAACACTTATAAGCATTTTAATAGAGAAAAACAAGTCCGTAAAAATGCCAATAATAGCTATTTGGTTAGAAGATTCTACACATAAATTTATAGAACCAATTTTTGTTCCTGCAAAAATTTTAGTTGAAAAACAAGGAGAAGAACAACCTGAAATAAAAGACTTTTTATCTAGCTTTTTGCCTGCTTTAATGGCAAAAAATCCAACAATTAAAAGTAATTATGATAAAGCCACACCAAAAGATAATTTTATCCTAAAAACACAAATAACGCAACAACAAAAATGCTTTATTATAATGGAAATTGCCTCTGAAAGCAAAACTGAACGCTATGAAACAAATATCAATAAAACTGAAAACAACGTTTTTAAATTGAAATCAGAAACTAATACTTTGATAAATAAAGCATTAGTTATATTTTAGATCATATTTTAAGAAAATCATTACAAAAGAAAAAACGCTTAAAATTTTCATTTTAAGCGTTTTTTAAAGAGGTAACTGGCGGATTTGAACCGCCGTAGGAGCTTTTGCAGAGCTCTACCTAACCGCTCGGTCAAGTTACCTTGTTTCTTTGAGCTACAAATGTACGACTTATTTTCTAATAAAAAAATAAAAGAAGTTTTTTTTTCTTAATTTTGTGAAAAATATTTGTAGAGATGAGAAATAACTCTTCACTCACAATTCACCACTCACAACTCAAAAATGCGCCTTATTTCAAAACCAGTTTTGTGCAATTATTACGTTACGTATAGATGTAATGCGGCTTGTGGCTTTTGCGACATTTGGGAACGTCCTTCTCCGTATATTACGCTAGAAAATGCAGAAAAAAATATGCAAGATTTGAAAAAATTGGGCGTGAAAGTTATTGATTTTACTGGTGGTGAGCCACTTTTACACAAAGAAATTGATATTTTGCTTACGCTTGCTAAAAAATATAAATTTATTACAACACTCACTACAAATTGTTTGCTTTATCCTAAGTTTGCAGAAAAATTGAAAGGTAAAATTGATATGTTGCATTTTTCCTTAGATTCTCCCATAAAAGCAGAACACGACTCTTCCCGCAAGGTTGCGTGCTTTGATTTTGTGATGAAATCTATAGAAATAGCTAAAAATTTGGGTGAAAGACCAGATATTTTATTTACAGTTTTTGAGAACAACTTACATCAAATTGAGCAAGTTTGGAAAGAAATTTGTTTGCCAAATGATTTAATATTGATACTTAATCCTGCGTTTAGTTATAATAATATTGATGCTGGACTTTCAAATGAGCATCTTAACACGCTTTCTAGTTGGGGGAAAAAGAAAAACATTTATCTGAATGATGGTTTTATGGCTTTGCGCAAAGATGGCGGCAATCATACAGATGCGCCTGTATGTAAGGCTGCGAGTGCGTGCCTTGTCATTTCGCCAGAAAACAAGTTGGTTTTGCCTTGCTATCATCTTGGAACAGAAGAATTTGAGATAAATAATGATTTGTATAATCTTTATTTATCTGATGAAATTCAGCAAATAATAGCCACAGAAGGTAAATTGCCTGCTTGTGAGGGTTGCGTAATAAATTGCTATATGCAGCCTTCTTTTGCGGTAGAAATCAATAAATATTTTTGGAAAGCCTTGCCTAGCACGCTCAAATACAATTATTTAAAAGGAACTTGGAAAAACTTATTGCCTTTTTAGCGTTTTCTTACTATTTTTAATAGTTTTTATCTTATATTTGCAAAATTTTTAAACCGCCAAAATCAATAATTATTATCTTCTTTTATGAAAAAAAACACCATTTTTTTTAGTTTTCTTACATTATTATTTTGTGCTTTTTTAGCTAGCTGTGGCACAGAAACAGCAGAAAGCAATATTAACGACCCTTGTCTTCCTGCTATTGATAATTCAAAAATAAATAATTCAGAAATAAATGTTAAAATAGAACGTGTTGATAATGAAATTTTTGCACTTAAAACAAAAGAAGAAATTAGTGCTTATTTCAAGGGAAATCAACTTTTTACCAAAAAATATATTCAATTAGAACGCTTTGGTGGCAATGATAGTATTCCTGTAAAAGAAATTTATAGTCTAATTTCTAATAAATATCTAGATACCTTACATCAAGATTGTAACCGTATTTATGGAGATATGAAACCCTTAGAAAATGAACTTACAAATGCTTTTAAACACATAAAAGCTATTTATCCTTATTTTGTGCCTCCACGTGTGCAAACTATGATTACTGGTTATGGAAAGGGCGCACGTTTGCGTGAAATGCCAGATATGCTTATTAGTAAAGAGTTGATAGTAATAGGATTGGAGTTTTTTTTGGGAGACAAATACAAATATCAGCCAGACGTACCAGAATACATTGCAAGGCGTTACACAAGAGAAAATATTGTACCTATGATTGTAAGAGAAATCAGTACAGCATATAATAAATATGACGAAAAAGACCGTACAATGCTTGGAGAAACAGTTTTTTATGGAAAGACGTATTATTTTATGCAAAGCGTGCTTCCTTGTATGCCAGATTCTATTGCGCTGGGTTATACCAATCAACAAATGAAAATGGCTTACTATAATAGAGCAACTATTTGGAAACATTACATTGATAAACAAATATTTTTCAATGCAAAAAATAATGTCGTCAAAGATTATATGGACGAAAGTCCCTTTACTTTGCCTATTAGCCAAGATTGTCCTGGTGCTATTGGGCGTTGGTCAGGCTTGCGTATGGTGCGTGCTTATATGCAGAAAAATCCTAAAATAACCCTCAAAGAACTTTTGAGTAATGAGAATGCCAAAGAAATTCTAGAAAACTCGGGCTATAAGGGAGAATAGAGTCAATTACGAATTATCAATTACGAATTACGTTTTTTAACTCTCCAAAAGTTTAAAACTTTTGGAGAGTTAAAAAGGCTTTATTTTTGCTTTTCAACAAGAATTTTATACTTAGATAAAAGTGCTTCTGTACCTTTATAAGGTACATTACAATGGTCGTAACCTACCCAAGTTTTGCCCAAATACCATTTTCCATCTTCTGCAAGCCCAACGCAAGGAATTAGTTTATTTTCATTTTCCATTCCTGTTGAAATGATAGAAGACAAAAACTTTGTATTACTTTCAGAATCATCAGTAACCCACTCAAAATCAGTTTTTTTGCCTGTCAAAAACTCAAAATCAGTAACAACCACTTCTCTTCCACCCCAACCAATAGTAGCTTTTTTGGTAGTAGCATTATATGAGCCAGGGTGCATTGCGCCTTCATAATCAGCACGAATAACATAGTTTTTTGCAGTATTAGGTGCTAAAATAGCATTCATTGGTAAACCTTTTTGGGCTGACCATTTGAAGTTTATTTTTGTTTTTGTAGGTTTCACCTCTATTTTTGTAGGTTTTCCGCTGGCAAGTTTGTCAAGATACCCACTCAAATCTTCAATACTGTAGGCTACTTCTCCGTTGTTATCTATTACAGGCATTGTAATAGAGCCAGAAATATTTTTGGAGGCAAGAGCCGCCCACATTTTTCCATTATTAGCATCATTGAGAGAAGTGTTTATCTCTTCATATTTAACTTTTTTCTCTGTCAAATATTCTTTTGCCATAGCACAACGTCCACAGCCATTCATAGAATAAAGTTTGATTTGAGCGAAAGCCTGACTACAAAAAAGTAGGCTAGAAAGCACCGTAAGGCACAAAACGAGGTAAGATTTTTTTGTTTTCATTGGATTGTTTTTGTTAGAATTTACTAAAATTTGTTAGAGAATTATTTTACTTAAAATTAGATTTTTGATTTGAAGTTTCCAAATATAATGCCAATTATTTTTTCTTTTGATTATATTTGCCTTATTTTTAATTGTTTTTTGCTCGTTTTTTTATGAATTTTTCTAGATTAAAGTGGGAGTTTTTGCCATTTTGGGCATTTTATATTCCTATTTATTTTTATTGGTTGTGGCTTGCTTTACGTGCTAGAGCATTTTGTTTTTTTACAGCTTCTAATCCTCTAATGGAATTAGGTGGGTTTGCTGGTTATTCCAAATACAATGTTTTGTGTCATATTCCTGCGGAATTTCGCCCCAAAATGTTTTTTATTCCTGCTTTCAGTTCCTTTGAAGAGATTTCAGAAAATTTAAAAACACATCAAATTAATTTTCCTTTGATAGTAAAACCAGACAAAGGAGAACGTGGTTTTGGCGTAGAAAAATTTGAAAATGAAGAAAAAACCCTAGAAAATCTTAGAAATTATCTCAAAAAATATAATCATATTGCTCTTATTGTACAAGAATACATTGATTATGATTTGGAATTAGGGGTGATGTATTACCGTTTCCCTGAAAATCCTATCTCAACGGTTGGAAACATTGATTCTGTGGTACAAAAAGAGTTTCTAACTGTCGTGGGAGATGGCAAAAGCACCTTAGAAATGCTTTTTAGCCAACACGAACGAAGTATTTATCATTTAGAAATGCTAAAAAAAATACATCAAGAAAATCTACAAAAAATTATTCCAAAAAACGAAAAAATAAACCTCATTAGTATAGGGAATCACTCACGAGGAACAACTTTTTTGAATGCTAACCACTTTATAAACAAACAGTTAATTGATATTTTTGATGGTATTTCTAAGCAAATAAA
The DNA here is from genome assembly GCA_043764015.1 of Raineyaceae bacterium. Classification (GTDB taxonomy): domain Bacteria; phylum Bacteroidota; class Bacteroidia; order Cytophagales; family Thermonemataceae; genus JANYGM01. The sequence continues at coordinate 56,833 of JAYUKY010000121.1, forward strand.
AGGTTTTTATTTTGGTCGTTATGATTTGCGTGTAAGTAGTTTGGAGGATTTATATTTAGGCAAAAACATAATGATTATGGAGCTAAATGGCGCAAATTCTGAGCCTGCGCATATCTATGACCCTAATATGAGCATTTGGAGTGCTTATAAGCATCTTTTTGGGCATTGGAAAAATCTTTGGAAAATCAGCAAACAAAATCACGCTTTAGGCGTTCCTTATGTGCCTTTGTTCCATTTTTTGAAAGAATTTAGGGCGGCATATTCAGAAAGAAAAGCTTAGTTCAATTACGAATTATCAATTACGAATTACGAGAAAAATAACTTTACAAAAGTTTCCACCTTTTGGAAAGTTTGTAAATTATTATTTTTAATATTTATTTTGCAAACAAAAGATTTTATACAACAAAATACGCTTAAAATAGCTTTTGAAGCCGCAAAAAAGTCAAATTGTGCGGTGGCAGTTTGGCGTTTGCCCAATACAGAAAATCAGATTAGTGATAAAAATATTATTGTTGATTTTTCTGCTGAAATCTTACCAAAAAAATTTAGTTTAGAGGATAATTTAGAAGAAAATAAAGCAGGTTTTGTGGTCAGTCCATTCAAAAACAAAGATTTTGAGCAAACGTATTTTATCAATGCAGACTTTTTTTATAGTGAAAAAGCAAATGAAACTGCGTTAGAAAACGCATCAGAAATAACAGAAAAAACTTTATTTCAGTCTGAAAAAGAAGAAAATTTCTTTAATAATCTTAATCAAAACCTCCATAATTCTTCCCAAAAACACGACAAAAATCCTCCAACACTGACATTAAAGCCTTATAATTCTGAAATTTTTAAAAAACTTGTCAAAAAAGCTATTTTAGCTATCAAAAATGGTGATTTTCTCAAAGTCATAGCCTCACGACAACAAGAAGTTTTGTTTGAAAATAATAACCAAAATGATACTTTTGATGTGATGCAGGCTTTTGATAATCTTTGCAAAAACTATCCTAACGCCTTTATTTCGTTATTTTTTATTCCAAATGTAGGTTCGTGGATGGGCGCAAGTCCTGAAGTTTTGGTAAGCATAAATGAAAATAATGTTTTTCACACTATGGCACTTGCAGGAACGCAAGCACATATACAAGGAGAAAGCCTGCAATCAGCAGTATGGGCGCAGAAAGAGATAGAAGAACAAGCACTTGTAAGCCGTTATATTATCAATTGTTTTAAGAAAATTCGTTTGAGAGAATTTGAAGAAGAAGGTCCAAAAACAGTAGAAGCAGGCAATTTATTACATTTACGTACTGATTTTTGGGTAGATATGAAAACGGTTCATTTTCCTCAACTTGCTAGTACAATGCTCCAACTTTTGCACCCAACTTCCGCTGTTTGTGGTATGCCAAAAGAGCCTGCACTTGCTTTTATTGATGAAAATGAAACACAACAACGAGCTTTTTATTGTGGCTTTTTGGGTACAATAAATCTTCAAAATCAAACAAATATATTCGTTAACTTGCGTTGTATGGAGATTTTTGATAATAAACTTGTGTTGTATGCAGGTGGTGGCATTACGGCATATTCAGACCCAGAAAAAGAATGGAACGAAACAGTAATCAAGTGTCAGACTATTTTAAAAGGAATTTTGTGAAATTTTATTGCATTATTAAACCTTTTCCAAAAAAAACATCAAATACAAGAAATTAAATAGCTCAAAATCAACTAAAATTCTTATCAAAATGAAAAAATATACTTTCTTATTTTCATTTTTATTATTTTTGTTTTCTTATCAAAAAACACTAGCACAAACTTACTTTCCAAGCGTGACAGGTACGTGGGAAACGCAAACATTAACCTCTCAAAATTGGTGTCAGGACAAAGTGGACACACTTTATAAGTTTTTGGAACGCAAAAACACTAAATCTTTCATCATTTTGAAAGACGGTAAAATTATCTTAGAAAAATATTTTGGTACGTTCACGCAAGATAGCCTTTGGTATTGGGCTTCCGCAGGAAAAACGCTTGCAAGCACGCTCGTAGGCATTGCAGAGCAAGAAAACCTACTCAATATCAACAATAAAGTAAGTGATTATTTGGGCGTTGGTTGGACAACCACCACCTTAGCACAAGAAAACGCTATTACGGTCAAAAACCTACTCTCAATGACAAGTGGGCTAAATCCACGTACTCCTGGTGATAATGGCTCTTGTTACACGCCAAGTTGTTTTCTTTATCTCTTCCCTGTTAATACACGCTGGCTTTACCATAATTCTGCCTATAAAAGACTTCAAGCAACTGTCGCTAGCGTGTCTGGAGGCACTTTTCAGCAATATACCAACACGAAAATCAAAACGCCACTCGGAATGTCGTCTGGGACGTGGATAGATGGCACTTTTTACAGTCGTACTCGTGATATGGCACGTTTTGGGCTGCTAATGCTGAATAGAGGTACTTGGAACAGCACAAATATTGTGAATAGTGCGTATTATGATGCAATGACAAATACCTCCCAAACGCTCAATCCTTCTTATGGTTATTTGTGGTGGTTAAATGGAAAAGGCTCTTTTTTGACACCAAGCACTCAAACGCTTACAAACACCAACCTTATTCCCTCTGCACCTGCGGATTTGGTGGCTGCTTTGGGCAAAAATGATCAAAAAATTTATGTGGTACCAAGTCAAAAGTTAGTAGTTATTCGTATGGGAAACTCCGCTGATGTGGTTGGAGAGGCTATTACTGCATTTGATAATGATTTGTGGTTGAAAATAAATGACCTTGTTTGCAACCCCGCAACTGCGTTAGATAATCAAGATAATCAAATTGATAATAGTGAAAATATCAATATTTTCCCAAATCCTACATCTGATTTTATTGAGATTGTGGAGAAAACAGAAAATATTAACAAATTTCGTCTGTATGACATTTATGGTAAAGAAATAGTATTGCCAGCAAGTCAAAACATCTCTAAAATAGATATGAAAGCCCTTTCAGAAGGAATTTATATGCTACAAATTTTTGATAAAAATGGCAAAATGATTGAGAATAGAAAGATTTTCAAGAAAAACTAAAAGTATAATGAGATTTTAGAGAAATTAAAAGGAATTTGACAAATCAAATTCCTTTTTTTAGTTTCCAAACTATTTGCGTACTTTTGTGTTTTATAAATGAAACTTAAATCTGGTTATATTTTTATGATTATTAACGAAAATAATCTGTATTGTCCCTCTTTGACTACCTACAAAAGACGTGAAACCATTGAAGTAAAGATTGGAGATTTGAATATGGGCGCACAAAACCCTATCAGAATACAATCAATGACTACTGCAGACACAATGGACACCGCAAAAACGGTAGATGAATGTTTGCGCCTTATACAAGCAGGTTGTGAGTACATACGCATCACTGCGCCAAGCGTAAAAGAAGCTGAAAATTTACAAAATATTAAGAATGAATTACGCAAATTGGGGCATAAAACGCCACTTATTGCTGACATTCATTTTACACCAAATGCGGCAGAACTTGCTGCCAAAATAGTAGAAAAAGTACGTATAAATCCTGGAAATTATGCAGATAGAAAGCGTTTTGAGATAATTGATTATACAGAAAGTGCGTATCAAGCAGAATTAGATAAAATTAGAGATAAATTTGTGCCACTTGTCAAAATCTGTAAAGAATATGGTACAGCTATACGTATTGGCTCAAATCACGGCTCACTTTCTGATAGAATAATGAACAAATACGGCGACAATCCGCTTGGAATGGTGGAATCTGCGCTGGAGTTTTTGCGTATTGCAGAAGATGAGGGCTATTTTAACATTGTTTTATCAATGAAATCTAGCAATCCAAAAGTAATGGTAGAAGCCTACCGTTTGCTTGTTTTGCGCTTAGAACAAGAGAAATTAAAGCCTTATCCTTTACATTTGGGCGTTACGGAGGCAGGAGATGGAGAAGATGGGCGCATCAAATCCGCTATTGGAATTGGTACGTTGCTAGAAGATGGCTTGGGTGATACTGTACGTGTGTCGCTTACGGAAGACCCAGAATTTGAAATTCCTGTGGCGCAAAAACTCGTAAACAGATACAATAAACGTCCTGAAAATCAAGGATTTATACCAGAAGTAGAAACTTTACCAATAAATCCTTTTCAATATAAAAGAAGAGAAACATTTTCTGTTTTGAATATTGGTGGTGGTAATGTGCCTCGTGTGGTAGCTAATTTTTCTGATAAAACAGAAGAAAATCCTTTGAAAATAGAGGATTTGAAGGATATAGGGCATTTTTATTTGCCTGCAACTGACAAATGGGCTATGACTGATTTGGGAGCTGATTACGTTTATTTGGGTGGTCAACATCCGACTTTTATGCTTCCAAATGGTTTAAAAGGCATTATTGATTGGAATAGTTGGTATGGTATGGAAGGAAAAAGAGCTGAATATGGGCTTTTCCCACTACTAAGTGTTTCACAATATTTGGATTGCAAATACATAAATAGCGAATTTAATAGGAAATTCAAGTTAATGCCAAAGCTACATTCTCAATTAAACTTCGTTTTTACCACTTTGAGTGATATTTTGGGTACTGATAACGGCATTTTTTCAGAAGATTTTAGTAATTTTATCAGACAAGATAAAACAGTTGTTTTGGTGATTTCTACCAAAAATTCTCACGCATTGCCAGAATTAAGGCGTTTGTGCTTTGAACTTCTGCAAAAAAACCTTCAAAACCCTATTATTGTTTATAGAAATTATAATGAATTAGATGAAGAGCAAATCCAAATAGATGCTTCTGTTGATACTGGTGGCTTATTAGTTGATGGTTTTGGTGATGGCATAATGCTAAATGTTTTTAGCCATAAAAATACTAAAAAAATGCTTAATAGCCTTTCCTTTGGCATTTTGCAAGGCACTCGTACACGTATGAGCAAGACAGAATATATTTCTTGCCCAAGTTGTGGGCGTACTTTGTTTGATTTGCAAGAAACAACCGCAAAAGTACGCCAACGTACAGACCATTTGAAAGGCGTTAAAATAGCTATTATGGGTTGTATTGTCAATGGACCAGGTGAAATGGCAGACGCTGATTATGGTTATGTCGGCTCTGGGAAAGGAAAAATTACACTTTATAGAGGACAAAACATTATCAAACGCACCGTTGCGGAAGAAAACGCTGTGGACGAACTCATAAATCTTATCAAAGAAGATGGAAAATGGGTTTTAGCCCCTAGCCCCAATGGGGAATAGTGCAAAAATATTCATAAAAAATTAACATTAGCCAACAAATCAGATGAGCAAAATCAAGGAATTTTTCAAAATGGGGGAGTTTTTCAATTATTTTATTAGACTTTTTCAAAAGCCAGATCCCAACAAACCCACAAATTTCAATATTCGTACAATGCACGTCATCAATAAAATATCAATTTTGATGTTTCTGATGTGCGTTATTGTAATGATTTTCAGAGCATTCCGTTAAAAATGTGTGAAATTTTCTGAATTTTTAAGATTGGGGAAATCTAAATACTTCGCACCTCACATTTCACACTTCACACTTCAAAAAAATGTTAGATAAAACAACCTTAGTCACACTTGACCAAATAAACAACCGTCAGCAAAAAACAATGTCGGAGTTTTTGGGTATAGAATTTACAGAAATAGGCGTTAATGAAGCAGGTGAGCATTTCCTTTGCGCCAAAATGCCCGTTGATGAGCGTACTATACAACCCGCAGGTATTTTGCACGGTGGCGCATCTGTTGTACTTGCAGAAACGCTTGGAAGTGTAGGCGCAAATTTTGCGGTAGATAGAGAAAAATATATGTGTGTTGGTCTGGAAATAAACGCCAACCACGTACGTAGTGTACCTTTGGGTAATTGGGTTTATGGCAAAGCCGTTGCTTTGCATTTAGGAAAAACTACTCAACTTTGGGAAATAAAACTCACCAATGAACAAGGAAAACTTACCTGCGTAAGCCGCTTGACTATTGCAATTTTGGAGAAAAAGTAATTTGAAATAGAATTTTATAAAAAAGTGTTATTCTGGTTGTCAGAATAGCACTTTTTTATTTTTTTTATTTTTTGTTTTGTTGCTGATTTTGGCGTTATTTGCTGGAAAGGAAATAAAGAAAATAAATTTTGAAATAATGAAAGAAAATGAACTAAGAAACCTTTTGACAGATTTAATCAGTTTACCAAAAGAAAACGAGTATGTTGAATTTAAAACGAATAATTACAAACCAGAAAGTATAGGCGAATATTTATCAGCACTCTCCAATAGCGCAAATCTTGTAAAAGAAAAATTTGGTTATCTGGTGTTTGGAATAGAAGACGAAACACATAAAGTAGTTGGGACAAATTTTAAAGCCTCCCAAACAAAGATAGGAAATACAGAATTAGAGGTTTGGCTTTCACTAAGATTAACGCCCAGCATCAGTTTTAATATTTATGAATTCCAATATTTAGACCAAAATATAACCCTGTTTCGTGTCCCAGCCACACGAGACCAACCAGTTTTATTTAATAGTACGGCTTACATAAGAATAGGAAGCATACTAAAACCCTTGAAAAATTATCCTGAAAAAGAACGAAAACTATGGCAAAACCCGTCTTCTGAATTTGAGTTAGAAATAGCAAAAGAAAATATTGTTGCTGCTGATGTAATTGCCTTACTTGATACACAGACTATTTTTGATATATTTTTAAAAATCCCCGAATCAGTAACATAAGAGGCTAAAATAAACAGATTAGTTAGTGAAAAATTGATTGCTCATAATTTAGGAAACTATGATATTACTAACTTGGGCGCATTGCTTTTTGCAAAAAATTTAAAAGACTTTAATTTAGAAAAAAAAGCAGTGAGAGTAACAAAATACAAAGGAAAAAGTAAGCTGGATACCGAAATAGACCAAATAGGACAGTATGGTTATGGCAGTAGTTTTGAAAAACTTATGACATATCTTGATACGTTACTGCCTAGCAATGAAGTAATTGGCATAGCGTTACGAGAAGAAGTCAAGATGTACCCATCTAAAGCAATACGTGAACTTGTGGCTAATGCTATTATTCACCAAGATTTAAGAGATAAAACTACTTTTCTATCCATTGAAATTTATGATAACCGCATAGAAATCAATAATCCAGAACTTCCTCTTATTGACACAAACAGGTTTATTGATGAAAACGGCACAAGAAATGATTTATTGGCTAATGTAATGCGGAGAATGGGAATTTGTGAAGAGAAAGGTAGTGGTATTGATAAAGTAATAGCCTCTTGTGAAGCTTTTCATCTTCCTGCACCTGATTTCAGAAAAAATCAAAACCAAACTATTGTTATACTTTATGCTCACGAAAACCTTAATCAAATGGATAAAGAAGCCAAAATTAGAGCAACTTATCAACATTGTTGTTTGATGTATGTAATGAAAGAAAAAATGACCAATCAAACATTAAGAGAAAGATTCAAAATAGAAGAAAGTAATTATCCAATGGCTTCACGCTTGATAAAAAATGCTATTGATATTGGTCTAATTAAAGTGGCAAATGCTGAAAATACTTCAAAGAAAAATATTTACTATCTTCCTTTTTGGGCTTAGAAAATCTTATGTAACGGCTATGTAACCCTTATGTAACGGCTATGTAACAGTTTTTCAAAAATCATACTTTTAAAAATGTAATGACTTGATAGTCAAATAGTTTTTATGTAACGGCTATGTAACTAATGGAGAGATTCTCCTTCTTTTAATCAAAAAATCAACTTAAAAAACCTAAATAAATGGACTTAGAATTCAACAAAAACGAAGACCACAACAAACAATTAGTCTTCCAACTCAACCAAAAACTAAAAAAAGTTTTTTTGGGTGGTGGAGAAAAACGCATTGAGGCGCACAAAGCAAAAGGAAAACTCACAGCACGTGAGCGCATAGCCTATTTGATAGACAAAAATACAGAATTTTTGGAAGTTGGGGCGTTCGTGGGCGAGGGAATGTATGCAGAAGAGGGCGGTTGCCCCTCTGGGGGCGTAGTTACTGGGATTGGCTACGTGAGCGGAAAACAATGTATGATAGTGGCAAATGATGCTACAGTAAAGGCTGGGGCGTGGTTTCCTATTACGGCAAAGAAAAACCTAAGAGCGCAAGAAATTGCTATGGAAAACCGTTTGCCTGCCATTTATTTGGTGGATAGTGCAGGAATTTATTTGCCTTTGCAAGCGGACGTTTTTGCTGATAAAGAACATTTTGGAAGGATTTTTAGAAATAATGCCATTATGTCGTCAGAGGGAATACCTCAAATTTCTGCTATTATGGGTAGTTGTGTGGCGGGTGGCGCATATTTGCCTATTATGTCTGACGAGGCACTTATTGTAGAAGGAACAGGCTCTGTTTTTCTTGCAGGGTCGTTTTTGGTGAAGTCGGCTATTGGTGAAGACATTGATAATGAAACACTTGGCGGAGCGTCCACACATTGCGAAATTTCAGGTGTTACGGATAATAAATTTCCTAATGATGAAGCTTGTCTTGATGCTATCCGCAATATTGTTGATAAATTTGGAGATTTTGATAAAGCTGGTTTCAACCGTGCTGCACCTGTTTTGCCAAAAGAAGACCAAAAAGAAATTTATGGAATATTGCCCTTAGACCGCACAAAGCCTTATGATATGTTAGAAATCATCAAAAGATTGGTTGATGATTCAGAAGTGGACGAATATAAGCCACTTTATGGCAAAAGCATTATTTGCGCTCGTGTACGTATTGATGGTTGGGCTGTGGGTATTGTGGCTAATCAGCGCAAAGTCGTGAAGTCTAAAAAAGGGGAAATGCAGATGGGAGGCGTGATTTATTCTGATTCTGCCGACAAAGCAGCCCGTTTTATTATGAATTGCAATCAGCAGAAAATTCCTTTGGTTTTTTTGCAAGATGTTACTGGTTTTATGGTGGGTAGCAGGTCAGAACACGGCGGAATTATCAAAGATGGCGCAAAAATGGTGAACGCAATGGCTAATTCTGTTGTGCCAAAATTCACTATTCTACTAGGAAATTCGTATGGTGCAGGCAACTACGCTATGTGTGGGAAGGCATACGACCCACGCCTTATATATGCGTGGACATCTGCGCAACTTGCCGTAATGAGTGGTGCAGCTGCTGCAAACACACTTTTACAGATAAAAGTAGCTACTTTAAAATCACAAGGCAAAACTATCACGCCAGAAGATGAAAAAAGCCTTTTAGATGAGATTAAAGCTACTTATGATAGCCAGTTGTCGCCTTATTATGCAGCATCTCGTTTGTGGGTTGATGGCGTAATTGACCCATTAGAAACACGTAAAATTATTTCTATGGGAATAGAAGCGGCAAACCACGCCCCACTTACCAAAAGATATAATGTTGGGGTGATACAAGTTTAATGTGTAATATAAAAAGAAGTCAATAAAAAAATATTATCCTATTTTTTATTGACTTCTTTTTTGAATATAATATTATTACACATTACATTTATGTTCGTTGGTTTATATTATGCTAGACCTGCTAAATCAGGGTGCTTTTCTAATAGTTTTTTTATGAAATTTTCTGATTTGGTTTCTCTTTCTTTGAGTAAATCAATTTCTTTTTTGAGTTCTGCGGTAGTAGCTTCAACAGGTTTTAAGGCTTCTTTTCTATCCCATAAAATATACCCAATAAACCCAAGAATAGCAGCAATCAGCCCTCCCAGCAAGCTCATTATGCCTATCATAAAGTTACTTTGCATCTCAAAACGCTTGTCTATAGATTTTTCTAACGTGTCAATGCGTTTGTCCATACTATCAAAGCGTTTATCTATTCCATCTACTTTGGTAGTCGTAATAGCTTGTTGTTTAGAAAGTTCAGTTTGCTGCTTAACAAGTTCTAGCAATAACTCTCTATCCGTTTGTGCATAAGTGCCAAAAGGGATAAGTAGAAATACTATTATAAGGATATTTTTCATTTTATTGTGTCTAAAGTAATAACACAAATGTAACGCTAAAATTTTGATAATCAAAAAATAATTTCCTTTGAAAAATGAATTTTTATGCTTAATTTTGCTACGCAAATTTATAGCCTTAATTCAAAAAAATTAAAATATACTTGATACCAACTATATAAATCATATGAAAGTTTCAACACTAAAAAAACTGAATAAAGTAACAAAAATTGTTGAAATTGAAACTTCTATTGATGAATTCTCTGATGAGATTATCAACTATATTATTGAAAATATTGATATATTTCCTATTGAACAACTCCAAAATTTAAAAATAAAGTTAGAAACATTTTTGGATAATCTGCCAAAAACAAGTCAAGAGAAACAAAAAGACGGATTAAAAAAGCATTTGGGTAATGAGTTTGGAAAATTTACTTATGCAGGTTCTATACTTCGTTGGGAGTTTTCTTGGAATACACTCCACAACAATAATAAAATAAATAAGCAAGATGGCTATGATAATGGGCGTTTGAAAAATGATAATGATTTGTTTAAATCTTTGGAAACTCGGTTTATAAAGAGTGTGATATTTAACAATAAATACTACGAAAAAGCAAATAACTTTAAGGTTTTTTTATGTTCTGGGCAGGGTAGAACTTATGATAATGAATTATTTTCTCTTAGTTTTTTGCCCATAGGGGAAGGGAAAAAAATGCTTTTTAAACCAAATGTGTTTTTTTCAGAGTTTTCAAAAAAGAATTTCTCAGAAATTTCGTTAGACTATATTCTTTCTCTTTTTGAAAATTTATATATGCAAATTAAAAACAGGAACGAAAACTCTACTATTGATGCATTAGTAACAGATATGAATAGTAAAGTAGCATCCGTGAAAGAACCTACACTTAAGGAAATTTACAAAAAAACCTTAGAAACAGTATTTGATGGAAAGTCAGATTTTATTAAGCCTTTTTTACTTGCCACACCTAAAATAAATGACACAACACTTATTTTGATTTTTCCAAAAGAAATAATAAATTTAATGAATGAAATAGCAGAAACTTATAAGGATTCTATTCAGGAGATTGCCCAGTTATGCGGTTGTGAATATGCAGAAGTTATATGTGAAACATAAAAAGCAGCTCTTAAACTCCAAAAATAAGCTTTTAAAGGGCTGCTTTGGTTTTATTAAGTTTTTGGTTTATATTTACGTGAGCATTAAACGAAAAAGTACAAAAAATGAAAAAAATAGCCTTAATCTTTATTTTATTTATTTCTGTTAGTTTGCCACTAATAGCGCAAACAGACAAAATAGATAGACTTTCTGATAAAGTTGATAAACTTTCAGACCAAATGGCAGAACTTGCCAAACAACAAGCAGAATTCACTAAGCAAATGACTGAAGTCAATAAACAACTCGTAGAACTTGCTAAACAACAAGCTGTTACCAATACGGAAATCAAAGGTTTAGACAAACGCCTAGATACGCAAACACTCTTTATTCTTGGGATTTTTGCGGGGATTTTTGGAATGATAGGTTTTGTAATGTGGGATAAAAGAACAATCACTAAACCATTTGAAGAAAAAGCAAATGAACTCAAAATAGCAATAGCATTACTCCAAGAAAAGGAGCTAAAATTAGAAGAAAGAGAACTAAAACACGAAGAAAAAACAGAAGCATATTTTAAAAAAATAGCCCAAATAGATGCTCGTTTTGCAGGGATTTTATAACATTTCAAATCTAAAAAAAAGCCACTTTGAAAATCATCAAAGTGGCTTTTTTGTATTCATTCACAACTCAAAATCATTTCAGTTGGCTCAAAATAGTAGGGTCTTGGATTTCGTTGTCTTTGGCTAAAAGCAAGATTTTTGATATTATCTCTGCTGTTTTTGGGTCTTCGTCCAAAAATGGTAAAAACATTTTTCCTCTGTGTTGTGAGTGAACAGGCAAAATAAACAACGTACTTGATGCTACTTTGTGCGCAATAGCACTTCCCAAATGCACAGAATAATCTCCTTTTGTGCCTTTGATAAGGGCGTGAAAGCCTTTTATTTCCACGTTGGTAACCTTGAAAAGGCGCATAGTTTCACGTACAAGCGCAGAACGTAGCTCAATACTTGACTGGCTCGTTTCTGGGTCTACCTCGCCCACGTGTGCCACAGACACCACCAAATCAATATCTCGCATTACTTCTGAAAAAATACGCTTATCCAGTTGCTCAAATGGCACATTTTTCCACGTTTTTTTGTCAATAAACTCAATAGTTTCCAGTGTTGGGCTTTCTACATCAGAAGGAGAAAACCAATCAGCCATAGCATACATTTTGGCAATAATTCCCTCTTTGTGGAAGACTTTTTGCAGTCCTTCTTGGTAATCTACAGTCCAACCTTGTCCTTTCAAAAGTGCCACAGTCTTGCGTGGTTGCACTTGATGCCCCGCATACCTACGTGAGAGAGCTTTTTCTTTCAATTCATCTGCAGTTGGAATGTATAACTCCCTAAAAATCTGTTTGAAAGGTTGTTTTATTTCATTTTCAAAGCAATATTTTTGATAATCAGCCCAATTTTTATCTTCATACAAATCAATACAATGCGCAATTTGGATAGTTTGAGAAGGTTTTGAAGTTTTTTTATTAGGAGAAATCAGTTCTCCATCTTTCCAAAAACCTAAAGAAAAACCTGTTTTATTATCCGTTTTCAACACTAATTTTCTTAGCATTGGCGACACAACTGGGTGATTCATCAAATTAGTAATTTCTGACAAAGTAAACGCATCACCATTTATCATAGCTGCCTCCAAACTCTTACGAGTGCGTTTATATTGGTCATTGAGCGTTTTGTTAAACTCTTTCAACTCAATAATTGCAGGTTCTTTTTTGAGCGTATCAGGAATACTTTTCAGCGGTTTTTCTGCTTTAAAACACTCAATACTAGCTTTTCCGTCTTCATCAACAATCAAACTAATAGTAGTTTCTCCAAAAGTAAGGGCTTTTGCTCTGCTGATAATATCTATTGCTTCCTGCGTTTCCATTGCCCACGTAAGCCTAATTGGGTCAGAAAAACCAGCTGTACGAGCCAAATTATCCATAGCAATACGCACCGCAAGTCCTTCACTAGCTTGCCTTTGTGAGCCAAATTGTTTGCTTTCTTTTTTGAATTTCTGCAAAAACTGATACCTTGTAAGTACCTCTTTATCAGGGTTTTTCTTGTTCAACGCTACAAGTCCGTACACACGCAAATAATCCTGATTACGCTTTTCTACAACTCTTTTGGTGATTTCTTCAATGCCAACATTTCCCAAAATAACATCTGCATAAAGTTTGGCACGAGTATGCCCATTTCCGTCAGAAATATACTTTGCAGACTCATAAAGTAGTTTCCAGCGTTCCGCACCCAAGGATTTGTAGATAGCCTCAAACCAATCTCTATCTACTGCGCCCTCTTTAAAATCCGAAATTTCCACTTGTGAATATTTAGAAATTTCTGTTTCTGTTTCTTCAGAATGATAACCATTTGCGTGTGCGTGAAGCCACCAAACTGCCTGCGACATATCTTTCCAGCCAAGATTTGCCTCTGTGTATTTTAGCCATTGTGGCGCATACATTGCTGCCTCTACAAGGCGTTTTTCAGTAAGTTTTGAGGCTTTTGTTTTTTCGTCAAAATCTTTTTGAGTTTCTGTTAAAACCAAATTTGGGGTTGCACTATTCAAAGAATCATCTTCTGTTGATTTGTCTTCTTTTGCTGATTTTTTGGTTGATTTTTTTGTTACTTTTTCTGTTGAGATTTCAGCAGAATTTGAAGGAGTTTTTGCAAGAATTTCGCAACGCTTTAAAAGTGTGCTCAAAATCTCTTTTTTGCTGTATTCTGTGTTCCCCCAACTAGAAATATAACCTCTATTGAGCGTATCTTTACCCAAACCAAGCAAAATATTGACAAAATTATCCATTCCATAAATCACTTGCAAGTTTTTAGCAAGATTGGTAACAGACGTAGAAGAATCACCACGTTTTAGTTCTATTTCTAAAATGCGGTTGCGTGCAATATCCGTAAACTCATTCAAAAATGGGAAGTCTTCTACTAAAACAGCCGTTTGATGATACGCTTTTTTACGTTCTGAAAGTTTACTGGTAAGTTCAGAAATAAAATCATCTTTCATCACACGAGCAAAAAGTTCATTTTTCGTAATCAGCCCCAAACTATAAGCACGAGCATTATTATGAGGTGTAGCAATGTAACTTGCCCAATCTTTGTATTCTTTTGGTACAGTTTCATTTTTCCACTTGTCAAGTTGCCAAAAAGCCTTAAACTGCTCATCAGACATACTTAAAGCATTATCAGAATAGGCACTAAAAACCACATTCATAGCAGAAATATTGCGCCAAGTGTATTCGTAGGTACTCCAACGTGTTTTTTCAACACAAACCTTTTGCATTTCGTCTTTGTCAATGCCTGCAAATAAAGTGCGTACAAAACCTTCCAAAAACTCAATTTTATTAGCATAATTATTTTTATTTTGGAAGATATTTAAAATCTGCAAAATAGGATTATTCCAATAATACTCACCTAGTTTAGGGATTTTAGGAATAAACACTTTTTCATTGATGCTTTTAATAGTTTTAGGAAAAACTGTCTTTAAAGTTTGCACTACTTCTGCTTTTTCAGCATCAGTTCTGTCGTCATCTTCGTCATCATCTTCATAGTCCTCAAGGTCTGCTTCGTCCTCTTCTTCGTCTAACTCTTCTTTCAAATCTTTTCCCAAAAGAATTAAAAACAAATCAAGTTCTGTGAGTTTTGAGTCTTCAAACCATTTTTTCCAGACATCAGCCAACGGATAATTATTAAAATTCTCCTCATCTGTGAAAGTTTCCCCTTCTTTTGCACGTCTAAGTTGGTTAAAATTATTGCCCAAAAGCACCGTAGTCATAGAATTGTCCCAATTTTCGTAGGAATATTCAAAATTTTTGTGCTTATTATAGATTTTTTCCAAATCTTTGAAGGCTTTTTCAATATTTTCAGGCGTTTGACTCAACCCAAAAGGATTTTTTGCAGTTTTGACAAAATAATCTCCTGTTTCCTTTTTATTGACCACAGGCACAACAATAGGCGTTTTGTCTTGCGCATCATATAAACCATAACCATTTTCTGCACTATAATCTAGCGTAGCATCACCAGAAAGCAGATTATCAACCATAATCTTCTCTTGTGCAGTTATTTTAGGGTTTTCAGAGAACTTTGTAGCTGCTTTTTCTATCCAATCTTTTGGTAAAACCTTTGTTTTTTTGATTTGAGTAAGCAAATCAATTCCTGCCAAACGCTGTTCTGCATTGCCTTTAAGCACATTTTCCGTAGATTCTTGCAATATTTCAGGCGAAAGTTTCAGAAAAATTTGTATCACAGATTTACGCAAATCAGCCGACTTTCTGCCCAGCATTTCCTCAAAAATAGCAATTTCTTTTTCTTCAATTTTGCAGTTAGCAAGCACTCTCATAGATGCATCACGTATGCTAGAAGAGCGGTCTTTGACAATTTTGATGGCAAAATCACGTTGAAAAGTGCTTACAGGCTCACGTTTTTTGTTTTCATCATAGCTCCATCTGTTATAATAATCACCCAAAATGCTACTTGTAACGCTTTCACGTTGCGAAATTTCCATATTATCAAAATGCGCCAAAATCTTATTTTTTTCTGTTTCATCGTCAAAATCAGTAAGATAAACCATATTTTCCAAAATATTACTTTTGTTAAAAGTAATATTTAGCCAAGAAAAAACCTGACTTTCAAAGATTTTCGTTTTTTCAGAGATTTCTTTATTTTTTTTCTCTAAAATATCAAAAATTTCCACTCTTTTGTTTGCTTTTTTGCCGCCATAATTATTATTCAAAAAATCCTTCATAGGGATTTCATTATTCCATCTTAGCAAATCCATTGCAGACGAAAAAACCGCCAAATGAGGAAATTCTAGGCATTTTAGGGCATATTTGATATTGATTTCTTGGAAATTTATTTGTTTCACAAAATTCAAAACAAGCAATATTTTTTCTGTATTTTTGCCTTTAATTGCTTCATCAGCAATGTGTTCTAAAAGTGGATAGGTTTTTTCCACATCATAGACACTTTGCGCCCATAAAAGCATATAAATTTCTGCATTATCTTTGCTCGCAAGCGCACTCACGAAGGACGCAGATTTAATTGTAAGCGGTTTTGCGTGAGTAATTTCACCTAAAAACTTGTCTGCAAGCTCCATAAAACGAATAACGGTACTTTCTTTTTGCGCTTCCAGTCCTAAGCCCACCCACACATCTAAGGCACGCACCACAGATGAAAATCTAGTTAGTTTTTCCCTGATAATCAGCGAGATAAAGCGTTTCATTGCGCCCAAAGAAGTTTCGTCTAGACTTTCCAAAATAGTCTGTCTAAGCCCTTCTTGGCGTTGTGCGGCAAGTAAAAGTTTCTCTATTGCTTCCCAAGCCGCTTCATTTTCAGAGATAAGCATAGCCTTAATGATATAATGGCTTACTTTTGCAGTGGCGTGGCGGTTGTAGGCAATATCCAAGAAAAGTGGCAGAACAGTTTTATCTTTTTGATTGATGGCAGCCGCCCAAAGTTGGTGAATGCCCGCATTCCCAGTATAAACGACATTGTTATAAATGGCGTATTCTGCCAGCGTGAGGTCGTGGGTAAGGTAATTATTAAGTTTTGTGATTGAATTTAGTTGGTTCTCAAAATGCACTTTTTCAAGGTTTGGCGCACGGTAAGAACGGCGTGTGTAGCCTTGTTGGAAAGCCATTTTAGGGAATATTTCCATTGCATCTTTGATGTATTTGGCTTTTTCTTCACCAAAAAAATATACCCAAAGTGCCTTATTTTCGTCCCAAAAGTTGTTTTTGGACGCATCACGGATTTGAATAATACGCAAATAGCGTTTTGAGGTTTGCGTAATGTACTCGTAATAGTTGTGGGTGGAGTCATTTGGCTTATCACGCAGGGCAGGAACGCCATTTAAGAAAATTAAACCTAACTCTATTTGGGTTTTAGAGAGTTTTGAGTAATCTTTTTTTGCTTCAAATTTCTGCAATTCCTTGTAGAAATCTTCCGTTTTGTTTTTGAGTAATTTTGTTTCTAAAAATGCTTGAACGTCCATTGATTTAGGTGAAATTTTGGAGTGAGATAAGAAATAGAATTGTTACTAAAAATCTATTGCTGTTTACGAAAATTTCTTGTTTTTGTTGTAAGAATTTTGGAAATTGTTTTATTATTTTTAAACTTTATTTTCGTTTATTTCGTTTGTAAAGAAATAAATAATAAATTTTTATGGAAAATATCACACAAAAAGAACAGGAAATTGCACTTATTTCCCTCAAATCTTTTGCTGAAATGAGTAAAAACCTCATTGGACAGCAGGAAATTCATTTATTAGACGAACAAAACAAACAACTTTTAATTATTCCTACAAAAGCTTTCTTTTTGCTACAATCTATTGTGGTGGCTATGTCAGAGAATAAAAATGTGTCTTTATTAGAAACAGAAAAGGAAATGACCACGCAACAAGTGGCTGATTTATTGCAAATTTCACGTCCTTCTCTCATAAAATTATTGACAAAAAACGTAATTCCGTACAAAAATGTAGGTAAACATAGGCGAATACTTCTCAATGATGTGCTTATTTATCAGGAAAAACAAAAACAAAAACAGAAAGAAAAAACAAGAAAAGGTCTTGATTTTCTGACAAAACAAGCACAAAAACTTAATCTAGGCTACTAAATGACGAACTTACAAAAGTTTGAGGAAGAGATGATTGTTGTGCTTGATGCTTGTGTTTTGTACTCTGCGCCGTTAAGAGATTTTTTGCTATACATAGCTGAAATAGAGTTATATCAACCCAAATGGACAATAATTTTACAAGATGAATGGTTTAGAAATCTACTGAAAAATAGAGCAGATATATCAGAAAATGCTCTTCTTAGAACCATAAAAGTAATGAATTACGCCTTTCCTAATGCACTTGTAAAAGATTTTGAAAGTTTAATTGAAAATATTGTTTTGCCAGACCCTGATGACCGTCACGTAGTTGCGTGTGCCATAAAAGCCAATGCCAAACAAATTGTTACTTTCAATTTAAAAGATTTTCCTGCAAAAACACTCGCAACTTACAATTTAAAAGCAATTCACCCAGATAAATTTATCATTGATTTGTTGGAGATAAACCCACAAAAAGTAGTACAAGCGTTCAAATATCAAGTTTCATCATTAAGAAATCCACCGCTTTCTGAGGAAAAAGTATTAGAAAAATTGGAAATATGTGGTTTGGTGCAATCCTTAAAACTATTGAAAACTCTTTTATAACAAAATTTTTTTTGGTATGATTATTGTTATATATTTGCAAAAATTATCTCTCACAAACCCCCAAATCACAATGAAAAAAGCACTTTTTCCCCTTTTATTTCTTTGCTTTTTGCTGACAAATCTCGCAAAAGCACAAGACACAACCGCCACAAAATGCAATAAAAAAGCAGATGATTGCTCGTCTGAATGTTCCTCTGACAAACCAAAATTTTTCCATAATATTGCGCTTGGTGTGCAGTTTTTGGAGCTTGGCAATCTTAACACAAAACTCAAAGATGCAGGCTTTAATGAGGCATACACAATGCCAATGACCTTTGTTATATCAGGTGGTGTAACAAATGGTAAACACGTTTTGGGTGGGTCTTTTGCTATGACAAATAGCAAAAACAAGAGTAACAACCAATTAACAGCAGTGAACCTGACACGTTTTGATGCTTATTACGGTTATGCGCTGAAACTCTCCAATAGGTTTACATTTTTGCCCACAATAGGAATAGGCGGAACAGAAAACCGTATGACACTACAAAAATCTGCGAGTAATGTAACGCTCACGAGTGCGCTTGCAGGCTCGCTCACGAGTACAACGCTCACGAGTCAAAGTATGGGTGCAGTTTTGGGTACGAAATTTATTTTTAAGATGAATAAAAACAAGAGAAATGTTGTTTCTCTTAATCTAAACTATTATTTGCCTGTTTATGACTACAACTGGCGTGCCAACGGACAAGATATAAGTGATGTTCCAAAAGCTAATTTTGGAGGTTTTACGGCTACACTAGGCTTTGGAATATTTTAAGGTTTTTCAGCAAAATAACTCTCCAAAAGTTTAAAACTTTTGGAGAGTTTAAAAGCCATTTCTCTAAAATTTATCCGCAGGAAAATACGCCATTTCTCCTAATTCTTCCTCAATTCTAAGTAATTGGTTGTATTTTGCCATACGGTCGGAGCGGGACGCAGAGCCAGTTTTTATTTGTCCAGTATTCAACGCAACCGCCAAATCAGCAATAATATTATCTTCAGTTTCTCCAGAACGGTGCGACATAATGCTTTTATACTTATTTTTATGTGCCAAATTTACAGTATTGATGGTTTCTGTGAGTGAACCAATTTGATTTACTTTTACCAAAATACTGTTTGCAATGCCTTCTGTGATACCTCTTTGTAGTTTTTCTACATTTGTAACAAACAAATCATCACCAACTAACTGCACTTTGTTGCCTATGAGCGTAGTTTGTTCTTTCCAACCTGTCCAGTCATCTTCGTCCATTCCATCTTCAATAGAAATAATAGGATATTTATTTACCCAATCTTTCCAATAGTGCGCCATTTGGCTAGAAGTGAGTTTTTCACCAGAAGATTTTTTGAAATGATACATTTTTTCTTCTGCGTTATAAAATTCAGAACTTGCAGCATCAATGGCAATAAAAATGTCTTCACCAGGTCTGTAACCTGCTTTTTCAATAGCAATTAAAACAATTTGGATAGCTTCTTCATTTGATTTGATATTTGGTGCAAAACCACCTTCATCACCCACATTAGTAGAAAAACCCTTGTCTTTCAATACTTTTTTTAGATGATGAAAAACCTCCGTACCCATACGCAAGGCGTGTGAGAAAGATTTTGCTTTGGTTGGCATCACCATAAACTCTTGAAAATCAATAGAGTTATCAGCGTGGCTTCCTCCATTCAAAATATTCATCATAGGTACAGGCAACGTATTGGCACTTACGCCACCCACATACCTAAAAAGTGACTGATGCAAATTGTTGGCAGCAGCCCTCGCCACCGCAAGAGAAACGCCTAAAATAGCGTTTGCACCTAGTTTCGCTTTGTTTGGCGTGCCATCAAGGGCAATCATTGTTTTATCTATGAGATTTTGCTCAAAAACCGACATTCCCACAAGTGCAGGCGCAATAAGCGTATTTACGTTATTTACAGCGTTGAGAACGCCTTTTCCCATATAAATATTTTTGTCGTCATCTCTAAGCTCTACGGCTTCATATTTACCAGTTGATGCGCCACTCGGAACGGCTGCACGCCCTAAAAAGCCTTCAGAAGTGATTACATCAACTTCTACGGTTGGGTTGCCACGAGAATCTAAGATTTGGCGGGCAAATATTTTTTGGATTTTTGTCATATTTTAAAAAAAAATTCGTGGTTTGTGTCCCCACAAACCACAATTAGGTAGTACAATAATGCGTTTGTGATTTATGGGGACACAAACCACGAAGATAATTTAATTAAATAGTCAGACCTCCATTTCATTACAGTACAGACCATTTAATCAAATTTAAAATCCACAATTATTTCTTTATTATTTTTTTCTTTTTAGGTTTTTTGATGGGCTGTGTGGTGCTTGTTTGCGTTTGTTTTGGCTCTTTTGGAGGAGTTATGATGTTTGCTTTCTTTTCATAGGGCTTTTGTCCTGTGTAGTTTCCTGGTGGATTGTAGTTACAAACCCAAATTTCTTGGTTATCTAGTACTACTTTTGCACAACCAACTTGCGTAGAATTTTCCCAAATAAGTTGCGTATAATGCCCGCAAACGTACCATTCACCTTTGCAGAGTTGCGTGTCAAAGTCAAAAGATTTACGCTCATCAGCCCAAGAATCAACGGCTGCAGCTGTTGAATTTTGCATACCTTGTGACCAATAGATGTTTTCACCATATTTTTGTGTGAATTTTCCAGAACGTGGGCGGTGTTCCATTTTCATACCACGTCTTTTGAGTTCATTAGCCCATTCTTGCGCAAATGTAGCCAATTCATTTGACCAGGTAAGCGGTGCTATGCCTAATTGCGCTCTCCAAAAATTGTGTCTTGCCGTAATGCCCACCATATCAGCTGGCTCTGCATCACCCAAAACAATATTTTTAGGGATTTGAGTAGGAATTGGTTGTATTTTTTGTTGCTCATTTGTGAGATTACTCACCTGCTTACGCACAGGCACAAGAGAAGCACACAACACAAACGCACAAGAAAGCGCAGGGATTATGAAAAATCTTTGAATTTTTTGATGTAAAAGCATTGTTTTGATTGATTAGAATGAAAAAAATCAGGAATTGTTTTTAGGTCTGTCTGTTGAATATCCTTCACGCATAAATAAAAAAGAAATCACAAGAAATAAAATTAGATTACAAATACCCATAACTAAAAGCACTTGAGGAAAGCCTCTCTCTGGAAGTATAAGTGAAATTGAACCTAATACCACCCAAATAAATTTTAAAATATCAAGCAATTTTCTATCCTCTTTTTGATAAAAATGTATGCCATAAACAACTGGAATGCCTAGTGTTCCCATCAATAATAATACGTTGCCGTATTGCCAATGCAGTATTTTCATTAGTGAACTGATTATAATAAATACAATACAGGTAAAAGCTAACTTAGCGAGTAATTTTTTCTTAATTAAAGTTCCTTCCTTTATCAAAAACACCAACATAATAATTTCTGCTATACTGAAAGCTCTAACCGTTATGTTTCCTACATCTTTTCTTCCAAGAGAAAAACTAACTAATTCAAGTAGTCCAACAGTTAGAATAAATACAAATATTATCAAAGTTATTCTCTTGATACTCATATATTTTTATCTTTAAACAAGGATTTTTGTGAAGTCAAATATTCTTACTAGACTGCAATAAACGGCAATAAACAGGATTTAAAAACGCATTTGTTGTCAGGTAGAAACACCTGACAACACAGCAAGGAAGTTACTTTAATTCAATAAGTTGCAAGCCTTCAATGCGCTCAAAATGCTTTTTATTGAGCGTTGCAAGCTGCATATTGTTTTTTATGGCAGTTGCTGCTATCAATATGTCTGGTACTTCTATGAGCTTGCTTTTCATTTTTAGTCCTCTAAATACATCTACTGCTACTTTTGATGTTTCACTATCAAATGGTAACACTACTATATTTGTAAAAAAGTCTTCCCAAAATACTTGTTGTTCTTTTGTGCTACCTGTAAATATCTCATATTCAGTAATAACAGATGTTGCGAACATCACATATTTTTGACTTAGCTCATACAAGACAGAATATTCTTTTTTCTTCTTTCTGAAAAAATCAATCAGAATAGAAGTATCCAAACAGATTATTTCGTTCTCCATTGGCTGAATATTTTACGGTTTTCTACGAACATAATATGTTGTTCTTCTGACATTGTTGGTGCAGATAACAGCAATTTTTGGAAGTTGGAAACATCTTTTTTGGGTTTTTCTTCTCTTGTGATGTTCTGCGCATCAATAAGTAGTTTTGCTATTTGATTAGCAGGAAGTTGTTTAATGATTTCAAGAATTTGCTTGTAACCAATTTCTAGTTTTAATTCCATAATTTTATTTGGTGAAATTTATTTTTACTTTATTTTCTAAACAGGGATTTGTTCAAATTTTACTTCTCCTTTATACGCCTCACGAGGTTTTAGGTTAAGGATTTGGAACATTTCTTTGTCATCAACATAAGCAGGATTAGGCGTTGTAAGTAGTTTGTCGCCTGCAAAAATAGAGTTTGCACCAGCCAAAAAACATAATGCTTGTTCTTCTACATTCATACGCACACGCCCAGCCGACAATCTTACCATAGCTTTTGGCATCAAAATACGTGCCGTAGCTATCATACGTATCATTTCCCACACAGAAACTCGTGGTTGGTCTTCTAGTGGTGTGCCTTCCACAGGTACAAGCGCATTGACAGGCACAGATTCTGGGTGTTTTGGCAAGTTTGCAAGTGTCAAAAGCATTCCTATACGGTCATTATGGCTTTCTCCCATACCAATAATACCACCAGAACAAACAGAAATATTAGCTTTATCCACGTTTTTGATAGTATCTAAGCGGTCATCATAAGTGCGAGTAGAAATAATATCTCCATAAAACTCTTCACTTGTATCTAAATTATGGTTATAGGCATAAAGACCTGCATTTTTGAGCTTTTGCGCTTGCTCTTCTGAAAGCATTCCAAGCGTACAGCAAACCTCCATTCCCATTTGAGAAACGCCCTTAACCATATCCAAAACCTTGTCAAAATCTTTGTTATCACGCACCTCACGCCACGCCGCACCCATACAAAAACGTGTACTGCCTGCTTCTTTAGCATCTAAGGCTTTTTCTAATACCTCGCTCACTTCCAACAATTTATGTACTTTTACTTCTGTATGATAGCGTGCCGCCTGCGGACAATAAGCGCAATCTTCTGGGCAACCACCTGTTTTTACAGAAAGCAACGTACAAACCTGTACTTCTCCCGTCTGATGATGCTCACGATGCACCGTAGCACCTTTGTAAACCAATTCTAAAATAGGAGAATTATATATTTCTGTGATTTCCTCACGTGTCCAGTTGTTGCGTGTGATGTTATTTTGCATTTTTATTGAAAATTTTGTATTAAACCCTAAGGGTGTGATTTGGTTAGAACTTTGAATTTCAAAAGATTACACCCTTAGGGTTTTCCTTAGGATAATTTTAAGGCAATTTAGTAGTTTTTTTCTTAGATAAAAAAATAATTTGCTTTCTTGTAAATAAATATTAAATTTACAGATCCATTTTAATCAAAATATTCAAAATTACTAAATAATTATCACAATGCTTAAAATACACCCACAATATCTTAAAGATGCCAACGGTAAAGAATCATTGGTTGTTCTTTCCGTGAAAGATTTTAAAGCAATTATAGAAGAGTTGGAAGATATGGAAGATGTAAGGCTTTATGACGAAGCTAAGAAAGATAAAGAGTCTTCTATTCCTATTGACGAGGCTTTTAAAATGATTGAAATTAAACGCAAACAGAATAATGACTTACAACATAACCTTAAAGAAACGAGCTATTAAAGCACTAGTAGGAATTAATGAGCCTTATTATTCCAATATCAAGGAAGCTATTTATGCGCTTGCTGATAATCCACGACCACAAGGCTACAAAAAACTAAAAGGCAACGACTGCTACCGCATACGTGTAGCTGATTACCGCATCATCTATGATATTTTTGATGATGAACTTTTAGTAGACGTGATTAAGCTAGGACATAGAAAAGATATTTATGAGTAAAAAAATAATTTGCTTTCTTATAAATAAATCTTACCTTTGCAAACCGTTTGAATAGAACATTTTTAGAAAATTTAATGCAAAACTCACTTAAAAATATCATACTAATTCCTTTGCTTGTGGCTTTTTTGGTCGTGAGTACAGGATTTTCGTCTATTTTTAAGAGAGAATTAAGCAAAAATACTTCTACAAATTCTCCAAAAACAGAAAAAAACCAACAAAAATCAAACAAAAATCAAACAAAAACACCCGTTTTTGAAGAAAAAACTTTTGATGCTGTTGCTTCAGCCACAGAAATAACAACCCAAGAAATCTATTTTAAATATATTTCTAATGTTATTTGTTATTCCTCCTTCATTTATCCCCAAAACCTCAAATCTTGGCAATGGAAAGGCTTTTTAGCCTGCTATTATCAATGTGTTTTTGAGAATTTTGTCGTTACAAATGCCCCCTAATTGATGTTTTGATGTGTGATATGTAATGTGTGATGTATAAATACATTGCTTGTTATTACTATTTAGGATTAGATAAGATATTACCCTTATCTCTATAAATACATCACACATCAAATATTATACATCACACATCAAATATCACACATCAAATATCAAAATAATGAACCGTTCCGTAATAGTTTTTTTTACGGTAATATTGAGCATTCTTTGTCTCTATTACCTTTCTTTCACGTTTGTTGCTCGTGGCGTGCAAAAAGATGCTCGTGCTTTTGCAACAACTGCCTCTGGTGTTGATTTCAAGAAACAACAGAAATACTTGGATTCTATCTTCACAAAACCTGTCTATAATCTTGGTTTTGCCTCTTTTACTTATGAAGAAGTAAAGAAAAATGAACTCGCACTTGGGCTTGACTTACAAGGCGGTATGCACGTAACGCTTGAGGTTTCTCCTGTAGAAATCATCAAAGCTATGGCAGGAACTAACGCCAAAGACGCTAAATTTGTGGCGGCTATTGCTAAGGCACAAGAAAAGCAAAAAAGTTCTCAAAAGAAGTTTGTAACACTTTTTGGAGAAGCATTTAAAGAACAAAATTCTGAAAGTGCATTGAACAAGTATTTTGCAAGTGCATCAAACAAAGAAATCACGTTTCAAAGCACTGATGCACAAGTTTTGGCTCTGCTTGACAAAGAAGTAGATGGCGCAAACGACCGTTCTTTTGAAGTTATCAGAAAACGTATTGATAAATTTGGTGTAACAAACCCTAATATTCAAAAATTACCTGCATCTGGACGTATTCAAGTAGAGCTTCCTGGCGTTGATAACCCTGAAAGAGCTAAAAAACTTCTTTCTGGTGTGGCTAAGTTAGAGTTTTGGGAAGTTTATGACTTCAATGATTTGCAAGGAAGTTTTATGAACTTTATGACGTACATTGACGAAAAAGAAAACGGAAAGAAAACTGATGCTAAGAAAGATACAATTACAAAAGAAGAAGCAAATCCTTTTGCGACAAAAGAAGATTCTCTTAAAAAACCTGATAAAAAAGATACATCAGCAACTAAAAAAGATACTACAAAGAAAGTTACTAAAACAAAAGAACAACTTAAAGCTGATTCATTGGCGCAAATCAAAAAAGATAGCTTAAAAGGAAGTGCTTTTAGTAAGTATTTTGCGTTTTCAGGTCGTGATTTGTTTGTGAAGATGACTGATACAGCAAAAGTAAACGAGATTTTTGCTCGTGATGAAGTAAAAGCTATGTTTCCAACAGCGCAATTTATGTATGATGCAAAGGGAATCACAGAAAAACAAGTGAAAGGACAAGATGGCAAAATGGTTGATAACCCTATATATGGTCGTATAGCTATTTATCCTATCAAAAAGGCTCGTGATGGAAAGGCTTTGCTTGAAGGAAATGTTGTTTCTAACTCTGGACAAGATTTTGACGAGAAAGGACAGCCTGCTGTGTCTATGTCAATGACTCCTGAAGGTGCAAGGAAATGGGCTAAAATAACTAAGGAGAATGTTGGTAAGCGTATAGCTATTGTTTTGGATAACGTAATCTATTCTGCGCCAAACATCAACCAAGAAATCACTGGTGGAAACTCTCAAATCTCTGGTAACTTTACTGTTGAAGAGGCACAAGATTTAGGTAACATCTTAAAGGCAGGTAAATTGCCTGCTCCAACTCGTGTGGTAGAGAGTGAAACTGTTGGTGCTTCGTTAGGGGAGCAATCAATCTCTCAAGGCTTGCTTTCTATGGCATTGGGACTTGGTTTAGTCTTTATTTTTATGGTGCTTTATTACCGTTCAGGTGGTATGGTCGCTAATTTGGCTCTTATTATTAACGTATTCTTTATTCTTGGGGTGCTTGCACCACTTGGTACGGCTCTTACGTTGCCTGGTATTGCAGGTATAGTACTTACAATAGGTATGGCGGTTGATGCTAACGTACTTATATTTGAGCGTATAAGGGAGGAACTTCGTAATGGAATGTCTATGCGTATGGCTATCAATGCAGGTTATGCAAAGGCTTTGAGTTCAATCATTGATGCAAACGTAACAACCTTTTTAACAGGTGGAATACTATTTGTTTTTGGTGCAGGACCTGTAAAAGGCTTTGCAGTGGTACTTATGGTAGGTATTTTATGTTCTGTGTTTACTGCAGTGTTTATCTCTCGTTTGGTGATAGAGTTCTTTGCTAAGAATCCAGATGATATTAAAGTACGTTTTGATGCTGTGCCAGCATTTAATGGTCTTATTACTAAACTTTTTGAAGGTAATAACTTTGATTTTATTGGTAATAGAAAGAAAGCATATATGTTTTCTACTATCTTGATTGTTGTTGGGCTTGCTATTGGATTGATTAGAGGCTTTAACTTTGGTATTGATTTTAGTGGAGGACGTTATTATGTAGTTGAGTTTGCAAAAGATGTTCCTACGAGTGATGTTCGTGAGGCAGTAACTCCTAATTTTGAGGGCAAAGGAGCTGAAATTAAGAATTTTGGTGCAAGTAATAGAATAAAGATAACTACTGCTTATCTTATTACAGAAGAATCAGAAGAATCAGATAAAAAAGTAGAAACTGCATTACTTAAAGGTTTGGAGAAGTTTAAAGAGCAAGCTCCAAAGGTTGTAGGTAACGGTAAAGTAGGTGCTACTATTGCAGATGACATTCGTAATGCATCTCTTACGTCTATTGTTTTGTCTTTGGTGATGATATTCTTGTATATTTTACTTCGTTTCCGTCAGTGGCAGTATTCTCTTGGAGCAGTTGTGGCACTTGTTCATGATGTTTTGATGGTAATTTCTTTGTATGCTATTGGTGGTTTATTTGGATTAAACCTAGAAATTGACCAAGTATTTATTGCTGCAATTCTTACGGTAATTGGTTATTCTATTAATGATACGGTGGTTGTGTTTGACCGTATTCGTGAGGTGTTTGCAGACCACAAAACTGATGATGTGAAAGTTGCTATCAATGAAGCCATCAATGAAACGCTTAGTAGAACAGTTATCACAGCTCTTACAACCTTTATTGTGGTGCTTGTATTGCTTATTTTTGGTGGAGAAGTATTGAGAGGGTTCTCTTATGCTTTGACAATAGGTGTTTTGTTTGGTACATATTCATCTATCTTTATTGCATCTCCTATTGTGTTAGACTTAGGCGTGAAAACGGCTCTTGATACAACAGAATGGAAACCAGCTGACGAGATTTCAGAAGAATGGGTAGAAGAAAAAGAAGTTATTGAGCCAGTTGCAGATGACAAAGCTAATAAAGACAAAAGCGGCGACAAACGCACAGGAAGTAAATTCTTTTAATAAATCCTTTGGATTGTATCTTATTTTAGATAAATAATCAATAAAAATCCTACTTAAATTTCTTTAAGTAGGATTTTTGTTTGTAGTTGATTTTATAATGTATTAAAAACAAATTACTAATGTCTTTACCTAATTGATAATTCGTAATTGATTAAAGGTTTTTTATTCTGATATTATTGGGATAATAATTATTTATTCGTCCGGAAAGACGTTTAAACCAACCCAAAGGCAAATCTTGATAAGTGGCAAGTGTCCAACCAAAAGGACTATTTTCTTGTGATTTATCTAATTCAAAAGGTTGTTTTCTCAAAAAATCTAATGATTGCTCGTGAGAAAGTGCCATACGTGTATATAAAGGCATATTTGCATTTTCAGGTGCAAGCAAATCACACATAGCAAGTTCGTGGGAGGGAATAAAATCTTTGCCTTTTATTTCGCCAATAAGTGTACCAAAATTTTTCATAAAAAGGTAACCATCAAGGTTTTTAAACTTTTCCTCGTGTATTTTTGGAACAGCAAAAACAAGTGATTTATTGACAGAAAACAAACTAAAACTATCTGCATTGTTCAGCCAATTACGCACAAATGCCAAATCTTTTTTATTAAGTTCTTCATAACGGCTTTTTTGTCTTCTAAATTTTATACCTTCTGTAAAAATATTTCTCTGCAAAACCGCTACAAAAAAACCTTCTCCCTGCGTTTTATGAGGATAAAAATGATACCCAATTATTTCACCTTTCAGACTGTTTTCACGTGTTTCTTGGATATTAAAATTGCTCAAGTCAAGTTCCACACAGGAAAAACCCATTTCATTAACCAAAAAATGCAAATTTTCTTCATTTTCTTGTCTATTAAAAGTACAAGTGCTATAAACTAAATAACCACCTTGTTTGATGCTAGGCGCAATATCCGCCAAAATACGTTTCTGACGTGAGCTACAAATCTGCACATTTGCCTCTGACCACTCACGTAAAGCGTTTTCCTCTTTCCTAAACATTCCCTCGCCAGAGCAAGGCGCATCAACCACCACAATATCAAAAAAACCTTCCAAACGTCCAAAAGTTTCAGCATCATTGCTTGTAAGGGCATAATTGGTGTTTCCCCAACGAGTCATATTTTCCTCCAAAATCCCCAAACGTGCCTTAATGACTTCATTGCTCACCAAAAAACTTTTTTCACCAATAATAGTACTAATATGCGTACTTTTACCACCTGGTGCAGCGCACAAATCAAGCACACAAATTGGGTTTTTATCCAAATTATTAGGTAAAATCTGTCCTAAAACTTCTTCTAGAAACATAGAAGAGGCTTCTTGCACATAATATGCACCCGCCCAAAAGTTCGCATCTAACGTAAAACTAGGTCTTTCCGCCAAATAAAAGCCTTCTTTACACCAAAAAACAGGGTTTTCTGTATATTGAGAAGGAAAAATAGTTGTTTTTTTAGGATTTAGACGAATAGAAATAGTGGCGGGTTGCTCCAAACTTTCTAATAAAGCCATAGCCTCTTTTTCGTCAAAATTAGCCTTAATACGTATTTTAAATAGTTCTGGAAGCATTTTTTGGTATGTGATGTATAATATATGAGATAAAAAATGATGCAATCTACTCAAAAAAAATGTAATTCGTAATTTCTAATTCGTAATTGACGGATTTTTTACTTACTTTGCAACCTAATATATCTTTATTTATGACTCCGAATTTCTTAAAAAACTTTCTTCCACATATCATTGTGGTTGCACTTAGCTTAATCATTGCTTTAGCGTATATGTCGCCTGTGTTAAGCAATAAAAATCTTAAACAACATGACGTAGTTCAGGCAAAATCAATAGCAAAACATAACGTAGAATACTATAAAACAAGCGGAGAAGTATCTTTGTGGTCACCGTCTGCTTTTTCAGGAATGCCCGCTTATATGATTGTGATGGACTATCCCAACAGCATAACATTGCATTTAGGGCGTTTGGTGATGAAAATATTACCAGAACCTGCTAATTATGTGTTTCTTTACTTGATATGCTGTTATATTGCTTTATCTTTATTGGGAATACGCCCCACAGTAGCATTTTTAGGTGCAATAGCTTATTCTTTTGGGGCTTATAATATTATCAATATTGGTGCTGGGCATATGTCTAAGGTACTTGCTGTAGCTACTGCACCGCCATTTTTGGCAGCAGTCATAATGACTTTTAGAGGGAAATACTTGCTTGGAGGTATTCTTGTGGCACTTTTTGCTGGTATTCATCAATTTAGTAATTTCGTTCAAATAACCTATTACTTACTTTTTTCTTTTCTGATTTTTGGTGTGATATTTTTTATAGAAGCATTCAAAACCAAGCAATTAAAGCAATTTTTTATAGCTACTACTATTGTGGTTGGTGCGGGTCTTATTAGTCTTGGCACACACGCCTCACGCTACCTAACGACTTATGGCTACTCACGAGAAACCATCAGAGGGAAATCTGACCTTTCAGATGAAGCGCAATATGTGCTAAACCCTGAAACCAAAAAAAGTAAGGAAATAACCGCCAGAGATGGTTTAGACAAAACTTATGCCTTTAATTGGAGCTACGGAATTTTGGAAACCTTCAACCTTTTTATTCCTAATTTTATGGGTGGGGCGTCTGGTGGCGTACTTCCAAAAAATTCTAATACCTTTAAAACGCTGACTTCAAAAGGCGTTACTGATGAGCAGGCGCAGGGTTTTGTAGATGGTGGCGTTCCTGCATATTGGGGTGAGCAACCAGGCACAGGCGGACCTGCGTATATGGGTGCAATTTTGGTGTTTTTAGCAGTTTTTGGTTTTATGATTTCTCAAAATAAGCTCAAATGGTGGGCTTTGGGCAGTTTTAGCATATTTTTGGGGATTGCGTGGGGACACAATTTTTTCCTAAATGATTTTCTTTTTGATTATTTGCCACTCTTTAACAAATTTAGGGCAGTAACAATGACACTTTCTGTGGCAAGTATTTTTCTGGTCGTTCTGGCAGTTTTAGGTTTAGAAGAATTGGCTAATATGAATAAAAAAACCTCTCATAACCCCTCCTCGCAAGGGGAGGAACTCACTTCCCTCCCTTCTAAGGAGGCACTGGTTATGGCTTCTGACCAAACTATTAAAAAACTTTTGTATGCTTTTTCAGGAATAGGCGGATTAGCTTTGATTTTTGCGGTTTTGGGTGGTGTTTTGTTTGATTTTACTTCAAAAAATGATGCAGGTTTTCAGCAACAACTCCAAAAAATGCTAGGTGATATGAGTTTTGCCAGCGAAATAATGCGTGCTATTCGTGAAGATAGATTAAATTTATTACGTACAGATGCTTTTAGAACAGTCTTCTTTGTATCTGTGGCGGCGGGCTTGGTTTGGGCGTATCTCAAAAAATACTTCAATTTTACAGTTTTGGCAGTTTCTCTTTCTTTTTTTATTTTGATTGATTTATGGATAGTGGATAAACGCTACCTTAATAATTCAAACTTTGTACTAAAAGAAGAGGTGTTGGAAGTGGCTCTCACAAGTGCAGATGAGCAAATATTGAAAGATAAAACTAATTTTAGGGTGTTGAATATGGCTACCAGTCCATTTCAAGATGCAGAAACTTCTTTTTATCATTTATCTGTTGGTGGCTATCACGCTGCAAAGCTAAAACGCTACCAAGAGCTTATAGAAGGGCATATCAACAACAATAATATGGGGGTTTTAAATATGCTAAATACTAAATATGTTATTCAAGAAAACGACAAAAAACAACTTGTAGCTATTACTAACACGCAGGCGTTGGGCAATGCGTGGTTCGTGCCAGCCTACAAGGTTGTGGCAAATGCTGATGAAGAATTAAGAGCGCTAAAAGGCTTTGATGCACTCAAAATGGCATTTATTGATAAGAAATTTGAAAAAGATTTGACTAACTTGCCTTCAAATGCTATTCAGTATGATTCCATGGCAACTATCAAACTAAAAGACCCAAAACCTGACCTAATGACCTACGAAACATCAGCCAAAACGCCACAATTAGCGGTTTTCTCTGAAATTTATTATAAAGAAAGTTTATCAGAATGGATTTGTTTTATTGATGGAAAAGAAGTACCTTACGTGCGTGCTAACTACGTGTTACGTGCTTGCGTTGTGCCTGCGGGAAACCACAAAATTGAATTTAAGTTTGTGTCAAAAGGCTACAAAACAGGAGAAACTATTGCACTCATCAGCTCAGTAATAATGGTTTTAATGACCGCAATAGCACTATTTTTGTATTTTAAGAAGAAGAATTAACAATTATCACCAATGAAAACCTTTACCGACACCTCCAGAAAATCTAGTACAAGCACCATAAAACAGGCTATTGAGGCACTTTTAGATGCTTACAAAATACGTGGAAAATTCAATGAAACCAACATAACGGTTTCTTGGGAACGTATCATGGGTGCAGCCGTTGCCAACAGAACATCAGAATTATACATAAAAAACGGAACTTTGTTTGTGAAACTCACGTCTGCCGTACTAAAAAACGAGCTTTCTATGTCAAAAACAAAGATTTTAGCTAATTTTGAGCAAGATTGTGGCGAGAAAATGATAGACCATATTGTATTTTTATAAAAATAATGATATGATTTAAAATATTATTCTGGAAGAAAATAGTAACTATTTAGGTCATAAATAATCTATTTGTAGATACGCCACCACAGTACATATCCATGTAGAGAAATGTATTTACACCAAACTTATTATTAGACCTCCTGCGAAAGTCGGAATAGTGTAGCAATTTAACAAAAAAGTGTTATTTTTGCAATTATGGAAGGAATAAAATATAATAAACTG
>JAYUKY010000122.1:0-7329 GCA_043764015.1 Raineyaceae bacterium
CAGCGGAGCGCAATATTTATAAAACTAGCCCTTGCTAGTGCTGCTCCGCTGGAGCAAAATACATTTTTTAAACTGTTTTCTATAAATATATCAGTCCGCCAGACTGTAATATAAACTAACAATGTCGTTATCTAAGTAAACAAATAAAAAAATGAAACTCCTTCTCCAAACCCCTGAAAACGTCATTGACAGATTTTACTTTATCAAAAGAAGCCTTAGTTTGCCTCAACTGATAGATTTTGAAAATGCACTAAAACGACTCCTTGCTCGTGTTAATTCTCAAGAATCAGAAGAAAATTATAAAAACATTTTTGCTGATTTTTTGAAAGAAAGTAGCTATAAAAACAAACGTGAAATCAATGCAAAAGGTCTTCATAACATTGATTTGGCTATTTTTAATGGTGAAAAATCTACTGACACAGTGGGCGTAATCATTGAAGCGAAAAAACCTAAAAATATTGCCGAAATGATAACACTAGAAAAACCTAATGTACGTGCTTTGCACGAGCTTTTGTTGTATTTTTTTAGAGAAAGAATTAAAGGAAACAACTTAGAAATAAAAAATTTAGTTGCTACAAATACCCTAGAATGCTTTATTTTTGATGCTAAAGATTTTGAAACAATTTTCTACGAAAACAAAAACCTACAAAAAGCATACAGAAATTGGGACGCTGGCGACCTTTCTGGCGACAAAACTAAGTTTTTTTATGACCAAATAGCAAAGCCGTTCTTTGAAAATAATGAAATTGAATTACCTTGCGTTTACGTGGATTTGCGCACACTCGCAAACCTCACACACGAGGAACTTGTGCCTTATTACAAACTTTTTTCTGCGGAACACCTGCTCAAAGAACATTATCAAAATGACTCCAACACCCTAAATAAAGGCTTTTATAACGAACTTTTGCATATTCTGGGACTGGAAGAAATAAGTGACGGAAATAAGCAAATTATTGTTAGAAAGGCTAAAAACAGGTACGAAGGTAGCCTAATGGAAAATACTATACAAGTGCTTTTGACCAATAAAAAATATAAAAATGTAGCTCGTTTAGCTGATTTTGGAGATGATTTAATCACGCAAAATGAAAACATAGCCCTAGAACTTTGCATCACTTGGCTAAACCGCATTTTGTTTCTAAAACTTTTGGAAGGGCAACTACTAAAATACCACAAAGAAGATGCAAATTACGCTTTTATGAACGCAAAAAGAGTAAAATCTTTTCAGGATTTGAACGAACTTTTTTTTGACGTACTTGCCATAAAAGTAGAAGACAGAGTTTCTAAGCACATTCTTAAAAATTATGCTTATATCCCTTATCTGAACAGTTCTTTGTTTGAAATCACGCAGTTAGAACAGGAAACCCTTTTGATTAGTAATTTGAAGGATAAACTAATGTTGCCAACTTCTGCGCCAACCATTCTAAAAGACCAAAATAATAAATCTTTAAGCAAAGAACTTAATATTTTGGAATATTTGTTTGGCTTTCTTGATGCCTATAATTTTGCGTCTGAAGATACAGGAATTATTCAGAAAGAAACCAAAGAAATTATCTCTGCATCTGTTTTGGGGCTGATTTTTGAGAAAATAAACGGCTACAAAGATGGTTCTTTCTTTACGCCTGGTTTCGTTACAATGTATATGTGCAAACATACGCTACAACAAACCGTTATCCAAAAGTTTAAAGAAAAAGAAAACGACAAAATAAGCACTTTTGAGGGCGTGAAGGCATATATTAGTGGCTTTTTTGAAAGTCAGGATATTTTGCGCTTTAACAAAATTATTAACCAAATCACTGTTTGTGACCCCGCAGTAGGCTCTGGGCATTTTTTGGTCTCAGTGCTTAATGAAATTATTGCCCTCAAATCTGAACTGAATATTTTGGCTGATAAAAATGGTTTGCGCCTTCCCTGCAAAGTGGAAGTACAAAATGACGAACTAATTATTACGGATAAGCAAACCAAAAAAGTTTTTGAGTATGATTATCAAGATGCTGATAGTCAGCTTATTCAAACAAGTATCTTTTATGAAAAACAAAGAATTATAGAAAATTCTTTGTTTGGCGTGGACATCAACCCCAATTCTGTAAAGATTTGTAGGCTAAGACTTTGGATAGAACTACTGAAAAATAGTCCTATGCTCCTTCAAAGCAATAAATATGTGATGGAAACTTTGCCAAATCTTGACATCAACATAAAAACTGGGGATTCTTTGCTTAGTCGTTTTAAAATTACGGGGAATAGCAGAATTCTGAAAAATCAAGCTAAAAATCTTCAAATTATAGAAATTATCAGAAACTATAAAGAAGATATTTTTCTTTATTTTAATAGCAAAATACAAGAAGAAAAAACACAAATCAAACAACGAATAGAAACACACAAAAACCTTATTTCTGACCTTGCAGAGCCTCACGACGAAATTCTGGTGCGTATCAGAACGCTAAAAGATGAGTTACAGGCAATGGGTGAAAGACCTAATTTTCATACACTTAACGGCATAGAACTTGAAAAATGGTACGACAAAAAAGATGCTATGGTCAAAGAACTCAAAGAAAAACAAGCTGTTTGGGACGAAAAAAACCGTACCATTTACCTAAAAGCATTTGAATGGAGATACGAATTTCCTGAAATATTAGACAACAATGGTAATTTTTTGGGTTTTGATATGGTCGTAGGAAATCCGCCTTATGGCATAGAACTAAGTGCGCTACAACAAGAAACACTCAACAAAATGCACCAGTTTAACACCACAGAAACTGCCATTTTGTTTGTTAAACACGGCTATAATCTTGCCAAAACTGATGGCTTTTTGTCTTATATTATTCCAAAAGCATATACTTATGCCTCCAATTATGAGAAAATAAGGAATTTTACCAAAAATGAACTACAACTTTTGGTAGATTGTGGCAAAGTCTGGACTGATGTAAAGATAGAAGTTTGTATCTTTCAACTCTCTAAAAATCAACCAAAAGACACTTATAACTCTCTCAAAATGGTAGAGAAATTGCCCGTTTTTCTTTCTAAAATTGATAAAAATTTGATAGAAACTTTTGGCTTTTTCCCTAATGGTTTGCTACAACAAGAAATACAAATAGGCATCAACGTACGTGAAAATTGCCAAAATCTGAATGATATTGCAGATAATCTTTCTGGCGTGCCTAACCAAAAATATATTACTGATAAGTTTGAAGGTGGAAAAACTTACTTTGATATGATTGGAGGCGCAGAAATAAGCAGATACACAATGAAAGGTATCAAAGGTAAAATTGAACAAAAATACCTTACTGGAAATGGAGCGTTTGTTGTTGAAAATTCTGTTTTGGTGCAAAGAATTATTTCTCACATTCAATATCCAACTGACCACCTTAAAATTACGGCTTTTCTTCCGTTAGAGAAACATATTGGTACTATCAGTTTGGCAAATACCATTAACCAAATCATCATAAAAGAAGAATTTATAGATAAAATTTCTAATAAATTTCTGTGGGCGTTGCTCAATTCTACTTTTGTAAATTGGTATTGCTACAATTTTATTTATGCAAAAGCCATTCGTACAATGCAGTTTTATAATCCTGTTACTTCCCGCTTGCCTGTTCCCAAAAACATCAGTCAAGAGATGCAAACGCCTATTATTATGCTTGTAGAGGAGATATTGGCACTCAAAACGGCAGATGCAAAAGCAGATACAAGCGTGCTAGATGCACAATTAGATGGGCTTGTATATGGTTTGTATGGTTTGGGTGAGGAAGAGATAAAAATAGTGGAAGGATTGCAATTAGTTACAAAAGTTTAAATTTTTTGGACATACTACTACATTGCTTGTCCGTTTCCCCACGTTCCACATGGGAAACGACAAACAAAAACTATGTATAGCAGTATGGGTTTTGGCATAAGATTTTGCAAATAAGCATTTTGTAATATTGGCGAAATTCTACAGTTTTTGTCTTAATATTCCTTTTTGCTACTGTACACAGTTTTTTATTATTGGTCTGTACCGTAGTGGAACGTAGGTCTGACCAGTAATAAAAAACAGGGATTTCAATTTTAAAAGAGATTATGGTCATATCTACGTTCCACTACGGTACAGACCATAATTTCTTTTAAAATTGTGTACGGTAGCAAAATATTCTTTATCAAAAAAATAAAAATCTAAAATAATTTGAGAATATAAAAAAAACTCGTATATTTGCAGTCCAAATTCTATTTAGAAATCTATTAAAATAAATAAATAGACTAAAAATATAAATAAGAAATTCAATAAAAAAATTCTAATAAATTCTAATTTTATGATTATCATCAGCATCAAAGACAATGAGCCAATAGACAAAGCTCTTAAAAGATTTAAGAAAAAGTTTGAAAAAACTGGTGTTCTTAAACAACTTCGTGCACGTACTTCTTTTGAGAAAAAATCTATTTCTCGTCGTCGTACAGTGCTTAGAGCCGCCTATAAGCAACATTTGCAAATTACGGAAGTAGCTTAACAATTGTGAATTTTGAATTGTAAATTTTGAAAGAAATACAATTTTACTCAAAAAATATTTTCAAAAAACATAAAATAAAACCTATAAACAACAATATTTTGAAATATTTTCAAAATATTGTTGTTTTTTTTTGTTTGTTAAAAAATTGTTACTACATTGTTGTTTGAGATATGAGAAATGTCATTTTGTATTCTCTCACACCTCACACCTCACACTTCACACCTCAAAAATGGTAGAAAAATTTTTGCAATATGTCGCTTTTGAAAAAAGGCATAGTCCACATACTATTACTTCCTATCGTAATGATTTGGGGCAGTTTTTGGCGCATATCAAAGAGAATTTTCAACTAGAAAACCTACTAGAAGTTGACCACAACAATATCCGTTCGTGGATTGTGAGCCTTTCTGAAGCTAAAATTTTGCCTATTTCTATCAACCGCAAAATAGCCACGCTTAAATCTTTTTATAAATTTTTGCTCATAAAAGGACATCTTCAGAATATTCCTACTGGGCGCATCAAACCGCTAAAAGTCGCTAAAAAAACACCTCAATTCATTGAAGAAAGCAATCTTTTACAACTTTTTGATAATTTTGGTTTTACTGATGATTTTGAGGGAACTCGTGACCGTTTGGTGATGGAACTTTTGTATGGTACGGGTATGCGTGAGGTAGAACTTTTGGGACTAAAAGATAAAAACATTGATTTTGTGAGTACGCAAATCACTGTTTTGGGTAAAGGTAATAAACAAAGAATTATCCCTGTTACACGTTCTTTGAGTTTGCTGATTGCTGATTATCAAGCCAAAAAAATAGCAACAAATTTTCAAAATATTACTTTACACAATTCTCTTATTGTAACGGATAAAGGAGAACCAGCTTATCCAATGCTGATTTATAGGATTGTGCGCAAGTATTTGGATATGATTACGACCAACGACAAACGTAGTCCACACGTTTTGCGACATACGTTTGCCACACATTTGCTCAACAAGGGAGCAGATTTGAATGCCATTAAAGAGATTTTGGGACATAGTAGCCTTAGTGCTACACAAATATATACACATAATTCGTTGGAAAAACTAAAAGAAACTTTCCAACAAGCGCACCCAAAAGCGTGATTTTTGAAGTACGAGATTTGAGGTAAGAGGTACGAAATATAGCATTAAATAAAAATTCGTACTTCGTACTTCAAACTTCCCACTTTGTATTTTTAAATATTGTTTAACTTAAATTTTTAGTGTTATGAAACTGCAAATTCAGTCCGTTCATTTTGATGCTGATGTCAAATTGCTAGAATTTATCCAAAAAAAATTGGATAAATTGGAAACTTTCTACGACCACATTGTTGATGGTGAGGTATTTATGCGCCTAGAAAAAGGAGAAAGTAACAAAGATAACAAAATTGTTGAGGTAAAACTCAACGTACCAGGCAGCAAATTGTTTGCCAAGTCGCAGAAAGAATCTTTTGAGGCTGCCACAGATGATGCTGTGGATAGTTTGCGCCGACAAATCACGAAATTCAAAGAGAAACTAGCCAGCTAAGAAAAAGTACGAAATAAGAGGTACGAGGTACGAATTTAAAACTTTGATTATTAAACTATTATAAAAAATAAAATATTAAGTTATTTAATTTTCATTCCTAATTAGCTTTTGCTAAAATATGTTTTGCTAAAATCCCAATAATATATTTTATTGGGATTTTCTTATATTTTATTTTTCTATATCATTATGGATTTTTTTTCTTACTTTTGACTGTTTTGAAAAGATTTTTATATAAAATAATGAAAAAGAAAATATTTTTGATGGTTTTTGGAGTAATTCTTATTTATGGAATGGCTTTTACGTGGGCTTTGCTACACGAAAATAGCTTTGTGTTTCCGTATGCAAATCAAAATAATAAAAAAACAACAACTCCCAACCTTCCAGATAGTCTAAAACTTTCTCAAAAGAAAATCTCTCTCAAAAAAAACAACCAAAACCTAAATGCTTGGGTTGTTCCTTCAAAAGGGGAAAATCCTAATTGGGTAATTTTTTGCCACGGAACAGAAACGGATATGAGTAATTCTGCACACTTCCAACGCTACAAAACTTGGCATAAACTCAACTTAAACGTACTTGTTTTTGATTACTTTGGTTATGGTGAAAGTGACGGAGCAGTAAGTGAA
Source organism: Raineyaceae bacterium (assembly GCA_043764015.1). Lineage (GTDB taxonomy): Bacteria > Bacteroidota > Bacteroidia > Cytophagales > Thermonemataceae > JANYGM01. Next base: position 6,643 of record JAYUKY010000122.1, read on the forward strand.
AATGGAATGTATGAGTCCGCTAAAATGGCTTATGATTATCTTTTGGACTCTTTGGAAGTAGAAGAAAGCAATATTTTGGTTTATGGGGAAGGTTTGGGGAGTACCGTTGCACTTGATTTGGCACAAAAAATGAACGGAATTGCAGGCGTTATATTAGAAAATAGTGTTATTTCTTCAAAAGAACTTTTTAAACAATCCTTTCCGTTGATGCCTGTGCAGTATTTTTTCAAAACTGAATTTGATGCAAAAGAACGTGCTATGCGTGTCTATGCACCAAAATTATTTTTTTATGCCAAAGAAAATACCAATTTGCCTAATACTCACGCTATACAACTCTCTGAAATGGCTCTTCCTATCAGAAAATTAGTTGGTTTGCGTGGCGACCAACATACTGCGCCACAAAAAGATGCCCTTAATTATCAGCGTGCCATCAGCAAATTTATGGAAGAATGCGAAATGAGGTAATTTTAAGGTACGAAATTGGAAGTTGGAGGTACGAAATTAGTAACCTAATAAGTAAGTAACGTCTTGTAAATAAGTTCCTAATTTCAAAAGTCTAATTTTTAGGTTACGGTGGCGTGAACACCACCGCTATACATAAAAACCATTTTTTGCCTTTGATATAAAGAGGTTGCGTTTGCGCCACCTACAATAAAAAATAAAACTAGGAGTTTATTGGCAATGTAT
>JAYUKY010000123.1:0-7310 GCA_043764015.1 Raineyaceae bacterium
TTTATCATTGTAAATATTTTGTAAGATGTTATAGAATGTTTTGGAAATACAAATATACACCTTTTGCAAAATATATGGGTCATAATTGTTTAATTATCACATAATTATGACCTTTTTAATTTCTACAAATTAAGAAATACTCTTAGTCAAGTGGAAGCTGTACCAATACCCACAACGACGCCAGGTACGTCTGGACAGTTTAATGGCATTCCAAATGTTCCTTGACCGTTTTTAAAAGATTTTGCTTCCACCTTCACCACTTTGGCTTTATTTTTTGGATTTTTGTCATCATCATTTTTGATGACTTCATTTTTTGCTTGTGCCGTAAAGCACGCAAGTACAAAAACTGTACTTAAAATTAACTTCTTCATTTATAAAGAGTTTTAGGTTGTTGAATAAGACCATTGGCATTACGAACCGTAATACTCGCACAAGGTAACAAAGTAACAAACAAGCTTTTGAGCGTTTATTTTCCAAAAAAGCGGGAATATTTGCAATTATTGTATTATTCCAATAAATTATGTAATTTTTCTTATAAGATGTAGTGCTATTTCTTTGGAATATCAGTTTGCTAAAGGAGATTTGATGATACTTTTAATGATTTTTGGTATTTCCCGTTATTGTTGTGTGTTCTAGCATTAGCGACACCAACAGCGCACTAATTAATTTTGTATTTTCAAAATTTTTATTTTTTATTCTAAATTATTGTATTACCTTTGCAGTCCTTAATATTTAAGGTAGAAAAAGACAGACGTGTTCTGTCGCAAAACTTTAAAAGTTTAACCAACAAGATAATGCCAGTAAAAATCAGATTAGCACGTCGTGGACGTAAAAAATTAGCAATGTATGATGTCATCATTGCAGACTCACGCTCACCACGTGATGGTAGGTTCATAGAAAAAATAGGCACTTACAACCCAAACACCAACCCTGCAAGCATCAATATTGATGAAGAAAAAGCGTTTGAATGGGTAATGAAAGGCGCACAACCAACTGATACAGTAAAAGCAATGCTTTCATATAGAGGCGTACTTATTAGAAGACACCTTCAAATTGGTGTTGGAAAAGGAGCTATCACGCAAGAAACTGCTGATGCAAAATATGCTGCTTGGAAACAAAATAAAGATGCTAAAATCTCTGGAAAAGTAGATACTTTGGCTGATAATAAAGTAAAAGATGCTAAAGCTCGTCTTGATGCAGAAACTAAGAAATCTGCTGACCGTGCCATTGCTATTGCTAAGAAAAATGCCCCTGTCGTTGAGCCAGTTGCAGAACCTGTGGCAGAAGTAATTGCTGATGTAGTTGTTGATGCACCTGCAACAGAAGAAGTTACAAAAACAGAAGAATAATTGAGTTGTGAGTTGTGAGTTGTGAGTTGTGAGTTTAATACAACAAACAATAACCAATTATAACAACTAGCATATTATTTTCTAAAAAACCTGCAAAACACTCTTCAAAGATAGTTTTGCAGGTTTTTTTAATTATATTATTTGACTTAAAAAATTGTATTTAATTCACAATTTAAAATTCACAATCCACAATTAAAAAACTATGACTGCCAACGACTGCTACGAATTAGGCTATATTTTACGTACACACGCCTTGTATGGTGAATTTTCTGCATATTTAGATGTAGATTATTTAGAAGATTATGAAGATATGACGAATGTTTTTGTAGATATAAAAAAACAATTAGTTAGCTTTGAGGTAGAAAGTGTCCGTATTCTTCCCAATAAGCCAAAAACAGCTCTTATCAAACTCAAAGGAATTGATACCATAGAACAAGCCCAAACGCTTGGAAAAGCAACTTTATATCTGCCACTTGCCGCACTTCCAAAACTACAAGGAACTGATTTTTATTACCACGAAGTAACAAACTTTCAAGTAATTGATGTCAATAAAGGAGAACTCGGCACTATCAAAACTATTTATTCTATGCAACATAGTGAACTGATTGCTATGGATTATAGAGAAAAAGAAGTGCTTATTCCTATCAATAACGAAACTATTTTGAGCATTGACAGAGAAAAAAAACAAATGAACGTAAATCTCCCAGATGGACTTTTAGAAGTGTATTTGGAAGAAGAACCTAAAAATACTAAAAAAATAAAATAATGCAAATACTTAGCGAACAAGAAGTTATGCGCCGCCAAAAACGGGCTGAACTTATCAAAATGGGCATAAATCCCTATCCAGCAGACGGATTTGAAGTAAACGCAACTGCTGACGACATCTTAAAAAATTATCAAGAAAACAGCCCCGAAAGTAAAGAAAACTACAAAAATATCTCTATTGCAGGTCGTTTGATGAGTTTTCGGATTATGGGGAGTGCCTCTTTTGCAGAAATCCAAGATGCAACTGGACGCATACAAATCTACGTAAACCGTGACGAAATATGCCCCACAGAAGACAAAACCAACTATAACACCGTTTTCAAAAAACTTCTAGATATTGGGGATATTGTCGGACTAAAAGGCTACGTTTTTACTACACAAGTAGGTGAGATTTCTATTCACGTCAAAAGTTTCACTTTGCTTTCTAAAGCACTTCACCCGCTTCCAATAGTGCGTGAGGTAACAGACGAAGCAGGGAATAAAAAGATTTATGATGCCTTCACAGACCCAGAACAGCGTTACAGACAGCGTTATGTGGATATGATTGTAAATCCTCACGTGAGAGAGGTTTTTATTAAACGTGCTAAACTTGTCAATGTAATACGTCATTTTTTAGGTGATAAAGGCTATTTGGAGGTAGAAACGCCTATTTTGCAACCCATTCACGGAGGCGCAACTGCACGCCCATTCAAAACGCACCACAACACGCTGGATATGCCTTTGTATTTGCGTATTGCCAATGAATTGTACCTAAAGAGACTGATTGTAGGTGGTTATGATGGGGTTTTTGAGTTTGCAAAAGATTTTAGAAATGAAGGAATGAGCCGTTTTCATAACCCTGAATTTACGCAAGTGGAGCTTTATGTTGCCTACAAAGACTATAATTGGATGATGGAAATGACAGAAGAAGTCATTGAAAAAATTGCCATTACGCTTCACGGAACAACAAAAGTACAGGTTGGAGAGAATATTATTGATTTCCAGCGTCCTTGGAAACGCTTTACAATGTTTGAAGCTATCAAAGAATATACAGGCGTTGATATTGCTAATATGGACGAAAAAGAAATGCGTCAAGTAGCTGATAATATGAATATTAGCACAGACGACACAATGGGAAAAGCTAAACTTATTGATGAGATTTTTGGTGAAAAAGTAGAACATTTGCTCATTCAACCTACTTTTATTACTGATTATCCTGTTGAAATGTCGCCACTTACCAAAAAACACCGTTCAAAAGAGGGCTTAGTGGAGCGTTTTGAAGGAATTTGTAATGGAAAAGAGATTTGTAACGCTTATTCAGAGCTAAACGACCCAATAGACCAACGTGAGCGTTTTGAGGAGCAACTAAATTTAGCAGCACGTGGAGATGAAGAGGCAATGGCAATGGACGAGGATTTTTTGCGTGCTTTGGAGTACGGAATGCCTCCTACAGCTGGTATTGGCATTGGTATTGACCGCCTGACTATGATAATGACTAACCAAAATTCTATTCAGGAAGTGTTGTTTTTCCCACAAATGAAACCTGAAAATAAGCCTTTGGTGGCTGAAAAAGAAGATTATTTGGCAGTAGGCGTGCGTGAGGAACTGATACAAATTTTGCAAAAACTTAATCTTTACACAATTGAGGCACTTAAAAAATCAGAAGCAAACAAATTGTTTAATGAAGTTTGTGGTATGAGAAAAAAACTAAAACTCAATGATGTTAAAAATCCTACGAAAGAAGAAGTAGAAAATTGGCTGAAATAGTACCAAGATTTTTAGGATTATAGGATTACCAAGATAATACAAAATACAAAAAGACAAATACAGAATATATTTTATGTTATTTTGTATTTGCCTTTTTGTATTTAATCCTGCTAATCCTATAATCTTCAAAATCCTAGTCCTTACTTGATGACCACGAGCCTTTCTGTATAAGCCACGCCATTAAGTACAAGCGTGTAGAAATACACACCAGCTGCTAGTGTGCGTGTATCTATACGTACGTTATGTGTGCCTTGCGCCTGCGAAGCCTCATTTGAAACCTCCATTACACGAATACCCAAGTTGTTAGACAAATAAATACTTACGCTACTACCTTCTTTATCAACCTCATAAGTGATAGTTGCCTCGCCTGTGGTTGGATTTGGATAAATAGACAATAATTGTGTTGCTTTAGTAGGCGTATCTTTTGGCACTTCTGCTTGGGTTTCTACTGTTTTACTTTGATTGCGTGATGCTACCTTATAATCTGTACTATTACAAAAAACAAAAACATTGGCTGGTGATACTGGAGCTTGATAAGCTGTATTTTTTGCCTCAAAAACAATATCTCCTGCAGTGGTTTCTATCACAAAATCATTATTAGGGTCATCATTTATCATTGTGATAGTGTATGCTTGTGTGAGTATTGATAATGGATAAGGTCCTAAATTTGTACCACCTACACCAGCAAATATTCTACCATTTTCTAGCACTATATTTCTTTTCGCAATCACATCCAAATTAGGATAGCCATAACGACCATTAAAACCTCTTATCATATCACTACTTCCTCTCCAGACCATGTCAGACAAATCAGGATTTGAAGCATAATTTAATGGAACATTACTAGTACCATTGACCATTTCTATTGGGTAAGTCGCAATAAAAATAATATCCTCCTCTGGCTTTGTGGTATTTTTTCTTTTGATACGTGCTACAACTTTAAGCGTAACGATGGGATTAAAAGCATAGGTTACTCCAAATACAAAAGGTATTCCATAAGGACCAAGAGTAGTACCATATGTAGAAGTTTTACAATTCAAACGTGCCGTAACTTCTCCTATTTGACCTATTGGATAGTATTCTGTTCTGTATAAGTCTGTTGTATCTACTATGCCATTTGGATAGGTAACAGTTGTTTTAGTTTCTGTAATCATATTGTTCTGATTATTTCCTATAGCTCCCACAACCTTTTCTATACCAGCAACTTGAATAGCTACTTTTATATCTGACAACTCCAAATCTGGATAAACAGCGGGATTTACTACATACGAAATAGCTTCATTTAATGAATTTGGCAGTAATTTTAGTTGTATGTCTTCATAATGCTCTCGTATATCCGTTCCAGGGTTACCATAAACGGGTACTATAACATCTGTACCATAACTGTTCTTTAGGATTTTTGGAGTGCGCAACAAATTAAAAACCCCTAATGTATTATTATATTTTGGAATCAAACTATTATCAAACCCCTGACTATTAGAGCCTGGTATCAATATAGATACTTCATTTTTAGCATTTGTGCTAGTTATTGTACCTGTTGCCTTAAAATCATTCATAATCACCACACCAGAAGGAGTTGTACCTGCACTTGATTTTCCACCAGACACAAAATAATCTACAAATGAAACAATACTACTTATAGCTTCTCCATATTGGGGTATAAGTTTAAGTAATGCTGTACCTTGGTCAGCTACAGCCTCAAACTCGCTTATATCAGCATTTATGTTAGCGAGTTGTGCAGCAGTTAAAAGCCCTCCTCGCCCCAACCCCTTTTTAAACTCTGCCACAGTCCCCGCAACTGTTGCTGCGGCTTTTAAACCACCATTGATATTTGTACCAATTGCACTAAAACCAGTTAAAAAATTATTATTGATATTAGTTTGATTATTATTGATAGGAGAAGAGCGAGGTACACCTATAATATCTAGATTTACTTGTGCGTTATTATTCAAGTAAGCTTCAATCCTTATTTTCCCTTTATTTAAACAAGTACAAGGGTCGTAAGCAACAGGAATATCTGCATGTAACCAGTAAGGAACAGTATTTCTAAAAGCATTGGGCGTAATAATGTTCAGGTTTCTTGTAAATTTATCTAATGGAAGCATTGGACTAACATTAGTAGTTAAAAGATTAGATTGGTAGGGATAGTCCACATCATTTTCAAAAAATACCTTTATGTGTCCTCCATTGCTAGCATCATTATTAGCTACTTCTGAAAACAACTGCACCACTAACAAGTATATGCGTAATCTTGCAGTATTTTTATTATAAAGTAAAACATAGGGAGCACTAGGTAATGATGCAACAGCATCACCTTGGGACAAACCCATGCCCAAATTTTTACTTACAAGTTCCCAGCCATCTTCTGGTTTATTATCCTTAGAAGCTATATCTACACTTGCTAAAGGGCTAGTATTACGGTTTTGCGTGTTATAGAAAGGAGAAAGCAAATCAGTAAGATGTACAGGTTGTGTTAGGGCATTACGGTAGTTTACTTCCCAGTATTGACCAGTCCAATCCCAAAGAGCAGAAGTAGGTGTGGTTGTTTTTACATCATTTACACAATTTACTTGTGCATTCAGTTTTTGCACCAATAAGCACATTATTACTATAATAGCAAACTTTATATTTTTCATTATATTTTTAGTTTAAAGATTAAGGTACTCTTATACCTACAAATTTTTTATTTGTAATAGATGATTGTTTCCCCGTTAAAAGGTCTGTAGTATAAAAACCATATTGAATAGTTATTTTTTGCTTATCTGAGGATAAGTAAGCTAGTTGTAATTGATTCATACAAGCACAAGTATAATCAGCTCTAGGTCTAAATGTACCTGTACTTTCAGGCTCTTCAAATGTAGTTGCAGAGTTTATTGATGCTCCAGTTTCTATGTAGACAGGATTACCATTAGATAAACAACCAGGCAATAGCCCTACTAAATAATAACGTCCATTTCCATAAGGATAAGATGGTCGTAGTTCTCGCTTTATCTCAATAGTAAACTTTTTATTTGGTTCATCTTCATTGTAGCCAAGATATTTACCATACATAGCCCATTTATCAATATCAGTTTGTCCATTGATAAAATTCACTTTTCGCACAAGCGTATCAACACCATTATCACCAGCATTACAAGAAGCAGGAGTCTTTTTGATAATAAGGCGTATATCTAGCTGGCGTACTGCCCCCAAATCATTTTCCTTAAAACGCAAACTAAACTTTTTAGTAGTAAAAACTCTGTCGTCATCTCCTATTTTCCATTCGTAAGAGAGTGCTGTAGAGTCTTCCGCCTCAAAAGTTATAGTGCTTTCCATAAAAAAGACATCTTCATCAACAATATACTTTTTTGGGGTGTATGTTTTTGTAGCCTCATTATATTCACTATAATCTAACGGCTGGTACATCTTAAACTTCGCACTTGTAGGCGTAGGACATACTTCTTTTTTGCA
>JAYUKY010000124.1:0-27135 GCA_043764015.1 Raineyaceae bacterium
AAATACATGAGAGTTTATATGATAAACGTGAAAAGACAATAGGCATAAATGCCTATTCTATACATAAAAAATGTAAAACGAGGGCATTTACGCCACTAAGTACATATGCCACCAAATACATGAGCGTTTTTAGTTTTAAAATTGATTAAAAATCTATCTTACACTTTGGCAAAAGTTTTTGAATTTCTGTTTTATTTTCAATAGGATTGCCTTTCAAAATTAAATGCCTTAGCGCTTTCATTTTTTTGATTTCTTTTGGGATAAATTCAATTCTGTTATGTGATAAATTCAAAACTTCTAATTTTTTTAGGGAGATAATTTCAGTTGGAAACACTTTAAAATGATTGCTATTGAGGTATAAAATCTGTAATTTATTTAATTGATTGATTTCTGTTGGGATATTTGAAAGTTGGCTACAATACAAATATAATTCTTGTAAATTTTGTAGGTTTGTAATTTCTTGGAGAGGCGTTAAAAATTCATTGCTACTCAAATTTAATATTTCTAATTTTTGTAATTGTATCATTTCTTTTGGTAATGTTTTGATTAGATTGTTATTCAGATATAATTGTTGGAGATTTTTTAGGTTTCCAATTTCCTTTGGGATATTTGAAAGTTGATTATATTTAATGTCTAATGTTTCCAAACGAGTAAGGTGTCCAATTTCTTTTGGAAAACCAAGAAATTTATTGTTTGATATATCCAAAGACACTAGATTTTGGAGAAATTTTATTTCTTTGGGTAATTTTGTAATATTATTTTTATCTAGTCTTAGATATTCTAAATTCTTAAGATTTTCTATTTCTTTGGGAATACTTTTGAGTGAGTTGTTGGATATATGAAGGCTTCGCAGGTCTTGTAATTTTGTTGTTATTTTCGGGAAATGCGTAAATAAATTGTCTGATATATTTAAGTAAGTGAGGTTTTGGAGGTTTACTATATGTTTAGGTAGGCACGTAAATAAATTTTTGTCTATATGCAAAGCATACATATCTTTTAATAATTTTATTTCCTTGGGCAACGTGCTAAGTTGTTTATTTGATAAATCCAAGCACCAATTTTCTAAGAAGTTTTTTTGTAGTATCTCATTTTTGAATAAAAAAGCCATCAAGTTTTTGATTTGTTTATCAAATTCAAAGCCAAAAAAATCTTTAAATTCTTGTTTGTAGTTTTTGACTAATAAAAGTCCAAGTTCAATATTCGCCTCTACTTTGGAGGTCAAAAGTGTAAGTAAGTTTTTAAATTCAGGTGTCATTTTATAAGAAGTCAAAAAGGGATATAAAATTAAAAATATTTTCACACAAATCTATAAGATTTTTAAAACCTTATAGGTTTAATAATCAACCAAATGAAAAATTACCCTTCTTATATTACAGAAGAAAGCCTATTTTGGCTCATAGACAATGCCATACGTGAAGATGTGGGAGATGGTGACCATTCTTCTTTGTCGTCTGTACCTGCGCAAGCACAAGAAAAAGCCCAACTTATCATCAAAGATAATGGCATTATTGCAGGTTTAGCACTTGCTGAAATTATTTTTAAGAGAATTGATAACAATTTCAAGGTGAATTTGTTGTTAGAAGATGGCGCAACTGTAAAAAAAGGAGATATTGGACTTACCGTAGAAGGTAGCGCACAATCAATTCTCAAAGCGGAACGCCTTGTACTCAACTGTATGCAGCGTATGAGCGGTATTGCGACACATACGGCGCATCTTACGCAAATCATAACACACACGAAAGCACGCCTGCTAGACACACGCAAGACAACGCCTAATTTTCGTATTCTGGAAAAGTGGGCAGTAAGCATTGGCGGAGGAAAAAACCACCGTTTTGCGTTATATGATATGATTATGCTCAAGGATAACCATATTGATTATGCGGGTGGCATCACAAAAGCAGTAGCAGGAGCGCAAAAATATGCAAAAGATTATCTACAAAAAACAGGTAAAACCCTGCGTATTGAGGTAGAAACACGTAATTTGGCGGAAGTACAGGAAGCTATAAGCGTAGGCGGAATTGACGTGATAATGCTAGATAATATGTCTTTGGAAATGATGCGAGAAGCGGTGAAAATGATTGGAAATATTGCCCAAACAGAAGCCTCTGGCGGTATTACGGAAGAAACTATCAAAAATGTGGCAGAATGTGGTGTTGATTTTATTTCAGTTGGTGCGCTTACTCACGCAGTTAAAAGTATGGATATCAGCTTAAAAGCAATTAAATAGACAATTACGAATTACGGAAATAGCCATTCCTTATTATCTTCTGTATTCATTCACAATTCACAATTTACAATTCACAATTAAAGAAAAATGACTTTTCAACTAAATGCTGTCAAATCAGATGCAGACGCACAACAAGAGGTAACTGATTTTGCAAAAAACAATGATTATGAGCTTTTTGTGGCTCGTGAGCGCACAATGATAGAAATGATTGAGCCATTTTGTCAAATGATGCTTAGACATAATACAAGTGATTTTCACGTATTTACGGAGGTTTTCATTAAAAATGATTATGCCATTCTCACGCAACAGTATTTTGGGGACGAACAACCGCATTTTATTATTGATGTTGGCGCAAATATTGGTTGTGCTACACTTTATTTACGTAGATTTTTTCCAGATGCGAAATATATTGCCATAGAAGCCTCCAAAAGCAATTTTGAGGCATTAGAACGCAATATTTCTCTCAACCGTTGCGAGAATGTGAAAGCTATCAATAATGCTTTTTGGGTTAATAATGAGATATTGGAATTGGGTAATTCTTTCCGTGATGGGCGTGAATGGGCGTTTTCTACACGACCTTTGCAAGAACAATTAGCAGAACAAAAAAATAATACAACATTGGTTCAAGGCATTACATTGGCGCAAATTTTGGCTGATAACCAAATTTTGGAGGTGGATATTCTCAAAATTGACATTGAAGGAGGAGAAAAATGGATTTTAGAAGACTCCGCCACTATGCAACTTATCAAAGAAAAAGTGAAAATATTGCTTATGGAAGTCCACGAAGACGTTATTTCAATGCAAATTGCCCAAAATATTATGAAAGAAAATGGTTTTAATTTTGTGGTGGAAGGTGCTATTATCTTTGCTAGGAAAAAATAATTTCATTTTATGCCATAAATGATAATAATTTTGGAAAGTATAGAAGAGATAAGGTATTTCCTTATCTCTATGAAAATTATCTCAAAAAATCAATCATTTTCATTATTCCTTCTTCCGTACTTATGAGTTCTTTTTTGATAACATTGCGCATTTGTGTAATATCAGGCTTTCTTCTGGTCATATCTCCCTCTGGAAGTGGTGCCAAATGAATGATTCTTGAGCTTGATTTTGTGAGTTGAATGATTTTTTTTGCAAGTTCTAACACAGAAATCTCGTCATCATTTCCAATATTTATGACTTCATTTATCATCAGATTTTCATTTAATATTTTGAGCGTTGTTTCAATATTGTCATCAATATAACAAAAAGTACGTGTTTGACTTCCATCACCATAAATAGTGATATTTTCATTTTTAAGCGCATTTTGGATAAATTTCGCCATCACAAAATCTGTACTTTGATGTGTGCCATAAGTATTAAAAAACCTAAAAATAGTAAAATCTAAACCAAATTCTTTCTGATAAGACTTAAAAAATGCTTCACCAACATTTTTTACAATGGCGTATGGCAAACGTGAATTTAATGGTGTAGTATGCTCGTTTTGAGGAAACTCTACGGGTTCTCCATAAACTTCTGAAGAAGACGAATAAAAAATACGCTTTACACCCGTATTTTTGGCAAGGTTAAGCACATTTTTGATGCCTTCAATGTCTTCAAGCACTTTTACAGGATTGTTGAGCGTTCTTTGTACGCCTACAAGTGCCGCATAATGAAACACATAGTCAAACTGATAAGCCAGCATAATAGCCATAATCTCCTGATATTCATTGACATCAGCCTTAATAAATTTCCAATTTTTTTGGCTTTCAGAAGGGAGTTTTTGTGTGCTACCCGTGATAAGATTATCCACAATCACAACAAAATTATCTTGATTTTCTACTAATTTTTTTGCTAAAGCTCCGCCAACATTACCTGCACCACCTGTTATTAAAAATTTTTTCATATATTTGATAAGAAATCTCTGTTTGCTTGCGTTTTCAGTTTATTTTATAGTAAATGTTTCAAACTTGCCCAAAATCTCCGTCTTGCAATAACTGCTGGACGTACAAAAAATGCTTTAAAAACATACCTAATTACGCCTAATCTATGTTTTTTGGTAAGTGCAAGATGCAAAGAAATATAAGTATAACATTCTGATTGTAAAAAACTTTTATGAACTGCATATTTTTCATTTGATTTTTTATCAATAAACAAATATTTCATAAAAACCTCTAAACGTGCTATAAGTTTTTCTTTATTGATATTCAAGACACTACGTCCTTCGTGGTCAATAACGGTAGAAGTGATAGTATTATCATATTTTATTGGGTAAAGAGCCGCCAAACGCAACCACAATTCATAATCTTCTGATGCAGCAAGTACCCTATCTTCTACAAAATTATGTTTCAAAATAACATCTTTTCTAAGAAAAACGCCATTACAACTCAAAATATTTCCTTGAATAAGTTGCTCATTAAGCGTATTTCCACTAAAATTATCAACTTTTCTATCCAAAAGACCCTCAGGATTTTTAAAATCATAACCCAAATGAAAAACATCTATATTTTCATTTTTTTGAATGAAATTATTGGCAGTTTCTAAGTGATTTGGGTATGCTAAATCATCTGAATCAAAGAAATTTATATAATCTCCTTTTGCCATTTTTACGCCTGTATTGCGTGCTACAGCCCGTTCTTCGTTATTTTTTTGGTGATAAATAACGCCTTTTGCCACCCATTCTTGCATTATTTGTGCTGTATTGTCGGTGCTACCGTCATCAACAACAATAATCTCATAGTTTTTATAAGATTGTGCTAGTAAGGTAGCTAATGTTTTTGGCAAAAGGTTAGCTCTATTGTACGTAGGCACTATAATAGAGAAAAAAATATTATTCATAAATTATTTAAAATACTACAAAATTTGCGTAAACTTAGCTATTTAAGCGTAAAATTCCAAAACAAAGATATATATTTGTAGGATATTTTAAAAAGCAAAAGCAAAAACAAAAATAAGCTAAAATCAACTTGAAAACAAACATTACCTATATTATTTCCAATATTGATAAAGCCGTTGCTTTTGAATGGATAGCAGATGAAATCAACAAAGATAAATTTAATTTGTCCTTTATTTTGTTGAATAATACTACTGATTGTCATTTGGAAAAATATTTAAAAGAACACAAAATACCTGTTTTTTTTGTAGAATACCACGGCAAAAAAAATATTTTTAGTGCTTTTTGGAAAGTTAGAAAGTTACTCAAAACACTCAAAACGCAAGTCGTACATACACATTTGTTTGATGCTTGTTTGATAGGACTTTTTGTTGCAAAAACGCTTGGCATCAAAAAACGCATTCACACACGTCATCATAGCTCTTTTCATCACGAATATTTCCCAAAAGCGGTTTATTATGATAAATTTATAAATTTTTTATCTACACATATTATAGCCATTACGAGCAATGTACGTGGTATTTTGGTTGATTGGGAAAAAGTCAAGCCAGAAAAAGTAACCATTATTCATCACGGATTTAAGTTGGAAGAATTTGAAAATATCAAAAATAAAGGCAATGAAAACCGCATCAAAACACTCCAAACCAAATATAATCCTCAAAAAAATGCTCCTGTAATTGGGGTTATTTCTCGTTACATTAAATTGAAAGGGCTTCAATATATTATTCCAGCGTTTAAAAAATTGCTTGAAACACATAAAAACGCACATTTGATACTTGCCAACGCAAAAGGAGATTATCAAAACGAAATAAAAAATCTTCTTAAAGGTATTCCAACAGAAAATTATACAGAAATTCCTTTTGAAAATGATATTGTAGCACTTTATCAACTTTTTGATATGCACATACATACACCCATAAACGCACATACAGAAGCATTTGGGCAAACTTATGTAGAAGCACTGATTTCCAAAATACCTTCTATTTTTACACTTTCAGGAATTGCTAATAATTTTATTAAGCACGAAGAAAATGCCTTAATTGTACCTTATAAAGACACAAATGCTATTTATGAAGCAATGATAAAACTTTTAGAAGACAAAAATCTTAGAGGAAATTTAGTGAAAAATGGTTTTGAGGCTGTAAAGAAAGATTTTAGTTTAGAAATTTATATCAAAAAATTAGAAGAATTGTATATTTCGTAATTTTTTTATCCAAAAAAACACTTTTTTTGCTTACTTTTGTATTTAATAAACCTAAAATTTTATGTTGATAAAAGCAAATCCAAAAATAGATTTAGTTTTCAAAAAACTATTTGGAACAGAAGATAACAAAGATATTCTTATGTCTTTGGTGAATGCTATTTTGCCTCTCACACAGCAAATAGTAACATTAGAACTCAAAAATCCTTACAATCTTGCTGATTATACAGATGGGAAACTCACCATTTTAGACATCAAAGCGCAAGATGAAAAAGGTATTCAATATGATATTGAAATGCAAATAAGAGGTTATGATTTCTATGGAAAACGTACTTTGTATTATTGGGCTAAAATATTCGGCGCACAGCTGGACCATATCCCAGAGCTTCAAAAACTTACTTCTTTGATGGATAATAGCTATTCAGAGCTAAAAAAATGTATTGTAATTAGTTTGATAGACTTTAATTTTTTTAATGATAAAACACCTCAAAGATGTTTTACCCTCAAAAATAGACTAACTAATGAAACACATAAGGATTTAGATTATTTGGATTTGTACTTCGTAGAAATGCGTAAATTTAAAAAAGAACTCAAATTTGCCACTACTATTTTGGATAGATGGATAAACTTTTTGAATAACGCCTCAAGATATGTGAATGATAATTTGCCTACAGAACTTGCAGAAATCAAAGAAATTAGAAAAGCAAGTCTAAAACTTGATGCTATGTATCTTGACAAAAGTGAGCGAGAACATTATGAAGGACAACAAAAGTTCCGCCTTGACGAGAGTTCTAGGCTAAAAGAAGCACTAGAAAAAGCTGACATCAAAGCAAAAGAAGCACTAGAAAAAGCCGACATCAAAGCAAAAGAAGCACTAGAAAAAGCGGTTGAAAAAGAACGTGAAAATACTGAAATTGATATTGTTAAAAAATCAATACTAAAAGGGCTTGATAATGAGACTATTGCAGACATTACAGGGCTTACAATTAAAGAAATTAAAAAAATAAGAGAGAAAAAATAATGATAAATCCAAAAAGATATACCCTAACGGCTGCTTTGCCCTATGCTAATGGTCCTGTGCATATTGGACACTTGGCAGGCGTTTATATTCCTGCTGATATTTATGCTCGTTATCAGCGTTTGCGCAACCAAGACGTGCTTTTTGTCTGTGGGTCAGACGAACATGGCGTACCCGTAACGCTACGTGCAAGGGCGGAAAGCGTGTCTGTGCAGGAAGTTGTGGATAAGTATGACAAACTAATGAAAACCGCTTTTGCAGACTTTGGGATTAGTTTTGATATTTATTCTCGCACTTCAAAAAAGATACATTACGACACAGCGCAAGAGATTTTTAAAAAAATGTACGAAAATGACAAATTTGAGGAAAAAACAACAGCACAATTTTATGACGAAAGTACAAAAATGTTCTTAGCAGACCGCCTCATTATGGGAACTTGCCCAAAGTGTTCACACCCAGACGCTTACGGAGACCAATGTGAGAGTTGTGGCTCTACGCTTAGCCCAGATGAGCTGATAAACCCACGTTCTATGGTCAGTGGCAATGCGCCCATCAAAAAAGAAACAAAACATTGGTATTTGCCTTTGAATAAATACGAAAATTGGTTGCGTGAGTGGATTTTGGAGGGACACAAAGAGTGGAAAAGCAATGTTTATGGTCAATGCAAATCTTGGATTGAGCAGGGACTTTTGCCTCGTGCCGTTACTCGTGATTTGGATTGGGGCGTGCCTTTGCCTATTCCAAATACAGAAGGAAAAGTGATGTATGTTTGGTTTGATGCACCTATTGGCTATATTTCTGCAACAAAAGATTATTTTCAGCAAAGAAATGCTGATACAACTTCTTGGGAAAAATATTGGAAAGATAGTGAAACAAAACTTGTTCATTTTATTGGAAAGGACAATATTGTATTTCATTGTATTATTTTTCCTGTGATTTTGAAGGCGGAAGGCTCATATATTTTACCTGAAAATGTGCCTGCAAACGAGTTTTTAAATCTTGAAAGCAAAAAAATCTCTACTTCACGTAATTGGGCGGTGTGGTTGCACGAATATTTGATTGATTTCCCTGAAAAACAGGACGTTTTGCGCTATGTTTTGACTGCCAACGCACCAGAAACGAAAGATAATAATTTTCTTTGGAAAGATTTTCAAGACAGAAATAACAACGAATTAGCGGCTAATTTGGGCAATTATGTCAATAGAGTTTTTACGCTCACGCACAAGTATTTTGAGGGAAATGTGCCAAATTTCACACAAAATCCTACTGAAAATGACGTAAAAACCATTGAAATTATTGCTACTTTTCCTAAAAAAATCAGTGATTCTTTGGAAAATTACCGCTTTAAAGAGGCTTTGAGCTATCTTATGGAACTTTCGTCTATTGGAAACAAATATCTACAAGACAATGCGCCTTGGACACTTGCCAAGAATTTTGAGGAAAATAAAGACAGAATAAACGCTGTTATGAACCTTTCTTTGCAAATAATCGCTAGTTTGACTGTTTTGATGCAACCTTTTTTACCTTTTGCGGCGCAAAAACTCAAAAATGCACTTCATCTGGGCGAGTTCTTTTGGGGTGAAGCAGGAAATATTGATATGATTTTAGCGGGTCAAAAAATAGAAAGCTTGGGTATTTTGTTTGATAAAATTGAAGATGAAGCCATTGAAAAACAAGTTCAAAAACTTAGTATCAATGCAAATGAAAACAAAATTATAGATAAAATAGACAAAATTATAGAAAAAATCAATGAAAGTAAAGCTGAAATTTCTGAAAAATCAGTTATTCTGCCCAGCAAGGCAGAAATTGTTTTTGATGATTTTATGAAGATGGATTTGCGTGTGGCAACTATTTTGCACGCAGAAAAGATGCCAAAAAGCGACAAACTTCTCAAAATACGCCTAAATACGGGACTTGACGAAAGAGTTGTTTTGAGCGGAATTGGTAAAGATTTTACAGCAGAAGAAATCATTGGAAAGCAAGTTTGCGTACTCATAAACCTTGCACCACGCAAAATGATGGGCGAAATCTCGCAAGGAATGATACTTATGGCAAAAGATGCTGATGGAAGTTTGGCGTTTGTTACGCCTTCCAAAATGGTAGAAAACGGAAGTGATATCAGTTAGGAATAAGCTGTAAATAAGTTTCTGATTTTGTTGGAGGATTATTTGGTGAAAACACCAAACAATGTTACCCTGCGTTTGGTGTCCTCACCAAACGCAATGGCTAAAAATACTAAATTAGGAGTTTATTTGCAACACGTTACTTAGCTGATAGTACATAAATTTCAAAATTCTTAATTTTGCGCTTTTATATCACCCCAAAATCATTCAAAATGAAAAGTATCAGCATAGATATTGGCAATACGCGCTACAAAGCAGGTTTTTTTGAAGAAAATAATCTTATGGAAACTTTGGAAACGAAAGAAGAAAACAATTTTTTTTCTTTTATTGATAATTTACTTGAAAAATATTCAATAGAAAATATCATTCTAGCATCTGTTAGAGCTGATTTGACTGATTTTTTGTCAAAATCACCTCAAGATAAACTAAAAAATATATTCTTATTATCCCCTGATTTGCCCGTTCCACTCAAAAATCATTATCAAACTCCAAAAACACTCGGCACAGACAGAATAGCAGGAATGTGTGGTGCAAAAGCTATTTTTCCTACTCAAAATTGCCTGGTTATAGATATTGGCACGTGTATTACGTATGATTTGATAGATAAAAATGATAATTTTTTTGGCGGAACTATCTCACCTGGAGTGCGTATGCGTCTGCGTGCTATGCACGAGTTCACACAAAAATTACCTTTATTAGAATGGAATTCAAAAGATTTTTCTCAAAATAATCTTCCTAATATTCAAGGAAGTTCAACAAAAGATGCAATTTTGAGTGGCGCAATCAATGGTATGATGCTGGAAATTCAGGGAATAATACATCATTTTGAGCGTTTGTATGAGGATTTGCATATTATTTTGTGTGGTGGTGATGCTTTTTATTTTGAAAAATCATTAAAAGGCACTATATTTGCGCACCCAAAACTTGTTTTATATGGGTTAAACAGAATTCTACAACATAATGTCAAAAAAAATCAGTTTTAGTAGCTTTTTTATAAGAATATTGGCTATCAGCGTAATGCTCAATATAGTTTCAACTATCAATCTTAATGCACAAAATTCTCCTTATTCTAGTCTAGGACTGGGAAATATCAGCCCGCAAGGCTTTATGGCACAAGAGTTTATGGGTGGCGTGGGCGTAAGTAACACAGGAAGTTTTATTATGAACAACATAAATCCTGCACTTATTGCCAGAAATAAAAATACTATTTTGGATATTGCCCTCTACGGACAGCAATATAATATCAAAAATAGTACAACAAAACAACAAGAATCAACAGGCAATATATCACATATTGCCGTGCTTTTCCCTGTTTATAAAAAGTATTGGACTGCACAGCTGGGCTTCAAACCGTATAGCAATGTAGAATATCTTTATGCTCGTACTGCTCGTATTACTGGTAATCAAGACTTTACAGCTACTTATACATACGAAGGCAGTGGCGGACTAAATTCTTTCTTTTGGGGGAATGGTTTTACAATAGCTAAAAACCTTTATGTAGGTGCAAAAATCAATTATCTATTTGGGAATATTACCAATGAAGTTGGCACGCAGGTAAATGTAGGTGGAGCAGACCCAAAAACAATCCTTACCAACCGTACTGTTTTTTCTAATATTTTGGTCAATTTGGGCGCAGCAGCTACTTTCCCCCTAAAAAATAAAAATAACATTAACATTGGTGCATCTTTTGATTTGGGGCAGAATATGGGTATAAAAAGAAGTACCTTCAATGAAAGAAGAAATGCTACCAATACCACTATTTCACAGGATACATTACTTATCAACCAAAAAGCAAACATCAATTTGCCTTATAAACTGCGTTTGGGCATAAGCTACGAAAAACCTTCTATTTATACTTTTGGGGTTGATGTTTTTACGCAAGCGTGGAAAAATTATAGAGATGGTACTGCCCCTAACCCTGACTTGCAGTTTCAGAATTCTAATGGTATTGCTGTTGGTGCAGAGCTTACGCCTAACTTCAAATCAATGAATTTCTTTAAACGCTCAACTTATAGAATAGGCGCACAATACCAACAAACGGCATATTTATTAAATGGTCAGTCTATAAATGAGTTTGGCATAAGTTTTGGTACATCATTACCTGTAGGGATTTCGCAGGTAGGGCTTACATACATCAATCTTGGCTTAACAGTTGGACAACGTGGTACTACAAGCGCAGGACTTATACAAGAAAACTACATTAAAGTTACGCTAGGCGCAACAATCAATGACTTGCTTTGGTTTAATAGACCAAAAATAGAATAAAATCAATTACGAATTACGAAAATGCAAAATATAACTGTTTAGTATTCATTCAAAATTTACAATTAAAAATAAATCAATAATAAAAATGAAAAAGATTTTCCTGAACACAATTTTATCTGTTTTTACTTTGATAGTTTCTTTACAAGCAACTGCACAAGTAAAAGAGCCAACAGACCCAAAATTGCGTGAAATGCTTGTGAAACAACGCATTTTATACAAAAATGCTATGCAAGACAAAAAATACCAAGATGCTGCTAATCATTTGGGTTGGATACTTAAAAATGTACCAGATAATGCGCCTTTCCATTATCAAGTGGCATCTGATGTTTATCCAAAACTACTTGCAGAACTCAAAGATGCAAAAATGATTAAGGCGTATCAAGATACTTTTTTGATGTCTTATGATAATTATATCAAATATTTTCCTACTGATAAAGCAGGAAAACCACAGGAAGGAACACAAATGAATTATAAAGGATATTATGCGTATGAATACCTTTCTGTACGCCCAGGGGCAACTGAAATACTTAATAATCTTTTCAAAAAAATCATTGATTTAAACGGAAATAATACTTTTGCAGGTAATTTATATTATGCAATGGACGTTACTTGTACAGCTATGGCAGAAAAAAAGATTACTGATGATGCTGGTTTTGCACAATACGAAAAAATAAATGCTGTTATTGAATATAATTTGAAAAATAATGTAGCACAAAAAGCGCAATTTGAGCAATCTAACGACCTTGTAACGAAAAAATTTACAGAGTGTTTTAAAGCTAAAATTACTTGTGAATTTATTGAGAAAAATCTCACTAAAAAATACAAGGAAACAAAATCAAAAGAAGAAGCTATCAAATTAAGTAATTATTTGAGTGATGCTGATTGTACAAAAAGCCCTCTTTTTGCTGAAATAGCAGAGAAATTGGCAAAAGAAGACCCTTCATTTGATAATTTTTACAAACTTTATCAGATGTTTGATGCCCGTGGAGAAGCTGCAAAAGCACAAGAATATTTCACTAAATCACAGGATTTAGCAACAACTGTTCCGCAGAAAACAAAAATCACTAAAAAACTGATTTCAAATTCTGAGAAAACTGGTAACAAAGCCACTACACGTACTTATTTATTGCAACTATTGGCATTAGAGCCTTCATCAGCAAGTAATATTTATGCTAGAATTGGAGATTTGTATATTGGTAGCCCAGAATGTGGTACAAAAGATGTTGTTGAAGGTCGTGCTTACGCTATTGCTGCATTTAATATGTATCAAAAAGCGGGTAACTCTGCTAAAATGTCTTATGCAAAGAAATTTTATCCTAGCAAAGCAGACGTTTTTCAGAGTGGAAAAGGTGGCAAATCTGTTACATTAAACTGTTGGATAGGAGAAACCGTGAGGATTCCGTTGCCAAAAGAATTGTAGTTTAATTATGAATTATGAATTTTAAATTTTAAATTGTAAATGATTTGCTACCGTACACTGTTTTTTTATTATTGGGCTGTACCGTAGTGGAACGTAGGTCTGACCAGTAATAAAAAACAGGGGTTGCAATTTTAAAAGAGGTTATGGTCAAACCTACGCTACTCTACGGTACAGACCATAATTTCTTTTAAAATTGTGTACAGTAGCAAATGCAAATGAATACAAAATATTTCACATAAAATATTGTAATGTTAAAATCCGTGAGTAATTTTGCTTATGGGTTTTTTTGTTAGGTTTTCTTTGGATTTTGAAAAAGTTTTTTATTTTTCACTATATTTTTGCATCTTTACATTTTAATAATGTTTATTTAAATATTCTCTTTGAAAAACTCTAAAAAAATATTGCTGTTTTTTGTGTTTCTACTAATTTGTTTGTGTTTTTCTAACCAAGATGCACAAGCACAGGCAGAGAAACGCCCTAAGAAAAAACCTGATTTGTCGCCCAAAAAACGTCTTTTGAGAAAATATGGTAAAACAAAAACAGACAAATATAAAGGAGAAGTACAAGTAACGAAAGGAAAGACAGACAAAAGCGGAAAAGCTATCACAGTACAAACACGCAGGAGCGCAAAAAAAACAGGTGTTTCTGGACTGATTACCAGAGTAGCACAACCAAAAGAACATAAAGGCGTTTCTGGATTGATTACCAGAGTAGCACAACCAAAAAAACATAAAGGCGTTTCTGGATTGATTACTAGAGTAGTACAACCAAAAAAACATAAAGGCGTTTCTGGGCTGATAATTAAAGTAACGCCAAAAGATTTAAAGAAAAGAAGTATTAGCGGACTTATTATTAGGGTAGAGCCTAAAAAGAAACATAAAGGAGTTTCTGGATTTGTTATTAGGGTTTCTCCTAACAAAATTACCCAAAGAGAAGGTAGTTATAAAGGTGTACCAATGAATTTAGTTAATAGACATAAAAAAGCTATTTATAACCAAAGAAAGCAAATAGCACAATATAAAGGTATGTTTACGTATGTGGACAAACGAGCTACGCTTTATGTACGTAAGGGCAAACAAGCAAGTACCTACAAAGGCACAGTACGTTATGTGGACAAACGAGCTACACTTTATGCCCAAAAAGCCAAACAAGCAAGCACCTACAAAGGCTTTATACGTGTGAGAAAACGCCCTTATATGGCTACTACACACACTTATCAGAAGAAAAATTACAATAAACCTTATGATATTCGTAATTTGAAAAAAGGGCTTTGGTTGCCTAAAAAAGGTGATATGCCTCGTTATATGCGTCAAAAAGTAGCACGACCAAAAGCAGACAAATCAGAAAGACAAATTTGGGACACTTATGCACCCAATACGACAAAAAGAAACACAAAACTAACCAAAGCAAGCAATGCAAGTGGTACAAATAGTACTGGTATGCCACAACGCACAAATCCAAAAAATTTGAATAAAAAAGATAAAAATCCATTACCAAGATAAAGTTTCAATTACGAATTATCAATTACGAAAATACAAATTATGTGTTCTATTTGTCGTAATTGATAAAATTGAACAAAAAATAATTAGAACAAAAAAACTAAATAAGGTGTTTTTGTTCTAATTTCATTAAATTTGCTTCTTAAAAATAAAAATATTATGGCTATTATTTCTGCTCCAAAAACTTCTGAAACTTCATTTGAAGATACTTCAGTAGCATTTTCTTCCAAAAGTAATTTTGAGTTGCGCAAAACCTATTTTATTTTTGCGGCTATGAATAATAATTTTTTGGTTGATTTCGGGAAAGCATTTTTGAAATTTGCCCTAAAAATTCGTTTTCCTTTTGTAAAATCAATAGTAAAATCTACTGTTTTTGGACACTTTTGCGGTGGCGAAAACATCACGGATTGCGAGAAAACTATCAAAAATCTTGGAAATTACAATATTGGAGCTATCTTAGATTATTCTGTGGAAGGAGAAAAAACAGAAGCGGGCTTTGATGCCACACTTGCAGAAACACTTTTGACAATAGAAAAAGCAGCAAAATCTTCCCACGTGCCGTTTTCTGTATTCAAGGTTACAGGAATTGCGCCCTTTCATATCCTTGAAAAAGTACAAGCTAAGCAAACACTTTCTGCAGAAGAAGAAAAACAATGGCAAAGAGTACAACAACGTATGGAAGCTATTTGTAGCCTTGCACACCAACTAAATGTGAAAACTTTGGTTGATGGAGAAGAAACTTGGATACAAGACACCATTGATAATCTTGCTTATGCAATGATGGAAAAGTACAATAAAGAAAAACCTATTATTTATAATACTTACCAACTATATCGTGCTGATATGTTAGGTAATTTGAAGGTAGCTTTTGAAGTTGCTACACAAAAAAACTACTTTTTAGGTGCAAAGCTGGTGCGTGGCGCATACATGGAGCGTGAAAGCAAACGTGCAAAAGAAATGAATTATCCTGACCCTATTCAGCCTAGCAAAGAAGCCTGCGACAAGGATTTTGATAGTGCTATCCTGTTTTGTATGGATAATATTGAACGCTTTGGGGTGGTTTGTGGCACACACAACGAACAAAGTAACAAATATCTTATTCAACTAATGAATATCAAAAACATTGCGCCAGATGATGAAAGAGTTTATTTTGCACAACTTTTTGGTATGAGCGACCAAATTTCTTATGCCCTTGCCAAAGACCACTACAAAGTAGCAAAATATTTGCCTTACGGACCAGTTGAGGCGGTTATGCCCTATCTTTTTCGTAGAGCTGATGAAAATACTTCTGTCAAAGGACAAACCAGCAGAGAATTTTTGTTGATTAAAAAAGAAATAAATAGACGAAAAAAATAGGTTTTGGAATAACATTGTTAAGAAATTCTTAAATATTTGGAACTTAGAAAATATCTCAAAAAATATGCTTACTTTTGTGGCGTTTATTGTAATATATTTCAACTAAATTTCAGATAACAATGAAAAACATAATTACTAGCATAAGTGCTATTTTAGTATTGTGGGTTTTTGCGCTCAATTCCTACGCACAAGCTCCTGCAAACTACTATACCTCTGCGCAATCCCTCTCTGGATATGCCAAAAAAACAGCTCTTTATAATATCATCAACAAAAATTATCCAAGTACAACTGCTGCACCTATTAGTCTTTCTTATGGTGCGCTTTATGCGGCTTTCCAAGGAACTGGCTCATATCCTAGCACAGGAACAGACAAAAAACGTAACGATGCTAATACCGCTGATGTTGTTTGGGATATGTATAGTGATAATCCAGCAGGACCAGACCCCTACACATTTCCTTGGGGACAAACCTGCGGTAATTATAGCGCAGAAGGTGATTGTTTTAATAGAGAGCATAGCTTTCCACAAAGTTGGTTTAATTCTGCCTTTCCAATGCAATCAGACCTTTTTCATCTTTATCCAACTGATGGAAAAGTGAATGGTTTAAGAAGTAATAACCCTTTTGGAAAAGTAGGAACAGGAACAGGAGTCACCACCACACTTAATGGTGGTAAGTCTGGTCCTAGCATTTCGCCTGGCTATACAAGCACTGTTTTTGAACCTATTGATGCGTATAAAGGTGATTTTGCTCGTACTTACTTTTATATGGCTACTCGCTACGAAAATATTGTTGGAAGTTGGCAAAATAATGGAACAGCTAATAACGTGCTTGATGGTTCTTCTAATCAGGTTTTTGACCAATGGCAATTAGATTTGTTGTATTCTTGGCATATTGCTGACCCTGTGAGTCAGAAAGAAATTGATAGAAATAATAATGTATTCTTAATTCAAGGAAACAGAAATCCATACATTGATAATCCTACTTGGGTAGCAGATATTTGGGGTTTTACACCTGCTGCGCCAGGCGTTCAGTTTGTAGCAGTTACAGGAATTTCAACAGAACCAGCAACAGGAAATATTGTTTATTCTATCAATATTACTGCTAATTCTACAGTAGCATTTACTGTTAATCTAAATGTTGGTGTAGCTTCTACAGCTACCTCAGGTGCAACAAATGATTATGTTTTGACAACCTCAACACCTATTAGTTTTGCTGCCAATCAAACTTCTCAAACGGTACAAGTTACTGTTAATGCTGATGCTATTACACCAGAAGCAGATGAAACAGTTATTTTGATACTTTCTTCACCAACCGCAAGTGTGCCTTTACTAGCAAATAGTACGCACACGCTCACAATCAAGGATTATGTAGCACCTCCACCTGTACAAACACCTACAACAATTTTTACGTTTAATACTACTTGTCCAGGTGGTTTGGGTACTTTCTCTCAATTTAGTGTAACAGGAACGCCAGTTTGGGCTTGTAATACAAGTGGTCGCCCTGCAACAGGCACAAGTACACCAAATACACCAGGTGTAAGAATGAATGGAGGCTCTGCTACCGTTTCTACCGCTAATGAAGATTGGCTTATTTCACCTGCCTTGACCATTACTTCTAACTACAAGATGGATTTTTGGGCAAAAACAAGATTTACAGGAGGAGCATTAGGATTAGATGTAAAAATATCTACTGATTATACTGGTGCTGGCGACCCTAATCTTGCTAATTGGGTAACACTTGCTAATTTGGAAGATGATAATGCTAATATTTGGATTCAAAACCCACAAATAGACCTTTCTAGCTATGTAGGAACAGGTAGGTATGTTGCTTTTATTTATAAATGTATTGCTGCAAATCCTTCACAAGGGGCAATATGGGATATTGATGATATTGCTTTTTATGATATCCCCGTACCAGTCAGTAATTTTGTGAATTTTGCAAGTGCAAGCACAACCATACGTGAGGGCGCACAAGGTAGCCTTACATTGTTATTTAGTTCTCCTACGACTGTTGCAAGCACTATTACAATAAAAGCACTCAATGGCTTAAACGTAACTGCAACAGATTATAGCACTACCCCTGCACTTTCAGGAAGTAGTATTACCGTAAATGTGCCTGTGGGAGCAAGTAGCGCAAGTTTTATATTTAATGGAACAGAAGATACTGATTATTCAGAACTTAATGAAACGGTTACTTTTGTGATTGATGCTGTTGGTGCTGGTCTTACAAAAGGTAGCGCAGATGCCTCTATTGTCAATATGACTAACTATAACAACCCAACAACGGCTCTAAATACTTTTGAAAATGCTACTAAGGTTTATCCAAATCCTGCAAAAGACAAAGTTTTTGTAGAAATGGCTCAAAACCAAGCAGTTGCTGGAGCGTTCTCTGTTGAGATAATGGACGTTACTGGGCGCAAAATTGGTACAGTTTCTTCTGACAAAATCACCTCAGAAATATCTGTAAAAGATTGGAAAAGAGGAATGTATTTCTTTAAATTTAGCAACAACAAAACACAATTTATCAAGAAAATTGTGTTAGAATAATTTTTGTTGCTTTTCAATAATTCCTAAATAAAAAGCCTTTCCAAAATTTGGAAAGGCTTTTTTTATGAAATTTTTAGAGTTGGTTGATTTCTTGTTCTGGAAGTCCTGTGATTTTGGAAATTTCCGAGATACTCTCACCTTTGTTTTTAAGCATAATTGCAATAGAAATAACTGTATTTTTTACTTTTATTTCGCCTATTTCAATTCCCTTTTCAATTCCTATTTCAATTCCTTGCTTAATTCCTCGTTGAATAAATTTCTCTGCACTCTCTTCTACTGCAGTATCAATCACGTTTTTATAATCTCGGGCATATTTTAGGCTGTCTTGATACGCCATTTGTTGTTGTGGCGTATAACTGGCTATTTCTGCTTTGCCAAAAAGATTTACAAAAACTTTTTCTTTGATTTTTGCAGGAACATCATCTAGCAAATACAAGTTTTTAAGCACAAACATCCACTTATCTAAACGAGTAGTTAGCTCATTTTCTTTTTTGGTAAATTTGGGCATTTCAATATAAATGAAACGCAATGTATCATTAAAAATAGTACAGGTTTTTGTATTCACTATCTGTACATTTGTGATAGAGTCAGTTTCAGTTTCATCAAACACAAAATCCATTATAGAAATTGTATAAACAGGATTTAGCTTAAAATTCCAGTCGCCTTTGATTGCCTGCTCTTGTATGGCAAAAGTAGCATAATATAAACTTCTATCTTTGAAATATCTTTGTTTGGCTTTTTGAAGTTCCACAATGAATTTATCCCCTTTTTCGTTTTCACAATAAAGGTCAAAAATAGCTTTTCTATCCTCCTGAGCGTTGCCTAAATGCTCCGTTTTGAGGAATTTTATCTTTTTGATTTTACCTTTTTCTGGCAGAAGCTCGCCCAAAAAGTCTTTCAAAATATCTTTGGAACTCTCTTCTCCAAAAATTTTTTTAAAGCCAAAATCTGTAAAAACATCTACATAACGCTCTCTCATTGTATTTTCCTTTTAGTTTATGACAAAAATACTGATTTCTAGGCAAATCTCCTAAAATCAAATAAAAAAGTCCTTCCAAAATTTGGAAAGGGCTTTTTTTATTCATTTATTTTTGTAAATTTGATTTCTATAAAATATCTCTAAATCTAAACAAAAATGAGCAAAAAAACAACACAAAAATCAAATATTACGACTTATCACGCTAAATATTTTGCCTACGAAATCACTAGGCTACTTCCTTCCAACGACATCAACAAGTTTACAGCATCTCTGCAAGATGCAAAAGTTGATTTGAATCCACATCAGGTAGAAGCGGCACTTTTTGCCTTTGCCTCGCCACTTTCTCAAGGTGCGCTACTCGCAGACGAGGTAGGACTAGGGAAAACCATTGAAGCAGGCATTATTTTGCTGCAACAATGGTCAGAAAACAAACATAAATTACTCATTATTTGTCCTGCCAACCTGCGCAAACAATGGAATCAAGAGCTTTTAGACAAGTTTTATCTGCCCTCCGTTATCTTAGAAAATAAATCTTTTAAGCAAGTTCTCAAAAATAACAAAAACCCGTTTAATCAAGACAACGAGAAAAAACCTGCTATTGTTATCTGTTCTTACCAGTTTGCAAAATCTCAAAAAGAGTATTTGGAGCAAACAAAATGGGATTTAGTTGTGATGGACGAGGCGCACAGGCTACGCAATGTGTATAAACCATCAAATAAAATCAGCAATGCTATTAAAACTGTTTTGAGAGGTAAGAAAAAAATCCTGCTCACCGCTACACCACTCCAAAACTCTATTTTGGAGCTTTACGGACTTGTGAGCATTATTGATGAACATACTTTTGGAGATTTGAAAAGTTTTAAAAGTCAGTATAACCACGTTTTAAGCCCTGACGAACACGAACACCTAAGAAAACGCCTAGAACCTATTTGCAGGCGTACACTAAGAAAAAATGTTTTGGAATACATCAACTACACACAGAGAAAGGCTATTAGAGAAGATTTTTATCCACATAAAGATGAGCAACAACTCTATGAATGGGTTTCTGAATACCTCCAAAAAACTCAATCTTATGCCATTGCAAACAGTCAGAGGCATTTGATGACACTTGTTTTGAGGAAATTATTAGCCTCGTCCAGCTTTGCTATTGGTGCAACATTAGAGGGTTTTGTAACTAGATTAGAGAAAATGATTGCTATAAATCCTGAAAATAATCTTGAAAATGTGGTTTCAAACGAGATTTTAGAAGATTTGACACAAGATTATGAGGGATTTGAGCAAACCAAAGACGAATGGACACAAACAGAAAATCAAACAGAAAATAATGCTGAAATAATTTCTGAAATAATTTCAGAAACAACAACAGAAAATACGCTTAATGAAGATTTGGAGGATTTTGAACAGGAATTACTTTCAAAAGAAGACGTTGAAGGCATCAAAGCGGAGATTTTGGAACTTAAAAAGTTTAGAGATTTGGCTAAAAGTATCTCCAAAAATGCAAAAGCTGACAAACTTTTTTTAGCCTTAACAAAAGCATTTGAACAACTGGAAACACAAAAAGCTAACCCAAAAGCACTTATTTTTACGGAATCTAGACGTACACAAGAGTTTTTGTACAAAACATTAGAAGAAAATGGCTACAAAGGTAAAGTTGTACGCTTTAATGGTACAAACAACGACAAAGAATCAACAGAAATCTATAAAAAATGGCTCACAAAACACAAAGGAACTGATAAAATTACAGACTCACCAACCGCAGACCAACGTGCCGCACTTGTAGAACATTTCAAAAATGAGGCAACTATTATGGTCGCTACGGAGGCAGCAGCAGAAGGAATTAATTTGCAGTTTTGTTCCCTTGTTGTGAATTATGATTTGCCTTGGAATCCGCAAAGAATTGAACAAAGAATTGGACGTTGCCACAGGTACGGACAGAAATTTGATGTCGTGGTTGTTAATTTTCTTAACCTAAGCAACAAAGCAGATAAACGTGTTTATGAGCTTTTAGATAAGAAATTAGAACTTTTTTCTGGAGTCTTTGGCGCAAGTGACGAAATACTTGGCACAATGGATAATGGGCTGGATTTTGAAAAAAAAATTGCTAATATCTACAATACGTGCAGGACTGAAGCGCAAATAAAAATAGCTTTTGATGACCTACAACAACGTATGGAGCAAAATATCAAAACGGAAATGACAAAAACGCATACCATTTTATTAGAAAATTTTGACCCACGAGTAAGAGATACATTGAAAGATAATTTTGATAAATCTAAAATTTATCTTAATAAATTTGAAGAGAAACTTTGGAAAATTACACAGTTTTTCTTGCAAGATAATGCACAATTTGATAACGAAAACTACAAGTTTTCCCTTACGCAAAATCCGTTTCTTGAGAAAGCACCTGCAAAAGAAATTCACGCTGGTCCGTATATGATACTCAAGCAAAAAGAAGGACAAAAGAAAACAGATATTATTGTACCTGACGACACAAACGTTTATAGAATAAATCACCCGCTGGCGCAAGAAATCCTTACACAATGCAAGGAAACAAACACGCCAACAAGGAAAATCACGTTTAAATACAACCCAAAAGAAAAAATTTCTTTCCTAGAAAAACTTAAAGGACAAACAGGCTGGCTACAAATTGACCTCCTACAAATCTCCTCTTTTGATACAGAACAGCACCTTTTGTTAGCCTGCATTTCTGACGAAGGAGAACAAATAAACGCAGAAGATATTCCAAGATTTTTTTCTCTTGCCGCAACAGAAAATGAACTCGTACACATACCACAAAATGTAATAGAAAGTTGTCAGAATATCATTACAACAGAAAAAGAAAAACACATTTCAGGAAACAAAGACAGAAATACTGAGGTTTTTGAGATTGAAATGGAAAAACTTGACCAATGGGCAGAAGATATGAAAATTAGCCTTGAAAAAGAACTAAAAGACATTGATGCAGACATCAAAGTTAAAAACTTAGAAGCTAAAAAACTTTCTCTATTGGAAGAAAAACTAAAGCTAAAACGCCTTATCAATGAGTTGGAAAAGAAAAGAGCAGAAAAAAGACAAAACCTTTTCTCTGCACAAGATGAAATAGCCACAGAAAAAGACAAACTTTTTGATACAACACAAGCTAAATTACAGCAAAACATCACGCAAAAAAATATCTTTGCTATACAATGGGAAGTGATTTGACACAATAGTCAAATTTGAAGTATTTCCTACGCTTGAGTATAATTTGTTGCATAAACAAGTAAATATTATTTAGAATGGTTATAAATTATATTATAATAGCATAATTTTAGATTATAATAGTACAATTATTAGGATATTATTATTTTTTGTACTACATTTGTGACGACAGTACCCGTTTTGCATACCATAAGAACTGCAAGCGGGTCATTTTCTTTTATATCCACTATGGTCAATAAGCCCCCCATAACTGTAGCAGAACAGATAAACCTGCTCAAATCTCGTGGTATGCTATTCAAAGATGAAGCACAAGCCGCACAACTACTAAAAAACGTCAGCTATTACCGCCTAAAAGGATATTGGTGGGACGTACAAGATAAAACAACCCATATTTTTAATTCAAACACTTATTTTGAAGACATAGCTAACCGCTATTCCTTTGATAGAGAACTACGACTCATTTTATTTGATGCCATTGAATATATTGAAATAGCATTACGTACAAAAATGATTTATCATTTATCAATTAGTTATGGTAGTTTGTGGTACTTGAATGAAGATTTAATGACTGATAATGCTATTCATCAAAGACTTTTAGAAGATTTAAACAAGGAATTTGACCGTAGCCAAGAAATTTTTATCAAAGACCACAAATACAGGTATCCAAATGATAAAGCTGATGTGTGGAAAATGCTAGAAGTTGCTTCTATGGGAACTCTCTCCAAATTATATAAAAACCTTCAACACCAACTCCCAGAAAAAGCAATAATAGCCAAAGAAATGGGGCTAAACCTTCATAGAGAATTGTCTAGTTGGTTGGAAGCTATCTCATATATACGAAATATTATTGCACATCATTCTCGTTTGTGGAGTCGTAGTATGGTCAAAATACCAATGGAACAACTCAATAATCCTATGGGTGCGTGGTTTGCACAAAGGTTAATGCCTGCGCAACTCAAAAAACCATTCTTGATTATCTCTACTATGGTCTATTTATGTGGGTTCATTGATGCCAATAACACAATCAAAAATAGACTGCTTGATTTACTAAGTAAAAATGCTCATTTGCCTATCTATAAATTAGGCTTTTTTAATAACTGGGAGGAACAACCTATCTGGAACGCCTAAAAACTACAACCCAAAAATATGAACAACCAAGAAAAACTAATCAATATCCTCAAAGAAATATTTATGCTGGATAAGGCAGAACTTGATTTTGGTATCTACAAAATAATGAACCAAAAAAGAAAGGATATTGAACAATTTTTGTACAACGACCTCCTGCCACAAGTAAATAAAATCCTCTCTCAAACTATCTCATCAGATAAAAAAACAATACAAGCAGAACTAGAACTAACCATAAAACAAGCTATTGATTTTGGCGTAGACCCTGAAACTTCTCCAAAAGTTTTAGCCGTAAAAGAACGACTCTCACAAGCCGCTGACATCACAGACGCAGAAAATGAAGTCTTTTCCCACCTTGCTACCTTCTTTAAACGCTATTTTGATAACGGTGACTTTATTGCTATGCGCAGATACAAAGAAGGCGTATATGCCATTCCGTATGCAGGAGAAGAAGTAAAATTGCATTGGGCTAACGCTGACCAATATTACATAAAAACTTCTGAATACCTCAAAAGCTACCGCTTCAAACTACCAAACGAAAATATTGTTTGTTTCCAGCTTGTAGAAGCATCTACTGAACAAAATAATAACAAAACACAAACAGATAAAGAAAGAAGATTTTGCTTTGCTAATCTTTATGAATTTCCTATCAAACAGGAAAATAATGAACTTATTATCCCTTTCGTCTATGAACAAACAGATAAGAAAAATACACAAAAAGAACAAAATGAAAGAGCTTTTGAACTTATCAAAACACGAATTCCTGCGGATTTTGCTGAACTACTCACGCTAAAACCTACAGAAAAAGACAAAACTAGAACTCTTCTACAAAAACATCTTTCCGACTATACAGCCAGAAATTCTTTTGATTACTTCATTCACAAGGATTTGGGCGCATTCCTTAGCAGAGAGATGGATTTTTTTATCAAAAACGAAATCCTTTTTATTGATGACCTCAATACAAAAAGTAATGAGCAGTTTATCAAGCAACTTACCAAAATAAAAGCTACCAAAAATATTGCACACAAAATAATTACTTTCCTTGCACAACTAGAAGACTTCCAAAAGAAACTTTGGTGCAAAAAGAAATTTATTGTACAAACGGACTACTGCATTACACTTGACAGAATACCAAAAAAACTTTATACACAAATCTTAGACAACCAACCACAAATACAACAATGGATAAAACTTTTTGCTATTGATGAAATAAAACACAAAAACGCAACACAAATACTACAAACAGATATTATTGGCTTTTCTAACCCGCTAACAATACCGTTTTTGGAGCAAAACCAATTCCTTGTGCTGGATACCGCTTTTTTTGATGAAAAGTTTAAATGGGATACCCTCGCCACAATACATAATTTTGATGAACAAAATAACGGATTGCTTATCAATAGTGAGAACTTTCAGGCACTCTCTCTACTGCAAGCACGATACCAACAACAAATAAAAACTATTTACATAGACCCACCCTACAATACAGGAAATGACGGTTTTGCCTACAAAGACAACTTTAAATCTTCTAGTTGGCTTGCCTTTATGGAGAATAGAGTAAACCTAAGCAGGAATTTGCTTGCAGAAGAGGGCGTTTTTTTTGCAAGTCTTGATAATAATGAAAATGCTAACTTTAAAAATCTTTGTGATGATATTTTTGATAAAAATAATTTTACTGGTGAAATGATTATTGAAACTGCAACAGACAATAATCCTACTCAAATTACTGTGGAACACGAGTATCTTATGTGTTACTCAAAAAACTTAGCAACACAAAATGTTTGGACTGGCACAAGTAGCGGGGCTATTCTCATTCAAACTGAATATGAAAGGTTACTAGAAATCAATAGAGATATAGATTTTCTACAAAGTAATCTAAGAAAATTTATAAGAGAAAATAAAGATAATCTAGCAAGAATCAAACACTATAATAATGTTGATGAATTTGGTGTTTATTCCGCTGGAGACCCTTCTAATACAAAAGCTGGTGGTTACGTATTTAAAGTTTTACACCCAAAAACAAACAAACCTTGTGCTATTCCTCCCAATGGTTTTAGATTTCCTGAAAAAACATTTAGAGAAATGATATTAAAAGGAAATATTGAATTTGGCAAAGATGAAACTACTATTCCTAAGCCAAAAAGAAGATTATCAAACGCTAAAGAATTGTTGAGAAGTATTGATTATGAAGATGGAAGAGTGGCAACAGGTGATTTGTTGAATATTTTAGGTAGTAAAATGTTTAATAATCCTAAGTCAATAAGACTAATAGCACATCTTTTAAACTTTATGCCATCAGGGAAAAAGAACATTCTTTTAGATTATTTTGCAGGTTCTGGCACGTCTGGTCACGCAGTTATCAACCTAAATAGAGAAGATGGCGGAAAGCGCAAGTATATTTTAGTAGAGATGGGCGAGTATTTTGAAACGGTTACCAAGCCTCGTATAATGAAAGTGATTTATTCAAAAGACTGGAAAGAGGGCAAACCATTAAGCAGAGAAGGTATTAGCCAATGCTTTAAATATGTACGTTTGGAGAGCTATGAAGACACACTTAATAACCTTGTTTTGCAACCCACACAAACGCAACAACAAACATTAGCACTAAACGCCAACTTTAAAGAAGGCTATATGCTCAATTATATGCTTGATGTAGAGAGTAGAGATAGTTTGCTAAATTTGGAATGGTTTATAAATCCGTTTGCGTGCTACCTCAACACCACACAACACAACGAACTAAAAACCACAAAAGTGGATTTGATAGAGACGTTTAATTATTTGTTGGGGCTTGTGGTGAAAGAATATAGCAGCCCAAAAGAAGGATTAAAAATAATTTTAGGACACACGCTAGAAGAAGAAAATATTTTGATTATTTGGCGAGATTGTACCTTGTACGACAACAAACAACTCAACGAAATACTCAAAGCAAGTGCTTATAATCCACTTGATTGGACATTTGACCGCATCTATGTCAATGGCGACAACAATATTGAAAACCTAAAAGTAGGAGAAGAACGCTGGAAAGTAGTTTTGATAGAAGAAGCGTTTAAGGAGCTGATGTTTTAGGGCGCACATTGTCTGAAGCAGGATTTTCAAGATAGATAAGATGAAAAAGATAATACATTACTTATCCGTTTCCCCACGTTCCACGTGGGGTTATGGTAGTTCAACCCCGTTGGGGTTGTTTCTACAAAGAAAACTGTATTAAAAAAAACCCTGAAAGGGTAGGCTGTTCAGAAGACTAGGGGAAAATTCCCCCACTTTTTGGAGTCTTCTTATGTATTTTTTGTTGTGTTTCTCTTTTGT
>JAYUKY010000125.1:0-7124 GCA_043764015.1 Raineyaceae bacterium
GTATGCGCCCATTTACTTACATCTACTGTTATATCAATACTTTTAGACGTTCTATTGTAAGAAATACCTGATTGAGTAGATTTCTTAAAATCAAATACTTGTCCTGTTTTAGCAGAGTGTTTTTCCATTGCTGCTATAGTTCTTTTCATTCCTGCATAAGCATCTCTTACTCGTTGAACTCTGACCTTTGTCTCTGCTGGATAATTAGGATTATTTAAAGCCTTTTCATAAGAAGCAAGATTTGTATTTATCATAGTCTTAAACTGTGCAAACAAGCCATCACTATCTCTGATATCAGGTGGAGGCAAAAAATTCATTCCTGTGTCTTCGTCATCTTCATTACCATTAGTGGGTAAGGGAATAGTGTAGCTAGGCGCAAATATTGGACCTTGTACGCCTGTACCAGAGCCATAAATATTGATACCATACGAGGTATTAAAAATAGGAATTGAAGTTACAGGAGGATTGGGCGACTCTAAATCCCTTGCAGTTAAACTCGCATCAAAAGTACTTCTTTTGTCAAAGGCTTTTCCTTTCTCAAAATTATAATCAATGTCATACTGTAACAAAGCAAGCGTAAAACCATTAAAACTTCCACCCTCTCCAAAATTGGAAAGCGCATTTTGGAAGATAAAATCTTGTTTATTTTCTATGGTTTCGTTAGTAGCCACTATTTCAATGATTTTAGCAGAAGTAATCTCGTCATTATCAACAACAAGGCAAAGTTTTCGTAAAAAGCCTTGTTTTGTATAATTTACTGTCAAATATCGTGCCACAGGTACAATAAGTAACTGTTTTGTCTCATTTAAATTGAGTGTTTTCACTCTTTGCCAATCAGGGTAAAAATCCTTGTAGCGAGTTTCAAAAGAAGACATTTCACGAGCATTTTTGCTTATCTTGCTTTTCTTATTAGCATAAAACCAAGTCATAGCCTTTTGTAGGGCTATATTATTGGCTGGCAAGTTGTCTTGCGGTTCTAGGTTGTCGTATGGTTTCTTACAACCATAGACTAAGCCAAGCATTAGCAAAAATGCTATTACTTTGCTTTTTTGTTTTCTTATCATAAAGAAAAGGTTTAGAGGGGTTATTTAAAATTTGTGCACAAATATTGCATTTCAAAGATATTTATATATGTTTGTATTGCAGTGCAAAAGTAGGGGTATTGATTATGATTAACAAACACTCACAGTATTATCTCAACCTTGTTAGTATTATTTTCACTTTTAACACAATAAATTATGAGTTTGTCTAAGCAAATAGGTAGAAGCCTAAAAATAGTAAGAGATGATAAAAAATTCTCACAAGCACAAATGGGAGATGTTTTTAATAAATCTGCCTCGTGGTATAGCAAAGTGGAACAAGGATTGATAGATTTGTCTATATCACAACTAGAAAATATTGCAGATAAACTAAATTTGCCAGTTTCTGAGTTTATTGAGTGTGCAGAAAACAATACACATATCCAAATAAATCAAAATAATGGATATGGCATTCAAAATGCTAAAATAACAATTTCTGGTAAAGACCTTAAAAAGTTTCTTAAGTCAGTTTCAAAAGAAAAACAAGCAAAAAATAAAGCTGATGAAAAATAATTTTTATAATTTTTGAGTTAATCAGTTATGAAGTGATAACGCTTGAAGGGTTTTAAATCCTTCAAGCGTTTTTTGCTTAAAAATCCCTCAACTCCTGCAATTCTTTGGCAAAACCGCCAGACAAAATAGGAAAACGACACCAAGTTTTTGGGTCAAGATTTTTGTCGTCTAAATGAAAGGAAGGTGCATAACGCTCTCTTTTCCATTGATTTCTGCACCAAAGTAAAAAGAATTTTTCTACATAATTTTTTAGCTGATTGCGTTGTTTTTCTGGGTGTTTTATCTCCAAAATCTGTAAACATTCCAAAGGCGCACGCTTATCACGTATGGCGGCTTCTTCAATATCATCTAAAATATTATAAGGCATCAAATCAGTTTCATCTGTTTGCATTGCACCTTTTGGGCGAAGTTCTGCGGTTGGTTGCTGATTATTGACAAACGACAAAGCAGAGATAACATACTCGTTATCAACGCCTTTATTTTGTAGCCAGCGTAACCAATAACGCAAATAATCTTTATCAATTCCTGCAATGGGACTAAGTCCGCCAGAAGTATCTCCGTCCATTGTGGCATAGCCTACGGCAGCTTCAGAACGGTTGCTAGTAGAAAGCAAAAGGGCATTTTTGAGATTGGCATAAAACCAAATACTAGGCGCACGCACTCGTGCCTGTATATTTTGGAGCGCAATGTCGTCAGTTTCCCACGAAAGTTCACGTCCTAAACTTTCTGCCACTATTTTGGTATATTCTTTGACAATATTATTGATATTGAGGTTATGAAACTCTGCACAAACTGCACCAGCCAGCTCTTTGGCAGCTGTGAAGGTAACATCTCCACTATTTTCTGTGCCTTGATAAGCCGTAGTAATCAGGTGTTTAGCAAGTTCATCAGCAGTTTTTAGGTCTTTGATATTTTTGATATAAGAGATTTTAGCTACAAAACGCTCAAAACCTAACTCCTTGATACCCAAGTCTATCATCATACGACACAAACATACAATAGCAGAAGAATCAGCCCCACCGCTCAAAGAAACGACAAACCCACCAGAACGGCTTTTGCGCAAATAATCATACAAACCAAGCATCATTGCACGAGCAAATTCTTCTTCTTTGATGTTTTCACTTTGCTCCCACGTAGTTTTGAAAGCTGTTATTTTCTCCAAACCAATTTTAGGAAAATCAAAATTATTATCAATGCAATTCCCAAAGCTTTCCACAATATCAAAAGTATGCGTCTGGATTTGCGCCAGTCGTGTCAAATCTACATCAATAACGGCAGTCGTAATAATCACATCTTCAAAAGAAAGACGCTCACCAATAGCCAAAAGCGTACCATTAGAGGCAATAATACTTCCACCATCAAAAATTACTCTTCCAGACTCATTTCCCATCAAATTAGCATAAATATAACTCACACCAAATGCCCTAGAACCTTCTAAAACAAACCTTTTGCGTACTTCTAGTTTATCAAAAGCAAAATGAGAAGCACTCGGATTGAGGATAATATCAATGCCATAATTGTACAAATCACGTCCAGGGCGGTTGGCGACCCAAGCATCTTCACAAATTTCAAAACCAATTTTGATACCGTTTATGTTGAAATAAACATCACCAACTTTGTACTCGTGTCCGCCTATATGTATGTGAGAGTAGCCTTTTTGAGTCCACGCCGTAAACCAACGTGGCTCGTAGTGAATGCCGTTGCCTGCTAAGAATTTTTTTGCAGGAAATCCCAAAATTTCACCATCAGAAATAAGGCAGGCACAATTAAAAAGTTTGTTTTGAATAAGTAGCGGCAAACCCACCGTAACAACCATATTTTTGGTATAAGGCACAATTTTTTGGAGATATTCCAAAGATTTTTCAGTAGTATTTACGGCATAAAAAGCATCTTCACAGCCATATCCAGTGATACAGAGTTCGGGCAGGCAAAGTATGCTCACGTCTTCATTTCGGGCTTTTTCTATGGCACTTATGATATGTTGGAAATTATTTTCCCAATCTAAGGGCGTTTGGTTAAGCACGCCTGCGCCTACTTTGATAAGTTTCATAAAGAATTATTGAGGAATTATTTTAAGAAAATTTTGATTTTTAAAGTTAGAAAAAAGAAATCAAATCTCAAAATAATCTTTACTTTTCTATCAAATTGAATTTTCCTGTTTTTTTATCAAAAACAAGTTCTCCAATGATTTGTGGTTGATTATCTATGTTTATTTGTTGCGAAAGTCGGATAGTTGTGCCTTCTTGTGGAATAATAACCATCAAATAAGGATTAAAATATTCATTTTCTTTAGTTTTTTGTGGCTTCCTTTTACTGAATAATGCTTCAATGGCTGGTATTGGGACAATTTGAGTTGTAATATCTTCCCAATCATTGCCAGTAGTAGCATTTATTTTATTCTCATAAAACTTTAGATTTTTGATTTCGCCACGTTCATTAGTGCCATCATTTTCATAGGTAAAAACACCAAAAAATTCATTTTTATTATTGTCTAGCCATATTGCAAGGGCTGCTTTTTGGCTTGAAGGTTGCTTTGTATAGATTTTATCTTCTACAATAAAATTAGCAAAACCATTTTTATCATCAATTATTTTGATAATTTTCTCTCCTGCGCCTTCTTTTCCTTTTAAATATTGTAAAAAAATATCTTCATACAAAGTAGCATAATACTTAATTCCTTTGTTTTTGTGCTTTTTGTTTTTATTTGCCTTGTTTATTTTCCTTCTACTTTTATTTTTGGGATTATCAATAACATCATCAGAAATGATTTCAGTGTTGTTTTTAGGAGGATTATTGTTGTTAGAAATTTCTTTAGAAGTATCTTTTGTGGCTAGTTTGTCGTCTTTATTTGGTTGTTGAGTGCAACTTATCAAAACAAAAAATAGCAACGGAATCATTATGATTATTGCCGAAATGATAGGTGTTTTTTTCATTTTTTTGATTTTCTCAATAAATTGTTTGTTGATTTTTCTTACAAAATTATCATAAAACCAATATATGAAAGCAAGTAATTTACGAAAAAACAGTTTTAGTTAATGAAAACATACTTTTATTTGATAAAGGATTTTCACAAACAAATTCTCTAAAATCATTAAACATATACGTTTTTTTTGTAGTTTTGCACTAGGAAAGAAATCATATAAAAAGCCATGACCAAAATTATTCAGCATATCCAACAAAGTGACAAAACTTTGTTTTCATTTGAAATATTGCCTCCACTTAAAGGAGAAAGCATACAACAACTTTTCAAGGCTATTGACCCATTGATGGAATTTAAACCAAAATTCATTGATGTAACCTACCACAGAGAAGAATATGTCTATAAAAAACGGGAAAATGGACTTTTAGAACGCCAAACCATACGCAAACGTCCTGGAACTGTGGGTATTTGTGCTGCTATTATGAACCATTTTAAGGTTGATGCCGTTCCTCATATCATTTGTGGTGGTTTTTCTAAGGAAGAAACAGAAAATGCGCTTATTGACCTTGACTTTTTGGGTATTGATAATGTGCTTGTACTACGTGGAGATGCTATTAAATCTGAAGGAAGTTTTACTGCAGACCCAAACGGACACGCTTATGCCACAGAACTACTTGTGCAGGTAAATGATATGAATAATGGAAAATACGTTGAAGAGATAAATATGAGTCCTACTAATTTTTGTATTGGTGTGGCGGGCTACCCAGAAAAGCATTTTGAAGCACCTAGCCTCAATACTGATTTGAAATATTTGAAACAAAAAGTTGATTTAGGCGCAGAATTTATTGTTACGCAGATGTTTTTTGATAATAAAAAATATTTTGAGTTTGTCAATAAATGTCGTAATATGGGAATAACTGTTCCTATTATTCCTGGTTTGAAGCCAATTACTACCAAAAAACAACTTACCATTTTGCCAAGTATTTTTCATATTGATTTGCCAGATGAGTTAGTTTTGGAGATTGAAAAGTGCAAAACAAACGACCAAGTCAAACAAGTTGGGATAGAATGGGGCATAAAACAGTCAAAAGAGCTAATGGAGGCTGGTGTACCTTGTTTGCATTATTATTCTATGAGCAAATCTGATGCAGTAAGACAAATTGCAGAAACTTTATTTTAGGTGTTTTTGTAGGGATTTTTTTATAAAATTACTATAAAAATTCTTTTTCAGAAAAAACATTTGTCAAATACAACATTTTTTAGTAATTTTGAGAAAGTTTTGAAAATATAGAATTTGTGCTTGTATTCATTCACAATTCACAATTTAAAATTCACAATTATTTCAAAAATATCTTATCAGAAATCAATTATATGGAAAATACACTCAACGAAAGTACAAAACTAGACGAAGTAAGAAAACTTATCTTTGGAGAGGAAATAAAAACCTACAATTCTGAAATAGATGCCATCAAACGCAGTCTTGACAACTATCGTACAGAAATTTCTGTAAAAATTGATGAAGTTAAGATTGAAATGCTTAAATCTATTGAAAGCCTGGAACAGAAAATGCTGGCACGAGTAGCTGATTTTCAGACTTCTGCACGTCAGGAATTAGAAACGCAACGCCGCAATACAGTTAATAGAGCTGCTTTGAGCAATATTTTTGATGAAATTTCTAAATCTTTAGCACAATAAGAAATAATGGAAGACATCAACACGCCCATAAATAACACGCCAAACAATACGCCCAACAACGAGCCAAAGGAAGTAGCAACAGAAACAGTTACCTCTTATAAGGACGTTGTAGTAAATGTGGATAAACAAGACGCTGAAAATAAATTTAGCGGAATGAAAGACCTTTTTACGTCTATTATCAGTGAAAACCGCAAGGATTACGACAAACAAATTACTGAAATGCGTGGTTTGTTTATGACTGTTTTGGAAGAAAACCGCAAACAAGGGCAACTACAAGTACAAGATATGTACAAAACTTTGCCTAGCCTCATCAACGAAGCTGACAAAATGCGCCGCAAAGAGGAATATGTTTTTTTGAATGATGAAGACGGTCTGGATAAAGGCACAAAATCTGGTAAATATACCCGTATGAGTGCTATTAAAGAACTTATTGTAGGGAAAGATACCAAAAATATTCAGGAAAGATTAGCTATTTTGGAAGCAGAAGTAGAAGAAACAGTTTTGCAAGACAAAGAAAGCCTTGCACAAGCTGCCAAAGATATTTATGATAGACTAGAAAGAATGGAAAACCGCATTAAGAGCGAGTTAGACAAAACTTTTGAAATCATTAAACTTGAAATTCAAACAGAAGAAAAAAATCTTTCTATCAGAGAAGAAATGTCTAAAAATTTGCGTATGATGGCAGACCAAACAAAAGGTTATAAACAGTTTTTTGAAGTAAAAGCGTAGGAATTGTGAATTTTAAATTGTGAATTGTGAATGAAATACAATAAATAATTATAAAATTAAGATAACCATTTATTTGTATTGAAATCCTGAAAGGGTAGGCTGTTCAGAAGATATATAAAAATTCCCCCTATATTTGTGTTGCAAAACATATCTAAATAGGAGGAAAATATGCCCGAAGCCACAGTCAA
>JAYUKY010000126.1:0-7000 GCA_043764015.1 Raineyaceae bacterium
TTTATAGAAAACAGTTTAAAAAATGTATTTTGCTCCAGCGGAGCAGCACTAGCAAGGGCTAGTTTTATAAATATTGCGCTCCGCTGGAGCGAAATACAAACGCAATGATATTTCTATAAATATACCGTTCCGCTGGAACTAATACAAAATATCAATGTCGTTATCTAAGTAATAAAATAGCTTTTCAAAAACTAAATGAAGTTTGAGGTAAATACATTTTTCTACGAAAAAGTGAAATCCGTAATATTTTTTATTACGGATTTTACTTTTAAAAAATATCTTGTATTCATTTCGTACCTCGTACTTCAAACCTCGTACCTAAAAATTAGTTCATTCTTTCTTCTATCACTTCTTCCAAGTATGTTTTTAGGAAAGAAACTTCTATTTTTTCTGTAATTTCTCCTGCAAATGCTTTGGTCAGAAGTGCCTTAGCTGCTTTTTCTGGTATGCCACGTGAGCGCAAGTAAAAAAGTGCAGTTTCATCTAATTGCCCTGTGGTTGCTCCGTGAGAACATTTTACATCATCAGCCCAAATTTCTAGCTGTGGTTTTGCATAAATGGCAGCATCATCAGAAAGTAAGATATTACGACTTTGTTGGTAAGCATTGGTTTTTTGTGCGGGGCGGCGTACATAGATTTTCCCATTAAAAACGCCAACAGATTTATCATCATATATTCCTTTATAAATCTCATTACTCTCACAATTTGGCTGAATATGGTCTGCAACAGTGCGGTTGTCGGCGTGGGTTTTTCCTTTCAATAAAGAAAGTCCATACAAGTTGAGTGAAGCACCTTTTGCATTGATTTTTGCATTGATGTAATTTCTTAAAATGCCACCATTCAAACAATAAGTATGGTTTGTATAAGAATTATTTGTGCCAAACTCATGAGTAACGTATGCTTTATGTACGTGATAAGCGTTTGTAGTATCATTTTGGATTTTGTATTGCGTCAAATGTGCATTTTCCATCAAAATGACTTCTTC
This sequence comes from Raineyaceae bacterium, assembly GCA_043764015.1. Taxonomy (GTDB): domain Bacteria; phylum Bacteroidota; class Bacteroidia; order Cytophagales; family Thermonemataceae; genus JANYGM01. Next base: position 986 of record JAYUKY010000126.1, read on the forward strand.
CAAACTATTTGTAAAAGCTATATTTTCTCCAATAGTATCATATTTTGCTATCATTTGTGCATTTTCTGCCTCTGTACGTACAATAATGCTAGGTTGCACAAAAATATTTTCATTGGTAGCATCAACAATAAAGTAAACAACAATTGGTTTTCTTACATTTTTATTGATAATAATAGTTGTTCTTGTGGTATTAAGGGCAATATTAAGGGCGCAAAAAACATTTTTCTTAGTTTCAATACCATCAGAAAAGCAAGCTAAACTATCTTCTTTTATCAATAAATCTGCATCTTTTATATCTGATAATCTTTCCGCAAAAAAACCGTTGATAAAAACTATTCTATTTGTTTTTTCAGTATTTGGCAAGAAAAAGTGAGCAACTTTCTCAAGTGTCATTTTACTATTTGCAACAGGCAAATGAAAATTATTAGCTAACAATTTGCTTATATTAGTATATTTCCATTCTTCGTGGCGTGTTGTAGGGAAATTTTGCTTACTAAAATCTTCAAAAGCAATTGTGCGTTTTTTCTCAAAATTAGTATAAAACTCTGTATTTTCTACAAAACTATCTATCAAAATACTTTTAAAATCTTTTTGCATTGTTATTTCTGCTGTTTCCATCTTGTCTATTGAAAATGTTATTATGTTGTTTGTGAAGACACAAACAACGGCACAGGATATTATTAATGTATTTTTCGTACTTCGTACTTCAAACCTCGTACCTTTAATTCTCGCTTTTTATCCAATCATAGCCTTTGTCTTCTAGTTCAAAAGCAAGTTCTTTTGTACCAGATTTCACTATGCGCCCATTGTAAAGTACGTGTACGAAGTCAGGCACGATGTAATCCAGCAAACGCTGATAATGTGTTACAACAATAGTAGCATTTTCTGCACTACGCAATTTATTTACGCCTTCTGCCACAATACGCAAAGCATCAATATCCAAACCAGAATCCGTTTCGTCAAGGATAGCAAGTTTTGGTTCAAGCATTGCCATTTGGAAAATCTCGTTACGTTTTTTTTCTCCTCCAGAAAATCCTTCATTTAAAGAACGCTTCAAAAGCACATCACTAATTTCCACGAGTTGCATTTTTTCTTTCATCAATTTCAGAAATTTAACTGCATCAAGTGGGTCTATTCCGTGATATTTACGTATTTCGTTGATGGCGGTTTTCATAAAATTGATGGTGCTAACGCCAGGAATTTCTATGGGATATTGGAACGCCAAGAAAATTCCTTCTGCGGCACGTTGTTCTGGTGAAAAATCTAAGAGGTTTTTCCCAAGAAAATCAACTGTTCCATTAGTAACTTCGTAGGTTTCACGCCCTGCAAGTACGGAGGCAAGCGTACTCTTTCCTGAGCCGTTGGGTCCCATTATGGCGTGTACTTCTCCTGCATTTACTTGCAAATTGATGCCTTTTAGGATTTCTTTGTCGCCTATTTTGGCTTCTAAATTATTGATTGTGAGCATTTTAAATTATTAGTAATAATTTAATTGTGAATTGTGAATTGTGAATTGTGAATAAATACAAAGCAACAACCAATCAAAACAAATTATTTATGAAGATAAATAACAACTAAACTATAAGTAAATCTTATAAAAACAACTAGGTATAAATTTTGGTGCAAAGATAAGAATAATTCTTTACAACTAATTATCAAACTGATAATTTATCAAACTAAAAAACTTAGCTTTGGTTTTTAATAAACGTAGTATTTACGCAGTTTATACTAAATCTCTAAAATAGAAAGCCTTTCCAGATTTGGAAAGGCTTTTGTCCAATTAAATTAGATAAATTAAATAATTTTATCATACTACTATACATTGCTTATCCGTTTCCCCACGTTCCACGTGGGGGTTATGATAGTTCAACCCCGTTGGGGTTGTCTAAACAAAGAAAACTGTATTAAAACCCTGAAAGGGTTTAACAATCATAACCCCACGTGGAACGTGGGGAACGACAAACAAAAACTATGTATAGTAGTATGTAAATTTATCTTTTATTTTTATAATAACTTAATAATCAATATTTTATACTCGTATTTCGTACTTCTTATTTCGTACCTCTTCCTAATAGCTTACAAAAACACACCTTTAATGTCGCAGGTAGAAACCTCACCTATCTTGTCAAAATTAAGTTTCACCCATTCTTGGGCTGCCATTCTACCTTTTTCTTTGAGCATTTTCAAAAACTCCCAATCTGCATTAAGTTTGCTAGAAGCAGTCATTCCTGCCATTATTTCTTGTGGGTTGATATGATGAATAAGTATTTTGTGGTCGCCACCATCACCAATACCAAAACCCAACGCAAGCAGGCGTTGCAACATATTTACTCTGCGCATCTCGTGCATAAGACTTGTATTAAAACTCAACGTATTTACTCTATCCCTGATTTCGTCTGCAGTTTGTGGTATGTTCTCAATTTCAATAGGATTTATTTGTATGAGCAATACGTCAGTGGATTCTGCATTATCAATAAGTGGGAAAATAGGCGGATTTCCCATATAGCCACCGTCCCAATAGGCTTCACCATCAATTTCAACGGCTTTAAACAAGAATGGCAAGCAAGCAGATGCCATTACAGCATCAACAGAAATGTTTTGTGTATCAAAAACTTTGGCTCGTCCTGTGCGTACATTTGTAGCGCAGACAAATAATTTATTAAGTTTTGTATATTTAAGTTCTTCAAAATCAATCATTTCCAAAAGAACATCACGTAACGGATTGTAATCAGTTGGATTAAATTGATAAGGAGAAAAAAGCATTGTATAGAAGTCAAACATCTGATAAACAGGCGAATAACCTAGTTTTGAACTATTAGAATTTTTGTCTATTACACTTGGTTGTAGTATAGAAAAGTTTTGTTGTGTAGAAATGCGTTTCCAAAATTTATTTAAAAGGTCTATTGCCCCTTGTCTACCGTTTTTGAGCATTCCATAAGAGAAAATAGTGGCGTTCATTGCGCCTGCGCTTGTACCACAAAGTCCATTAATTTTGATTCTTTCATCTTCCAAAAGTGCCTCCATAACGCCCCACGTAAATGCGCCGTGTGAGCCACCGCCTTGTAATGCTAAATCTAGGATTTTTGGTATCATTTTTGATAAGTTGTTTGTGGGGTTTTGTAAAATTAGATAAGAATAAAATGATTTTCATTCAAATAAGGCACAAATATAATTTTTTTTATTGATTATCTTTATTTTTATTCTATTTTTGCAACACAAATTATATGTTTTTCGTTTGAAAAATATAATTCCTAACAATCATTATTTAATCATCATTTTAACAATTATCCAAAAAATCAAATGAAAAAAATAGCTTTACTATTAGCAATGCTAGCTTGTACGTATGTCAATGCACAAGATGTGAAACCCGTAGAAGTCGCTAAAACACCCGTTCAAATCATTGAAGATACCACAACGGTAGATGTTGAAATACCCAAACTCAATGCAAAACTAAAACTTACGGCAACACAAAAACTTGCCTCACAGCAGATAATAGGCGCACGCTTGACAGAGGCAAAACATAATCTTGCTAAAAAACATTATCAAATCAGCTGGATTAAAGGTAATTTTGGCGGAAGAATACATTTTGACGAAGCAAAACCAGGCGTATTTACTTACGTACAAAATGCGACAGAAGTAGCTGAAAACGAAATCCCTTTGATTATTCCTGCTGATGTGCGCACACTTTTGAAAAAAATTATTCCAAAAGCGGTTACTTACCAATGGTTGCGTAGAGACCTTGCCAACGGACACAAAAATTATTCAGCAGATTTTTTGATAGATGGTGTTGATTTTCACTTTGGTTATAATGTGTTTGGAGTAGAAAAACATATTACTATAAGAGCAAAACATAATTCTTTGATTGAATTTGTAGAAGATGAAACTTTTACAAAAATCTTGATTTTGACAACGCCAACGGCAGTTATCAATGCCAGCGACAAAATAGATGCCTACATCAAAGCACAAAACTATGATGCTACAAAAGTGCTTTATACGGTTCACGCTCAAATTGCTAAAAAACCAATTTCTAAACTGAATGATGAAAAATACGGAGAAATAAACCTGAATGTAACTGCTGATGTGAAAGGAAAAGGAAGACTTGTGTTTCATTACAAGCAAGCTACACCAGAAATAATTACAGAAACAAAAGCTGCAGAATAATCCTCTTAACTGCCCAAAAGTTGAAAAACTTTTGGGCAGTTTTTCTGTTATATATCTCAGAATGTATATTAAAATTCTTCACTGTTTATAATCTAGATACGAATAACCTATCTTTTTTCAATAAAATATTTATTATTTCTCAAAAAAATAGTATATTCGCATTTCCAACCCAAAAACCCCTTTATGCGCTAAAGATGAAGAGTTATATTGACCTAATAGAACAGACTTTTGAGTTCCCTAATCCAGAGTTTAAAGTTAAAAAAAATGAGCTTTTCTTTAATGATGTACCTTTGATGAAAATCATTGAAGAGTATGGTACACCGCTCAAAATCAGTTATTTACCTAAGATAGGTCAGCATATCCGAGATTGCAAGGAAATGTTTGCCAACGCTATCAAAAAATACAAATACAAAGGGAATTATACCTATTGTTATTGTACCAAATCTTCTCATTTCAGCTTTGTATTGGAAGAAGCTCTCAAAAACGACATTCACCTAGAAACCTCTTCTGCTTTTGATATTCCCATTATCAAGGCACTCCACGAAAAAGGGAAAATAAGCAAGGATACTTTTATTATCTGTAATGGCTACAAACGCCCACTTTATACGCAATACATCAATGAATTGCTAGAAGAAGGCTTTAATTGTATGCCTATTTTGGATAATCTTAAAGAAATCACTGCTTATGAAAATAATTCCGCAGAAAAAATCAATGTAGGCATTCGTATTGCCGCTGATGAAGAGCCAAATTTTGCTTTTTATACTTCTCGTTTGGGAGTGCGTTATAGTGATATTGACATACTTTACAAAGAGAAAATTGCTACCAACGACAAATTTAGTCTGAAAATGCTGCATTTTTTCATCAATACAGGCATCAAAGATACCGCCTATTATTGGAGCGAACTTAGCAGATTTATGTATAAATATTGTGAGTTGAAGAAAGTTTGCCCAGATTTGGACACTGTGGACATTGGTGGAGGTTTTCCTATTCAGACTTCTTTGGCGTTTGAGTATGATTATAAATATATGATTGAGCAAATCATTGAAAATATACAATGGATTTGTCAGAAAAATCACGTGCAAGTGCCTAATATTTTTACAGAATTTGGGTCTTATACAGTAGCGGAAAGTGGCGCAACCATCTATGCAGTCATTGACCAAAAACTCCAAAATGATAAAGAACTTTGGTATATGATAGATGGCTCGTTCATTACACAACTTCCAGATGTGTGGGGAATGAACCAAAAATATATTATGCTTGCCGTCAATAATTGGGATAATCCGTTTCATAAAGTGAATTTGGGTGGTCTGACTTGTGATAGTCAAGATTATTACAACTCTGAAGCGCATACATCAGAAGTGTTTTTACCTATCCCAGAAAGCCACGAAACACAATATATTGGTTTCTTTCATACAGGCGCATATCAGGAATCTTTGGGCGGATATGGTGGCATACAACATTGCCTTGTTCCTGCACCTAAACACGTGATTATCAGTAGAGATAAGAAAGGAAAAGTAGTAACAGAACTTTTTGCACCAGAACAAGATAGTGAGTCTATGCTTAAACTTTTGGGATATAAATAAGCCCTTATTTTACATAAAAAATCCTTTTCAAATGCTTGAAAAGGATTTTTTGTAAGTTTCTGAAACAAAATTATATTAGATTTCTTGCGAAAGTCTTTAAAAAATATAAAAACGAAAACTTGTTAATGTATAGCGGTGGCATTTATGCCACCACTGCGCAAATCAACAAATATGGCGAATAGCTAATAGGCATAAATGCCTATTCTGTACATTTCATTATTTTTAGAAAGTCTTTAAAAAATATAAAAACGCAAACTTGTTAATATATAGT
>JAYUKY010000127.1:0-25854 GCA_043764015.1 Raineyaceae bacterium
AGTGCGTTCAGATAGTTTTAATGTCATTTTTTTGATGCCACAACTAGAACAAGTTTTAGAACTAGGATAAAACCTATCTACAACGGTCAAAAGTGAGCCGTACCACTCACATTTGTACGTTAGTTGTCGTCTAAACTCATAAAATCCACCATCTAGAATGGCAGAGGCTAATTTGTGGTTTTTGCTCATTCCGCTTACGTTCAAATCCTCTATTACTACCTCGCTGTGGTTTTTAGCTAAGTTAGGTAGTGAGTTTGTGAAGGCTATCTTTGCGAATACAAGCTGTTTTATAGTGGATTTTTGCCACTTTTTGCTGTTCTTTTTTATAGTTTTTTGATTGTGGAACCCCTTTTTTATATTTTTTAGATAATTTTCTTTGCGCTATTTTTAGCTTTCTTGTAAGGACGTTTATTTTCAAAAATAGTGCCTTCTGATAAGATGGCAAGGGTTTTTATACCTAAATCTACACCAACTGGATTATTTTTAATTTGTTTTGGATAAATAGCATAATTACCAATGCTAGCGTTTTCATAAAGTTGTTTTAATTTAGTTACGTATGGTGCAAATTTAGCATTTATTTTTCATTTCTCTTACTTTTTCGTACTTTTGCAAAACCTAAAAACTTACAAATAGTAGCTTCCACTCTTAATATTTGGGCGTTCATAAACCAACATATTTAATAAATGAAAAACATTATTTCAACGTGGTTTCAGGGCTTGCAAGACCGTATTTGCCTGTCTTTGGAGCAACTTGACACAAAAGAAAAATTTAAGGAAGACAAATGGGACAGAACCTCCAATGGTATTGCAGGCGGAGGCGGAAAAACCCGTATCTTGCAAAATGGACAGCTTTTAGAGAAAGGTGGTGTGGCATTTTCTGCTGTTTTTGGAGAAATAAACCAAAATATGCAAAGTAAATTACAGATGCCTAACGGCGACTTTTTCGCTACTGGCGTGTCTATTGTGTTGCACCCAAACAGTCCTCACGTGCCTATTATACATATGAACGTGAGATACTTTGAAATATACGACCCAAAAACGCAAAAAACTATCAACCAATGGTTTGGTGGCGGTATTGACCTCACCCCTCACTACGTAAATGTAGAAGATGCACAGTTTTTTCATCAGCAACTCAAAAATACTTGTGATAGTTATGATAACGAAAGTTATGTTAAATACAAAAAATGGGCTGATGATTATTTTTACATCAAACACAGACAAGAAACTCGTGGAATTGGTGGGATTTTCTTTGATAGACTTGTGCCGAGTGAGTTTTTAAAGGAAAATATAGCAGAAAATACACAAAATCAAGAAAAAAAGCATACTTTTGAGGAGATTTGGTCGTTTGTGCAAAATTTAGGGGAAACCTTTGCTCCTACTTATACACATATAGCACAAAAAAACCGAAATTTACCGTTTACAGAGAAAGAAAAACGCTGGCAAATGCTTAGGCGTAGCCGTTATGTAGAGTATAATTTGGTGTATGATGCAGGTACAAAATTTGGTTTAGAAAGTGATGGTCGTACAGAATCAATTTTGATGAGTATGCCCCCACAAGCACAATGGGCGTATGATTTCAAAGCAGAAAAAGATAGCAACGAAGAAAAAACATTAAATTTACTAAAAAAAGACATAAATTATGTGTGAGGTGTGAAGTGTGATGTAACATACAATTTGTACTCTGTATTTTACCTCACACCTCACACTTTACACATCACACTTCAAAAAGATGAGTAAGAAAACGAAATTTGCAAAGGAGTCATTTACTATAATGACTGAAATGGTGCTTCCAAATGACACCAACACGCTTCAAAACCTTATGGGTGGACGTATGATGCACTTTATGGATATTGTGGCGGCTATTGCGGCTCAAAAACACTCTAACCGTATTGTTGTAACGGCTTCTGTGGATAGTGTGTCGTTTAGAGAGCCAGTAAAATTGGGTAATGTCGTAACATTTCAAGCGAAAGTTACGAGGTCTTTTAACTCGTCTATGGAGGTGAATATTGAGGTTTGGGCAGAGGATATTCCTGCGCAAAAGCGCGAAAAAACCAATTCTGCATTTTTTACTTTTGTTGCTGTTGACCAATCTGGGCGACCTATTGATGTGCCAGAAGTCATACCTGAGACAGAAGAAGAAATTGCGCTTTATGATGCTGCTTTGCGCCGCCGTCAGTTGCGTTTAGTGCTTGCAGGACGTATGAAACCAGATGAAGCAACAGAATTAAAAGCACTTTTTGATGAATTATAATGATAATTTAACCACCCCCAGCCCCTCCTTGAAAGGAGGAGAGCTTTTTGTTCCCTCCTCCAAAGAAGAGGAGCTAAAAGTTCCCCTCCTTTTTAAGGAGGGGTTAGGGGTGGTTAGTGAGCTTTCAATTACAGTCATTATTCCTACCTACAACGGTGCAAAAAAAGTCATTAATTGCCTTCATTCCCTAGAAAAACAAACTTTCCAAGATTTTGAAACTATTGTTGTTATTGATGGCTCTACTGATGATACAAAAGCTATTTTGGAAACTATAAAATGGCTTTTAAAAGATTTTAAGGTAGTTTTTCAAGAAAATAAAGGTCGTGCTTGTGTGCGTAATACAGGCGTAAGGCACGCAAAAGGTGATTTATTACTGTTTCTTGATGATGATATGCGTTTAGAAGCCAAAGGCGTAGAAAAACATCTTTTACATCATCAAAGTATTTATAATAAAAACCATATCAACCATAATAGTAATATTAAAAATATTTATAATAAAACTCAATACAGTTTTTTAATAGGAAATGCTATTGAAGATTTGACATTAGTAAAAACTGATATTCAAGCATACAGGGCATATTTAAGTAGGAAATGGGCAAATATTGGAAAAAAGAATATTCCTTTAAATCAAAATAATTTCTTTTTAATGGCAGCTAATTTGTCTGTTCCTAAGCAGTTATTAGATTTTTTGGGTGGTTTTGATGAGAAACTGACAGATGCGGAAGATTATGATTTGGGTAAACGTGCCTTAGAACAAGATTATGTTATTTATTTTGATAATGAAATTATAGGTTTTCACGACGACTTTATCACTTGCGTCTCTTACATCAAGCGGCAAAAACAATACAAGACTTCGCATTTAAAGTTAAAAGAACTGTATCCAGAGCGTTATGCACAAAATCAATATATCCAAAAGCCTGCAAAAGGACTAAAAAAGCTGATTTATTGGTTGTTTTCTGCTGATTTTTGGGTGGATATGATTGATGAAAAAAATATTTTTAAGTATAATTTTTTGAAGGTTTTGCCACAAAAACTGCGTTATAAACTTTATGACGTGATTATTGCGGCGCAAGCGGTACATTTTCCTAAGTAAAAGTAAACAAGAAACTTCCAAATGAATAATCACGAGATAGACAAACAAATATTTATTTCAAATTATGAAATATCTGATATTGAAGCATTTGGAAAAATGTATGTACTGGAAGAGCTAATGATTTATTTGCCATCAAGTCCTACCAAAAGTGAAAAAGAGATTTTTCAGAGCTTGCTTGGTACGCTGGGGCTTAACCTACGGATATATGGATTGGATACAATCAAACAATACTTTTGAGCTAATAATGCAATGGAGAGAGCAAACAGGAAATTTATAAAAATCAATATTTTTAACCTTCAGAATAAAAACATATCTTAAACATATTTAAAAACTAAAATGAAATTTTTTTTATTACTACTACTTATAATTTCTTCATTTACAATCTCTTGCCATAACGAGAAAGGATATCCTGTTAAAGTTAAGCATAAAACGCTGTTTTTTTCGTCTAATGGCAGTTTTATCAACTTTAATCTTGACGAAAATAAAATTAATTGGGAGTATAATAGTGCCATAGACTCCACAGGAAATAGAAACTATTTTGCAGTAGATGGACAAAGTGTTTTTATGTCTTTTGAAAGTGGAAAACTTATAAATTTTGATTTAAACACAGGTAAAATCATTTGGAAACACCAAATTTATGGTGTTGAAGACCAAGTTTTAGATATGAGTAGTGCTGAAAATGCTGAAGCAGAAATGTTGAAGCCTATGATGCCTTTGTTTATGACTAAGCCTTTGGTAGATGGTGAAAATATTGTTATTGCTTCAACTGGGCAACCATCTGTTACACAAGGATATTTATATAAATTTAGCAAGGCTAGCGGTGAAAAAAAGTGGCACGAAGAGCTTCCAACCCAATTCAACCTATTTGCACCAGTTAAGTACCGTAATTTTTATTTTGTAAATTCCGCAGTATTTCTTAGAAAAATAAATATAGAAGATGGCTCTAGTATGTCATATAATATGTTTGATGCAAATACAGAGGTTGCTGGACAACCAACCCAGAACCACGAAGTAAATCAGTTCCAATATCCAATTTATAATCAAATGCAATCTGATGACAAAAATATTTATATTGGTGATGAAAAAGGAAGGTTTTTTTGTTTGAATTTAGATAAAAATGCTGATTTGCCAAATGGTGATATTTCTGATTTTAACAATACATTCATCAAAAATCCCAAAGTTTTTAAATGGGTATTTAGTGACGAAAGTTTTGATTTTCAAGAGAATAACATCACATTTTTAGAAGATGGCGTGCTATATACCGAAATGAAAAACGGTGCAGCCACACAATCTTGTCTGTATGCAATAGCTACTGAAAACGGAAAACCAAAATGGAAAAAAGTTATCAATGGAAACGTTTTAAATTGGTCGCAACAAAATGATAAAATAATTGGAAATACCAAAAATACCATTTTTTATTTAGATAAAAAGGGTGATAATTTTGTTGAGATAAAAATAGAAGATAAACCACTATCTAACATAGCGTTAATGGATAAAACTCATCTAATATATGTAACTCAAAAGGGTATAGAAGTTTTAGATACTGAAACAAAAACGACAAAAATTATCTATAAAAAACCGCATAATCATCAAGGAGAGCATAATTATGTACAAATTAAATATATTGGCAAATAATGTGGGGGGCAAATAAGAGATTTATAAGGATTGAAAAAATGATAAACAAAATGATAAAATGATGAAAAAAATAATAATTAGTATTTTTTTATTTTTTATTTTTTTTAATGGGTTTGCACAAGTTGCAGATACTATTAAGATAAAAGCAGGAAAACCGTATGCTTTTTTGATTAGTATTCCTGAATATTCAATACAAGTAGTTGGTGATAATCTTGAAGATGAAAAAAATGAGTTGAAAAATAATTTTAAAAACCAAAAATTAGAAGTTATTTTAATTCAAAAGCATTGTTTTTTGAAATTTGAAAGCGGTCAAGGATTGGATATGACAAATACAGTAAACCCTTATACATCAACGGCTTACTGGAGCGGAAAAGTGTATGATGAAATAGAATTGCTTGATAGAATCACAAATACCACAGCGTTTATTGCAGAAAAAATGGGCGTTGATGTGAAATCTACATACGTTATCAAAGCTATTGCTAGTAATGAAGAGATAAATAAATTATTATCAAGTAATAATATCAATAAAAACTCAAGAGTTACATTAAATAAATATCTTCAAATGTTTCATAATGCTGCTTTAACTATAAACGAAGAATTTTGGTTGATGCAAGAAATCCCTAAAATTAAAAATATAAAAATATTTTTTGTTGAAAATGATAAGAATAAAATTTATAAAAATTATGAATTTAATTCATTGGGACAAATTACGTATGAAAATGAAGGTAAAAGCAATGGTTGGCGAAAATATATTTATGAAAATGATATGCTTAAAAAGATTGAAAAAAGAGATAGAGAGATATTGGTTAATTATGATGACAATAAAATGATTTTGTCAGAAAATATTGGAGATGCAAATGAAACTACTGTTTTTTGGGTTGAAAACAATATTTTATTATCTAAACGATATATTTTGATGAAAGATAATGCGTATGCTAGCCAAAATACAATTATTGAGGAAAAAATAGAAGCTAATGGAGTTGTAAATGGAATTATAAAATATTCAAACGGTCAGATAATAGAAAAAAACTACTCAACTCCTTATGGTTCATTTCCTTATGTTCATACCTACACCTCTTATCAAAGTGCGGCTGCAAATCAAAAGCCTGAATTTATGGAGCAAAAAAGATATAAGATAGAAAAAAAAGGAACGTCTGTTTTTGAAAAATATTATTCAGATGCACAAAAATCAAATGAAAAAGATAACTACAAACTAAACAAAACATTTTACTTGAATGAAAATAATTTAATTTATAAAATAAGTAGTAAGAAAGGGATTTTAAAAATTGAATATACTTTTTATCCATAAAAACAATAAGTAACAAAAAATAAATAGGGATAAAAAAATTGTTACTGTAAAAATTCCGTTGCAAATTTCATGTAGGAACACGCCTTGGCGTGTTCCTGCGCTGGGTAATGTTCCTATTTGCCGAGATTTCGCTAGATTCAGAACACGCCATGGCATGTTCCTACGTTGATAAATACATTTTTGCAACGGAACTCTTACAGTAACAAAAAATATTCTATAAAATTCCTGCAAAACGAGTGTCTATTTCAGCTATTTTTTTGAGAAAAGCATCAGTTTCTAATTACTTTTTCTTGATAATAGCCATTTCTTTTTTAAGTTCAATATTCTCTTTTTTGATTTCTATATTGTCCTTTTGCATTTTTTGTGTTTTTACTTCAATTGGGCGCATAGCTGCTCTCCTGTCCCAAAAAATAGTAACTATTAGTCCAAATATCCCAGCTAAAAGACCAAGCATAATGTAAAGCAACATACGCTTACCTACTTCATCAAAACGCTTATCAATGCCTTCAAACTTAGTTTCAAATTTGGCGTTAGTAATTGCTTGTTGCTTATTAGCTTCCGCTATTTGTTTATTAGTTTCTGCTACTTATTTAACAAGTTCAAGCAGAATTTCTCTGTCAGTTGGTGCGAGGGTTTGCGCAGGCAACGGACAAATAACCACAAAGAACATCAATATAATAAGAATAACTTGTTTCATAATACAAATATAATCAAAAATTTTTAATAACTAAAAATTTTTGAATTAAAATTACGTAAAAAACACGTTATTTCTACCCAAAATACAACTATTTTAGGCTTATTTTAGTCAATATTAGGCATAATCAGAAAATAAATATAAAAAATCTACTTAAAATTCTTTAAAATCTCCAAAAAAAGATTATTTTTGCGCCCAAATTAAGTATTTAAAAATATTCAAAATATCTCTAATATTCTTCAAAAATGACAAATAAAGGCGCAATTTCTCAATTTATAGAACAACATTATCTGCATTTCAACGCTGCTGCGCTAGTAGATGCGGCAAAAGGCTATGAAACACATCTTTTGGAAGGTGGCAAAATGATGATTACGCTTGCGGGTGCTATGAGTACGGCAGAACTAGGTAAATCATTGGCAGAGATGATTAGACAGGATAAAGTAGCCATTATTTCCTGCACAGGTGCCAACTTGGAAGAAGATATTATGAACCTTGTAGCCCACTCCCACTACAAGCGTGTGCCTAATTACCGTGATTTGACACCACAAGACGAATGGGATTTGCTAGAAAACCATTATAACAGAGTTACGGATACCTGCATTCCTGAAGAAGAGGCATTTAGACGTTTGCAAAAGCATATTTACAAAATTTGGAAAGATGCACAAACGGCTGGTGAGCGTTATTTCCCTCACGAATATATGTACAAAATGCTTAATTCTGGCGTTTTGAAGGAATATTACGAAATTGACCCTAAAAATAGTTGGATGATTGCCGCTGCTGAAAAAAACTTGCCTATTGTCGTGCCTGGTTGGGAAGATAGCACAATGGGGAATATTTTTGCTTCTTATTGCATTAAAGGGGATTTAGTACCTTCTACAATGAAATCTGGCATTGAATATATGACTTTTTTAGCTGATTGGTATCCAAAAAATAGCACAGGAAAAGGCATAGGTTTCTTTCAAATTGGGGGCGGTATTGCAGGAGATTTTCCTATTTGCGTTGTGCCTATGCTGTACCAAGATATGGAAATGCACGATATTCCTTTTTGGAGCTATTTCTGCCAAATTTCGGACTCTACAACCTCGTATGGCTCATATTCTGGAGCTGTGCCTAATGAAAAAATTACTTGGGGCAAACTAGATATTCATACACCTAAATTTATTGTAGAATCTGATGCTACTATTGTTGTGCCGCTGATTTTTGCGTGGATTTTGGGCTGGTAATTTTTTTAGTGTGTAGTGAAATAGTGTGTAGTGTTGAATAAAATGCATTATTTGTTGCGTTTTTTACGAAACAATATCATACATCAAATATCAATAAAAAATGTCAGAAATCAAAATAATTGAATGGTTTTTGCGCTTGGCAATAAGTGCAGGCTTTTTGTCGGCTGTGGCAGACCGTCTAGGATATTATCCAAAAGCTATTTCAGTTTGGGGTAATTGGGAGGCTTTTATGGCTTATACGAAAACCATAAATCCACACATTCCAGATGGGCTAATTCCTGTTTTAGGCTATACAGCAACCGCTTTAGAAATTATTTTTGGTATTTTGTTGCTGATACCTTACAAAACTACGTGGGTGGCAAAAGGAAGTGGTTTTTTATTGTTATTATTTGCTTTTGCAATGATAACTGCTATTGGTTTTAAAGCACCACTTGATTATTCTGTTTTTTGTGCGGCTGGTGCAGCGTTTGCATTGAGTGTTATCACAAAAGAAAAATGAGAATTTCGCTTTTGCAATGATAACCGCTATTGGTTTCAAAGCACCACTTGATTATTCTGTTTTTTGTGCAGCTGGTGCAGCATTTGCATTGCGTGTTATCACAAAAGAAAAATGAAAATAAAATCTTAAAAAAACAATATGGTTATTGCCAATCTTTTATTATATGATGTGGTTTTTAGTCCTAAAATATAAAAATGAGTTTAGATAAATACAGTTTGGTTTCTGATGAGCATTTTATTCTTTTTGAATTTGTTAGTGAAGGCTTGAAGGGTAAAATCAATAAACTAATACAGTTTGCATCTGCAAATTATCATAATATTTATAATTTAGGTTTTGGAGATAAAGACACCCAAACTGGAAAAGTTGATGATACAGTTGTTTCAAATAATGGAGATAGTGAAAAAGTCTTAGGCACAATACTTGAGAGTTTGTATATGTTTACTGACGAGTACCCTGATGCACTTGTTTATGCAGTAGGAACTACAAAAAGCAGGACTAGACTATATCAAATTGGAATTAGTAAATTTATAGAGAAAGCACAAGAGGATTTTATTATTTATGGTCAAATAGGTGCTGAATGGTATTTATTTGAGAAAAATATAAACTATGAAGCATTTTTAGTTAAACGAATAAAAAAATGAAAAATAAACCCAAAAGAAATGTTCGTGTTGATAAATCACTCAATAAGTACGAAAATACAGTTTTCTTTCCAGAAAAATTGGAAAAAACTAACCAAATGCTTAAAAATATTGGTTTGCCAAAGGGAATAATAGCACAATAGAGAAAATAAATTAAACTAATAATATGGTCATTGCCAACCCTTTATATGATGTGGTTTTTAAGCGAATGATGGAAAATGACAAAGTGGCAAAATTTTTCATTGGTACGCTTTTAAACCAAACAGTAGAATCCGTGCAAGTGCGCCCGCAGGAGTTCACCTACACAGACGAGCTGGCGGTGCTTGCTGTTTTTCGTTTGGACTTTATTGCAACTATAAAAACGGCAGAAGGAGAACTAAAAAAGGTACTTATTGAAATTCAGAAAGCTAAAAATTACCACGACTTGATGCGTTTTAGGAATTATTTAGCAGAACATTACAAACGTGAGGAAATTATTAATAACGAAAAAATTATTTTGCCTATTACCACAATTTATGTACTGGGCTTTAAATTACCAGAAATAAAAGCGGCTTGTGTACATGTAGAACGCAATTATAAGGATTTGATAAATAATAAAAATTTATTTAAAAAAAGTGATTTCATAGAAAAACTCACTCACGACAGTTACGTAGTGCAGGCAACAAGAATTAAAAGTAATTATCAGACAAGATTAGACAAACTATTGAGTGTTTTTGAGCAAACAAACTTCATAGACAACACAAAAATTATTAAGGAGTTCAATCATTCTACTGATTTTGAGGGAATAGAAGAAATGAAAATAATGACTGATATTCTGCATTATACAGGCACAGACCCAAAGGAAAAGAAGAAAATTGAAATAGAACAAGAGGCTTGGCGTACCGTTGATGCATATTTGGGTGGTGTAAAGGAAAAATATGAAAAAAGTAAGAAAGATTTAGCAGAAAAAGAAAAAGATTTAGCAGAAAAAGAAAAAGAAGTAGCAGAAAAAGAGAGGGAAATAAAAGAAAAAGACGAAAAAATGGTAGAAAAAGAGAGAGAAATAAAAGAAAAAGACGAAAAAATGATAGAAACGGAGAGAGAAATAAAAGAGAAAAATGAAAAAATGATGAAAAACGAGAAAGAAATGCAGGAAAAAGATGCTTTAATAGCAGAACTTTTGCGTAAAATGAATGAAAAATAACAAAAAATAAAGTTAAAAAATATAAAATAATCCTTGATACTTGATAAAAAATACATCACACATCAAATATCACACATCAATACATCAAATAAAAATGTCTTCTATTCCAGTTAAAAAAGTAAGTTTTAATACCGCTATTGCCGTTGTGGTTGCCAATATGATTGGTGCAGGCGTTTTTACAAGTTTGGGTTATCAAACTGTTGCTATCAATTCTATTTTTCCACTTTTAATGCTTTGGATTGTGGGTGGCGTGATTGCACTTTGTGGTGCGCTTAATTATGGAGAATTAGCAGCACTTATGCCCCGTTCTGGTGGAGAATATAACTTTTTATCTCGCATTTATCACCCACTTGTGGGCTTTGTTTCTGGCTGGATTTCTGCAACTGTTGGATTTGCTGCACCTGTCGCACTTGCTGCGGTGGCTTTAGGGCGTTATGCAAGTGCTATTATTCCTATAAATCCGCTGATTATTTCTATTTCTGTGGTAGTTTTAGTAACGATTGTACACGCAACAGACACACGCACAGGAGGCATTTTTCAGCGTTATTCAACGGCAATTAAGGTAATTTTGATATTATTTTTGATATTTTCAGGGCTGATATTTACGGCTGAACCTGTAGCTATTTCTGTTTTGCCAAAGGAAGGAGATATGAGTTTGATATTTTTTGGTGGTTTTGCGACAAATTTAGCTTATGTTTCTTTTGCGTATTCTGGTTGGAATGCTTCTGCGTATCTTGCCAATGAAATAGAAAACCCTAAAGTAAATGTGCCTAAATCCTTGTTTTTGGGAACTTTGTCGGTGATGCTTATTTATGTTTTGCTGACTTTTGTGTTTTTATATACTGTTCCTGTGAGCGAGCTTGCGGCTGGTCAGGCGGCTGATTTTTCAAAACCTTTGGAAGTTGGGCATTTATCAGCAGAAAAAATATTTGGTAAAAGTGGCGGTAATTTGATGGCAGGAATGATTGCTTTACTTCTAATTTCCTCTATTAGTGCTATGGTTTTTGCTGGTCCTCGTGTTACACAAATGATTGGTGAGGATTTTCCTTTGCTTGCAAAATTTGCTACAACCAACGAAAAAGGTGTTCCTGTGATTGCTATTGTGGTGCAGGCAATTATTTCTATTGCTTTGATTTTGACGGCTTCTTTTGATACGGTTTTGAAAGCTATGGCATTTGTGTTGGATATTTTCACGTTTTTGGCGGTATTAGGAGTTATTATTTTGCGTATTAAGCAACCAAATGCAGAAAGAAGTTACAAAGCGTGGGGCTACCCTATTACAACGCTTATTTTCCTTGTTTCTATTGCGTGGGTGATGTATTTTCTGTTTATGAAAGATATTTTGCCTTCTATTGAGGTGCTTTTATTCATCAAAGAAACTAAAAATTATTTATCTGACAGTATTCCTGCAATACTTTCATTTGGTGCTATTTTGTCTGGCGTTTTGGTGTATTTTGTGAATAAGAAAATGGAAAGTAAGTAACAGAAGAATAACCTAAAAGATAATAAAAAATAATATTCAAATGAAAATTTTATCAAATACATTTAGGCGAGATTTTATAAAACTGTGTGGGCTTTCTGCTCTGCCATTTGTTATGCCTGAAAGTGTATTTGCAACACAAGTACAAGATGCGCAAATACAAGAGAAAGAGATAAAAAATAAAAAACCACTTCTTAATTTTATAAGTGATGGTTTACTATTATCTCCTACGGAATATCTGCAAAAACTTGATGAAATTAACAAAAAAAGTGAAATAGAACCAGATTTTTATGGCAACGGAGGAGCTACAAAGCGTTTAGAAGATGCTTTTATCAAAATTACAGGAAAAGAAAAAGCTATTTTTTTGCCAACAGGAACAATGGCAAACCAATTAGCTATCAAATTACTCAATAAAGAAAATACCAAAGCGTTTGTCCCTGAAAATAGTCATCTTTATAGAGATGAGGCTGATGCAGCACAATCTATTCATAATCAACGACTTATAGGCTTAGGAAAAGGAAAACCTTTTTTTACACTAAAAGATTTGCAGGAAACGCTTGCTTATTATGATAATGAAGAGGTTTTTAAGAGTGGTTTGGGAGTTATTGCTATTGAAAACCCTATTAGACGTGCAGATGCAAGTACAATTCCTATTGAAAATATCAAAGAAATTTCTAAATATTGTAAGGAAAAAGGCTATCAATTACATTTAGACGGTGCAAGATTACATATTGCGGCAGCTTATACTGGTGTTTCTATTGCTGAATATGCCGCAAATTTTGATACAGTTTATATATCACTTTACAAACATTTGAACGCTACGAATGGTGCCATTTTGTGTGGAAAAGCTGATATAATTGATAAAGTGGCACATCAAATTAAGATACTTGGTGGAACAAGTTTTCAAAATTGGAATGCGACTGCTGTGGCTTTACATTATTTGAATGATGTAGAAGAAAAATGGAAAAATATCATTAAAGTAGCTGATTATTTGATAGTTGAGCTAAATAAAATTCCAGAAATAAAAATCTCTAAAATTGAAAATGGCACAAATATTTACAATTTAGTTTTAGATAAAAGCATAAATTTGAAAAAACTAGCAGATTTTTTACGTATTGAGGATAATATTTTATTGGGACGTGCCAATGCAGAAAAAGTAGTAAAACTAATGGTAAATGAAAGTTTGTTAAGTAGAAAACCTAGTGAAATTGTAGATGCGTGGAAAAAAGCAATTATAAATGTGAAAAAATAAATTACTAAATTTATAATATGGTCATTGCCAACCCTTTATATGATGTAGTTTTTAAGCGAATGATGGAAAATGACAAAGTAGCAAAGTTTTTCATTGGTACGCTTCTAAACAAAACAATAGAATCCGTACAAGTGCGCCCACAAGAGTTTACTTATACAGATGAGTTGGCGGTGCTTGCTGTTTTTCGTTTGGACTTTATTGCCACTATCAAAACGGCAGAAGGAGAACTTAAAAAAGTATTGATTGAAATTCAAAAAGCTAAAAATTATCACGACTTGATGCGTTTCAGGAATTATTTAGCAGAACACTACAAGCGTGAGGAAATTATTAATAATGAAAAAGTTATTTTGCCTATTACGACTATTTATGTGTTGGGTTTTAAACTACCAGAAATAAAAGCAGCTTGTGTACACGTAGAGCGTAATTATAAAGATTTGATAAATAATAGAAACTTAGTAAAAAAGAGTGATTTTATAGAAAAACTCACTCACGACAGTTATATTGTGCAAGCAACTAGAATTAAAGATAATTATCAGACAAAATTAGACAAATTATTGAGTGTTTTTGAGCAAACAAACTTTATAGATAATACCAAAATTATTAAAGAATTTAATCATTCTACTGATTTTGAAGACCTAGAAGAAATGAAAATAATGACTGATATTCTGCATTATACAGGCACAGACCCAAAAGAAAAGAAGAAAATTGAAATAGAACAAGAGGCTTGGCGCACGGTTGATGCGTATTTGGGTGGAGTAAAGGAAAAATATGAGAAAAGTAAGAAAGATTTAGCAGAAAGAGAGAAAGAGATTGCAGAAAAGAATAGAGAAGCTGCAGAAAGAGAAAAAGAGATTGCAGAAAAGAATAGAGAAGCTGCAGAAAGAGAAAAAGAGATTGTAGAAAAGAATAGAGAAGCTGCAGAAAGAGAGAAAGAGATTGTAGAAAAGAATAGAGAAGCTGCAGAAAGAGAGAAAGAGATTGCAGAAAAGAATAGAGAAGCTGCAGAAAGAGAGAAAGAAATTGCAGAAAAAGATGCTTTAATAGCAGAACTTTTGCGCAAGATAGAAGATAAAAAATAAAGAATATTATATCATAAAAATAAATATCAAACTCAAACAATTATCTAAATATCACTTATGTTTTTGAAAAAAACCTTAGTTGCTGCCTTGCTTACGGCATTTATTGCAGGAACTTTTACGCTTACTTCTTGCGAGAAAAAGCCCACAAAAGACAATCTCAAAAAAGATTCTCTTGCTAAAAATGACCAAAAAGATAAAACTGACTCTCTCCCATCTGATAAAACAGACGACAAAGTAGAAGATGAAGACACACAAGATGCGCCCAAAGGCTCGTATGAAGGTACTTCTTCCAGAAAAACTTTGAAAACTTTTAAGGCTGACCCTAAATTTGACGAAGTAGCCACTTATTTGGCAGGACTTCCAAGCAAAGAGAAAAATTCAGAATTAGAGGCTTCCCCTGCGTGGAAAGGTTATGCAACGGCTTCAAATGGTAAATGGGACAAGCTAAAAAATGGCAAATTTGCTAAAATGCGTCCTTGGGCGAAAGAATATTTGGTAGAACCTCGCAAATTAGAGGGTTTGGTGTTTTATCCGTTTAGTGGAGCTGATTTTATTCACGCTGACGCATTTTTTCCTGATGCTGATGAATATTTATTGATTGGTTTGGAGCCTATTGGCACTTATCCAACGACTGAAAAAATCAATAAAAACGCAAATTCTTACTTCAACGGACTAAACCAGGCTATGTATTTTTTGGTTGAATATAGTTTTTTCCGTACATTGAGTATGGCAGAAGATTTGACAGGTAAAAAAGTGGCTGCTATTGATGGCACGCTCCCACTTTTGCTTACATTTATGAAAAATCTTGGACACGATGTTTTGTTTTATGATAGAGTTGCCATTGACAACTCTGGTAAAATGGTTAGCGAAAGCAACTATAAAAAGCCTGCTGGAAAGGACGAAACTATCTACGGAACTCGTATTTATTTCAAAGATACGAAAGACAAAAATAACGCAAATGCTAAAACCAAAATTTTACATTATTTTGGTACAGATATTTCTGATAGCGGTTTGAAGAAAAACCCACAAATGGCAACTTTCATACAAAGCCTTAGACCAAACACAACTTACTTAAAATCAGCATCTTACTTGATGCACAATGATTATTTTTCTACTATTAGAAATGCTATTTTGGATAATACTAAGTTTTTGGTGCAAGATGATTCTGGTATGCCAATAAAATTTCTACCTGAAAGCAAATGGGAAAATACGTATTTTGGAGCTTATACTGGTCCAATTCCTTTGTTTTCTGGACGTTATCAGAAAGATTTGCGTAAAGAATATACAAAAAATGTAAAAAGTTTAAAACCTCTCCCATTTGGTATTGGGTATATGTTTAGAGAAGGAACTTCTAATATTATGATGGCTAAGAGAATTAAAGGAACGGAAAAAGACAAAGAGCCAAAAGTAGTAGCAAAAGAAGAAAAGAAATCAGATAAAAAAGATGACAAGAAAGAAGTGAAAAAGAAAACTGATAAATAGTTGTATATAAAAACTATTTCTTAATTAGTTGATTATATCAACTAATTAAGAGGGTAAATAATAGTACAAAAATAGAGATGCAAAATAGGCATCTCTATTTTTTTAATTGAATGGTAAAATGTAGGGGCGTACCCTTGTGGTCGCCCAAACATGCGAAAGCAACACGACAAACAAAATAAACAAACCAAAATGAAACAAAAAAATCTATTTAACATAATATTTTTTATAACAACATTTTTAGTATCCTTTCAAATGCAGGCGCAAGATTCAAAAGAAGATTTAGCTAAAAACATTGAATTAAGGAATACTTTTGAAGATGAGAAATTATTAGAAAAGTTAATGATGTTGCAGGCTGACAAATTTCTCCCCTATCTTCAACGGCACAAAGAATATAATATCCAAATTATTTACACGCAAGTTACCAGAGATAAGCGTGGAAGTAATCCGACTTTGAAAGAATATACTTTTAATGTAAATCCAAAAGCGTATTTTTATCCCGCGAGTACCGTAAAATTGCCTGTTATTGCGCTGGCAATGGAGAAAATAAATGAATTGAGCGAAAAAATTGATAAAAATCAATTAGATAAATATGCTCGTATGAGTACGGTTGCTGGGAAATTTTGTCCAGAATTTGCGGTTGCAAATACTCCAAATGACGAAAATCCGCCAACTATTGCCAAATATGCGGAACAAATGCTTTTGGTAAGTGATAATGTTGCTTTTGGGCGTTTGTATGAATTTGTAGGACAAAAAGAAATTAACCAAAAATTATGGAATAAGGGTTATGAAGATTTGCGGATTTTGCGCAGATTTAATTCTATGTGCCTTACGCCAGAACAAAGTAAATACTCGCAACCTATTGAATTTTATTCAGATAATTGCAAGCATTTACTTCACAGAGAAAATGAAAAACTCAACGACACGACCTACTCCGCTCCTATTGGTGAGATAAAACTCGGAAAAGCCTACATGGACGACTTTGGCAAACTCTATAATGCACCAATGGATTTTACACCACAAAATTATATGAAACTCAAAGATTTGAATGATATTGTGTGTACTTTGATGATTCCAGAGGCTTTTCCTAAACAAAAACGTTTTAATTTGGAGAAAGACGACTATAATTTTCTTAAAAAATATATGAGTGCGTATCCAAAAGATGCCGTTTGGAACTCCTATCCATCTGAAATGGGCTATTTTGATGCTTATAAAAAATATTTATTTTATGGAAGAGATAATTTTGCTGAAATTGACGAAAATCTAAAAATCCACAATATTGTAGGCTGGGCTTATGGTTTCCTCACAGATGCCGCTTATTTAGTTGATGAACGCAACCATATTGAGTTCTTTTTAACCGCTACTATTTGTATCAATAGAGATGAAACTTTCAATGATAATCTTTATGAATATCCAGAAAGCTTGGAATTTCTAAAAAATCTAGGAAAAATGATGTATAATTATGAAAGAGCAATCTTGAAAAAGTACAATTCTAAGAAAAAGAAATTTGCGGAAAAAACAACAGAATAAATGAATATAAATTATTTGAAAATCACGCTGAAAATAATTGTAAAAAAAATCAAAAAAAGTGAAAAATAATAGCCAAAAACTTTGATTTTACGTATATTTTGTAGTACCTTTAACCCACTAAAAATGAATTTCTTGCAAAATTATCAAAAAACACCTACATAAAAATATTTCTTTAAAATGATATTTTTAACCTCACAAAATATGTCAAACGTGATGAAATCAAAATATAAAAATAATACAAATTTTTCACAGGTTATACCAAGTGATAAATTATACTTCTCTATTGGAGAAGTCGCAGAATTATTAAATATAAATCCTTCAACTATTCGTTTTTGGGACGCAGAACTGGATTTTAATCTTCAAAAGAATAGCAGAAATGACCGCCGTTTTAGACAAGAAGACATAGAAAACCTGCAAATTGTTATACAACTAAAAGAAAAAGGTTTTAATATTGAAGGTATCAGAACGGAGCTTAAAAATAATAAAATTGAACTAAAACAGCGTTTAAAGTCAATTAAGAGCCTTCAAAATATCAGAAATTTTTTCATAATGCTAAAAAATGAACTCAAAGAGGATAATATTGAAAATGACAATTATTCATTTGAAAAATTTGAAGAGAAATTTGGAGAAAAACAAACAACTGATTTGATGGTACAATCTTCTACAAGTGATATGAATAATTATGTAGATACTGATGATTCTCAAATGTATTCTCCTGAATATTTGGAGGAATACCAGCAGGATTTGGTAGAGGAAAATGGAGAGTAAATAAACAACTTTTAAAACTTTTGGAAAGTTTCAAACTCTTCAAAAGTTAATGAGTTAATTTAATAAATATAAATAATGAATGATAATATTGAGAACATCAATGGTGATAAAATAAACGTTTATGAAGTAGCTTTGGGAATGGCATCAGGGATTGGTGGCGTTACGGCAAGGCAACTTTTGGCACATTGCGGAACGGCTGAAGAAATTTTTAAATCTTCTAAATTATCAAAAATTGATGGTATTGGAGAAAAAACTATTGCCGTACTCAAAAATACTGACCTCCTGCACAAAGCAGAAAAAGAAATTGAAAATGCTCAAAAACAAAATATTTCTATTCTTTTTTACACACATAAAAAATTTCCACAACGGCTAAAACAAATTTATGATACGCCTGTTTTGCTTTATTACAACGGAAACGCAGATTTAAATGCTGAGAAAATCATTAGTATTGTGGGAACTCGTAAGGCTACAGATTACGGAAAACAGTTTATTGATGCTTTTTTGAAAGATATTCAAAAATATAACCCTTTGGTTGTGAGCGGTTTAGCCTACGGAATTGATGTAATGACACACAAAGAATGTCTAAATTTGGGTATTCAGACCATTGGCGTAATGGCAAACGGTTTGGATATTGTTTATCCTGCGGTGCATAAACCAATAGCACAAAAAATGCTTACTTGTGGTGGGCTTTTGTGCGAAAGTGCGTTGGGCGTAAAACCTGATGCGCCTCGTTTTCCAGCTCGCAACCGCATTATTGCAGGAATGTCTGATGCGACTATTGTCGTGGAAGCAATGGAAAAAGGCGGCGCACTTATCACGGCAGAACTTGCCAACGACTATAACAAAGAGGTTTTTGCACTTGCAGGAAATTATAATGCTCCTACTTCCGCAGGTTGCCACAAAATTATCAAAGAGAATAAAGCACACTTAATAACAAATGCTAATGATTTGATACAATTCTTAAACTGGGATATTGAAAAAGGACAAGCAAAAACTTACCAAACTTTTCAAAAAATAAAGGTAAATTCATTTGATATTAGTGAGGAAGAAATTGAGATTTTGAAATTTATTGTGAATAAAAAAGAAGTTCATACGGATATGTTGGCATTTATGCTGGATATTCCTAACGGAATGTTGTCTATGCTACTTCTTAATTTAGAAATGAAAAATATTATAGAAACCTTACCAGGAAAAAAATATAAAATTGTGGGGAATTATGAAAATAGGTTAGAATTTTAACAGAAACTTAACCTTAAAATAAATAGAAAGTTAAATAAAAAGCGTATATTTGTGTATAATAAAGTAAAATATGAATAAACCAAAGTATCTCTACAGAGCAGAAGACTTCTTTAAAATCTACAAATTTGCAAGTGAATGACCAAAAGGAGTTATTAAAAAAATTGTTTAATTTACAGAAACAGGTGTAAAAAGTGTTTATAATCTTGGTTTTGGAGATTATGATGATGAAACAAAATTAGCGGACGACTTATCCGTAACTAATAACGGCGACAGCCTAAAAGTATCAGTAACTGTTGCATCAATAGTTTATGTTTTTTTAGAAGAATACCCAGATGCTTATATTTTCGCTACAGGAACTACGGTTGTTAGAAATAGACTTTACAGAATGGGTATTACTAATAACCTGGCTGAAATAAAAGAATATTTCCAGTTATTTGGGCTAAGTGAAGAAAGTAATTGGGTAAAATTTGTAGTTGGAGATGACTATGAAGCATGCTTGATAACTAAACATCATAATAAATTTATAATAGATTAAATAATAAATGATATGAATAGTAAAATAAAAGAATTAAACGCATCAAAAATACCTATTATTGTTTTTGACAAAAACTTAGAGCAATTTAGGAATGTTGTCCTTTTCCCTGAAAAATTGGCAAAGGCAAACGAAATCTTAAATAGAGTTGAGCTTCCTAAATTTCAACAAAAAAAGTAAAATAGTAAAATTGGGGGATTAGCTCAATTGGCTAGAGTGCTTGCCTGGCAGGCAAGAGGTAATGGGTTCAAATCCCATATTCTCCACAATTTTTCAACTTTTTTATAAAGTTAATATTGAAAACCTTATTTTTCTATCCTTTAGAAAATAAGGTTTTTTAATTTTACATAAAATTAAATTTATAAAACCTAAATTTATGTAAAACTAAAAAGTTAATAATAACAACTATTTTTAAATTAGTTTATATTATTAACTAATTAAAAATATTAGAATAATACAATTTTAGAAAATATTTCAATCTCAAAAAATAAAGTAAATTTCAAAATGAATTTTCAAAAAATCTCTTTCTTCTCTTTCCTTATTTGTCAAATATTTCTAGTAGAAAATATTTTTGCACAAAAATTACAAAGCATTTCACATAAACACAAAAACAACAAATGTCCCAAAAATATCATTTTGATGATTGGTGACGGAATGGGAACGGCGCAAATTTACTCAGGACTCACCGCAAAAAAAGATAACCTAAATCTCAAAAGATGTACGCATATTGGTTTTAGTCAAACTAATTCCTCTGATAATTATGTTACGGATTCTGCGGCTGGTGCAACCGCTTTTTCTATTGGTCAAAAAACCTACAACGGAGCTATTGGCGTGGATAAAAATAAAGTTCCGCAAAAAACAATACTAGAAACTGCTGAGAGCAAAGGACTTACGACTGGACTTGTGGCTACTTGCTCTATTACACACGCTACACCTGCGTCCTTCATTGCGCACCAGCCCTCACGTGCCTTAGATGAGGATATTGCAAAAGATTTTCTAAAAACAGATGTTGATGTGTTGATTGGTGGAGGAAGGCAATTTTTTGAAAAACGCAGAGATAGCCTAAATCTACTGGCAATTATGAAGAAGAACAATTATCAAATAGCCTCTTTGGTAGAAGATTTAAAAAATATTTCTAGTGGAAAAGTTGTTTGTTTACGCTTAGACCCTGATTCTGCCAAAATGAATAAATTTCCGAAAATGAGCGAAGGACGTGGAGAATATCTTTCTACAGCTTCGTTAAAAGCCATTGAAATTTTGAAAAATAATGACAAAAAGAATAAAAAAGGCTTTTTTTTGATGATAGAAGGCTCACAAATAGATTGGGGAGGACACGCCAACAATAGCGACTATATTATTAAAGAAATGGTTGATTTTGATAACTGTATTGGGAAAGTCTTGGATTTTGCAGAGAAAGATGGAGAAACTTTGGTGATTATCACCGCTGACCACGAAACTGGTGGCTATGCCCTCGTGGGCGGAAACCTAGAAAAAGGAGAAGTTGTAGGCAAATTTAGTACGGATTATCATACTGGCGTGATGGTTCCTGTTTTTGCCTTTGGAGCTGGCGCAGAACACTTTGCAGGAATTTATCACAATACAGAAATCTACAAAAAAATGATGTATTTGTTTAGATTTTAGAAATAAGAGAGTCTGAGAAATTTCAGTATAATTTGTTAGATGTGTAAGAAATAATAACTCAAATGCAGATAGACCATATTTTTATTTTCTCCAATAATAATGGGAAAGAAGCTGATGAACTCTTGGAATTTGGTTTTGTGGAGGGTAGTTCTCGTGTGCATAAGGGGCAAGGAACGACCAACCGCAAGTTTTATTTTGAGAACTTCTTTTTGGAAATCCTTTGGGTGAGTGGTTTGGAAGAGATACAAAGTCCGTTAGTTTCTCCTACGAAATTGTGGCAACGTGCTGATTTTAAAGAAAATAACTTCTCCCCTTTTGGCTTGTGTTTGGTGAATACGAAAGATACAGATATACTTTTTTCAGAAAATGCTGTAAATGCTGCTGCAAATGTTGTCAAATATCAGCCGCAATATTTTCCAGTAGGAATGGAAATTGAGATTTTACCAAATGCGCATCTCCCCCACTTACCTTGGACTTTTAGATTGCCTTTGTCTTTAATCAAAGGAGGTAAAAAGCCGTCAGAAGAGCCTATAAACCACACAAATAGCATAGAAAATCTTACAGAAGTTATTTTTGGTATTCCTTATTTTGATAATATTGAAAACGACTATTTAGCTTGTTTTCGTGATGAGCCAAGCATTAAATTTACAAAAAATAAAGTAATGCACATTTATACCCTTACACTTACTTTTGACAACCAAAAACAAGGAAAAACAAAAGTATTTTCAGCATTGCCTTTGATAATAAAGTATTGATAGTATGCTTTTATCTTCTCTCCGCCTCCGTTGGCTCTGCCTCTGAAATAACCTCTGGATACAAAAATACTACATTATTATACTTTTTTATTTCTTCTTGTGTTGCATTCCCTTCATTTTCAAGGAAATGTAACATTTTTTCTTCACTCCAACCCAATTCTTTTGCACGCACAGACATATAAGCAGCTTTTATTTGGTCAAGTACCAAAAGATAACTCCCATAATTTGTTCCCCTATCTCCTTTCAGAGAAATAACAGCTCTATTTTGGTTAGTACGTTCATTTTTATCATTAGTACGTTCATTTTTATCAGCAGAATTTATATACGCCACTACGTTTTCTTTAACTTCAGCAAATACTATCTCTTCACAATTCATCAAGATTTGATTTTGGCTATTGATGAAAATATCTCTTGTGTAACGTGGACCACAATAAATTCCCTTTGGCGCATTATCTATTCTTGGCAAAGTCATAGGAATTCCTTTTTGCATAGGAATGCTTGTTGCCACCCAAAAGAAAATAACCATCAAAAATGCTACATCAGCCATTGAAGACATATTTATTTTTGATGTTTTGGCACTGCGGAAGCTATTATTTTTTAGCATAAGATTTATTTGAACAGAATATTTTGAAAATTACTCGTTTTCAGAATATCAGCAAAAATAATGCCCTTCTCCTCCCCTACCTAATTTCTATTCAAATTTTACTTGCGCCAAAGTTAATTTTTAAATGCCATATACTTTTCTCTTTTTTACTTTGATTATCAAAGTTATTTACTTAGTTATTTTTACACTTTCTATCAAAAACCAAAAAATAGTTTATTTTTTACATTTTAAACACTATATTTGTGTACTCTTATAAAATATACTATCAAAAAAAATAAAAAAAATGGCTACAATTATAGCAAAAAGGGTTAGAAACGTGGGTTTGCACGGAATAATCAAGCCTTTGATGAAAAAAGGTAATAATGGTGTTTTTAAATCCGTTGATCCAACAGAATTTAGAAATGGCGGCGAGATTTTCGTACCTGCAGGATATGCAAGTTTAAATGATGAATTATTTGAATTTGAGGAAGAGGTTTTACAAAGAAATCCACAATATGAACAACAATTAGAAGGTTTTCAAAGTGGTACTTTTGCTAATAATCCTTGTAGGTTTTTGCTTGCCGTAAACCCAAATACTATCAAAAAAGTAGCTCCTATTGCGTTGCTTCCTATTTATGATAAATATTTTTCCCCTGAAAATAATCTTGTAGATAGCACAGGAATTTCTGCGCCTTTCTTTTTTCTTTCTTACAATAGTTTTATTTATGGTCCTTTTGAAAAAGATGGAAATATCCTAAAACCTGCTGATTTTGCTACTTTTAGTGATGATTATGATTTTTATGACGAATATAATAAAATTGTAATTCTTAAAATTTCGGAGGAAACTGCACAAAATTATATAGAAACTGACAACGAAAAACGCCGTTATTTGTCTTCTTTCAAGGATTTTGTAACGCAACAAATTGGAGAATTGATAGATTATTCTTCTACTGAAGAACTTAGCAGATGGATTGGCTCACAACTTGAAAATACAGCAGATTTTAATGCCGCACTTAGGAAAATGCCTACCATTACAGGCGTTCTCAATAATATGCAAATGCTTAACCTTAAAGCACTTACGAAATTAGACGAAATCCGTTGGATTCGTTATAAAAATATCATCAAAAACTACGAAAGCAACTATACAGTAGAACAAGAAATTATTGATTTAGTGGTAGAACTCAATAACTTACAAGGAAATAGTGCGTATGAAGATGGTTCTTTGGTGAGTTCTGCAGAACTTGAAAATGAAAAAGAAACCAATGCTCGCCTGAAAACACAAATGCTGAATTATTTGGACAAACTTAAAGAAGCAAAAGATATTATTGATGAAGGAAAAGCTAAAATAAAGCGTTTGGAGCAACAAAATGAAATTGTAGCAAAGATTATCAAAATGCCACAAGGAGAAACTTTTTTGCAATCAATTGCCAATACGAGGGATTTTTCTACGCTTATACAAGTGTCTAGCCACGCAAGAACGGTGCAGGAACTTATCAATGATGCACAAAAATTAAAAGAAGACATTTCTCAAAAAGAACAAGAAATTACGACACTCAATAAGCAACAATATGGCTTAGAAACTGCTATTACACAAATTCAAAGCACATTTAATAACCAAATCAAGCTAAATACAAATCTTGTGGAGGCAAAACTCTACAACGACATCTTAAATGGCATAGAATATGCTCCAACTGCTCAAAAAGCGGCAAAAATACAAGAAGTGAATATTGAAAATGATACTTTGCTTTCTGGCGCAAAAGAATATATTTTGTCTATCCAAGAAAGGCTCAAAGAACAAGGCAGAAATTTGGCATTTAATGAGGTTGCTAACCTTACAATCACGTTGCAACAGAGTTTTATTACGGTTTTTGCAGGTGCGCCTGGCGTGGGTAAAACTTCTTTAGTAGAAAAATTGGCTAAAAGCTACGGTTTGAGCAATGATTATGGCTATTTGGAAATCCCTTGCGCTCGTGGCTGGACTTCCTCCAAAGATTTGCTAGGATTTTATAACCCGCTTACCAAAAAATATCAGTCTTCAAAAACTGGCTTGCGTGATGCACTAGAACAATCTGCTTTGCACAAGAATTCTCCCTATTTTATCTTACTTGATGAAGCAAATTTAAGCCCTATTGAGCATTATTGGTCAGATTTTATTAAGTTGGCTGACTTTGATTATGAAAGAAAAATCAGGTTTGCAGACAAAGAAATTGCCTTTGGTGGCGGTCTGAAATTTATGGCAACTATCAACTACGACCACACAACAGAAATGCTATCTAACAGGTTGATAGACAGGGCTGCTATCATTATTGTAGAGCAGTCTGAAATTGGCGAAAATAGAGATTTAAGAATGAATGAGATTTATGATTGGCACAAAATGGAAAGATTCTTTGGTATTAGCAAAAATAGCAATGCAAGTGAAGTGGCAGTAAAAGTTGATGTGGAGGCTTCTTTGGCACAAATTGAGAAAATTTCTAACCTTACTATCAGCCCAAGAAAGAAAATTGCAGTTGAAAATTATTGCAAAATTGCGACAGGTCTTTTGGAAGGAGAAAGCAAAATCAGCCTAGATTATGCCGTTTGTCAGCATATTTTGCCAATGATAAATTTGCGTGGAGAACAACATATAAAGAGCCTAGAAGTGCTTAAAAAGCATTTTGAAGACTATGGAATGATGAAATCTTATACTGTTTTGGAGAGAATTATCACCAAAGGTAAAGACTTTAACCATTTTAGGTATTTGTACTACTAGTGCTGTGTGAATAGCAAAATGTCTGTTTTAGAATTACTTAAAGATAGGCTGTTCAGAAGAGTAGGGCAACTTCCCCCATTTTTTGACATAAATTAGTGCAAAGTCAGGCACTCAAAATTCCCTGCACCGTCAGCTAAAGCAGACGGCAATAAGAATAAAAAACATAGAAAAAAGATATTTCTGTTCACTTTCTTTTCTTTGCCGTCTGCTTTAGCTGACGGAGGAAAAATATTCAGGTGCTTG
>JAYUKY010000128.1:0-25201 GCA_043764015.1 Raineyaceae bacterium
AAAATCTCTATGCTTACGTCTTATGACTATTCTATGGCGCAAATTGTTGATGGCGCAGGTATTGACATTATTTTGGTGGGAGATAGTGCCTCCAACGTAATGGCAGGACACGAAACTACGCTCCCAATTACGCTAGACCAAATGATTTATCACGCTTGCGGGGTCGTGAAGGCTGCTAAACGCTGTTTGGTAGTCGTTGATATGCCTTTTGGGTCGTATCAAGGGAATTCAAAGGAGGCTTTGCACTCTGCCATACGCATTATGAAAGAGAGTGGCGGACACGCCGTTAAGCTGGAAGGTGGCGCAGAAATAAAAGAGTCTATTTTACGTATTTTGAGTGCTGGCGTGCCTGTAATGGGACATTTGGGACTTACGCCACAATCTATTTACAAATTTGGAACGTATAATGTACGTGCCAAAGAGGAAGCAGAAGCAAATAAACTTATTGAAGATGCTAAACTTTTGGAAGAAATAGGCTGTTTTGCGCTTGTTTTGGAGAAAATCCCTTCTGCACTTGCCAAAAGAGTGGCTGAAACTATCAATATTCCTGTTATTGGAATTGGTGCTGGGGCAGATGTAGATGGGCAGGTGCTTGTCGTTCACGATATGTTGGGAATTAACAAGGATTTTCACCCTCGTTTTTTGCGTAGATATGCTGATTTACATACAATTATGACTGATGCCGTTTCTAATTATATCAAAGATGTCAAAAGTTTAGATTTTCCTAATAGCAAGGAATGTTATTGAGGTGTGAAATGTGAGGTGTGAAATATCAGGGTAAATACAAATCATTGTTAATCAAGAATTTGTATTTACCTATGTTATGAAATTATATGTATTTCAAATATGTTGTTAAATCTTTATCACCACGCCCAGAAAGGTTAATTACCACAATATCAGTAGGTAAAAAGCTCATTTGGTCAAGTGCCGCAAGTGCGTGAGCCGTTTCTAAGGCGGGCAAAATCCCTTCTGTTTTAGCCAAATCAAAGCCTGCTTTTAGTGC
Organism: Raineyaceae bacterium; assembly: GCA_043764015.1. Taxonomy (GTDB): domain Bacteria; phylum Bacteroidota; class Bacteroidia; order Cytophagales; family Thermonemataceae; genus JANYGM01. The sequence continues at coordinate 1,004 of JAYUKY010000128.1, forward strand.
TTGCTCGTCTGTTACGTTCAAAAAAGTAGCACGTTTTGAAGTGTATAAATGTGCGTGCAAAGGTCCTACACCAGGATAATCTAGTCCCGCAGAAATAGAATGAGGTTCAACTATCTGACCGTCAGATGTTTGCATCAATTTTGTCAAAAATCCGTGAATAATGCCATTTGTACCTTTTGCAAGACTTGCAGCAGTTTTTCCAGAATCAATGCCCAAACCCGCCGCCTCAACGCCTATTAGTTGTACGTCAAGCTCATTGATAAAATGATAAAAAGCACCAGCTGCATTGCTTCCGCCACCAATGCATGCTATAACGTGAGTAGGATTTTCTACACCCATTTGCACCAAAAGCTGTTTTTTAATCTCTTCACTTATCACAGACTGGAAAATAGACACTAAATCAGGGAAAGGGTGCGGACCAACCACAGAGCCAATAATGTAATGTGTATCAATTGGGTTGTTTATCCAATCTCGTATAGCTTCGTTGGTGGCATCTTTGAGCGTTTTTGAGCCACTTTCTACCGCCACAATTTCCGCACCCAACATTTTCATACGTTGTACGTTAGGAGCTTGCCTTTCAATATCCACGCTACCCATATAAATAATGCACTTTAAGCCACGCAAAGCACAAGCCGTAGCCGTTGCAACTCCGTGTTGTCCTGCGCCCGTTTCTGCAATAATACGTGTTTTTCCTAGTCTTTGCGCTAATAAAACTTGTCCTATTGCGTTGTTTATCTTGTGTGCGCCTGTGTGCGTAAGGTCTTCACGTTTTAAGAAAATCCTTGTTTTGTACTTTTTGGATAGATTTTCAGAAAAATACAATGGTGTAGGACGACCTACATAATCTTTCAATAATTGCTGAAACTCCTCTTGAAACTCAGGCTCTTGAATGATACGCTCATAATTTTCTTCTAATTCTTGCACGTTTTGGTACAATAATTCTGGTATAAAAGCCCCTCCAAATGTACCATATAAGCCATTTATGGGTTTTGGCCTGTCTAATGCTAATTTCATTTTCTAGTGATTTTTATAGTTTCTCAATAAAGTTTTTAATCATTTCTACATCTTTCAAACCTGCTTTTATTTCAAATTTGCTGTTGATGTCTATTCCTACAAATTGTTGATGTTTAATGTTTTTTATTTCATCAATATCATCAACAGTTATACCACCACTTAATAGAAATGGTGTTTTTAGCTGATAATTTTCCAAAACTTGCCAATTAAATTTAATACCAGTTCCGCCGTGATTTGTGCCTTTTGTATCAAATAAAAAATAGTCACAAAAAACTGCATATTCAGCCATAAAGTCATTATTTATGTTGCTGTTTTTTTGATTATCTTGCTGATTATCAATACTAAATACTTTAATAATTTTGATGTTTTTTTCTTTTGTTTTCTGATGAATTTCTTTGACAAAATCAGCACTTTCGTTGCCGTGAAGTTGAATATATTGGAGGTGATATTTTTCTATCTTCTGCAAAATATATTCCAAAGGACTATCCACAAAAACACCTACTTTTGGTGTGTTTGTGGTAGGAATATCACAATTATCTTCCACAAAGCGAGGTGATTTTTCGTAAAAAATCATTCCCATTAAATCAATAGAAAATTCATCTATTGCGAGTATATTAGGTTTTTCTCTTAATCCGCAAACTTTTATAATCATTTTTCAGAAATTACTTTAACACTAAGAACATTGAGAAATACACACTAAGTAGGCACTAAGAAATACAAAAAAGAAAGAAAAGATTTTACTTTTTACATCAAAAATTGTTTTAAAGTTTCCGCAGGATTGGGCGTTTTCATAAAATATTCTCCCATCAAAAAGCCACTATAACCCACATTTCTAAGTTTTTTGACTGTTTCAACATCATTTAAGCCACTTTCAGAAATAAAAATAATGTCTTTAAACCGTTTTTTTAAATCTTCTATCAAATCAAAAGAAGTCTGAACATCTACTTTCATTGTCTTCAAATTGCGGTTATTGATGCCAATAATGGCCTTTTGGGGAGATAAATCAGTTGGAATTTTCTCTAATTCACTTTTGTCGTGGATTTCAAAAAGCACCGTAAGACCCAAAGAAATGGAAAAATCATATAGTTTTTTAAGTTCATCTTTTTCTAGACAAGCCGCAATCAAAAGCACTACATCAGCTCCAATTGACTTAGTTTCAATGATTTGGTATTCGTCAATAATAAAATCTTTCCTCAAAATAGGACAATAATTAGCATTACGAGCCTGCGTAAGGTCCTCATTTTTGCCCATAAAATAGGTTTTATCAGTCAAAATAGACAGCGCAGATGCGCCAGCCTGCATATAGGCTATGCTTGTCTGCACCACGTCTGCATATTCGTTGATAATGCCTCTTGAGGGAGATTTACGCTTAAATTCCGCAATAATGCCTGATTTGCCTTTTTGCGTGAGATAATCAACCAAAGAAACGCCTTTGGAGTCAAAATAAATGCTTTTTTCAAGTAATTTGATAGGAAATAAAGCTTTATTTTGCTCAACTTGTTTTTTTGTATTTTCTACTATTTCGTGTAACATTTTTTTAGATATTTAGCAACTTTCCAAAAATTTTAAACTTTTGGAAAGTTATGAGATAAGTTTTTTTAATAATTCATTTGCTTTGCCGCTTTGGAGTGTTTCCTGCGCAATACTGACACATTCTAAAAGCGTTTTTTTGTCCTCAAAACATTGTATTCCTGCCGCTGCGTTGGCAATAACTGCGTTATTTTGCGCTTGTGTACCTTTATTTGAAATTACATCAACAAAAATATCACGAGCTTGCTCCAAAGTATCACCTCCAAAAAGGCTTTCTTGCGAGAGCATCTCAAAGCCAAAATCAGTAGGATTTAGTAGATTTTCGCCACGAGAAGACAGATATTGCACATTTGCAGTCAAAGAAATCTCGTCATAACCATCAACAGAATGTACAACCACATAGTTTTTTTTATCTTGTTGCAACAAATAATGATAAAGTCTAGCAAGTTTTAGGTTATAAACACCTACAAACTGTTTTTTAGTTTTAGCAGGATTTACAAGGGGTCCTAGTGTATTAAAAATAGTCTTGATACCCAGTTGTTTGCGTATTGCACCCACATTTTTGAGCGCAGGGTGGAACAGAGGAGCGTGTAAAAAGCAGATATTAAATTCATTAAGTTCTCTTTCTAATTTGGAGGAATCATTAGAAAATTTGTAACCTAATTTTTCCAAGACATTAGACGAGCCACTCACAGAAGAAACGCCATAATTACCGTGTTTAGCAACTTTATAGCCCGCAGCAGCCACCACAAAAGCAGCCAAAGTAGAAATATTAAACGTGTTTTTTTCATCTCCACCTGTGCCACAAAGGTCTATGGCATCATATTGGGTAAGTGTTGTAGGAATACTCAAATCCAAAAGTGCATTTCTGAAGCCAATAATCTCTTCCAAAGCAATATCACGGCAACTCAGGGCAATGATTAGGGCGGTATTTTGTCCTTCATTAAAGCCATTTTCACCTATTTTGCTCATTAGTTCGTAGGCTTCCAAAGTGCTTAATTTGTAGCCTGACATCAATTTTTCTATAATAATCTTAAAATTCATTTTTTTACTTTCTTGTCGTTCCCCACGTCTCACGTGGAGTTATGATTGTTCAACCCTTTCAGGGTTTTTAATACAGTTTTTTGTCATTAACAATTTAATAAAGCTGTATTAAAGTCTTTTTTGGGGATTTAGGGGCTATTTTTCATTCAGAAAATTCACCATTATCTCCTTTCCAAAATCTGTTAAAATGCTTTCTGGGTGAAATTGAACACCAAAAATAGGTAAAGTTTTATGTTCTATTGCCATCACCACACCCTCAAAATCAGTAGCCGTAATTTCCAAATTACTTGGAATAGTTTTGCTTTCCAACGCCCACGAATGATACCTCCCCACCTTAAATTCAGTTGGAATATTGCGTAAAAGTTTATTAGAATGATGTTTTATAAGTGTAGAAACGCCGTGCAAAGGCTCATCAATATTCACTAAATTTGCGCCAAAAACTTCTCCTATTGCCTGCATACCAAGACAAACACCAAAAATAGCTTTAGTGTTTTGATATGTTTTTATCAGTTCACACATAATGCCTGCATCACGCGGTACACCTGCGCCAGGCGAGAGAATAATTTTATCATAATTATCTACATCAGCAAGGCTAATTTCGTCATTTCTAAGCACATCTATCTCAAAAAGTGAATTTTCTTTGATAAGTTGCACCAAATTATAGGTAAATGAGTCGTAATTATCAAGCATTAGAATTTTCATATTTTTTTGGATTTTGTATTATAAGGCACGTCTTTTGTGCTAAATAGTCACATAAAAGTTAAAAATCCTTTATATTTGCAATGACAACAAACATAAAAGGATTAAGAAGTAAAAGATTATGGAAACCTGCTATTAAGCATATTTCTCGCAATTTAGGAAAAGAAATAGAAAAAAACAAAATATTTTAACTTAGAATTAAAAAACAAGAAAGGAGAATGCTTAGAAAAGCAAACAGATTACTGAAGAAAAATACAAAAAAATCTTAAATAAAAGCGTATCTTTGCCTTAAATTCTAGTCAAAATTATCTCTAAAATGTTGAATTTATGAAAAAACACATATTAAAACTATCTGTATTATTGATGCTATCACTTATACTACCTTTACGCATTTTTGCGCAAGATACTACTAAAATCAAAAAAGAAATTGTCAAAGAAATTATTAAAGATACTATTCCCAATGCGCCAAAAATGCTTTTTTTAACAGCAAAAGAACATTTTTTTGGTGAAAAAAAGAAAGGAGAAATGCTCAATTATACCTTTGAAATCAAAAATATAGGAAAAAAACCGCTACAAATTTACCGCATACAAACCAGTTGCCATTGTAGCACCTTAGAATGGACAAAAACCCCCATAGAATACGGTCAAACCGCTAAAATTACTATTCATTATAATACAAAAGATGAAAAAGAAGGAGATGTAAGAAAAACATTTCTTTTGATGACCAACGCAAGCAATAAAGAAGAAGTTTTTTATTTTAAAGGAACAATAAAGTAGGTACGAGATGAGAAGTTTGAGATACGAAATATTTTTTAGAATAAATTTGTGTTTTGGTATTATTAAAGAAATATAATTTATATATAATAATTTGATTATCAATGTATTATATTAACTCACAACTCATAACTCACAATTCATAACTAATTATCATTTGTTTAATTGAAGTTTTTTTGTACTTTTGCAAAAAAATGACTTATTAAAATTCTCTATAGAAACTTTATGAAAACAAAAGACGAAATAGTACAAAACTGGCTTCCACGCTATACAGGAATGCCTTTGGATAGCTTTGGCGGCTATATTTTGCTTACTAACTTCCAAAATTATGTAGATATGTTTGCAGAAAAGTTTAGCGTTCCTGTCAATGGAAACGACAAACCAATGCGCTCTGCTACTTCAAAAGAAAACAACATTACCATTATCAATTTTGGTATGGGAAGTGCTATGGCGGCTACTGTAATGGATTTGTTGGCAGCTATTATGCCAAAAGCGGTACTGTTTTTGGGTAAATGTGGCGGACTAAAAAACAATATGAAATTAGGGGATTTGATTTTGCCACTTGCTGCTATCAGAGGCGAGGGAACAAGCAATGATTATCTGCGTCCAGAAGTGCCTGCTTTGCCTTCTTTCCGTTTGCAACGCTCTGTTTCTTCTATGATTAAAAAACACGAATTAGACTATCGTACTGGCACTATTTATACTACAAATAGACGAGTTTGGGAACACGACGAAGCCTTCAAAAACTACCTTATAGAAATTCGTGCTATGGGTATTGATATGGAAACTGCCACTATTTTTACAGTGGGGTTTGCTAATGATATTCCTCGTGGTGCGTTACTTTTGGTTTCTGACAACCCTATGACACCAGAAGGCGTAAAAACTTCTGAAAGTGATAAAACTGTTACTACTTCTTATGTGGACAAACATCTTCAAATTGGGATTGATTCTTTGATAGAACTTGCCAATTCTGGGGAATCTGTGAAGCATTTACGTTGGGATTAGGTTCAAAATAAATAAAATATTAAAATCTAATGTTGTAATTACAAATTACGAAAATAAGCTCTGCTTACGTAGTTTGTAATTGTTTTTTTGTAATTCAATTTCACAAATACATAAAAAATAATTTATGCGCTTTTCTTTTTTGACATTTTTCTTGTTCTTTGCATTTTTTCTTTTTATTGCTTCCAGTAAAATAATTGCTCAAAATACTAATCAGAATAATAAAGGCACTATTTCAGGGAAAATAAAGACAAAAAACCCACAAAAAATACTAGAAGGAATTGTAGCCCTAAAAAATACTTCTTTTCAGACAAATGCCAATGAAAATGGGAATTTTGCTCTCAAAAATATTCCTTATGGCACTTATATTATTGTCGCTTTTTGCTTAGAAAAACAAACACAAGAAAAAATCATTATCATAAATTCACCTATTTTTTCTATTGATTTTTTATTAGAAGATTTTACAGATGATTTGGAAGAAGTAACCGTTCAGGCAGAGCGTGAGCGCACTTTTGGAATCACTCGTTTGCGTAGTGTAGAAAATTTTGGCATTTATGAAGGCAAAAAAAATGAAGTAATTGTTTTGAAAGATATGAATATAAATCTTGCTACAAACAACGCTAGACAAGTTTATGCAAAAATTACAGGCTTAAATATTTGGGAAAGTGACGGCGGTGCAGGCTTGCAATTAGGCATTGGTGGGCGTGGACTTAGCCCAGACCGCACCACGAATTTTAATACTCGTCAGAATGGCTACGACATCAGCGCAGATGCATTAGGCTATCCAGAGGCTTATTATACGCCACCTGCGGAGGCTTTGGAGCGCATTGAGATAGTGCGTGGAGCGGCGTCTTTGCAATATGGTACACAATTTGGCGGAATGGTTAATTTTTTGATGAAAAAAGGGGATAATAACCAACAAATCAACAAAAATAATCAACAAAATAATAATAGCCAAATAACGGCTCTTACACGTTTATCTGCTGGTTCTTGGGGATTTTTGAGTAGTTTTAATAGCATTAGCGGACAGGCTGGCAAACTTAATTTTTATGCTTATTATCAGCACAAACAAGGGAATGGATTTAGAAAAAATAGTGGTTTTAAGTCAAATAATGCCTTTATTTCTCTTAATTATCAAATTTCTACTAAATTTTTGGTGAATGTGGATATTACCAAAATGCAGTATTTGGCGCAACAAGCAGGCGGACTTACAGACAAAATGTTTCAGGAAAATGTGCGCCAGTCTGTCAGAAATAGGAATTTTTTTGAGGTGGATTGGAACTTGTTTTCTGTGAACTTTACCTACAAATTTTCAGAAAAAACGCAACTCAATATTCGCAATTTTGCGCTGTCGGCTGGAAGGCAATCTGTGGGTAATTTGGAACGTATAAATGTGGCAGATTTAGGCGGAGAACGTACTTTAGTAGCAGGAAAATTCCAAAATCTAGGTAATGAAATAAGGCTTTTACACCGTTATTCTATTAGCAAAAAAACAAAAAAATCACATACTTTACTCATAGGTACACGCATCTACAAAGGCACAACAAGTGCAAAACAAGGCAATGGCACAAACGGAAATGACGCTGATTTTCGCTACTTAAATCCAATAAATTTGGAAAATTCTGATTATGAATTTCCAAATCAAAATTCTGCTGTTTTTGCAGAAAATATCTTTAATATTTCTGACAAATTTAGTCTTACGCCTGGCGCAAGATTTGAAAATATACAAACTTTTTCTAATGGGTATTATAAGCAAAGAGTGTTAGACGGTGCTGGAAACGTCATTATTGAAAATAAAATACAAGAAAATCAAGAAAGGAAACGAAATTTTGTACTTTTTGGTTTGGGTGCAAGCTACAAATTAAGTGACAAAATAGAATTTTATAGTAATGTTTCTCAAAATTATCGTGCCATCAATTTTAGTGATTTGAGGATTGTAAATCCTAATTTTTTCATTGACCCAAACATACAAGATGAAAAAGGTTTTACGGCTGATATGGGCGTTAGAGGTAGTTTAGAGGACTTTTTTACCTTTGAAAGTACGCTTTTTTTGCTTTCTTATCAAGGAAAAATAGGGCAAATTTTGAAAGCAGACCAACCACCACTTTTCAATGATTATAGACTGCGTACAAATGTTGCAGATGCTAGAAATATTGGTTTGGAGCTATTTGGAGAGGTTTCTTTACTAAAACTTTTTAATAGAAATAAACAAAATAACAAAGAAAATAAAGAAAAATCTTTGTTTCAATGGACAATTTTTACTAATTTGAGTTTGATTTCTGCTAAGTACATTAACACGCAAGAGGCAAGTATCAAAGGTAAAAAAGTTGAAATGGTACCACCAATCACCCTAAAAACAGGTACAACTTTGAAATATAAAAAGTTTTCTAGTACATTGCAATTTGCGTATGTTGGAGAGCATTTTTCTGATGCAACCAATGCAAAAAGAACTTCTACGGCAGTTGAGGGCATTATTCCTGCTTATAAAATTATGGATTTGTCTATGAATTATGAATGGAAAACGCTCAAATTAGAAGTATCTATCAATAATATTTTAAATGAAGAATATTTTACACGTAGGGCAGAATTTTATCCAGGTCCTGGCATTATTCCTGCTGATGGACGAGGTTTTTATATGACTTTGCAAATGCAAATCTTCTGAGTTTTGAGTTGTGAGTTGTGAATGAAACGCAGTTAGATAATGTATTGATAAAATATACTTGTAGATTCGTTTATTTGTATTAAAACCCTGAAAAGGTTTAACAATAATAGCCACAAGTCGTACTTGCGGAACGTGGTAATAACGTATTTAAAACCTAATCAAAATGAACTTAAAATTAGCTTTCAAATTCTCTTTTATCTTGTTTTTTATTATTTTGAATGCTTGCGCTCAAAATAATAAAAATGGAAATACAAGCAATATTATTCAGGCTATTTCTAAAAATATCCTCTCAAATCCTTCAGCCAAAACTATTATTACAAGGTTTTCTGTGCCAAAAGGCTACGAAAGACAAATATATCAATCAAATAGTTTTCAATATTATCTCACAAATTTCCCTTTGCAGGATATTTCTGCAAAAGTATATTATTTTAATGGAAAAGAGAAAGAAAATGATGTTAGTGCCTCTGTTTTTGATATTGATGTCGGCAAAAAAGACCTCCAACAATGCGCAGATGCCATTATGCGCTTGCGTGCAGAGTACTTGTATGCGCAAAAAGAATACAAAAAAATCCATTTTAATTTTGTCAATGGTTTCAATGCCGAGTACGACAAATGGGCGCAAGGAAACAGAGTAAAAATTGTCAAAAATACCACAAATTGGTACAAACTTGCACCTGTAAAAGGTAGTCAAAAACAAGAAGATTACACTTACAAAACCTTTTCTGCGTATTTGGAGCTAGTTTATTCGTATGCTGGCACGCTTTCACTTGCCAAAGAAATGAAAAAAATAGCACTTGAAAAACTAGAAATTGGAGATGTTTTTATCAAAGGCGGCAGCCCTGGACACGCTGTTATTGTGGTGGATATGGCTATCAGCAAGACTACAGGAAATAAAATTTTTATGATTGCACAGAGTTATATGCCTGCTCAAAGTATTCATTTGCTTATCAACGAAAACGACAAAAATAACTCTCCTTGGTATGATTTGAGTGATATGGACAAACTTTACTCCCCTGAATGGACTTTTGAAAAAACAGATTTGAAAAGATTTGAGTGAGTAAAAAAAACTTCTTTATTCTCAAATAAAGAAGTTTTTTTATTTCACTAAAATTAGCTTTGTATCAAAACGCAATAGTTGTTCAACGAATCTTCTTCTATTTTTTGTATTTATGCGTTTGTTAATGTTTTAACGTAGCAACACAACTGCTGTCAATTTAACGGAAACTGTATGTGGAATTTTAGAAGTTGCACAACAATTAAATTATTGAACTATGACGTACAGTCTGTAGCATTATATTTCTAGTTATTTTTAATATTAGTATTCTCTATGAATTTATTTTTTTGATTTTATCAATGGCTAATGTAAGTTCTTGCACCAGAGCCTCAATTTTGGTATTTTGCTTTTGGATATTTTTTTCCAATAGCGCAATTTTTAGTTCATACAAGTGCGTTGTATGATTTAGTTTTGCCTGCAAAATACTCTCTTGCGTGTCGTTGATGCGTATAAGTGTAGGTTCTGCACCAATTACTGTGTTAGCCACAGCATTCAATTCTTCTGTATTCTGTTGCATATTTTGCAAACGGTGCTTGCTGACAATTTTTCCAAAAGCCTGCGCCAAAATGTCATTATTATTCATATTAGAAGTAAGGTAAGAAGTCATTATTTTAGCAAAAATAGTAATAAGTGATAATATTTGATTTGATAACACAAATATAGTACGCTAGTCCGTAATATCTTTGAGGAGTAAAAAGATATTTTGAGTGTTTTTTGCATTTTTTTATCAAAAAGACAGAATATTTTTTCTTAGAAAGAATGTTAGAAAAATATTGCAAAAATATTCGTATTTTTGTGGGAAATTTACCCTTTTGTTTATCAAATTTTGCTCACAAACTTTCAATGCTGACACATCTTTTTATAAAAAATTATGCCCTTATAGAGCAATTAGAGCTATATCCGCACCAAAATTTCAATGTAGTTACAGGAGAAACAGGTGCAGGAAAATCTATTATGTTGGGAGCGGTGGGTCTTCTTTTGGGCAACCGCTCCGACAGAAAAGCCCTTTTTGATGATACCCAAAAATGCGTAGTAGAAGCTACATTTGATGTTTCTGCTTACAAAATGCAACGAGTTTTTGAGGAAAATGAACTTGATTATGAAGTCCAAACGGTCATCAGACGTGAGATAGCGGCTAGCGGAAAATCTCGTGCTTTTATCAATGATACGCCTGTTACGCTGGATATTTTGGCAAATATCAGTACACAACTTGTTGATATTCACTCGCAACACGACAACCTACTTTTAGGTGACAACATTTTCCAACTCAAAATTATTGATGGCTATGCAGCGCACCCAGAAATGCTTTCAGGGTATTTTAAGGCATTTTCAGACTATAAAAAAGTCCAAACAAATTATAAGAAATTACTCAAAGAAAATGAAACATATAAAAAAGAATTAGATTATAATAGTTTTTTATTAGAAGAATTGGTAAATGCTTCTCTCAAAATTGGTGAACAAGAAATTATAGAAAAAGAACTAAACACGCTTGAAAACGCAGAAGAGCTTAAAACTAAGTTTGATTCTTTGGTTAATAAACTTGTTAATAATGATTTTTCCATTGTGGGCGCACTCAAACAAGCATCTAACGAACTATCCAAAATTGCTAGTTTGTCAGATAAATATGACACGCTTTATGAACGCCTTGAAAATGCCCGTATTGAGGTGAAAGATGTGGCTGAAGAGCTGGAAAGTGAGTTTGAAGAGTTAGAATTTGACCCAGAAAAAATAGAAGAAAAACAAGAAAGATTGGAAGAAATCTTCCGTTTGCAACGAAAACATAAAGTAGAAACAGTTTCACAACTTATTGATATTCAAAATGAAATCAATAAAAAAGTAGAACTTGTCCTTACTTTTGATGAAGAGATTGAGAAAACACGCAAAAATCTTCAAAACATAGAAAAAGAGTTACAAGAAATTGCGCAAAAAATCTCTGACAACAGAAAATTACAGTTCCAAAACATTGAAAAAGCGCTTGCAAGCCTGCTTTCGGAGCTAGGAATGCCCAATGCAATTCTCAAAATTACGCAGGAAATCACAGAGCCAACGGCTTACGGCATTGATAAAATAAATTTCCTGTTTAGTGCCAACAAAGGTATGCCACCACAAGAAATCAAAAATGTTGCCTCTGGTGGTGAGTTTTCTAGGTTGATGCTTGCTATAAAGTATATTTTAGCAGGAAAAACCGCACTCCCAACGCTTATTTTTGATGAAGTGGATACTGGAATTTCTGGAGAAGTTGGTAGCAAAATGGGAAATATGATGTTAGAAATGGCACAAAAACACCAAATAATCACCATTACGCACCTACACCAAATAGCAGCACGTGGGAATAATCATTACTTTGTTTATAAAAAAGATACTGCCACTCGCACCATCAGTAATATTAAACAACTTACTGAAAGTGAACGTATTACAGAAATTGCAAAAATGATAAGTGGTGCAGAACCTTCTCAAACGGCACTAGCAAGCGCAAGAGAACTACTTTTGGGAAATTAGAAATATCCTAAATAAACAAAAAAGCCTTTCCAAAGTTTGGAAAGGCTTTTTTGTTGGTATGCAACTTCCCGAAAATTTTTTCAACTTTCGGGAAGTTATTCTTTCACTAACGCAAAATCATCACTTGCTTGACGCCCTTACTTCCATCTTTGCTAATAATATGCAAAAAATACACATCATTTGGCAAACCTTCCGTAGAAATAGTTTTGCTAAGCGTGTTTAGCATAGTTTCACGTACTTTTACTTGCAGTTTGTTGTACAAAACCAACGTGAATTCTTCAATTTTGGCTTCTGATTGTTCTTGTACTTGTACTTGCTCTTCACCTGATGCAGAAGTTTCTGATTTGCTTACTTCTTGAAAAATAGTAATCTAATTACCTGATGAAGGATTTGGAGAAACTACAAAGTTGATTTTGGCTGAACCACTAGGAGTAATATCTGGATTTTTTGGTACTTCTGCCACTATTCTACAACCTGGACTTTGCTGTATTATACGGATAATATACTGCAAACTTGGACCACAACCAACTGCAAATGTCGTATAAGTGCCATAACGTCTAAATTTTACTCTTCCTGTTGGATAAATAGTAGCTATTATCTGACCAGATACAGTAATATCAATTTCTCCTGCAGTAGGAGAAGGAACAATATAAGGCAAATTATTGATATAAATAATAGCATTATTTGTAATAAGTGCTAGGACTTAGCAATAAATTTATACGGTGCATTAGGTACAGAATTTACCATTGGTTGATAAACATTGGCAATAAATGTATTTTCTACAAAATTGACAGAATGAAAAATAGTACCTACATTGCTTGATGTGTAATAATTAAGCATTTCATTAGCTGCTGGTGAATTTGCAAAATCAGCCAAACCTTGAACTGGAGCTACATATTGACGCAAAAGATTATCATTGATTGCCTTTCTACCCAAATACTGCATAGCCGCAGGGATATTTGCACCTCTATGTGGGCTGTCGTGGGTAATAAGTAACCTCGTTTCTGTTGGTATATTAGTGTTTTTTACCATATCTGCCAAACCATAACGAGCTACCAAGCCGCCCATACTTATTCCTAATACTACATTTTGCTCTGTGCTACCTGCTAAGGCTTTCTGACTATTGACCCAAACCAATACTTGCCTAAAAAGTAACGCATTTGTAAGGATACTTGCCCCACCGTGATTATAATCAACAAATACCAAATCATAATTGCCAATGTCAGATAAATTATAGTTGAATTGAGAGAAAACTCCCCCAATATCTGCAATAAAATTTCTGTAAAAGTAAGTATTAGAAGGGTCGTAGCCACCCAAAACAATCAAAGGTTTTTTTATTCTGCGAGGGCTAGAAGTATTATTTGTGGCATATTTGATATAAAGATTTCCATTGGATTGTGCGCCTAAAATGGGTGAATAGGTGATGTATTGCACAAAATCTTGCGTAATGGTGTACCTTGCATTGCTTCCTTCTGGTATTGTTACTTTGAAGTTAGTAGAGGCTTTTGTTTCACTTCCATCAGAAAAATAGATAATAAATTTTAGGTTTTTGATACCGTTAGTTGTCCAAGTAATATCTTTGATATCTCCTAATCCATAACCACCAGCACCACTACCATCATCAAAATCAGCAACAATTTTGATAATATCTAAATCTGTATTCGTGAAATATAAATCTTTATTGAAATTAAAGGTAGCACTACCCGTTTTGCTTTCTTCTTGCGTAGGTGCAATAGCAAAACCAATATTAGTAGCATATGGATTATTTTGTAATCCTAGTTTTGTGTCATTTATTTGAGGTCTTTTTGTACTATTATCCAAATTCAACCATTTATTTTGGAAAGCATCACGGCGTATGCTATTGTAATCAATGCGGAAAATAGGAAGATGTACCTCTGTTTTTGGTACTTCTGCTATTCTTACTTCTGTTTCTTCAAATGTAGGAAATGGATTAGCATTATTTACTTTACCAGATAAAAGACTGTAATAAGCAATTTTCCAATTTTGCAGCGTGATAGGAACGCCTGCGTTGCCGTCTAGTCGGTTTTCTTCTGTGAGATTGTAGCTTGTTTCATACAAAATCCCTGTTTTGATGCGGTTGGGAGATTTGTCTAGGTTTTTGAAAATATAATCAACTTTGGGTTTGTAGTCGTCACCATCAGGATTTTGTGCAAAAGCACTAAAAAATGATAGCAAAAATAGTAAAAACATTACCAGCGTTGTGCGTTGTGCGTTGTGCGTTGTGCGTTGTTATGCAGCTACGCTGCATAAAGTTTGAATTTGTCATGTTTTTTAGTTTTTGTTTGTTTTAGAGAAATTTCATATCAAAACGTCCATCTGTGATGGTTACTTTTTTGCCTGTTTCTTTCTTTTGAAGTGTGAAAGAGAATGTACCAGACATTATTTTATTTGTTCTGTCTAGTTTTGTGATTATGAGTTTACAGTTTGAAGCCACATCTTCACAAGAGCAAAAATTATCTTCAGAACTACCATTCAAATTCGTATAATCAAAGCTAACTTTGCTATTAGTCAAATTATACTCACCTATTGAGCTAAAATTACTGTCGCAAATAATGTTAAGTGTTTGCATCAAATCTTTCCTGTCAGTACTGATATAAGCACTAAGTCTCAAGGTACCCCCATTATAAGTTGGGTCATAGATGATAGTGGGGTTACGAGGATAAATAAATAGTTGTTGTCCTACTGGTGTCCAAGGTTGTCCGTTTAGCATACAACCAAAAGTGCCTGCACCTGTTTCTGTGGCGGCTGGTAAGCTAGAGGCATCATTTGGGCTTATTGTTTTGTTGCATTTGGAGCAACCAGCAAAGAGTGTAAGCAGGCACACGTATAGCAGCCACGCTTTTTTTATGGGTTTGTGTAACATTGTATTGGGGGGTTAAAAATTAAGGAAATTAGGAAAAAAACTTGTACTGTTTATGCAAATATAGGTAGATAAAATGTAAGAAAGAGAGTATTAACGTTTATAAACGCATAAAATTTGAATTTGTCATGTTTTTTAGTTTTTGTTTGTTTTAGAGAAATTTCATATCAAAACGTCCGTCTGTAACGGTTACTTTTTTACCTGTATCTTTCTTTTCAAGCGTAAAAGAAAAAGTACCTGCTATTATTTTGTTAGTCAAATCTAGCTTAGTGATGACTAACTTACAGTTAGAAGCTATATCTTCATCAGAATAGTAACTAATTCCTTGTGCTACATCTGCGTATTGGAATAAAATACTGCTATTGCTAAGATTATATTCACCCACTCTGTTTATTCCAATCCCACCAACACTTATATATTCCTTTAATCTTACTGGTTGAGATGAATAGATATCAGCTGATACACTAAATGCTCCTCCCCTGTAATCAGGCTCATAGTTAGCACTAGGGTTAGCAGCTACCAAAATAGACTGTCTTCCTACTGGTGTCCAAGGTTGTCCGTTTAGCATACAACCAAAGGTATAAGCTCCTACTTGCGTGGCAGGTGGTAGGCTAGATGCATCATTGGGGCTTATTGTTTTGTTGCATTTGGAGCAACCAGCAAAGAGGGTAAGCAGGCATACGTATAGCAGCCACGCTTTTTTTATGGGTTTGTGTAACATTGTATTGTTGGTTAGTGGTATTTCTGTATGAAATACTAAGGGCAAATATAGAGAATAAAAATCAAATATGAAAAGTATTGCTATATTAAGTTTTTGTTAAATTCTATTTATGCGGTTTTTTCTTACATCAAAAAAATAGGTACTAGGCAATTTGATTGATTTTTTAGTTAAATCTTACATCAAAAAACAATAAAAATGTCGTAAAAATAAATTAGTATTTCTTCTTATTTTCTTACAGAATTCATAAACATTTTAGCTTTTTATTGGTTTTAATGGTATTCAAGGAATAAAAATCAATAGAAAAATCTAAAATAAAGTAATATTATCAAATGAAAAATTTTCTTATAGTGGGTGGAAGTACAGGCATTGGGCTAGCACTAACAGGCATATTGAAGGCACAAGGCGCAAATGTAATAGTTGCTTGTCGTCATCAGTCTGATGAATTAAAAGCATTGGGAGTTACTTTTATGCCCTTAGATGTCAAAAATGCAGTTGCTGATGCACTTTCTAGTCTACCAGAAGCACTTAATGGCGTAGCGTATTGTCCTGGAACTATCAATTTGAAGCCTTTTCACCGTATCACTCGTGAAGAATTTCAGGAAGACCTTAATATCAATGTACTTGGTGCAGTTGATATCTTACAAAATACGTTAAAAAACCTTAAAAAAGCAGATAGCGCAAGCGTGGTACTGTTTAGTACGGTGGCAGCTACATTAGGTATGAACTTTCATTCGTCTATTGCATTGTCAAAAGCGGCTATTGAGGGACTAGGAAAATCTTTGGCGGCAGAATGGGCAAATTTGCATATTAGAGTGAATATTATTGCACCTTCTCTCACCAATACACCTCTTGCAAACAAACTTTTAGGCTCTGATGAAAAAGTAGAAAATGCAGGTAAAAGACACCCTATTGGCCGTATTGGCACTTCTGAAGATATTGCAGAAATGGCAGCTTTTTTGCTATCCGACAAATCTAGCTGGATAACAGGGCAAACAATAGGCATAGATGGCGGTATGGGAACACTAAAACCTTAATTTTCATTCAATTACGAATTAAAAATTACGAATTACGGAGATTTACTGAATTTTATTAACGTAATTTTTCTAAAAAAGCGCAAAATAATACAGTTATTGTACTTTTTTGCGCTTTTGAATAAAAATCAAATAATTTCGTAATCAAATCTTCACACCACAATTACTTATTCCAATTTATTATTTAGATGCAGAAGCATCATAGGTTTGTCGGTAGAGAGTGCAATGTGTTCTGTAACACTTTTGTGCATAAAATTTTCCCAAAAACCTCTTCTTTGACTTGCAAAAGCCATCAAATCAATATTATTATCTGTGGCGTATTCTTCCAATTTTTCAATTTTGTCATCTCCATAAATAGAATGTACGTTCAACGAAGCAATATGGTCAGTTAATTCAAATAATTCCTCTTTCATAATAGCCGTTTTGCGTATTTCGTCCTTAGAACTATAGTCTTCTACATGAACAAAATCCACTTTGGCATCAAGATACAACGAAAATTCTATAATTTCCTCTACCACTTTTGAAGAAGTTGCATCATAATTACTTGCATACATAATTTTTTTAATTTCTTTCCATTTGGCAAGATTTGGCACAAGAATAACAGGGCAATGTGCCTTCTTTGCAACTGTGAGAGAAACATTTCCAGTAATTTTTGACAGAAAATCTTGCAAGCCAGTCGTGCCAATGACAATTAAGTCTGTGCTACTTTCGTCAGAAAGGGCAATAATAGTACCTTCAATGTTGCCTTTGAGGGTTTTATGTTTGAGTTTTTGGTTAATGATTGTCCAATCATCATCAATGTTTTCCTCTTTAATGAAGTTTGCCATCTCTTCTTTCACATAATACTCTTTTTGTGTGGAAATATCAAAAGGAATTTCAGAAAGAGGCATATAATATTCCTCAATATGGATAAGCGTAACGCTTGCATTCAGCTTTTCCGCAAGCTTTTTGGCATATTGATAGGCATTTCTGGCAGTGGTAGAAAAGTCTATGGGAACAAGAATGTTTTTGATGTTTATCATTGGGATTAAATTTAGTTTAATAAAAATTTGAATGATTTTTTGACAAAATATCTTCTCCAAAATACGAGCTTTTAGTAGTCGCAATATACATATTTTCAGATACTTAGTAAGACGTTGTAAATAAACTCCTAGTTTTATATTTCTTAGTGGGTAAATCTCCTTGGTTTGTGTCCCCACAAACCAACAATTACGACAAATAATGTATTTTATCCATCATCAATAATGCCATTTTACTACCTCATTTTGGTTTGTGGGGACACAAACCAAGGGAATTAAAGTAAATTAGGAAGTTATTTACAACCTATTACTTAGTAATAAAAACTAAATAACTTAATCTTTTTTTACAGTAAATTAAAATTTTACATTCGTACCTCGTACCTCTTATTTCGTACTTTCTAATATCCTGTACTCATAGCCGCAATACCATAGAAAATAGCCCAACCCATAAACCCAATAATAATCACCCAAAACCACGCAGGGATAGAATGAGGCGTTTCACTACCTTCTATCATAAAGCGTTTTTGGTCACCTTTTCCGTAGGCGTTTATCATTAAAGGAATGACACCATCTACAATTTCATTATCCGTAATGCCCTCAATAGCTATTGCAGGTCCATTTCTGACTGTAAACGGGATTTTCCTAATGCCTTCTTTGCCCAAAGAATCTCTACTGACAATTTTCAAAATATGGTTGCCATCTACCAATTTGCGAGTGTCCAGCTCAAAATTGATAGGTACAAAAAGCTCTACATAAGGCACAACATCATCATCTAAAAAAATTATAACTGCACTTCTATGCTTGCTATGAGAATTTATTTCTGGAGCAATACTAATTTCAGTATCATTTTCAATGTTGTTTTCAATATTATTCATTTTGTTTGAGTTTTAGTCTAAAATAAAATTTTTGATGTGGTCTTCATTATTTTCATTTGGTTTGATAAGCCATTTAACGCTATAAATCAGCGTTAAAACTGCAATAATGGCAATTATCCATACGCCAACATAATCCCAGTTGCTTTCTGCACCTGCACCGTGAACAACACCTTTGAGTATTTTTGGTTGATTTCTTTCGCAAACTGGACAAGAAAAACCAACAACCACAAACAACATCAACGCAATAAAACTGATTACTTTTTTCATAATTATTTGATTTAGAATATTCTACTTCATTTTATCTTTGTACTTGTAAAAATAAAATCTTCGTAGTTTGTGTCCCCACAAACCACAATGAGGTAGTGCAAAGACCATTTTATTTGTAACAGAACATACATTTTTTATCCTTATTGGTGGTTTGTGGGGACACAAACCACGAAAATTAATACAAATTAGTAATACATTGTAAATAAACTCCTAGTTTTATTTTTTTATTCTAGGTGGCGTAAACGCCACCTCTTTACATCAAAGTCAAAAAATGGTTTTATGTATAGCGATGCCGTTCACGCCACCGTAGCCTAAAAATTAGTTTTTTGAAATTAGGAACTTATTTGCAACACGTTACTTACCAATATTTAATTCATAACTTATAATTCATAATTCATAACTATTTAGCTTCTTTTGCTATTTTAGTTTTAATCATATCCATTATTTTCTTTACTTCATCAGGCGTTACTTTTTTGCCTGTATTTCCCCACGCAGTACGCTCATAATTGATGATTGCAGCTACTTGGTTTTCATTAAAGTTCATATTCGTTCCAACGGCAGCCATTACGCCATAATTAGCATTGGCATCATAACCATTCATAATAATATCTACATACAACTCCAAATTATCACTATTAACTACTTTGCTACCTTTCAAAGGAGGAAACGCACCTTTCAAACCTTCTCCATTTTCTTGGTGGCAACTCTGACAATTAGCCACATAAAGAGTCTTTCCATCTAACAAACCAGCACCTTTTGGATTTTCTGTAGCATTTCCATTAGAAGAATTATTACTTGCCATTTCTTCTTTTGGCATTCGTTTATACATAAATTCAATAGGTTTTATGTTGCTTGGAAGTGGTGCTTGTTTGAGTGCTTGTATGTATGCTACGAGCTGCAAAGCCTCTTTTTTAGCAACAATCTTATGATTCTTGTTGTGATTTCCATAAATAAACTCAGGAGAAATATTTACTACAACATCATTTTTATCAGGTTTTTCTTTTGACTCAAATAACCATTGATACGAAGGCATTATGGATTGCCCAATAACAGCACGAGGATTGTATAAGTGCATCAAATGCCATTCTTTGCTAGGTTGTCTGTTGCCAATATCCGTTAAATCTGGTCCTGTGCGCTCTGTTCCCATCACTGTTGCCGTATTTTGCCAAATGCTTGTACGTCCAATATTAGCATAATCAGCCGCCATTCCAGGACGTGAGCCAAACATTTTATCCATTTCTACATTACGCACTTGTTGTGAATGACAGCCTACACAACCTTCTCCAATATAAATGAGTTTTCCTGCAAGGGCATCACCTTCAAGCGGTTTTGTGTTGGGAAGAGGTGCATTATTTTGCTGATTTTGGAAAGCAGGCATAATGACAGTAATATATGTCAAGAAAGTAAATAATGCTCCTGCGGTGATATAAAGACGTTTGTGGTCGTTAAATATTTTCATTTTTAATGTTATTTTTTTAGAATTTATCTGCAGGGTATAAAACCCTGCGCTACTGATTATCAATACTTTATGCCCATTATCAATAGCGTAGGGTTTTATACCCTACGTACTTTTATCCTACATTTTAATACAATTTAGGATTTCTGCAAGATTTTAAACGCCTCTTCTTTTACATCAACTTCTGGTATTTCTTTTGCTACCATTTTATAAAAACTATAAGCAAAAACAAGGTGAGAAATAAACATCAAACTGCCACCAATAGCTCTCCAAAGCCAATACTGGAACATTAGCACAACGCTATCAATAAATGGTTTGCCTTCCATCCACATTAGTCCTTTGAGTGTTGCACCAATAGATAAAGGAATTGCATAAAATAAAAGTCCTATGAAAGCTACCCAAAAATGTACTCCTACAAGATGTTGAGGCGGTTCTTGCCCTGTCAAACGTGGAACAATGGCATAAATTGCGCCCCACAAAGCAAAGGTAATAATACCGTAAAAGCCAAGATGCGAGTGTGCTACCGTAAAATCAGTAAAATGCCAAATTAAGTTAGTGAATTTGAAGGCTTGCGCTGTTCCTTGCATAGAAACAATAAAATAATAAATCACTGCTACTAAGAAAAACGGCAAGGTATAACTATTCGTTACTTTGTTCCATTGTCCTTTGAAAGTAACAATAAAGTTGATTGTACCTGCAAAAACGGGGATTATCATACCTGCGCTACCTACAATAGCCATCGTTTGTAACCACCACGCAATAGGTGCAAACACAAAATGATGTGTGCCAATAATGGTATAAAAGATAATTTGCGCCCAAAAAGCCAAAATACCCAAACTATACGCATAAATAGGTCTGTTGATTTGTTGCGGAATAAAATAATACAATAAACCCAGTGTATAAAGCGTAAACCACATTCCTACGCCTGAGTGCATAAAATAACCTTGCACAATGGTTTCACTTACGCCATCTTGCCAAAATGGTAAATATGCAGTCAAGGCGACAATAATGGTGAAAATCAAAGAAGAAACAATATACCAATTAGAAATATAAATCTCTTTTGTAGTTCTATTAGCAACAGTCATAATGAAATTGATAAGTGTCAAAATCAATGCCACCGCAAACAACGCCATTACAGGCCAAACATACTCTCTAAATTCTCCACCGCCATTATTAAAGCCTGACATCAAACACAATGAGCCAAAAATAACCATCAAATTAGTGAGTACAAGTGCAATCCAACCCATTTTTACACTATAAATTTTGGTATTACTTACCGTAGGCACTACATAATAACCCAAACCAATCATAGCAAGAGAAGCCCAACCCCAAAAAACAATATTTGTATGAACTGGACGCAATCTCCCAAAACTCAACCAACTAATTTGCTCCATATCTGACACAAGAAATTTTGTTCCTAGATATTGTCCAACTCCTGTGCCTACCACAAGCCAAAACGTAGCACAACCCAAATACCATAAAATCAGTTTGGTAATGTCTGGAGCTAATATTGGTCTTTGTGTAGCTTTTCTTTTTTTAGCTAAAAAGTTGGTATAATGCCTTTCATCAACATTTTGAATAATCCCTTTTGTGTCTTCTGCTTTTTGTGTACCTGAAAGTTCTGTATTATTGAGATGATAACTAAGTGCATTTTCTCGTTTGATAAGCTGCTTTTCAAGTTCTTTGTCGTCTATTGTGGTGATATGTTCCGCAAATTTTTCTGCCTCTTTCATTTTAAGACTATTAAAATAATTTTTTATGGCATTATTTGCTTTGACAAGCACGAAAAACACCCCCAAAAGCACAGGAATTGCCATCAAAATAATAGTGATAATGATACCTGGCTGACTAAAAAGGGAGTCTGCGGCATTTGTGGGTACATTTGTAGCAGGTGTTTGTGCAAAAAGTGTACTTGCTGAAAAAAACAAGAATAAAAAAGTTATAATTTTTGATGCGTTATTTGCATCAGCTATTTTATCACAAGAACCGCCATTTTCGCAGCTTCCAGAGCATTTTTTTCTTTTCATTTTAATAAATTGGTGTATTTGGTCTTGATTAAGCGTTTGGATATAATCAGAAAAATGTGTTTCTGTATTTTTCTGTTCCCATTCGTCATTTTGCGTGTCTTGCTTTTTCATATTAAAATAAGTATTCATAATCAAGATAAACAAGGGGATAATGCCCAAAAGTAACACTAATGAAAGTCCCAAAAGTCCATAACGGTCAGCAATAATATTGTCGGCGGTTTGCGCTTGCAAATCCATATTTGTACCAACTATCATCAATAATACAATGATTATCAATAATATAGGTTTTTGTTTTTTTGTTTGTTGAATTGATTTCATAATGATTTTTATTGTTTTAGTATGATTTTTGATATGATTGTCGTGGTCTTTAAAGAAATATATTTACGCAATGGGGCATGCCCCATTGTCTATTTTTAATATGTTTTTTGCTAAATGATTAAATAAACATAAATAGATTTTAATACCTTTTTATCTTTTATTAGCGCATAAAAATACAAATGAAATTTATGTATTTTTCAAAAAAAACTTACCAGAATCCAATTTTTCCTTGAAGTCAGCTATTGTATTATTTTCTATCATTTTGATTAAATTTTTCTTAATTTCTTTGTATTCGTTATGAATGGGACAGGGGTTTTTCTCTGAACAGGCTTTTAGCCCAAGCACACAATCCATATACATATTATCACCATCAATAGCCATTACAATATCTGCAATAGAAGTTTTTAGGTCTTTTTCGTCCATAAAAAAGCCACCATTAGGACCTTTTATAGAATGCACCAACTTTTTTTTACTCAAATCTTGCATAATTTTGGCGGTAAAATGCTCTGGTGCATCAATGCCGTTTGCAATTTCTTTTGCGCCTATGCGTGTGCCTTCTTCTGATTTTTGGGCAACAAAAATCATAGCTTTGATAGCATATTCACAAGATTTGGAAAACATTTTGACTAATTGATAATTTGATGACTTTGTTACTAATTTGTAACACAAAGGTAAAAAAATAGTTTAGAATAAAAAGAGTTTTTTATCTTTTTATTGATATTTAGATTTATTCTAAATAAAAGATTGCAGTTGTGTGCTTCTAGCAAGTGATGACTATAAAATAATGGTAAAAATAAAGCTTTTTTTATAGAAAACTTACCAAGAAAAGGCGCATATTTGCGCATGTCAAACCGTTGGGGCAAAACAGTTTTTGAAACAAGCTACTATCAAAACGACTGGAAAGCAGAAGTTTTGAGTGAGGGTGTATATTTTTATATTCTGCAAATACCTAATAAACAAGTAGTTATAAGAAATATATATATTTGGAGATAAAATCTTTTTTGTGTTGTCAGAAGTTGTTCCCTTTTGACAACAAACCACGCTCAAATAATATATCTAAGCTCTTTTATAAATACAAAACCACCTTATTTGAGTGGTTTTATGCTTATACAAGTGCCTGAATACATTGCTCTACGTAATTCGTTGTTGGTGTCGCTGCGCTTAAACACACAACAACGGCGGAAAGGCATACCAACTAAAGCGGAATACTACTATCTCGCCATCAAGTAAGTAACGTCTTGTAAATAAGTTCCTAATTTCAAAAGTCTAATTTTTAGGTTACGGTGGCGTGAACGCCACCGCTATACATAAAAACCATTTTTTGC
>JAYUKY010000129.1:0-25081 GCA_043764015.1 Raineyaceae bacterium
TAAAAAATAAGAAAATTTAGCACACTCAATAAATAAAATTATGAAAATTTTCCTAAGTTGTTATTTTTATGAAAATTCCAAGTCATCTTTTATATATTTCCAACGGAACTTTTACAGCAACAACTTATTTACAATAACTTAATAACCAAGATATTATGTTCGTACTTCGTCGCTCGTATCTCGTACTTTTTTCTTAGTTATCAGAGGCAACTTGCGTGATTTTCGCATCTGCCCAAAGTTCTTCTAGTGCAAAAAAATCTCTTTTTGTCTTCTTAAAAACGTGTGCTATGACATTGACATAATCCAGCAAAATCCATTCACGGTTCTGCATTCCTTCTCTGTGCCAAGGCTTTTCATTACCCATTTCTACTACTTCTTTCTCTATTGAGTCTGCAATGGCATCTAGTTGTGTGTCAGAACCACCAGTACAAATTACAAAATAATCTGCCATAGCTTGTTTTACGTGGCGCATATCCATAATAACAATGTTTTGCGCTTTTTTATCTTGCATTCCTTTTGCCACTACTTGGCTCAAAAGTTCTGCTGAAAGGCTTGTAGGCTCTTTTTCTTTTCTACTTTTTTTCATTTGAATTGATTTAATTGTGAATTGTAAATTGTGAATTGTGAATTAAATACAAAAAACAATCTAACTTTTTCAAAATTTACTTTTTTATTTTTTTTGATATTTTTTTATTATTTTTGAAAAATAATAATGAGTAATATTTACATAATTTGCTGATTAACAACTTTTTGTATTTAATTTACAATTTATAATTCACAATTCATAATTATTTTTCAACACTAAAACACAAAAATACAAAAAATTGTACAACTTTTCTACTTTATTTTTTGGTAAATCATTTATTTATTTACCAGAATGTCTTTCAACCAACGAATATGCCTTGCAAATGCTATCAGATAAAAGTTCGGAAAAGGCTTTGTTTGATGGGACACTTATTATTACAGATAATCAAACTGCGGGAAAAGGGCAAGCAGGAAACATTTGGCAAGCTAATCCAAACGAAAACATCACCCTTTCTCTTATACTAAAACCGCATTTTCTTGATGCAAATGAGCAATTTTGGCTAAATATGGTGGTTGCTTTGGGGATTTTTGATTTTGTTTCTTCTAAAATAAAAGACAATAATTTAGTCAAAATAAAATGGTCAAATGATATTTTTATTGATAATAAAAAAGTTGGCGGAATTTTGATACAAAATATTCTTTCAGGGAAAAATATCAATTGTTCTATTATTGGTATAGGTTTGAATATCAATCAATTAGATTTTAATATTTCTACTGCCACCTCTCTGTTGCTTGCTAGCACAAACGCCAGCGTAGATGCTACTGCAACTACCTATAATGTGCGTATATGTGTAGAAGAGTTACTTACTTACTTAGAAAAACGTTATTTTCAGTTAAAAGAAAATAAAAAAGCCTTAATAAAATTTGAATATTTGCAAAATATGTACCATTATCAAGAGAAAGCTATGTTTGAAGATGTTGAAGGCACTTTTGAAGGTGAAATTATTGGCGTTGATGAAATAGGTAAACTTTGTATCAAAAAAAATGATAAATTGCACTATTATCACTTTAAAGAAGTGAAATTTTTGTAAAAATCATAATGAAAAACGTAATTGTTTAGGTTTGTAAATACGTAGCGCAGCGTTCTGCCTGCATATCCACGTAAAACAACACGAGAGTAAACAAAAGCATAATAATTAGGTTGGTGTAAATACATTGCGCTACGTGGATACGAACTACAGTAACTTATCTACAAATACATTATTTACAACCTAAACAATAATAAAAATAGTATGTGGTAGCAAAATAAAATTAAACAACTTTTACATTTTTACTTACTTTATATGAATATTCGTAGTACGAAAACTTCTATTTTTACATTATTATTCCTTTTTTTTCTTACAAATATTTCTTCTATTGCAGTTGCTCAAAACACTAAAATAGTGCTAAATGAGTTTACAGAAGAGCTTTTGATAGGAAAACAAATAGAGATTTTAGAAGATAAAACCAACAGCATTACTTTTGATGAAGTAATTTCTGATAAATACTCCAAACAATTTGTTTTATCCCAAAAAGATAAACCTAATTTAGGCATTTCCGCTTCTACTTTTTGGGTAAGATTTGAGATAGAAAACACCAAACCGCATATCAACGACTGGCATTTGGAGGTAAGTTATCCCCTTTTTGATTACCTTACTTTGCACGCCTCACCAGACAAAAAAGACTGGCAAATTACAGAAACTGGCGACAGGATAGCTTTCAATAAAAGAACTCCAAAACACCGTTTTTTTGTGTTCCCGCTTGATTTTTCTGTAAATAAAAAACAATATTATTACCTCAAAATAGATACACAAGGCGCCGTACAAATTAACCTGAATTTGTATAGAAATGATGCGCTTATCTCACAAAACCTTATCAATGATATTCTGTATGGGTTTTTCTTTGGCGCACTGTTGATAATGGCATTTTATAATTTGGTGATTTTCGTATTTTTAAAGGATAAAAATTATCTTTATTATGGCATTACTATTATTTTTTCTGCTGTTTTTCAAGCCTTTGTAACAGGTTTTGGTAATAAATTTATCCTTCCAAACGACCCAAAATTGGCTAATATTATCATTCCGTATCTTTTTATGATACTTTTGGCTTCTGCGTTAGTATTTACGAATGCGTTTTTGAGAGTAAAACATTATGCATCAAGACTTTACATCACAAACTTAGCTTTTTTAGGGCTTGGTATGCTTATTCTGTTGGCAATACCTTTTTTAGGCTATAACCGAGCTATGAGAATTGGCACGCTGTTGCTTCTTATTGATGTTATTTTGATGATTACCTCTGGTATTGTGTGCTATTTACGTGGCAATAAAGCAGCAAGGTATTTTGTTTTGGCGTGGGGATTATACCTATTTGGAGCGTTTACAGCAGGTTTACGTAATGCAGGCGTGGTAGATAACACATTCATTTTTGCACATTCCATTGAAATAATGTCGGTTTTAGAAGTATTTTTATTGGCTTTGGCACTCGCAGACCGTTATAATATCTACAAAAAAGAAAAAGAAGCAGCACAAGCACACGCCCTAAACGTACAAACTGAGGCAAATGAAATGCTAGAAACTAGAGTTATTGAGCGTACACAGGAAATTGTGTCACAAAAAGAAGAATTAAATAGCATTAACGAGGAATTAAATAGTATCAATGAAGAACTTTTGGTAACTGTTGAAGACCTCAACCGCCAGCGTGAACTGCTCCAAAAAGCCAACGAAAGCATCACCGCAAGTATTAATTACGCAAAACGCATCCAAGAAGCTATGCTTCCTTCACAGGATGCTATCAATCAAATAATTAAAGAGAATTTTGTTTTATTTAGTCCAAGAGATATTGTAAGTGGTGATTTTTATTGGTTGAAGGAAATTAGAAATGATTATGAGCATAAAGTCGTGGTGGCTGCCGTAGATTGCACAGGTCACGGTGTTCCTGGTGCATTTATGAGTATGATTGGCAATGATTTACTTAATGAAATTGTGGGTTTGAAAAATGTTACAGCACCTAATAAAATCTTAGAGGAGCTAAATATGGGCGTGAGAAATGCCCTCAAACAAGATGAAACTCATAGCCGTGATGGTATGGATATTGCCATTTGTACACTTGACTACAAAAATGACACTCTTTATTATTCTGGCGCAAATAATCCTTTGTATTACGTCTTAAAACCTGAATATGAACAAGTTACGACAGAAAATAGTATTATTTCGGAACTTACCTCAAAACGTGTTTCAGAGGTAAAAGCAGACCGTAAAGCTATTGGCGGTTTGCAGATAAAATCTAGCAATTTTACCACAAATACGCTCAAACTTTCGCATATAAGTAGCATTTATTTGTGTTCTGATGGCTTTCAGGATTTATTTGGTGGCACAAACGACAAGAAATTTGGCGTTGGTTCACTCAAAGAATTATTATACAAAATCCATCATTTACCAATGACAGAACAGAAAAAAGGGCTTTCAGACATTTTCCACAACTGGTTGGGTGTGAAAAACAAACAAACTGATGATATTCTGATAGTTGGACTAAAACCATAGTTTGAAGTACGAGGTTTGAGGTACGAAGTACGAAATTTGCAACAAAAAAGTCTTTCAATAACTTATTGGAAGACTTTTTTCGTTTGTCGTTCCCCACGTTCCACATGCGGTTATGGTTGTTAAACCCTTTCAGGGTTTTTTTAATACAGTTTTCTTTGTGGAAATCAACCCCAACGGGGTTGAACTATCATAACCCCACGTGGAACGTGGGGAAACGGGCAAGCAACTCACAATTCAAAAACTTATTTACTTTCTTCTTTGTCGTAGGCGTTGATAATAGACCTCACAAGGCGGTGGCGCACTACATCTTTTGCCTCCATAGTAACAAAACCAATTCCTTTGATGCCTTCCAGAATGCGCAAACTCTCCAAAAGTCCAGATTTTTGATTTTTTGGAAGGTCTATTTGTGAGTAATCACCCGTAATAATTGCCTTAGAATTGATGCCCATACGAGTCAAAAACATCTTCATTTGCATTGGGGTTGTGTTTTGGGCTTCATCAAGCAAAATAAAAGCGTCATTGAGTGTACGCCCACGCATATAGGCAAGTGGCGCAATCTCAATAATACGGTTATCTTGATAAAATTTGAGCTTTTCCGCAGGAATCATATCATCAAGCGCATCATAAATAGGGCGCAAATAAGGATCAACTTTATCCTTCAAATCACCAGGCAAAAAACCCAAACTTTCCCCTGCTTCTACCGCAGGACGTGTAATAATGATTTTTTTGACTTGCTTGTTTTTCAAAGCACGTGCCGCAAGTGCCACCGCAATATAAGTTTTTCCCGTTCCTGCAGGTCCTAGCGCAAAAACTAAATCATTTTCATACGCAGAACGCACCAGTTGCGCCTGATTAGAAGTTTTAGGTTTTATGGCGTTGCCTCTCACGCCATAAAGCAAGGCTTCCTCTCTAATTTGCTCCACGCCAAGCTCTTTGCGCTGGGTTTCTGCATCTATATTGAGGAAATTATTGATATTTTCCTCCGTTACCTTGCCAAACTTGTTATAATGTTCTATCAGAGATTGCAAAATCTCGTTAATAGCCATTATTTCAGTAGTTTGCCCTTGAATAAAAATCTCGTTTCCACGTGAGAAAACCTTGCTGGCAGGGAATGCAGCCGCAATTTGTTTGATATTGTTGTTTTCTATGCCAAGAAAATCAACAAGAGAAATTTTGTCTAATGTAATTACTTTTTCTATCAATTTAATGGGGGTTTATAAGTGTTTGTGTTGGACAAATTTATCTAAAAATAAGGAAATATCAAAGTTTTTTTTACAATGATGTGGTAATACCATAATTTTATAGTTTATTTGAGAGATAAATACAAATTTTGCTAAAATTGTTTCAATTAAAGCTACTTCTACCAAAATTATTTCTACCAAAACCAATGCAAATACACATTATCAATGGTGCAAATCTTAATCTTTTGGGCAAACGTGAGCCAGATATTTATGGTAATGTTTCTTTTGAAGATTATTTTGAAACCTTAAAAACTAAGTTTGAAATCAATAATAAAAATTCAGAAAAAAATATACAACTCTTTTACTATCAATCAAATATAGAAGGAGAACTTATCAATTACCTCCACCAAATAGGTTTTTCTGCTGACGGAATTATCCTCAACGCAGGAGCTTATACACATACGTCTATTGCACTTGCTGACGCACTAGCAAGCATCACCACGCCTGCACTAGAAGTACATATTTCAAATATTTATGCAAGAGAAGAGTTTAGGCACAAAAGCTACCTCACGCCCAAATGTGTAGGAATTATTAGCGGTTTGGGGCTTTTTGGATATGATTTGGCAATAGAATATTTTAAGTCAATTACGAATTAAAAATTACGAATTACGAGTATAAAGTACATCTTTTTAGCCATTTTCTGTGAGATTTAGATAACGACATCACTAATTTGTATTCAAAACTTCGTAGCCACTTGATTTATCAAGTGGTGTTTTGGCACAAAACAAATGGGGTAGAACAACTACTACGGAATTTATGAAAGAAAAACACTTTACAGGGCATTTTGTTCTCTACCATTTGTTTTGTCCCAAAACAGCGTTTTGATAAATCAAACGCCTACATAAAAATTTATAAAATAACAATCTCGTTATCTAATTGTGGTCTGACCAAATAATAAAAAGAGTATACAGTAGCAAAATATTTGCTTATCTTTGCAAAAAAGAGATTTTTTTTAAATTTTTAAGTACAACAAAATAAATTAACTAAATTAGATTATGGCAACTAAAAGAAAAGCTACCGCCGTTTGGAATGGCACAGGATTAGAAGGAACTGGCGCACTTAATACGCCTAACAAATTTTTCAATCACACGCCCTACAGCTTTAAAACTCGTTTTCAAAACGAAAGTGGAGAACTAGGCACTAACCCAGAAGAGTTACTTGCGGCAGCTCACGCAGGTTGTTTTGCAATGGCATTGAGTTTTGCTATTGTGCAGGCAGGTTTTGTGGCTGATGAATTGAGCGTTGAGGCAAATGTTACTTTAGATGCCGTAGAAGGCGGTTTTGGTATCACCTCTATTGTGCTTGATTTGGTAGGAAAAGTAGCAGGAATGAATGAAGCGCAGTTTGTAGAACTTGCCAATGGTGCAAAAGTAGGTTGTCCTATTTCAAAAGCATTAATTTCTGTAAATATTACGCTTAATACAAAATTTGTAGCATAATTTTCCTAAAAAATAAGTATGTTTTGGAACAGAACTTCCCGAAAGTTGGAAACTTTCGGGAAGTTTAGTAGATTTTTATTTAAATTTGATAAAAGTTGCACCATAACCAAATTTGCTTTTTTGCGCTTCTTCATAAAAAGCAATATTTGGGTGCTTGCTAGCTCGTTTGTGTATTTCTGACTTCAAAATACCATTTCCAATGCCGTGAATAAAAATTATTTCACTCATTCCTGCGGCAAGTGCATTTTCTAGTTTTTTCTCAAAAACATCTAATTGATACGCTAAAATCTCATCTTTGCGCATCAAATCATAATCAGAAGTAAGAATTTCTATGTGCAAATCAATTTCATATTTTGGTACAGAAAAATCTGCAACTACTTCATTTACAACATCTTGAATATTATTTTTTTCAAACATTTTCTCTTTGATTTCTGTAATATCAAGAGGTTTTGTAGAGATATTTTCAACTGGTTTTTCTTCTTTAACTCTACCAACTTCAGGCATGTTAGGCGCAATATTTTGCGTTTCTGTAAGGATAAGTTCCGTTAGTTTTTCATCTTTATCCAACTGGAAAGTGTAGGCTTCTTTGCTCAAAATAGGCGCAATTTGCAAACTTTTAAAGAAATTAGAAGCTCTAAAACGCACTTTTTTGTTGATAGGCGTTTTTAAATTAAAATATCCTTGTTTGAAGTACATCATTTGGAAAATATATACGTCCCATTGCTCAAAATCTTTGAGTGTTGGCTCGTCTATAATAATTGTATTTCGTGCTTTTAATGCACCAGAAGCTAATCCAGTGGTGTTTTGGTTACGTTCTTTTGCCACAACGAAAGGCAAATCCCAATCAGTATTATTGATAAGATAAAGCACCAATTTTTGGTCATTGATAGGCAAAAACGCTAAAAATATTCCTTTTTGAGCAAAATTTGCATTAGTTAATGCACTTTTGATGCTTTCAGAAGTTTCTTTTTGGTTTGCTTGATTTGTTTGGTTTGCCTGATTTTTTGTTCCAAAAATTTTGGCTTCTTCTGGCGAAATAATCACTATTTCACGTTTCATCACAGGAATACTAAAACCATCTTCAATGGCAACTTCAATAATATCCCCTTTAATAGCCGTAATTACTCCTTCTTCTTTCCCGTATAGCATACGAACTTTATCACCTATATTCATCTTTTTAGTGTTTAGTGTGTAGTGAAATAGTGTGTAGTGTTTTTTGTCGTAAACAGTGTATTTCACTACACACTACTCACTATTTCACTACACACTAATTTAATTTTCTCTATCTATCAAATCTCTTGTAAAGTTTTCTAAAACTTGTTTACGTACAGGTGTAGCCTGCAAATGCGCCAAAGCGTCAAAGGCTTTATCAAAATAAGTACGTATCTTTTTTTCCGTTAATTCTTTGATATTCAGCTCATTATAAATATTTGTAACCGCTCTTACTTTTTCCTCTAATGTAATATTACTATAATCAAGTTTACTAAAATCTGTTTTAGCAAGCCAAAAATCAAGGTTTTTTCTTTGTGTTTCATTTGCGAGATTTAGGGCTTCTATGAGCAAAAACGTCTTTTTGTTCGCAGCAATATCTCCACCAACTTGTTTTCCAAACTTATCTTTGTCGCCATAAACATCCAACAAATCATCTTTCAACTGAAATCCAATACCAATATTTACGCCAAAATCATAGAGTAATGTAGCATTTTCTTGAGTAGTATCAGACAATAATGCTCCCATTTCCAAACTAAAACCCAACAAAACCGCTGTTTTTAGGCGTATCATATTAAGATAATCTTCTTCAGAAACACTTTCTAAACTTTCAAAATTCATATCTAATTGCTGCCCTTCACACACCTGCGCTGCACAAAGATTAAACTTTTGTAAAATAAGTTTGAGTTTATCCTTTTCAATGTCTAAAAGCAAGTTATAAGCATTCACAAGCATCACATCACCCGAGAGAATGGCAATATTTTCATTCCATTTATGATGAACAGTTGGCTGATTGCGTCTAAGTGGAGCTTTGTCCATAATGTCGTCGTGCATCAGCGTAAAATTATGAAAAACCTCTACTGCAAGCGCAGGACGCAATATTTTTTCATAATCATCTCTAAAAAGAGAATAGCCAAGTAGTACCAAAAGCGGACGCATTCTCTTGCCACCAAGTGCCATAAGGTAGCTAATAGGCTCATAAAGCTCGCTTGGGTGCGTTCCATAGGTGGTTTTCTGAATTTCCTCGTTTATTTGAGAAAGTAATTTTTCTATTGTCATTGATTTTTGCTAATATTCTTAATGTTGCAAAAATAAGAATTTTTGTTGTAGATTTGTCAATTATTTGCTATAAAGTAATTGTGAATTGTAAATTATAAATACAAAATACTAATAATCAAAGCATTGTATTTTAATTCACAACTCACAACTCACAACTCACAACTCACAATGTTAGAAACTATTGATATTTTTGATAAAAATCTTGTTGTAGCCGTTAATCAGTGGCATAATCCTACATTAGATTTTATAATGCGTTGGACAACTGATACCAAAATTTGGATACCTTTTTATGCCTTTCTCATTGGTTTGCTTGTCTGGAAATTAGGCTGGAAACAGGCTTTAATAGTGATTTTGGGTGTTGTTTTGGTGATTGTTATTTCTGACCAAATTACCTCTAGTTTTATGAAACCTTTTTTTGCACGTTTGCGCCCTTGCCACGTAGAAACCTTGCGCTTGTCGCTTCCTGACGGTTGTGGTGGGAAGTACGGTTTTGCTTCCTCACACGCTGCCAATACTTTTGGGCTTGCCACTATTTTTCATTTTTCTCTCAAAAAACATCTTCCTAGCATTATTTGGTTGTTTTTTTGGGCTGCTTTTGTGTCGTTTAGTAGGATTTATTTAGGTGCGCATTATCTCACAGATATACTTGCAGGCGCAAGTGTAGGCATAGGTGCAGGTGTGCTTGTGTATGCAATTATGAAGTATTTATTAAGAATGATGAAGTTTTAGAAAATCTTTTGTATGAATTTTTATATATTTGATATGGGTTTTTCAAACTTTTTTTTACTTTTTTCGTAAAACAATTTAGCTAATATCTTACTAAAAATAAAAATAATATTTTTTTAGTATTTTGATTATCAAAGAGTTATAATGTTTTTCTCGTAATTCGTAATTCGTAATTCGTAATTGGTTATGTAATTGAAAAAATAGTTTTGTTATTTTTAATAAAAAACAATACATTTGCTAGTTATAAATCCTAACGCCTACAATGCAATACTTAAATACTTTCATTCATACATCTTTAGAACGCTTTTTGTTGCTCTTTTGTTTTTTAATTATCTTTATAATTACTCCAAAAACAAAGATTTATGCACAAAAAACGAAAGAGA
This sequence comes from Raineyaceae bacterium, assembly GCA_043764015.1. Taxonomy (GTDB): domain Bacteria; phylum Bacteroidota; class Bacteroidia; order Cytophagales; family Thermonemataceae; genus JANYGM01. The sequence goes on from JAYUKY010000129.1 coordinate 10,161, forward strand.
AGCCCAATTACAAAGTAAATTCTGTGGTTAGGACTGATGACAACGTGCTTGCCAAAACCAAAAATACTGTTGTAGAATTTAAAAACCTTAATAAATACGGACTTTATAGAGATGAAAAGATTTTATCTAAAATAGAAAAAGACATCAAAACGCAAAAATTTGACAAAGCCTACCCCGAGCTTTACAAATATGTTAAGAATTTTGGAATAGAAAATTTTTATAAAGATACTTATTTATTGTGGCGACTTGCCAAGCTAATTGAAATTGTTGATGACCCAGAAATTGCCAAAATATTTTATAGATTAGTCCTAAAACACCACAGAGGAGAAGATGTAAAGAATGTAGAAATTTTTTATGACTCTATCACCGTTAATCAAAGAGATTATTTTGTGCCACTAGAGTATTATTACGAGCTTGTAGAATTTCGTAAGCAAATAGATACACTATACCCTCCGCAGGGTGTTTTGATAGATATGGGACCCGAAATAAATTCAGATTTTGCTGATTACGGACCTTCTCTCAATGCCACAGATGACGTGCTTTTATTTACTTCAAAAAGAAATAAAAAAGGCAAACACATCAAAAAAACCGTTAATGAAGACATTTTTTTCTCCAAAAAAGACAAAAACAATGGCTTTTGGGATTATGCCAAAGATATGAAAGGCATCAACACTATTTATAATGAAGGCTCTGCACATATCAGCAAAGATGGCAAAACGGTTTATTTTTCTCGTTGTGAATCTCCTGATGGCTTTGGAAATTGTGATTTGTATGTAGCTCGTCTTCAAGCAGATAGCACTTGGAAAACTGAAAATATGGGTGCAGGCGTGAACAGTACAAGCTGGGATTCTCACCCTTCTCTCTCTCACAAAGAAGATACTTTGTACTTTGCCTCTGACAGGTTGGGTGGTTTTGGTATGTCTGATATTTATTTTACACACAAGTTGCCAGAAGGCGGTTGGGCAAAAGCGCAAAACATAGGACCAAACATAAATACTCGTCAAAGTGAGGTTAGCCCATATTTTCACCCAATATATGCTATTTTATATTTTAGTTCTGATGGGCATATTGTGAATTTTGGTAGTTTTGATATTTATAAATCTTATAATTATTTTGGACGTTGGCAAGAACCAAAAAATGTAGGTCCTTTGGTCAATGGTGCTGGTAGCGAGTATTATTTTACTATTGATGGTAGTTCAAAAAATTTATATTATGCTAAAACAACTTCCACAGACGACAAAGATTTCAATATACAATCTTTTCCCCTTCCAATGGAGGCGCAACCCAATGCTAATTCCGTATTTAAGGGAAATGTGGTTGATGCAGAAACAGGAAACCCGTTTAAGGGAATTGTGGCAGTAGTTGATTTGGACAACGGTATTGAGGTTGCACCTAAGTATTTGCGTCCTGATGGTTCGTATGAATTTGACCTTATCAAAAACAATAATTATCTTGTAATCATTACAGGAGATGATTTTTTTAGGATAGAAGAGAAATTTTTTCTACGTGGCGACACTACTATTACCACAAAAGCAAATTCTATCAAATTCAAAAAGTGGGAGTTCAAATCAATGGAATTTGATGCAAGAAAAGCAGACATAAAACCAGAAATGGAAGCTGATTTGGATAAATTAACCAAGTTTTTGGCAGACCACCCAGGCGCAAAAATTAAGATTGGAGGGCATACAGATGCAGATGGAAACGAAAAAGACAACATAGAACTCTCTCAAAATAGGGCTGATGCCATCAAAGATTATGTCATAAAAAAAGGCAAATTTAAGCCAGAACGCATTATTGCTATTGGTTATGGCGGTGGTGCGCCTCTTGTGCCAGAAAGCACCGCAGAAGACAAACGCCTTAATAGACGTGTAGAATTTGAGATTTTGAAATAATCTTTCCAATAATTTTTAGGCTAATCCAATAAAATACGAGATACAAAAAATACAATAGAATTAGTATTTTTCGTACCTCGTACTTCAAATTTCATACTCCAAATTTTGTACTCCAAAATGTTATTCGTGCAATAATTTTACTTCGTTGATGTCATCAAGTATAACCATGTAACGTGAATTTTCCTCGCCTTGCACTGTTCCTGCGGAAAGTTTGACAAGAATTTCGTCACCCATTTTGTTGCGTATTGTAACAATGCTATTCCAATAACCGCCACGAGATAAGTTGATGCGCATTTCTTCAAATTTAGCTTCAGAATAAAACAAACGACTTACAGAAAGCCCTCTCATTTCTTCTTGTGAATAACGTAAAAGTTCATAGGAGGTATTATTACCAGAAGAGATAAAAAATTTATTATCAGCATACAAAATAGCCGTATTTGCATCAAAAACACCTTCTTTTTGGGCTGCAATGGCTTGCTGACGTTCTTTTTCTTCTTGTACTTCTTGCATTTGCTCAAAATTTTGTAGCATTTCTTCTTCTTGTGCTGCTGATTGTTCTGCAAGTGCTTTAGAATCTTCTAATAGCTTTTGTGTACGTTCATTACTTTTTGCGGTAGCAATTGCAGACCCAATGGATTCTGCAATTTTTTCTACAAATTCAATTTCAAACTTTTTAAACTCATTTAGAGATGCCAGTTCTACTACTCCAAAGACCTGTTCATTGACTTTCAAAGGTACAATCAAAATACAACGAGGGTTTGCTTTCCCAAGCCCAGAAGTAATCATTATATAGTCATTTGGTACTTCTGTTAGATAAATGGTAGCTTTCTCTTGCCACGCCTGCCCAGTAAGTCCATCACCTAAATATACTTTTTGTTCCAAATATTTCTTTTTATCCCAAGCATAGCAGGCTTCTAAACGCATATAAGGTTCTATTTTCTTGTCTTTATTTTCCTTGTCATCTTCTTCCTCCAAAACAATAAAAAGTCCACCTTGATTAGCTTTTACATATACTACTAATTCAGACAAAACTGTGTCTGCAAGTTGTGCAATATCATCATTATTTTTACGCAAAATTTCTGCAAATTTTGCCAATCCACTAGTTGCCCAGTTACGGTCTATATCCTCTTTTGCTCTATCTGCTAAGTTATTTCTCATGTTTATTAGAGCGTTTCCTAGTACATCACTTGAAGAAAGTGGCTTATAATCAGCTTGATATTGTCCTTTACCAATATTTTCTGCAAAAAACGAAGTAGAACGCAAACCTGCAATAAGTTTATCCACAGAACCAGCAATTTGCCCAATTTCATCTTTTCTAAAACGTGTTTTCTTATCTTCAGGAAGCTCACCTTTGCCTAGTTGCGAAATAACGGTATTGATATAGGCAATAGGTTTTACAATATTTGCAGCAATAATAAGGGCAATTATTACCCCCACAATAACAAGAAACACAATAAGCACTGCTGTTTGCAGTTGTAACCTTTCAAAAGTATCCAATAATCTTTTTTGTGAGCCTTCTTTTTCTATTCGTTTTTTTGTTTCAATATCAACGAGTTTTCTATTGAGGGCTGTTGATTGTTTGGCAATATTTGTTTCAATAATGGTTTCCGCACCCAGTTTTTTATCACTATTGTCATAATCTTCAAACTGTTTAAGCGTATTCATTATCTCTTTTTGAGATTTTAAGATTTGCTCAAAATCTCTACTAATAGAGTCCATACGTGTTTTTTGGAGCGTATCCGCCCACGAACGCACCAGAGGTTCTAGGCGTGCCTGCAACTGTGCATAATGTATATTATGGATATCTTGTAATGCTTGTCTATTTTCATCTTTCACCACATTAGAGGTTGGTGGTGGAGAAAAGACCCAAATATACGTACCTTGCAAAGAATTTGAAAGCAAAAGTTTAAAATCTTTGATGGCATCTAACGAAGGGTCAATGTTTTCTTTGGCAAGTTGAATGTTTTTTGTGTTCTGATTAAGCGTATAGATGCTGTAAGCACCGTATCCCGCAAAAGCAAGTACCAAAGAGAAGAACCCTATAAGGATTTTATTACGAATAGTAAAACCAAAATTCATATTTAGTTGTGAGTCTTAAATTGTGAATTGTAAATTGTGAATTTTGAGTTGTGAATTGTGAATTTTGAGTTGTGAGTGAATACAAAAATGCTTTTCATTCACAAAATAACATCAACAAAGTACCATCAATTACTTAAAATCACGTAATTACTTATTTTAATTCCAAATATAAGAATAGTTTGGATATATTCACACCAAAAAAAAGAAAATGTATTTTTTTCTTGCATTAACTCACAATTTACAACTCACAATTCACAACTTTTTATTCCAAATCAAGCAAATCTTCCATACTTAAAACGCCTTTTTTGTCTTTGATAAATTCTGCAGCAAGCACTGCACCCAGCGCAAAACCTTTCCTACTATGCGCCTGATGCATTATTCGGATTAAATCTTCCTCCGAATGATAGCTAACAATATGTGTTCCTGCTACATCTGGCTCTCGTTTAGAAATAATCTCTAAGTCGTGAGGGTTTTTTGTAGGCTGATTTACCCAATTTTCTTTTTTATTTTGATGATTTAAAATGCCTTGTGCAAGCGTGATGGCAGTTCCGCTTGGAGCATCTTTTTTTTCTACGTGATGGATTTCTTCTAAACTAACATCATAAACGCCATATTTTGCCATCATTTTAGCCAATATTTTGTTTAGATGAAAAAAAATATTTACGCCCAAACTATAATTAGAAGAATAAAAAAAAGTACCATTATTTTGCTTACAAATCTCGTGTACTTCTGCCTGCTTAGAAAGCCAGCCAGTTGTGCCACAAACAATAGGAATGCCGTTTTCTAGACAATATTTGATATTATTAAAAGCGGCTCCGGGCTGCGAAAACTCTATGGCAACGTGTGTGTTATCAGCCGTAATGGTGCTTATGGGCGTGTTTACGGGCGTATTTGCGTCTATGCGTGAGATAATATTGTGCTTACGTTCTAAGGCAATTTTTTCAATGGTTTTGCCCATTTTTCCGTAGCCAATAAGGGAAATATTCATATATTTTTTGGTTTGTTTTTTTAGGAAAAATGGGTTTGGGAAGAGAGTACGAAATACGAGCTACGAAATACGAATATAAAATGTTGCTTTTTAAGTTATTGTAATAATAAAAAGATTAAATTATTTAATTCTTATTTCTTATTTCTTATTGTTGTATTCATTCACAATTTAAAATTCACAATTCCTAAAGATATTTATCCAACAAAAATACCAAAGAAGCAATTCCCGCAGAGCCAAGGGCAAGTTCTCTAATATTTACTTTGTCAAAAGTATCTATTGAAGTATGATGATAATCAAAATAACGCTGTGAATCTGGTCTAAAACCTATCAAAATAACATTTTGAGGTTTCAAAGGTCCAATATCTGCACCGCTTCCACCTTTTTTTATTTGCTCTATGCCATATTGAGCAAGTAAAGGCTGATATTTTTTGATTTTCTCTATTTTGTCGTCATCTGCATCAATATCAAAACCACGTGGCGTAAAACCGCCCGCATCTGATTCTATGGCAACTAAATGCTTTTCATTGAGCTTTTTAGCAAGTTCTGCGTATTTGTTTCCGCCACGCAAACCATTTTCTTCATTCATAAACAAAACAGCACGAATAGTGCGTTTTGGCTTAATATTATTTTTCTTAAACAAACGCAAAACCTCCATAGATTGTACCACGCCTGCACCATCATCATGTGAGCCATCACCCAAATCCCAAGAGTCTAAGTGTCCACCAACCAAAATAATTTCTTCTGGTTTTTCAGAGCCTTTTATCTCTCCAATAACATTGTGAGAAAGTACATCAGGCAACATTTCACAGAAAGTTTCAAAATAAAATTCTACTTTTTTACCTGTTTTTTCACTTTCTTTAAGTTTTTTACTAAGCAAATTTGCACCAATAGTAGAAATAGCCACTGCAGGCAAAGCGTTTGAGCCTTCATCATACAAAATAGAACCAGTATGTGGATAATCATCTAGTGCAGTTGTAAGAGAGCGCACAATAACGCCAACCGCACCATATTTAATGGCTTCTGCTGCACCTTTGCGCCTGTATTTGCCACTCAAACCATACGCTGTAAAAGTACTTACGTGTTTGTCGTCCATTGCGACATTATAAAAGACTATTTTTCCGTTTAGTTTTTCCTTTGGAATAAGTGCCATTTCCTCAAAAGACTGAATTTCAATGACTTCTGCACGCACTCCTTTTGCGCCTGTTGCCACAGAATTGCCCAAAGCACAAACATTCATTACGGTTTTTTCTTTGCCAATGAGCATTTTAGCACTTTCTTTTTTGCCACGTACCCAATGTGGCACCATTACTTCTTGCAAAAAAACCCTATCAAGTCCTAAAGAATCCAACATTTTTTTAGTGAAAACAACGGCTTTTTCTGCTGCTGGCGTACCACTAAGGCGGCTTCCAATAGTATTAGAAAGATATTCTAACCATTGATAAGAGGCACGACTTGTGAGCGCATCGTCATATATTTTTCTGATAATTTCCTCATCTTTTTGTTGTGCAAAAGCAAGCAAAGGACAAAATAAAAGCGTTAAAATAAGGTTTTTGAACATATTCTTTTAATTGTGAATTTTGAATTGTAAATTGTGAATGAATACAAAGTATGGATAATCATTTGATTATAATTTATTTTTTTGCTATTTTAATATTTTGGTAATTGTTTGTGAAGACACAAATAACAGTTAGTATTCTGTATTCATTCACAATTTAAAATTCACAATTCAAGAACTATTTTTCCAAATCAAATAAATCATTCAACACATCAATAAGTGTGTTCGCCTCGCCCCGTTTGCAGGCGGCTTTTAGCTGAATAACAGGTAATTTAATGATTTTTTGCATCATACTTTTAGAAATTCTATCCACTAATTCCTCCTCCACAGGCGAGAGTTCTTTGACAAAACGAGCAATTTCTTCTTTTCTGATTTGTTCTAAGGCATTTTTTAGTTTGTTGATAGTAGGAGAAACCTCCATTTCTTGTGTCCAACTAGAAAACTCTTGTAAAGCCTCACTAATCAATTTTTCTACGTGAGGAATGGCTTGTAGGCGTTTGCGCATAGCCTCATCAGCACGCATTTGGATATTATCAATATTATAGACTATTGCTCCTGTGATATTTTCTACGTTTTCTGCAATACTACGAGGTACTGCCAAATCAATAAAATATTTATAAGATAAAATATTTATATTTTCTAAAGCATTTTTATTGATAAAAGGTGTTTCTGTTGCAATAGAGGAGATGATTACGTCTGCTTGTATAATATTTTCCCAAACATTTTCAAATTCAACCATATTAAAACCGCATTCTAAGGCTAAATTTCGGGCTTTTTCTTGTGTACGGTTGCAAATGCTAATATCTGTAAAATTGCGCTGTGCAAGGGTTTTGCAAACATCTGTTCCAATTTCTCCAAGCCCTAAAACAAGTATTTTAGGTGTTTTTATATCTGCGGTAAGTGTTTCTATAAGTTCTACAGTTGCATAAGAAGTAGAAGCAGCACCATCTCTAAAAGTGGTTTCTTGCGTGATTTTCTTGTTTGTGTAAAAAATGCTATGCATCAAACGGTGCAGAAATGCACCTGCCATTTGCACGTCTGCTGTCCATTGGTAGGCGTGTTTGACCTGATTTGGTATTTGCAAATCCCCTACCACCTGCGACTCCAAGCCAATAGCGACCCTAAAAAGATGTGCTGCAGCTGTTGTTTCAGTATCAAAAAACTCAAAATAACTTGTTATCTCTTCAAAATTAGTAACATTATTGGTAATATTTTTTTGTATACAAAGCAGTCGGATAATAGCGTTATTCAATTCATTATCAGCAAGATAATAAACTTCAGTACGGTTGCAGGTAGAGATAACTAGGGCTTCTGTAATATCTAAAACATTACGAAGTTCATATAAAAATTGCTTTGTGCCTATTTCGTCCAAAGAGAATGCTTCACGAATATTAAGTGGAGCTTTTTTGTGAGAAATGCTTAAAGCGTATAATGTGGGCATAATTAGAATATTCTTATTTTTTGACAGTTTGAAAACTTACACAAAAATAACATATTGTTACATAAAAAGTGTTTTTGAAAGTATGGTTTTGTGTTATTTATATTTTGTCTAAATAAGAGAAAAATTGCATAAAAATCTACAAAAGTGAATTATTAAGCAGTTTTGCCTCAAATAATTTATCATAAAATTTGCTTTTTTGTGCTTTTTCTAATGATTTCAGGTGTTTTTCGTGGTGGCAATCTGTACCAACAAAACTTACAAGATTATCTTGTACAAGTTTTTCAGCGAGTTTTTGCGCACCTTGCGCATAATATCCGCCCAAAGAATTAAGGTTTATTTGTAGTAAAACGCCTTTTTCAAGCAATTTATCCAAAATAGAAAAATTATCATATAAATAAGTATATCTTTCTGGGTGTGCAAAAACAGGTTGATAACCTTCTGATTGCATTAAAAAAACGGCTTCATCTAAAAAATAAGGGGGCGACATAAAAGCAGTTTCAAATAAAATGAATTTTTTATCATTATTATTTCCACTAAAAGTTAATAGTTTTTCACTTTTTTTAAGTTTTTCTAACAAAAATTCATCTAAATAATACTCTGCTGCTGCTTCTAATTCTATATTTAGATTATTTTCTTTGACAAAATGGCGCAATTTCTCTAGGCAAGGCAAAATATTTTCAGGGGAATTTTTATAAAAATCTCCCATAATATGTGGGGTCATAATCATTTTTTTGTAGCCCATAGCCGCAAATTGCGTGAGCAAGCCAAAAGATTCTTCTAAACTTTGCACACCATCATCAAGACAAGGCAACAGATGCGAGTGCATATCTGCTTGCACAAGTGCCTCCAAATTACGTACTACTTCTTTTTCTTGAAAAATATTTTTTAGGAATTTTAGCATAAGTTCATCATAAGTTCATTTTTTCACCACATAGGCACATAGAAACATAGAATATAAAATACAAATTTTTGATAATCAAGATTTTACGTAATTCGTAATTGATAATTCGTAATTGATTACTTGGAAAATCTATCTATTAAATTAGTTTTAAAAAACAATTTAATTCTTTCCCACAAAGTAGGTGGTTTTATGTTATTATCTTCATAATAACCACCATAACCATAGCCATAACCATAACCGTAGCCATACGCACCACCATTATTATCAACAGAATTTAATATAAGTCCAACACGTGCAATTTTATTATTTTGAACAATACGGTTGATGTTTTTAGCAAAAAACTTCTTAGAATAATCAGCCCGCAACACAAATAAACGAGCATCTGTATTTTGCATAATCAAAAAACCATCAGTTACAAGCCCAACAGGTGGTGTATCTAGCAAAACAACATCATAAATTTTCTTTAAATCCGCTAATAAAGTTGTAAAATCATCAGTCAAAATAAGTTCAGAAGGATTAGGCGGAAGTGCGCCTGCAGTGATGAAATCAAGGTTTGGAATTTCTGTCTTTTTGATACACTCTTCAAGTGTATGTTTTCCAATAAGAATGGTACTTATGCCTTTGTCATTGTCTGTTTTGAAGGCAAAATGTATTTTAGGTTTACGCATATCCAAGTCCAAGATAACCACTTTCAAACCAGAATAAGCAATAATTCCGCCCAAATTTGCTGTTACAAACGTCTTTCCTTCTCCACTAATATTGGAAGTTATGGAGATAACTTTTTGACTAAAACGACTTTTATCAGTCTTACTATTAGGAAACATAAAATCTAAATTAGTACGAATGCTCCTAAATGCTTCACTCATAGAGGATTTGGGATTTAAGTGTACCAAAAGTTGAGAATAAACCAATTTCTCTTTTTTGTAGCGTGGCACAGCACCCAAAATAGGCAAATGAGTAAGTTTTTCTAAATCTTTTTGGCTCGTAATTGTGTTATGTAGCACATATTGCAAAAGCACCAAAGCTAAGCTCAAAAATATGCCAACACCTGTTGCAACACCATAAAAAATGAGTTTTTTAGGTGAAATAGGTACAGTTGGGGTTATGGCTGGCGCAATAATTTCAAATCCAGCAACTGTTCCTGCTTCTTTCAAATCTAGCTCTACTTTTTTCTTTGTTGCATCTGAAAAATAACCTTCATATAAAGCATATTTTTTGCGTAATTTGCTAAGTTCTGTATTTTGGGAAGGAAGTGAGCCAAGTTCTCCCTCCAAACGCCCCATTTCCATATCTAGGCGGTTTATTTGTTTTCTTATTTGAATATTTTCATTGTTAATCATTTGATTAGTAAGCATTTTGCTACTATTTAGGGCTTCTTGTATGCGTTGGTATTCTAGCGTGGTATTAAGTGCAGAAAGCCCTATTTGCTCCTGTTGTAATTTTATTTCATTAAGGCGCATAATAGCTCCAGAGATAGCCCCAGAAATACCTGCAGGCGCAACAAAATACTTTTTATCTGTTGGTTTTACAGAATTTACAAGCCCTTGCGCATCAATCAAGTCATCTATTTTTGTAGCTAACGCTGAACGGCTTTCTGTCAAAGATTTTATTTTATTCAGGTTTTCTCCAAGTTTTGACTCTGTATTGTTGTTGCGGTTAGTAAAAATATAGGCATTAATTTCGCCTTCAAGCCTTACTACAGTGTCTTCAAGTCTTTTGAGGTACTTATCAAGATATTCTCGTTGTTGTTTTATTGCTCTACTTTTTATCTCAATGGTCTTTTTTTGGTGCATACTGTCCACCAAACGCACTATATCACGTGCTTTGATAGCATTATAGTCTTTAAAATTAACACCAATCACTTTTGCCGTTGGATTTAAGATTTGGGCATCAAGATTCTTATTTAGATAATCAAAAACAGCATATTTATTACTAATGATAAAGTAACCATTTGTACCTCCTATGCCACCAGCCATAATAGTAAGGTCAAAATTAGGCGTAGAAAGTGCTTTTTTGAAAAATCCAGTAACTTTTGTTACTTTTTCTCCTATGGTGTAAGTTATTTCGTATTGGGTTTGGTTTATTTGTTTGATATAGAATTTTATACCATAAAGGCTTTCATTTTTTATCTTATGAATAATTTTCATATTCATAATTGGGAAAATCTCTTCATCTAAAACTCGCCCTTCTATGAAATATTGTACTGACAAATCAAGGGATTTTATGACTTCTTCATACAACAACGGAGATTTTATGATTTCTAGTTCACCTACAAGATTTGCTTCTGGCGAAGCAGCAGAAAGCATTGCTCCTAACATTCCACTCCCTCCATTACTATCTTTTTCCTCCATTTTTATAGAAGATGTAGCTAAAAAAAGTGGCTTAGTATATCGTAAAACTATATAAGCAGTAATGATAGAAAGCATAGGAATAAGCAACAACCAAAACCAATTTTTCTTAAAAATGGCAATGATTTTGGGCAAATCTAGCGCACTAAGCAAGTCTTCCTCTTCTTCATTGACAATAACGGGTTGTTTTTGCAATAATTGTTGGTATTTCTCTTCTTCTGATAAACTAGGATTGGTCATTGTGCAGAGCTAAATAAATGATGTATAATACAAAATAAACACAAAATGAACATTTTGTACGAATTCTGTATAGCTTTTGTGATATTTTTATTGAAATTTAATCACGTCAAACACACAAAGATAATGAAAAAGGTACGAATAATTGGCACTTTTGTTGTTGTTTCTAAATTATCTACAAAAATTTAGAAATATTTATTGTTCTAAGTTGTTGATAATCAATTTTATAATAAATAAAAATATAATAAATAAAAATATTTTTTCTATTATAATCATTTATTTTGTATGTTTATGAAAAATAATCAAAAACTAAATTCGTTACTAAAAATTCCTTATGAAAAATCAAAACTCATTCTCTCGTTTCTCTTTCTGCATTTTTGTTGTTCTAATGTCATTCCTAACACTAAATAACGTGTTTGCGCAAACAATTTCAAGCATTGGGAATTTCAAAATCAAAGGAGAAAAAGTTGGTGGCACTCCTAAAATGGTTTCCTATGCGAAACTTAGCAAAAAAGAATTTCTTATCACACAAGAAAAATTTGATGACAATAAAAAAGCTACTGACTTCATTATCAATGTAATACCTGTAAAAAAGATTAGAAGAATTGGAAGCGCAAGTGCCTATGTTGGAGAAGAATGTTGGATTACCATTGAAACGCTCACAGAAAACGATATTAAAGTCAAAACACAAGCATCTACAGACAAGGCTTTCAAAGATGAAACTATAGGTTTTATGGCAGTCTATTTTGCTAATCCAAAGGATTTGGACAAATTTATAGAAGAAATCAGAAAATATTATAAAAAATAAAAAATGTCAAAATCTATCAAAAAAGGCACTATTTTTGACACAAAGTTCTAATGAAAAAAATCCTCTTTTTATGTTTTTTACTACTGGCTTTGTTTTGGGCTGCTTGCAAACCTCAAAACGAAATTTTTTCAGAAGATAACGAACAAGAACTTACTTTTTCAGAAGATGCGCTAGTTTTTGATACTATTTTTGCTGGGCAACGCACCGCAACACGCCGTTTGCGTGTGTATAACCCAACCAAAAAAGCATTTAAAATTAGTGAAATTCGTTTGGGTGGGCAAGCCGTTTCACCTTACAAAATCATTGTAGGAGGCGACAAAGGCACTAACTTTAATAATATAGATATTTTTGGTGGAGATAGTTTGCTGATTTTGGTAGAGGCAAACGTACCAGAAGCCAGCGTAGGTGATATTAAACTTGCCTATGATTCTATTATGTTTCGTACTAGCCAAAAAACACAAAAGGTGCGCCTTGTAGCGTGGAGTCAGAAAGTCAATATTATTACAGGAAATATTGCCTGTAATACCGTTTGGAACTCTCCAAACCCTTATATTTTACAAGATTCTGTTTTTATAAATGAAAATTGTAACTTAGAAATCAAGGAAAATGTACGTGTTTTTGCTTTTAATAATGCTATTCTGAAAGTAAAAGGTACTTTAAAAATAAACGGAATAGTAGGAAAACCTGTAAAAATCAGTTATTTTAGGCAAGAAGAAGATTATCAACACACTTTGGGACAATGGAAAGGCATTTTTTTCTATCCTACAAGTCAAAACAACCAAATAAATTATGCTACCATCAAAAACGCTCAGATTGGGCTTTCTCTTGATAATTCTAGTCTAAATGTTAATCAAACAAGCATAGAAAGTATGAGCATTGCGGGAATTTCTGCTGAAAATGCAGTTATTACTTTGAATAACTGTTTGATAACCAACTGTATAGAAAGACTATTTGAAGGAAATTTTGGGGGGAAATATGAGCTAAATCATTGCACGCTTGCTAATTATGAATTTAATTTTAATAGAGATAATAGTGAGGGTTTAGCCTTTATCAACCCTGCGGGTGCGCCAAGAATGGAAGTTTCTTTATTTAATTGTATTTTTTGGGGAAATTTGCAAGAAGAAGTATTATTTTCTCCTGCTAATACCGCTGATTTTTCGTTGTTTGCAGGTTATAATATCTTCAAAACTAATACCTATACAAGCATTTTGTCAGGCGCAAACCTTAATAATCAATTAAATGTACGCCAAGACTCACTTTTTAAAAATCCTTCTAATTTTAATTTTAAGTTACCAATTACTTCACCTGCACGTACAAAAGGCGTTAGTTCTGCGGTTTTGATTGATATTTTAGGAAAAACCAGAGCAAATCCGCCTAGTGTGGGAACTTATGAATGAGTTGTGATGTGTGATATGTGATGTGTGATATATGATGTAAATACATTTGACGAAAAAAAATACATCAAACATCACACATCACACATCAAAGAAAGCATATAGGATAAAATAGGCAAACATTTTTCTTTGCAAGGAAGATAAAAATGCTTGTGTTGCCAAGTAGCAGATTTTGGGGATAATCCCCACCAAAACTCCGTCATTGCAAGCGGCTTCATCTTATTTTGGAACGCATATTGCAAAAGTTTGGGCGCAGCACACTCTCCTGCACCACTAGGCGGATTGGTATTTAGCATATCTCTAAAAATTTCTTTCAAATTTTTTGACTTATTAACTTGATTTACAAAGTGATACGACTCAAAAATCTTCTCTTGAAGCAAAATAGAATTTTCTTTACGTAATTTTTTAAGAATATTTATTTTATCTTTATTTTCAGTTTTATGTTGTTCTAATGATTTGATTTCCAAGTTGATATTTGTAAGATTTATCATTCCGTTATTTAAAAAACTATCTTCTGCAAGTGTATCAAAAATAGATGGCACAAAGGCACTGTGCGTGTTGCTATTTGCTAATTTTCCAGAAAAAGCGGCCAAAAAACCTATTTCATTTTGGGCGGTTTCCACCACTAAAACCCCAAACATTTTCCCAATAATTGTGCCTTCTTGTCCTTCTATTAAGCCAAAATTATGTACCCATTCCTGTTGTGTTGTGAGATATTTTTGTAGTTGTGTCGTTGCCAACAAACAAAGTTTATGTGGTTGATAACCAATAGGATAATCAAAAAAATAATTAAATTTTTCTGGTAACGAATATTCTATTATTGGAACATCAAAACGAGTAAAAAATTGATTTTTCAAAGATATATTTTTATAGTTTTTGTAGTTTTATAAAATAAATTTAAAATTACTATATTTTTTTGTATTTTTGTTGTGATAACTTTCAAAATCAAAAACAATAATCATGAAAAAATTTTTTAATTTTATATTCGCCTCTATTGTCATTGTAGGCACAATAGCTTTTCACCCTTTTATTGAGCTTGCAGGCTACATTATGGGCAAATTTGGTAATAAACCAAAAGATGAAGTCAAAGATGTCAAAAGTGAAGAATGATGCTTTTCAAATCAAAATCAACAAATCAAAATCAACAAATCAAAAAAAACAAATCAAAAAAAACAAATCAAAAAAAACAAATCAAAATCAACAAATCAAAATCAACAAATCAAAATCAACAAATCAAAAAAAACAAATCAAAAAAAACAAATCAAAATCAACAAATCA
>JAYUKY010000130.1:0-24977 GCA_043764015.1 Raineyaceae bacterium
CTATATTGTAGGGTTTGCAATTGCCACGAATACACGAATGAATACAATTATTCCTGTATTCGTGGCAACTAAATCAGACATACTCTCATTTATAGTACATTAGTTCCAGCGGAACTATACATTTATAGAAATATCATTGTGTTTGTATTTCGCTCCAGCGGAGCGCAATATTTATAAAACTAGCCCTTGCTAGTACCGCTCACTGCTGGAGCGAAATACATTTTTTGACTGTTTTCTATAAAACTAGCACTTGCTAGTGTCAGTCCGCTGGACTGTAATACAAATTATCAATGTCGTTATCTAATTCACAATTATTTAGCTTTTTACTCTTCTCCAATTATCAGGGTTAAAGAACGCCACAGTAAAGTAAGATAAAGCAAGAAGCAACAGACCAAACACCGCAAGAATAACACCAAGCACAACAGAACCTGAAAAAATCAACACAATCCCGCCTACCAATATCACCCCAAAAACCACTAAAAGAATTCCTCCTGTAGATAAATTTACCTTATTTTTGTTTTTTTGAGGGTTTAAAGCTTGTCTTTGAAGTTTTTTGATAGTTTTCGTAACAACCCATTTACCAATTTTGGTGCTTAGAAGTTTCTGGATGGTTTTGATTTTTCTGCTATTTTTATTATCAGAAATTTCATTTTTTGGTGTGAAATTATCAGCATTTGCACCTGAAAATATGCCTGCATTTGCATTAAGAGAAAATAACATACAAAATGTTATCAATAAAATAAATACTTTTTTCATAAATTTAAAATTGTTTTTGATTATGCACAAACATACTAAAAAAATTTTAAAATTTTCTAAATATTTAAGACTTAGAAAGAATTACTACATTTTTTCATAAATTTACATTCAAAAACAACATTTTGATAAAAATGAGTGTTTACAAAGAAGTAATCAGAATAATTTGTGTATTTCAATTCACAATTCACAATTAAACATTCACAATTAAGAAATGAGCAAAGACCTCACACCGCAGCAGATTGTTGCAGAACTTGACAAATACATCATTGGACAAAAAGATGCAAAGAAAAATGTTGCTATTGCCCTGCGCAACCGTTGGAGACGAATGAATAGCCCGTCAGACATTCAAAATGAGATAGTTCCTAATAATATTTTGATGATTGGCGCAACTGGGGTAGGGAAAACGGAAATTGCCCGCCGCCTAGCAAAACTCGCAAATGCACCTTTTGTGAAGGTTGAAGCAACTAAATTTACAGAAATTGGCTATGTTGGGCGTGATGTGGAAAGTATGGTAAGGGATTTGGCAGAGCAAGCCGTTACTATGGTCAAAACCCAAAAACAAGAGATTGTGAAGGTAAAAGCCGCTGAAGCCGTTGAGGAAATTATCCTTAATGCGCTTATTCCGCCTGTACAATTTAATCAAAATCAGCAAAATAATGGTGATTATAACAACAATGATTTAGGTTTTCAAATAAATGCTAATAAAGAAGATGAAGAGCTTAATCAGCGCACTAGGGAGCGTTTTCGTGAGAAAATCCGTAGTGGTGAGATGGACGACAGAAAAATTGAAATTGACGTAAAACAAAGTGGCGTGTCAGGCGTGGGTGTAATGGCACCTGGTATGGACGAAATGTCTATGGTGGGCATACAAGAGATGCTGGGCGGGCTAATTCCTTCAAAATCAAAGAAAAGAAAGGTTACAATAGGCGAGGCAAAAAAGATTTTGTTGGAAGATGAAGCATCAAAACTTATTGATATGGACGAAGTCAAAGAAGAAGCTATCAATTTGGCGGCAAATTCTGGAATTATTTTTATTGACGAAATTGATAAAGTAGCAAGCAGAGGCAACAATTCTGGAGGAGAAGTGAGCCGTGAGGGCGTACAAAGAGACCTTTTGCCTATTGTGGAAGGTAGCGCAGTAAGTACCAAATATGGTATTTTGAAAACTGACCATATTTTGTTTATTGCAGCTGGTGCATTTCATTTTTCTAAGCCTTCAGACCTTATTCCAGAGCTTCAAGGGCGTTTTCCTATTCGTGTGGAGCTGCAAAGCCTTACAAAAGATGATTTTTATCATATTCTCAAAGAACCTAAAAACGCTCTTACAAGACAATACGAAGCTCTTTTAAAATCAGAAGAAGTAGAACTCACCTTTCAAGATGATGCGTTAGAAAAAATTGCAGAAATTGCGTTTTACATCAATTCTGAAGCAGAAAACATTGGCGCAAGACGTTTACAAACGGTTATGAGCCACCTTTTGAATGAGTTTTTGTTTGATATTCCTGATAAAATTGGCGCAAATGCAAAAATTGTCGTTAATAAGGAACTTGTGGAAGAAAGATTGGGAGAACTGGTGGCAAATGTCAATACCAACCAAAGAAAAGGTATTGGTTTTATTATTTAAAAAAATGTTTTTTGTTGTCAGAAGGAAACTTCTGGCAACAAAGGAATAGCTAAAATCAGGGTTGATTATTTGTAGATATTTACAGTTTAGTTCTTGTAAAAATACTATTTTTAATTAGAAAAAATGAGTATTTTTGTGGACGTAAGGGAAAAATAAATAAAAGAGAACAAAAATGGCAAATGAGAGAAATACAGAAAACATTGTTAGAGAACATTTTAAGAATGACCCTTTATATAATGTTATCAAAATAGAAGAGCAAAAATCTAGCAATAAAAAAATAATAGAACTACTACAAACTGCTTCAAAATCAGGCAATGGCGCAGGACGACCAGAGTTTATTATTTCTTTTCCTTCTCAAAATTCAGATTATTTAATTTTAATAGAGTGCAAAGCATCAATAGCAAAGCATCAAAGCCCAAATTTAGATAATCCAAAAGATTATGGTGTAGATGGCGCATTGCATTATGCACAATTTTTTAAAAATGATTTTGATATACTTATTATTGCAGTAAGTGGTGAAAATGAAGCAGAATTGAAGGTTTCTACTTTCAAATGGTTGAAAGGTGAAGCAACTTATAAAGATGAAAATACAACAGTTTTACTTTCTGTAAATGACTACTTAAAGATTTTGGATAATGAAATTTTCTTAGAAAATATAAAAAATATTGATATTATCCAAAAATCAGTTTTTTTAAACGAGGAATTTCAGAGTTATTCTATCACAGAAAACTCACGTTGTACCATTATTAGTGCTATTTTGCTTAGTTTGTTGGATAATACTTTCAAAACAAGTTATGTTACATATGAAAATAGTAGCGAACTTGCACAAGGCTTATTAGATGCTTTGAAGAGAGTTTTGAGTAAAAATAGTGTTAGAAATCAAGACTCTATGCTGGGAGAATTTCAAACAATTACGAATGAACCTATTTTTAAGCAGCTTAAAATCAAACGCAAAAAAGAAGATATTTTGACTATTGAAATTGCTAAGAATTTCATCAATTATATTTATAAAAATGTTTATCCACTTATCAAAATGGAAGATGCTGGAATAGATATTTTAGGCAAATTTTATACAGAATTTATTCGTTATGCAGGTAGTTCTAAAAGTCAGGGGCTTGTTCTAACACCTTTTCACATAACAGATTTATTTTGTGATTTAGCAAATATTACTGCGGATAGCTATGTTTATGACCCTTGTTGCGGATCTGGTGGTTTTTTAATTGCCGCAATGAAAAGAATGTTAGACCTTGCTGGAAATGATACTAATAAGAAAAATTACATCAAATCACACCAACTTATTGGTGCAGAGCGCAGAGCTGATATGTTCACCTATGCGTGTTCTAATATGCTTTTTAGAGGTGATGGGAAATCCAATATTTATTGTGGTGATTGTTTTAATTTGGAAGAGCAAATAAGTAGCTCACATCAACTTACAACCACTTTTCTAAATCCTCCATATGATGTAAGTCCTGCAGGGCAAATGGAGTTTATAGAACACGGATTACGGATTTTTGGCAAGCGTAATGGAATAGTTGTTGCTATTGTTCAGATGAGTTGCGCTATTAAGAATGATAATGATTTGATAGCTGTTAAATCTAGATTATTGCAGTCTCACAAGCTGAAAGCTGTTATTTCAATGCCTGATGAGTTATTTAATCCTAGTGCATCTGTACCAACTTGTATTATGGTTTGGGAAGCAAATAAACCCAATGACAATACCAAAACTTGGTTTGGTTATTTAAAAGATGACGGTTTTGAGAAACGTAAACATAGAGGAAGGCTAGATATTAAGAAAAAATGGCAACATATCAAAAAAGTATTTGTTGATGCTTATACAGAAAATGACGAAATAGCAGGTTTATCTGTCAAAAAAGCAATAACAGGAAAAGATGAATGGTGCGCTGAAGCTTATATAGAAACTAATTATAGTATTCTGTCAAAACAATTATTCCAAAAAACTATTATCAATTTTATTTCAACGAAAATAAAACAACAATTGGTAGATATTGAGGTTATACCTGCCAATTTGATTGCTATTGAACTCAATACACAAAATAATCATTGGAAATCATTTGACTTAAAGCAATTATTTTCAATAGATAAAGGAGAAAGACTTACACAACCAGATAGAATAAAAGGAGATGAAAACTTACCACTTCTTACAGCATCTTCTGAAAATAATGGTATTTCAGACTACATTAGTTATGATGATTTTGTAGATAATAAAAAGATTTTTGAAGATAAAATTACTATTGATATGTTCTTTAATGTTTTTTATCACCCTTATAAATATTTTAGTGATGATAATGTGCATACACTTGTACCAAAAAATGAAAATATTAATAGATATGTATCTTTATTTTTAGTAACTATTTTGAAACAATTACAGTATAGGTATGCCTATGGGCGACAATTTCGTCTTTCTAGATTTCCTTACGAAACTATAAAACTTCCTGCAGATGCCAACGGAAACCCTGATTGGTTATTTATGGAAAATTATATTAAAACACTCAATTATTCTAAATCTATTTGATAAAAAAGTAGCATAAATATACGTTTATGCTACTCTTATTAGTTTTTCAGTTCTTACATTCCAGCCATTAGCAACCCAATATCACTATATGGAATTTCTAGTTTCCTAGCAATTCCAGCGTTGGTAAGTTTGCCACGAAAAGCATAAATACCTTTATTAAACCATTTGTAGTTCATAATCATATTATTTACGCCTGCATTTTCTGCAGTTTTGAGCAAAAGCGGCGTAAAAATATTGCTAAGTGCCATGCTAGATGTATGCGCCACTCGTGAGGCAATATTTGGCACGCAATAATGAATAACATCATATTTTTTGAAAGTAGGATTATGATGACTACGGATTTCTGACGTTTCAAAACAACCGCCCTGGTCCATACTTACATCAATAATTACAGAATTAGGCTTCATACGTGCCACCATTTCCTCCGTAACCACACAAGGACTTATGCCATCTTCTGCACGCATTGCCCCAATAACAACGTCTGCACGAGCAATAGCCTCACTAAGCGTTACGGTATCAAGCGTTGAGGTAAAAACCTGTTGCCCAATGGCATAACGCACTCTACGCAATTTGTAGATATTATTATCAAAAATTTTGACTTCCGCACCTAGTCCAAAAGCCGTTCTAGCGGCATATTCAGCGACAGTTCCTGCGCCCAAAATCACCACACGTGTAGGCGGAACGCCTGTAATACCGCCCAAAATTACCCCACGACCATTATTCATAGTATTTAGATATTCTCCTGCAATCAGCATCACCGTACTTCCCGCAATCTCGCTCATAGCTCTGATAACGGGCATTCCGCCTGCTTTGTCTTCCATATATTCGTAAGCAATGCAGGTAAGGCGTTTTTTATTGACTTGTAAAATAAATTCTTTGGTAAGTTTTGCCATTGGCAAGGCAGAAATAAGGGTTTTCCCTTGTTTTATCATACTAAGTTCTTCTTCTGTTGGAGGCTCAACTTTGAGGACAATATCCGCCCCATAAACTTTTGTACGTTCATACGAAATCTCCGCACCTGCTTCACTATATTCTTTATCAAAAAAATTAGAAACATCACCTGCACCAGTTTCCACAATAACTTCGTGTCCGTTGGCAACAAGCACTGCCACCCCATCAGGCGTGAGCGCAACACGGTTTTCAAAGGCAACAGTTTCTTTGGGAATGCCAATACTAAGCGTTACATTGTCTTTTTCCAACATTGCGAGTTGCTCTTGTGGGTACAAAAGTTGTTCTTTTGCTAATGATTCAAAGGCACTAGGGGTGATTTGTTTGCTCATTCTATTTGAAATTTATTAATTTTTCACTTTTCGTAATTTGTCATTCGTAATTGACTACAATTTCTCTTTTATCTTCACTAATGATGTTTATAATGATATTTAGGCTATTTTCTGGTATAAGTTCTTGCACACGAGAAGCCCATTCTACCAAACAAATACTTTCATTTGTTTTTTGAGGATAAAAATAATCTTCATATCCAATGTCATAGGCTTCATTGATATCTTTCAAACGGTAAAAATCAAAATGAAAAATTTTATTTATTAGATTATTTTGCTTGTCATTTTCAGTTATATCATATTGATTTACAATAGAATATGTAGGGCTTTGTACGTTTGCAGTAACGCCTAATTGTTTACAAATTTCTTTGATAAGTGTTGTTTTTCCTGCGCCCATCTGTCCTTCAAAAGTCCAAATATTAGCCAATATACTATTTTCTTTTTGAATTTGTTGCTGAAACTGAATAATTTTTTGCGCTATTTCTGGGAGTTGCGTGAGCGTGTAATGAATGGTCATTTTTAAAAGATATTTTTGAAGATAAATTTTCTTGATTTTTCAGATAAAAAAGCCCTTAAAAGAACATTTTTAAGGGTTATTACATATTTTTTGTGTATTTGATTTATATTTTATTTATTCTAATATTTCATTCAAATCAACCACTTCAAAATATGGGTGCATTTCAAACAAATATTTCAAAAAAGGCACGTGAGATGACCCATAAATCAACAAATAACAGTTATCTTTCTCATAATCAGCTTGTCTAAGCACATTATTAAAATTTCTTAGGTTTGTGCCATACCAAAACATACCTACATAGTCCGTCATATTCATATCATTACCCGTACCCATACTATACATATAATTCCAGTTGGTGTATTCATCTCGCATCAATTTTTTAGGAGAATTAAGTTGCAAAATAAATTCTGTGAGCGTTGATTTTTGAAGCAGAGAATCTTGTTTTGGCAGACTGTAAGGCGTTGGCAAATTATTGAATTTCGCATTTGTGCGAGTGCTGTCTTCGTGATTTCCTAGTGCTAGATACAAATCACGTACTTTTTTATCCACTTCATTAAGTGGTTTGTAGTTTTTATCACCCAATTCTTCTGGTTGATAATTCATTCCAATAATTTTTTTATGTCCTAATTTTTTGGCAGTTTTCATTCCTAACTGAAAAAATTCACTTGCTTTTACCTTGATTTTCGTAGGTTCTTTTCCTTTGAGATAATCATTATAAACGCTGTCATAAAAAGGCTGATTTTTTGGTGTAAATTCTAAAAAAACCTTATCTGGCTTCTGTTTAACAAGTTTATTTACTAAAATATCTACTTCTTTTTGTCTTTTTTCTGTAAACAAATTAGAGTGTAATTTGCTGGTACTATCAAGGCTTTGATTGAAATGAAACACGCCTAAAAGAATAATTTTTATCTTCTTTTTAGGGTTTTGTATTGGCTTTGTTTGTGCAAAACTTATTATGCAAAACAAGTTTAAAATGATTAGAATGATGTTTTTTTTCATTTTTTTAATTATTTATTTTTTAGTGATTCTACATATTTCAACGGCAAAATTAAGTATAAAAAATCATTTCTCAAAGGTAATTTTTTAGCTAATTTTTCCTATAAATTGCCTTAAACCAACAAAATTGCTATCAGGATAAGGCAATAATAAATCTTGCGCTTGTGGCATTTCAAATACTTCAGAAACATCATTGACGCCACCAGCAGGCACATTTTTCTCTTCAAATTTTTCCAAAAGATATTTTTTATCATATTTTTTGATTTCTTCTTCCAAAATAGGAAGTAAAATTAGTCTATTTTTGACACGTTGAGCGTTGGTGCTAAAACTTTCATTTCGTGGTATTTCATTGATATTAAGGATATTACAAAGAGAAATAAATTGTTTGTCTGTGCCAACTGCCAAAATAAGCATTTTATCATCTTTTGTAGTAAAAACAGTGCCGTAAGGTACAATATTGGGGTGTTCGTTGCCCATTCTTTGCGGAGAATGCCCTGCATTAAGCCAATTAGTGGCTTGATTGGTGAGCGCAGAAACTGCTGCATCAAACAAAGAAACACTTATGTATGCACCTGTGGAGGTTGTAGGCGTGTGCATACGCTTGAGCAAAGCAATTAAAATACCTTCTTTGAGTTGATGGGCAGCAAGTACATCAACAAGGGCAACAGGCATTTTGTGTGGCAAACCGTCAGCGTGTCCGTTCATATAAAAAAAGCCTGTTTCTGCTTGAATAATAGCATCATAACCAACTTTTGGGTTGTCTGTTCCGTAGCCTGTGACATGTCCGTAAATGATATTGGGATTGATTTTTTGGAGGGTTTTGTAATCTACTTTTAGTTTTTCTGCATCTCCAAATTTGTAGCTAACCAGCATAATATCAGCAGTTTGTAGAAGTTGGTAAAGATTTTGGAGGTTCTCTTCTTCAGAAATATCCATAAAAAGTGATTTTTTACCCCAATTAACGGCAGAAAAATAAGCAGAAAAATTACTTTCTACATTCTCATTAGGTAATTTCCACGAGCGGGTAACATCTCCGTTGGTTTTAGGATTTTCTATTTTGATGACTTCTGCACCTAATTCAGCAAAAAACTGCCCAACGCTTGGTGCAGCAAGTACGCTTGCAAGTTCAATAATTTTTAATTTCTCAAACACAGACTAAGATTTTAAGGATTTAAGGATTTTAAGATTAAATACATTTGGTTGTCTAGCAATTTTTGATTTTAATTCTTTTTTTCTAAATTTCTTGATAATCAATATTTTATAAGAAGTAGAGTTACTGATTATTTTGTATTAAATCTTAAAATCTTGTAATCTTAAAAATCCTAGTCCTTTTTGATTTTTTCTAGTTGTGTTATTTTTTCCAACAGATTATTAGTTTCTATTTGCTCTGACGTGATATCTGTTCCCATAAAAAATATACTTTCCAACGTACCCAAGTTGGCATCTTTCACGCCTGCCACGCGCATATTGACAAATTTGTAAGATTTATCACCTGCTTTGAGCATTATTGTACCGCCTTCTATGCCATCATTTTGTAGCGTCCTGCGTATTCCCCTAAAATCCAGCCTACCAATAATAGCATTATCAATATGTTTTCCTACCACCATTTCTTTATGTATTCCAAGCGCATCACAACCAAAACGGTTGATGGTTTTGACCATAAAATTACTATCAGTTTCCATAATAATAAAACTACTTTCAAAGGCATTATTTTTAAAATTGATTGTTTTTTGGTCTTCTATAGCCTTATCTTCCAACGCTATACGGTTTGTAATATCAGATGCAATACAAGTTACCTTTAAAAGTACGCCTTCTTTGTTCACAACAGGAAAAAAGTATGCCATCAACCAAAAAACAGTACCATCTTTGCGTACTCTTTTGATAGTTGATTCCAAATAAACCCCACTCGCAAGTTGCGCCCAAAGCAAATTGAAATCTGCGGGGTCTGTATCACGTGGCGCATAAAAACTCCTATGTTTTCCTAAAATTTCTTCTTTTTTGTACTGCGAAATCTCAGAAAATTTCTCATTAACGTAAGTAAAATTGCCTGCTTTATCAAGTTCCATCACGACAGTCGCTTTATCAATAGCCGTCATCATAGCTTCCATTTCACCAGTACGTTTCTCAAGCTCTTTTTTTGTAGATTTGAGGTTTTGCATACTATCCAAAATTTCTGCCTCGTGTATGCTCATTTGGTCTGTAAGACTACGAGATTCATCAAGCAGTTTTTGGGTTTGTTCCGCAGTCGTCAAATTAGAGATAGTAGCCGCAATATCTTCTCCTAATTCTTCTACAAATTGTTTTTCTTTTTGTGTAAAAACATTAAAAGAGGCAAGTTCTATCACGCCATAAACGACCATTCCTAGTTTTATAGGCACAATAAGCACAGAACGGGGCGCATCACTTCCAAGACCAGACGAGATAGCCACATAATCTTTTGGCACTTTTGTCATATAAATAGTTTGCCCTTCTTGCCAACATTGCCCCACAAGCCCCTCTCCTAGTTGTGTTTTCGTTTTAATAAATTTTTTCTTACCATAAGCATAGCAAGATTTAAGTTCCAAAAAAGGTTCGTTTTCAGTTTCACGAGTGGCAATAAAAATACCTCCTTGATTAGCAGACACATATTTTACAAGATTTCCCGCTAGTGCATCATAGAGTTTTTGCACATCTGTTGTATCTCGTAAAATCTCTGAAAACATTGTAAAGCCTTCATTTTGCCAGTTGCGCAGTTTGTCTTCTTGCGCCACATTAAGAAGTCCCAATTTCATAGCACTCAAAGACGTTCCAATCTCTCCTTCGTTATTAAAAACAGAGATTTCCGTTTCATATTGTCCCTGCCCAACTTGCAGAGCAAATGCTTTGATACTTGCCATATTTTTGCCCAAAACATTAAATTCTGATAAAATAGCAGATGTTTCGTCTTGTATTTTTGTGGAAATTTGTGGAATATTACCTTTCCCAAACTCTTTTGCGTGGTCTTGTATGGTTTGCAAACCTTCCATTAGGCGCATAGTTGCCGTTTTTGCAAAAAGGAAAAGCATTGTAATTCCTACAACAAAAATACTAACTAAAATAATCAAAATCAGTGTTTTACTTGTATTTAGGCGGTTTTCTTGTGTACTAATTTGCACTTGTTGGCTTTTGTAAAGTCTATCAATTTTAGACATTACAAGTGCCGTAAAATCAACAATACGTTTCTGGTATTCTGCTTTGACGTTTTGTGGCAAAATAGTTTCAAAATCTGATATATTTCCTGTTACTTGGGAGTTACTGCCAGAATTATTATTAGAAATGCCTAATTGTACATTTTCCATTCCTTCAAGTGGAGTTTCTGTATCTGTCTGATTACTAGCATTTTGTTCAGAAAAAACAGCTTCTACTTGTTCTTTATTGATAGAATCTTTTTTTGTATTTTTGAGTTTGTCGTCTATTTCTTTGGTAATAATTTGTTTTTTTTCTATTTCCTCTGCAGAAACTACATCTTTATTATCATCAAAAACACGTTCTACACTTGCTTGTGTACGTCTAAGCCTGTCCAAATCTCCTAGAATCTCTGTAAAAAGCACTCTGTCATCAAGAGAAATCCATTCTTGTTCATATATTTTGAGAGAATCAGCCGTTTGATTGACAAAACCGTTCCAAAGGCTTTCTCTATCACCTTTCATTAGTGGGTCTTTGTAGATAATAAAACTTTGCAAAGCGTTATTAGTCTGCATTAAGGCATTTTTGAGGTTCAAAAGGTTGGTTTGTGTGGGTTTGCTGACTTTCATTAGTAGCCCTGCTTGTGTGCTAAAAGCGTTAATTTGCCAAATAGCAAGTGCCACAGAAAGTGTAAGCAAAAGTGCCGCCAATCCAAAACCTACCCTCAAACGCCCTTTGATAGTAGTTGTATTAAAAAAAGATGCTTTATTTTTTGCCATTATGAGTAGTTGTGAATTGTAAGTTCAATAATATGAACAGTTTTATATGATTTACCAAAAAGGTGTCTTTATCCGTATAGTACAAAATTGCACATTATTGATTATCAATACTTTATGTTTACTATCAGTAGCGCAGGGTTTTATACCCTGCGCACATTAAACATCATAGCTTTAAAGAAATTATGGCAGTCGTAAATTCAAAAGTAGTAAAAAAAATACTTGTATCATAATCAAACAACTACTTTTAAATTATTTGTAACTTATTTGTGGCATTAAATATCAAATAACAATTTGATTATCAACATTTTATATTTAACAAATATATCACAAATCATATATCATACATCATATATCCAGTTTATTTTTTTGGTTTTTTGCCTTTTCTATTTTCCACATCTGTCATACAAACTTTATCTAATTGTGTAATAAGTGCATTTGAGGCGGGCAAATCTTGTGGAGCAACTTGTTGTTCTAGTTTCATCACAAGGCAATCAATGATTTTCTGTTCTGTTTCTGGAGAGGCAGAAAATTCTATACGTTTATCAAAAGAATCTCTGAAAAATATCTTAAATTTTGCCTTCCAAGCTCCTTTCCTCCCCATAATTACTTCAAAAAGACAGGCATTTTTAATGGCTTTATTAGCATTCGTGTCGTTGATAAGGGCTTCAGGCGTATAATTAGCCTCCACTTTGCTGATAAAACACTCGCAAATTTCTTTTTTCTCTTGGCTAGTAATATTACCTAGTTTGGTGAGGTCTGGAAGTCCTGCAAGTTGTGTATTTAGTTGGGCATTACAATTCGTTATTTGCGTTGTTTTATCCTTTGCTGTCCAATTTCCTTTTTGACTTTTTTCACAGGAAAATAACATTAGAGAGATAAAAAAGACAATAAATAAATTTTTTAAATAGATTTTTAGGTACATTTTGTAGTGATTTTAAGCGTATTATAAAATAATTTTGTAGTATGATTTTGCCTGTCAAATACAAAGATACAAAAAAAATGAAAAAATGATTTTATTAAATGACTGAATATTAGGTAAAGTGTGGTAATTGATACAAAAAATCTATATATTTGTAACAGGATTTTGGACAGCTTGTAAAAATCTAAATATTTGATAATCAAATATTTAGGAAAATTATTAAATTTTATGAAAAACAACACTCTCATTTTATTATTGTTTATTTTTATTGCTTGTGAGAACAAAGAAAATAAAAGTATGCAAATTCAGCAAAATAATGGTAATGAAAATGTGCGTAATGCCTCCCCTAATACAACACTTGTGAGCATTATTAAAAAATCAAAAACTAAAAAAACAAGTATTTGGTTACATATTGATAAGAAAAAACTCACTCTTTCTGTAATGGCAGGTAAAAAAACCCTCAAAACTTATCCTGTTGTGCTTGGTTTTAACGAGAAAGACGACAAACGGGCAGAAGGTGATGGCTGTACACCAGAAGGTGAATTTAAGGCACTTTCTAAGTACAAACACGCAAAATGGTCTAGGTTTATTTGGGTAAATTATCCCACAGAAGACTCAGAACGCAAACATCAACTTGCCAAAAAAGAAGGGAAAATCTCTGAAAATGCTACCGTAGGTAGTGAAATAGGCATTCACGGTGTACCAAATAATGATGACACTATCATAGATAAATATAGCCACTGGACTTTGGGCTGCATTTCCCTCAAAACTGCTCACATTATTGAAGTTTATGATGTTGTGGACAAAAATACTCGTATTTCAATACAATAAATACTAAAAAAGCCTTTCCACTTTGGAAAGGCTTTAATACAAATTTCTAAATATCTTTGTCTATAGCATCTAAAACAAATATTTCTAGCATTAGTCTGTCTATTTCCTTTTGTTCTGTGCTATCATAAACGCCTCTTACACAACCTTTTGTATCTATCAAAAAAATACGCTTCTTGACAACTGGCGCAACATACTTATTTTTTATGGGAACTGGTGGCAAAAATAACTTAGTATCAAATAACTGTACAAATTGTGTCGTAGCTACTTTATTAGCAATATATTGATGGTGCGGATTATTTTGTACTCTTTGGCTTTTTTGCAAATCCTCTGCAAATGTAAGTGTATCATTATCAGCAAGTAATATTACGTGAAAAGGGATTTTATTATTAGGGAAATTAGCTTCTACCTGCGTAAGTCCATTTAAAAGCGGTTGCGAAGTTTCCAGCGTTGGCTGCAAAAATGCCACAACAGTATATCCTTTTGCAAGATTTTTATTATCAAAAGTTTTTTTATTTATATCAATAAAAGAAAAATCTGGGATTTTGAAATATGTTGTATCTTTTTTATCTTTTGCATTTGGAAGCAATTTTCTTTCGCCATAATAAGGCATTTTATAATGATTTTGCCCAAAAGATTTGATACCAATATAAATCAAAACAGGAAAAAGTAACATTGCAAACAGTAAAGCTGTTTTTACTTGATTATTAGACATTTTTTTGAAGTGTGAGGTTTGAGGTGTGAAGTGTGAGGTAAAATACAAACTGATTGTTAGATTTAAAACCTCATCAAAGTGAATTTTGTTGCAATATTGAAAAAAATATTACCTCAAAAATAAATCCAATGCCAATTTACATTTCCTTTTGAGGTGTATTCTAATGCAGGAGAAGGCAAATGTATGCTTTCTAAGATATATAAAGCTATTTTAGCCCAACGTTTTTTTGGTTTAAGGAAAGATAAATCAATGTCAGGTGCAAGAAAAAATTGTCTATATTGTTGAAAACCAGCCACTAAATTTTCTTTATTTTGACCAAAAACCATATTTTCTGCGCCATAGCCCACCGCAATATTCAGCCATTTAGGGAATTTTCTGTGAGGCAAAAACTTGTCCATATCCACAGAAAGCCAATAAGTTTGTCCGTTGTAGTCTTTGAGAAGTTGTTGTGTGAAGTTTTTGCCTAACGTATTTGGGCGAAGGGAAGCAAAATCTGTAGTATGAAAAGAAAATTTTGGTTTGATGCGCAACTCGTTCCAGAGCAAATATTGCCCCAAAACCATTGCAGAGCCACTCAAATCAGCTATTTCATCTCCCCAAGATGCACCATAACCAGCAGAAAATCCATCAAAAATTTCAATAGGAGTAAGTAAAAACGTACCTACCAAACTCCCATAAAATAGTGCTTTTTTTTCAGATAAAGGGCTTTTTTGCAGGGCATCACGCCCCAAACGGCTTAGTTGAAAAGAGGTAAAAAAATGCCCTAGCTTATCCATTTGCAACCATTCTTGGTTATCATTGAAAAATTTAAAACTTGTTTGAGCATTATTTTTGTACCAAAGCGTATGCAAACCGTACAAACCTGCGCCATACGTTATGCCTGCACCTGCAAGTGCAAAATGGAATTTTTTTTTAGATATTTTAAAACTATCAGTAGTTTTTGAGTGATTTTCTTGCTGATATTTTTCTTTGTTTTCTGTTAAGATTTGTAGAGAATCTTGCCCAAAAATATCAAAAAAATATAAATTAAGAAGAAATAAAAATAAAATTTCTTTCATAAAACTAAAATTTTATTTTATTTACATACCTAATTATCAATGTTTTGTATTCACAATTTAAAATTCACAATTTGTACTATTTATCCAAAAAATACATACTATACAAATCAAAATAACGGTGGGTCAAAATCTCATCAAACTGATGACTAAACGCAATTTTAGCAGGTTTTGTAGCAAAATGCACGTGTCTTACGTATTTGTAAATAAGCGCAAAAATATTAGAATCTGGGCTTATTTCTCCATAAAGTGTTATAGGACAAGTGTTTATGTCTAATTGTAATTCATCATAGACAAAAAGAATAAAGTAAGCAAAATCTTGTGGGCTTTGATAATGAAAAACATTAGAAATAACGGGTTTTCCGTCTTTCAAAACTAACAAGTTCATATAACGGTTTTCTACACAAACGTGAACAGAGGTGCTTTCTTTTATATCTGTATTGAGTGCGCCAATCATTACCGCTTCTGCTTGATGCGAATAATGGATATTAATGTTGGGATAAACCTTTCTAAACCAATCTACAATAAGGGCTTCCGCCACAAAAACACAAGTAATTCCTTTGTGTGTGTGTGAAAAATGGTAGTATTTATTTTTTGTAAAACTCTCATTTAAAGAAAGATAATCTAGAGTATTTTCTTTAACAAATAATTCTTCTGGAATAAAAGTAAAATTCTCATTCCTAAAACTAAGTTTAACGGCTTTCCAATAACCTGCCTGCAAAATGCTGTGAGCCGTAGAAAGTTCTTCTAGGCAATGTACGAGGTCTTGTGTTGTATTTATTTGAGAAAATTTGTAGTCTTCCAAAAAAACACACTTGTTCTCGTGTGTGTCCATAATGGATACACGCAAGTTTTTATGTTCTACCATAAACAACAATTCATAATGCTCAATATTATTGATACTAAAAGAACTGTCGTGTATTTTATGATTTAGGCGAAATTTTTTGGCTATATCTTCCAATTTATCAACTTTAAATTATCAAAGTAATTGTGAATTTTTTTATGAAGAAGTCAGGTGGGTATATCTGACTTCTTCATAAAAAAATATTATATTCGTATTCGTAGCTCTCACTTCGTACTTATTCTTTACTCTCCCCAATTTCCTTTCAATGAAAGGTCCGTAAGGCTACCAAAACCCAAATGAGGCAATGCTTCTGGTCCTTTTCTTCTTCTTGCAGGATTTACAGGAGCTACATCTTTTACTTCTAAGTGTTGTAATAATCCTGCCGTTGAATTTTCATCTTCTTTACCTCCTTCTTTTGCATTTACAAATGTTGCTGTAGCAGCTCTAGAAGTAGCAGTTGCCATTGCAAATCTATCTTTTGTTACTTTTGAGTCATTTGGAATAAAAGCAATAGAATCTACATTAAAATTAGGATATTTTGATTTTGGCAAAATACTATCACGTACTGCCACATAACCAATAGTATCTATTTGTTTTTTAAATTCATCTCCTTTGATGACAATTTCTTTCACATTGACAATAGCAAGTTTTTCATCTTTGATAAAAGCTATCAAATCTGTAAAATTATCTGCATATTTGTTTTTTACAATCAAGTGAAGTTTTTGTGCCTCACGAATGATTTTCATACGTGCAATGACACGCTCTTCTGTGTCAGCCACAAATTTAGCCTCACGAATAGGCTTTTGGATAGATTCCCAAAGGAAATAAGTAAGTCCAATTGCTATTAAAGAAAAAACAACTGTTCCTATAAGAATTACATTTTTGTTCATTGGATTTTTTTTAATTGTGAATTATGAATTATGAATTGTAAATGAATACAAAACACTAATAATCAAATGATTTAGGTATAATTATTTGATGAGTCAGATATAAACTAATAATAACTGTTTACTATGTAAACTTAATAAACATATTTATTTTACATATTTTACGCAATAATAAATAAAAAACTTTAAAAAAACTACTTTCCAACAAAAATTTTAGGAAAATATAATTCATTCTTTATATTTCACACTTCACTCCTCACTATTTTCTTTCTAGATAAATCTCTCCTTCTGGTGCATCACTATTAGCAATACAACCAAACCAACTACCTTTTAACGTATTATTTTTAAGCGTAAGTATATATTTTTTGATGCACCAGTAGCCGCTATCAATTTTTTGTTCTTTGATAGAAAGCTCTTTAACGACAATTCTTTTATTCAGTTTCTCGCCAATCAAAGTAATAATACCAAAAGTGCCATCAGGCAAATTTAAACGAGATTCTCCTGTGATGCGGTTGTCGTTATTTAGTTTAAAAGTTATCTGAAAAGTATATTTACTAGCAAGTCCACCTACTTTTTGGGTAAGATAACCTTTCCAAACGCCTGTAAGTGGGTCTTCTGGTGCAGTTTGTGGCGTATCTTTTTTGATATTTGAACTACTCAAACCCAATAAATTTAGTGCAAAAACAAGATAAATGAAGGTTTTTTTGAGGTAATTTTTCATAAAAATCTGACAAAAATTTAGTTGCTTTATTTTTAATTTTTCAAAAATACAAAAAAAATACTAACTTTCGGACTTTTAAAAATATCTACTACTTTTTTTATGAATAACAAAACTAATAACTTTAGAGCTACTTTATTTTTCTGTTTAATAAGTTTTTTAATGCTTTTTCCCGCTTGTACGCCCAAAGCCTACAAACCCAAAATAGCCATTACACATACAGAAATAGATGCGGACATCATTGCTGACCCAAAAATAGAAGCCATTATTGCGCCTTACAAAGCAAAACTTGATGGCTCAATGAACCGTGTTATTGGACAAGCAGCCAAAGAATTACCCAAAGTGATGCGTGCCAATGAGTTTATTTTAGGGAATTTTGTGGCAGATTTGACTTTGGAACAAGCTAAAAAAGAAGTACGTGAGATAGATTTAGCACTCGTTACAATGGGCGGTTTGCGTGTGAGTATTCCCGCAGGTGAGATAAGAATTTCTACTATTTTTGAACTAATGCCTTTTGAAAACGCTGTTTCTGTCATTACCGTAAACGGTGAAACTATGGAAATGCTGTTTGCTTATATGCTTGCTAAGAAAAACGTAGCTATTTCTAACGTGAAAATGAAGATAAAGGACGGAAAATATACCCAAATTGTAGTTAATGACAAACCTTTTGATAAAACAAAAACCTATACTATTGCTATTTCTGACTACCTTGCAGAAGGTGGAGATGGTATGGATTTTTTTAAGAAAGCTATTAAAACAGAAAATATTGAACTCAAATACAGAGATATGATTATAGCGCATATAGAAGAGCTTACGGCAGCAGGCAAAAAAGTTGATGCACAACTTGACGGGCGTGTTTCTGAAGAAAAATAAATAGGTAATTATAAACACAAGAAAATCTAATTTTTATAACTTTGAGAAAGTAATAGTTTTTATACGAGAATTGGTACAACTATTGTGGAGATATATTTGTCATAACATCAAAAAAATAAAAAAATGTCAAATTTAATTCAGCAACTGGATTTATGAAGAAAACCAAAGAGATTGAGCTTGATTTTGAAGTTGATAAACTAACCAATTCTATTGAAAATGTGATTTCTGGAGATAGTTTTCAAACAGATATTTCTTTGTTGTCAAAAAAATGAATTAAAATTGGTTAGTAAGAAAAATAATTGGGTTTTTAATTGGAAAGATGAGTTTAAACAACCAGAAAGAGATGTTTATAAACTTACAATTGTCAATAATGCTAATATTATTCAAGGTTTGGTGAGCTTGGAAGTCAAGGCAGACCACGTTTATATGCACTTGGTAGAAAATGCACCATTCAATAAAGGAAAAAATAAAGTTTATTTTGGTGTTGCTGGGAATCTTGTGGCTTTTGCTTGTAAACTTGCTTTCCAACGTGGACACGAAGGAAATGTATCTTTTATCTCAAAAACACAACTCATAGAACATTACGAAAAAACACTTGGAGCATTTCATTTTGGAGGACGACTAATGATAATTGAAACAAATGCAGCATTAAAACTTATCAACAAATATTTTTAATAAATAATCAAAATGAAAACTAAACAAATAAACCTAGACGTTGATTATATTGGTGGACAAGAACCACTTACAAAAGAAGAAGAAACACAATTAAATGCGTTTTTTAAGGAGTGTAAACTTGCTAGTAAGACAAAAACAAAAAAGCAAATAATAACCAAAAAACGAGATTTAATAATGGTGTAAATTATTGATAGTAAAGGATTTAAGAAAATAAAAACAACCAAAAATGTCAAATTTAATTCAGCAACTCAACCAATATAAAAAGAAATATTACACTAATCAGATTTTGAAAGGTGTTTTGATTTCTGGTGCGCTCCTGCTCACCGCCTACCTAAGCCTAAATGCTTTTGAACATTTTGGGCGTTTTGGTACGGTTATTCGTGGGGCTTTTCTATTTACATTTGTTTCTTTGGCACTTTTTTCTATCTTTTATTGGATAGCTGTGCCTGTGGCGAGACTCACCAAAATAGGTAAACGCATTTCTGATGAAGAGGCTTCTCTGCAAATTGGGCGGTATTTCCCGCATATTGATGACAAACTTATCAATACTTTGCAACTTAGCCGTATGAACGTGAATAATGATAAAAATACACTTCTAGCGGCATCTATTCAGCAGAAAACCAATGATTTAAGCGTTTTTACTTTTACTGATGCCGTTGATTTGGGCGAAAATAAGAAATATCTAAAATATTTGTTGCCGCCTTTGTTGCTTTTGTTGCTGATTTTTGCGTTTTATAGTGAATTATTGACAGGAAGTTCTACACGAATACTCAATTATAATGAGCATTTTGCAGAAAAAGCACCATTTAACTTTCTTGTTCAAAACAAAAAACTAGAAGCCTTCAAAAATGAAGATTTTACAGTTTCTCTCAAATTAGATGGGCGTTCTGTGCCTGAAGATGTCTATCTACTCATTGGAAATGGACGTTTTAAGATGCCAAAAGCTAAAAATGGTGGTTTTGAATACACCTTCAACAAAATCCAAAAAACACAAGATTTTACTTTTGAAGCGGCCGGTTTTTCTTCTAATACAATGGAAGTAAACGTGTTAGAACGTCCTACTTTGCTGAATTTTACGGCAAATTTGTCTTATCCTGCATATTTGGGAAAACCTGCTGAAAGCCTTAAAAATATTGGAAATTTGGTTGTACCACAAGGAACACAAATAAATTGGCAACTAAATACAGGAAGTGCCGAAAGTTTAGAATTTGCTTTTGACAATGAAAAAACTGCACAATCTGCTGAAAAACAAGAAGATAAGTCTTTTACTTTTGCACGTAGAATGATGGCATCACAAGGTTACCAAATCAAGCTAAAAAATCAGTTTTCGGAAAATAAAGATGCTATTACCTACAATATAAGTGTTATTCCTGATGAATTTCCTAAGATTTCTATGGAGGCATACCAAGATACGGCACTTTTTAACTTTGTAAGTGTTGGTGGGACTGTTTCTGATGATTATGGTTTGTCTAGTTTGAGGCTTTTTTACCGCATTACAGACGAGAAAAATCCAAATACAAGTTATTCAAATGTGCCAATACAGCTTACTGGTGGACAAACTGCACAAAATTATTATTTTAGGTTGGAGCTTGAGCAATTTCAACTGAAATCTGGGCAAAAATTTGAGTATTTCACGCAGGTTTGGGACAATGATGGCGCAAATGGCGCAAAATCAGCTCGTAGTGGCGGTTTTACGTTCAAAATCCCTGACACAGAAGAAGCTAAAAAAGATTTGAAAGAAAGTATTGCACAAACGGAAAGCCAAATGGAAAAAACTATCCGTAACGCACAACAACTCCAAGCAGAGCTAAATGAGTTAGAAGCAAGGCTAAAAACAAAGAAAAATGTGGATTTTAATGATAAAAAACAAATCCAAGAAATCTTAAAAAAGAAAAAACAATTAGAAGAAGACATCAAAAAACTACAGGAATTAAACAAACTTTCTAACGAAAAGCAAGACCGTTTTAGTCCGCCAAATGAAGAATTGCAAGAAAAATTTAAGCAATTACAGAAACTTATGGACAATGTTTTGGACGAAAAAACTAAAAAACTTTATGAGGAATTAGAAAAACTTTTGGAGAAAAATAGAAACGACCAAAACGTGCTGGAAATGCTTGATAAGCTGGAAAATAAAGAAGAAAATACACAAAAAGAGCTTGAACGTGCAATGGAAATGTTTAAGCAAATGAAGTATGACCAAAAACTTGACCAAACCATCAAAGAACTAGAAAAACTTGCAGAAGAACAAGAAAAATTAGCTGAAAAAACAGAAAAAAATGATAAGGATTTTGACAAAAATTCTAAGGAAAATCAAGACAAAATCAAAAAAGAAAAAGAAGAGAAAGCCAAAAAAGACAAGGATAATAAAGATAATAAAGATAATTCTGACAAAGATTCTAAGGAAAATCAAGATAAAAAAGACAAAGAAAATCAAGAGAATTCAGATAAAAAAGAAAGTCAAGAAAGTTTGGAAAAACAACAAAAAGAACTTTCTGAAAAATTTGAGGACATCAAGAAAGAAATGGAAGACCTCAAAAAACAAAACGAAGAACTAGGCAACGAAAATCCTACTCCTGACACAAAAGAAGATGAAAAAGAAGTAGAAAAAGAACAAAAAGAAAGTGAGCAAAATATGAAGGAAAAGAAGAATAAAAAAGCATCTGAAAATCAGAAAAAAGCCGCTAAAAAGATGAAAGAAATGCAGGAAAAAATGGAAGGGGCGCAAGAACAAGCAGAAGAAGAGCAAAATGAAGAAAATCAGGAAACTTTGCGCCAAATTTTGGATAATCTTGTAACGCTTTCTTTTAGTCAAGAGCAACTAATGAAAGATTTTAAAAATATCAATCTTGCTGACCCACGCTTTATTGCGCTGGCACAAAAACAGCTTAAATTGAGAGATGATGCACAAATTATTGATGATAGTCTTACGGCACTTGCCAAAAGAGAGCCTAAAATTGAGAGCTTTGTTACTCGTGAGATGACAGAAATGAAAGCTAATATGAACCAAGCAACGGAAAATCTCAAAGAAAGAAAAATAGGTACTGCAAGCTCCAAACAACAATTTGCTATGACTTCTATGAATAATCTTGCCTTGATGTTGAGTGATGCGCTCAAAGATATGCAAGGTAGCCCAAAAGATGATGCCGGAGAGGGGAAAGGTAAAAAAAGTGGTAAAAAGAAGTCAAAAGGGAAAGGAAAGGGCAAAGGAAAAGGGGACGGTGGCAAAATGAGCGACCTTCAAAAGGAACTTAGCAAACAATTAGGCGAAATTAAAAAAGGGGGCGCAACTGGACAACAACTCTCTGAACAACTTGCTAAAATGGCTGCTAAACAGGAATCTTTGCGCAAAATGCTGGAAGAAATGTCTAAAAAAGGAGAATTTGGTAAAAATGGCGGCGGAGATAAAATCAAAGAAGCCATTAAACAAATGGAAAAAAACGAAGATGATTTGGTAAACAAACGCCTCACAGACGAGCTTGTAAAACGCCAAAAGGAGATAGAAACACGCCTTTTGGAGGCTGAAAACTCCAAAAGGGAAAGAGACCAAGAGGAAAAACGCAAAGGAGAAACCTCAAAAGTTTTGGAGAAAAGTGTACCTAAAAACCTACAACAATACAGCAAAAACAAAAATAAACAAACAGAACTGCTAAAAAGCGTCCCTCCATCACTCTCACCATATTATAGGAAAGAAGTTGATAAGTATTTTGAGAAAATAAAGTAAGAAATATTTTAAATAAAAAGCATATTTTATCATTAGAGGGGAATTTATGGCAACATAGGAATAATGGTATATCTAATATTGCTATTCATTGTGTATAAACACTTTATCACAAAATTTTTTATCTTTTTCTTGCTAAAATAAATCTTTTTTCTCATCTTTGCGTAAGTACAAATAGGCAAAGCCCAAAGCCTTCAATTTGGACAAATAGTAAATAACTGAAGTTACGCAAGGTTAGTGTATAATCCAATATTTAGACTTAAATTTACGAAAAAAATTAACAACTCCAAAAAAACAAAAATGAATTTAGCCCCTATCTATGATTTGTATAGTGATTATTTGATAGTAATAGGACTTACGCAAAAGTAAACTTTGCGTCAAATTTATATGTAGGATTTATCATTTCTTTAATCATATACTCGTCCAACAGGCTATTTTTTAGTCTGTAAATGGATTGTTGTGTTTGATAAGCGTATTGTTTAAGTCTAATCCATACAAGTATTGCCATAGCAATATGATTGCGCTGACATTTTGCTATTCTGCATTGACATTTTTCAATGCCTGTTGTTTGTTTTTCTTCTCTGTGTTAGCGGGACGCTAGTGCTCAACCTGCCATCTCACACTGCTTTCTTCTTCAGCAGCACAAGTGCTATCTTGAGTTATCTCGTTAGTAACGATATAATCCGTTCTGGTGGTAGAAACCAGTACTCGGAACAATTTAAAATAAGTATCTTTACTCATCTTTTGCACCTTAATTTGTTTTCCTTTCTCAATGTTTTCCTCTGTCCAAAAACATTCTGCAATTTGCTTATATGGCTCTTTACCACCACAATCATCTATTTTGCGGTTGGCTTTTAAAGGGCAATAAAATATTTTATTTTCCTTGATAAGATACTTGAAAACATCTGTATTAGCATACCAAGTATCCATCAACACAGTTTTATACAATATTTTGTGTGTAATTAGCAATTCCAGCATTTCCATTACATGAACAAGTTTGGATTTGCCATCTACATCAGGAGCAAAAATACGGTAATCTATTAGCCAAGAACGCTTTAAGCAAGGATTATAGTAAAGGCAATTGACAACACCAATACCACAAACTAAGCCGTGTGCATTGCTGGAATATTGACGACGAACTAACGCTATTTTATGACTGTAAGATTTATCTAACACCGTATCATCAAAAATGATATATCCATTTGAGCTTTGTACCATCTCAGCACGTACTGCTTTCCAGATTATACGAGGTGATAAATCACTTTTACACAGAAAATTACGCACTTTATCATGGGTAACGCCTGCTAAATGGTCGGCTAAGTAAGTGCAAGTATAATTGATTTGGCTACTTAGTAGAAATTGACCATATAATTCTTGACTCATTTTCATAAATACCTCCTTTTTTCTTGCTAAGTTAAGCAAAAAAATCTACTTTTGCGTAAGTCCTAAGTAAATCAAGGTCAAGCCACAGCCACCAGTTTATCTGATTTATTAGAAAATAAATACTCACACGACAAAATAACAAGGGCTTTAAACAAGGAATTAATGACCTCTAAAAATTTATGGAAAGTAGTAAAACCCCAAATAAAGAAAATCAATGACAAAGAAGGTGTACTGATTTTAGATGATACAGTAGAAGAAAAACCGCATATGCAACAAAATGAGCTGGTTAGTTGGCATTACGACCACGTTACAGGTCGTCATATAAAGGGTATCAACCAATTAACGGCTCTTTATCACAATAAACAAGTGAGCTTACCAGTAGGATATGCCCTAATAGAGAAAGATACAGTGGTTTTTGATAAGAAAAAGAACAAGGATAAAAGAGTTGCAAGCGTTTGTAAAAATACTCTTTTTAGAAATTTAATTAAAAATAGTATTGCTAATCAGTTGGAATTCAAGTATATACTTGCTGACAAATGGTTTGCTTGAGTAGCTAATTTCAATTTTATTGCCTCTCTTAAACAGCACTTCATTATGCCATTAAAAAATAACAGAAAAGTAGCTACAAGTAAAGAAAATCAACAAAAAGGGTCTTATCAGTTAGTTGAGTCATTAGTCATAGAAGAAAACCAAACACTTCAAGTTTATTTAGAAGACGTGGAATTTCCACTACTTT
>JAYUKY010000131.1:0-83589 GCA_043764015.1 Raineyaceae bacterium
AGCCAATTTTGGAAATCATTTTACAGCACTAGAGCTAGAAAATGCTCTAGAAAAAGTAAGTTTACAGACACTAAAAGACTGGAAAATAAGTAACAAAAACAAAAGAGAAACACAACAAAAAATACATAAGAAGACTCCAAAAAGTGGGGGAATTTTCCCCTAGTCTTCTGAACAGCCTACGTTTAGGATAGAAAAGGTATTATTTCTAAAAAATGAGAAGTCAAAAAATACGCCTAAATTTATTATTATTGATGATTTTGACGAGGTTCACCCAGAAACTGCTATGGATTTTCTTAAAAACCTTTATACATACATATATGAAACCAATGAAGGTAAAATATTTTTACAAGTAATCATTTTGGGCAGACCAGAGGCGTTTATGCGTTTTGCGGAGAACCCACTTTTTAAGAATAAAACAACAATTATTCAGCTCAAATCTCCTAAAATACATAATAAAGCTGAACTTACTATTAGGGTACAAAATTATATTGACTTCAATAAGAAGAAAAATATTGATTTGAACAAAACAGTAAGTGATTTTTCTAAAATGCTAAAACAAAATATTTTCCTGACAAATACTTTAGGTAATTTGGGGCTTAGTGATGTGCTGATAAACTATGTGGTAGAAAATAATAAACGTAACGTGAAAGATGTTTTATTTGATTTTTTATTGGAGAGAGGAGATGAAAAACACAACAGACCTTCAAAAGATAAAAATAAAGACTACTTTGAACCATATAAAATGTTTTTTGAGCAAATTGCACTTGATTATAAAGATAAAATTGATGAGAATGGTTTTTTTGAGGTAGCTAATAGCGACCAAACGACTATCAGCTGGTCTGGAACAACCTACACCACTTATACAAGTAATGTGTTGGAGCGTTCCAGCCTTGTTTTGATTGTACCCATAGATGGATATCGTGCCAAATACCGCTTTGAACATATCTGGCTACACAAATATTTGGTTGAAAGGCTCTATAAGCGGGTTATCAAAAAATATATTCCAAAAGAATGTAATTAGTTAATTATGAATTATAAATTGTAAATTGTAAGTTGTAAATTGCAAATGAATACAAAATATTAGTAATCAGTTGATTATATCTTATTTTAACATTACCAAAACTTAAACTAATTATTGAAAGCTACTTATAGGTATTTTTACTAGGTTTAATAAATAACTGACAATTTGTCAGCCATTTTGTAATTGGCACAACCATTGATATTTGATAGTTAAATTAGTATTTATAAGAATATTAAACACAAAAGATATCAAATAATTAAAC
Source organism: Raineyaceae bacterium (assembly GCA_043764015.1). GTDB lineage: Bacteria > Bacteroidota > Bacteroidia > Cytophagales > Thermonemataceae > JANYGM01. The sequence goes on from JAYUKY010000131.1 coordinate 1,284, forward strand.
CTGTAAATTACAATGGGAAAGATAATAGGAATTGATTTAGGCACTACAAACTCTTGTGTAGCCGTTATTGAAGGCGGAGAGCCAATAGTTATTGCAAATTCAGAAGGACGTAGAACAACGCCCTCCATAGTTGCTTTTTTGAAAGATGGAGAACGTAAAGTAGGAGATTCTGCCAAACGTCAGGCAGTTACAAATCCAGAAAATACCATTATGTCTATTAAAAGATTTATGGGCAAAAAGTTTTCTGAAGTAAGCAACGAACTTCGTGGCATTTCTTACAAAGTAGAACAAGGAAATAATGATACCTCTCGTGTACGTATAGGTGACCGCCTTTATACGCCACAGGAGCTTTCTGCAATGATTTTGCAGAAAATGAAGACAACAGCAGAAGATTATTTGGGTGTTACCGTTGATGAAGCCGTGATTACTGTTCCTGCGTATTTTAATGATGCAGAACGTCAAGCAACCAAAGAAGCTGGACAAATTGCAGGCTTGACTGTACGCCGTATTATCAACGAACCAACGGCAGCAGCACTTGCTTACGGGCTTGATAAACGCAATAAAGATATGACTGTGGCGGTTTTTGACCTTGGCGGTGGTACTTTTGACGTGTCAGTTTTGGAGATGGGTGATGGTGTTTTTGAAGTAAAATCTACAAATGGAGATACGCATTTGGGCGGTGATGACTTTGACCAAAAAATAATAGACTTTTTGGCAGAAGAATTTAAAAAAGACCACCCAACAGTAGATTTGCGCAAAGACCCAATGGCTTTGCAACGCTTGAAAGAAGCGGCTGAAAAAGCTAAAATTGAACTTTCGTCTTCTACAAGTACAGATATCAATTTGCCTTACATTATGCCTATTGATGGTGTACCTCAACACATTACAAAGCAAATGACTCGTGCTAAATTTGAGCAACTTTGTGATGACCTTATTCAGCGCACACTTGAGCCTTGTCGTAAGGCTATGAAAGATGCTGGCATTACTATTGACAAGATAGATGAAGTTATTTTGGTTGGTGGTTCTACTCGTATTCCACGCATACAAGAGGAAGTAGAGAAATTTTTTGGTAAAAAACCTTCAAAAGGTGTTAATCCTGATGAAGTCGTGGCACTTGGTGCGGCTATTCAAGGTGGCGTTTTCACTAACGAAATCAAAGATGTTGTTTTGCTAGATGTTATTCCTTTGTCTTTGGGAATTGAAACAATGGGTGGCGTTTTCTTTAAATTGATTGAGGCAAACACGACTATTCCTACCAAAAAATCTGAAACATTCTCTACGGCATCAGAAAACCAGCCTTCTGTGGAAATCCACGTATTGCAAGGGGAGCGTTCTATGGCAAAAGACAACAAAACTATTGGGCGTTTCAATTTGGACGGTATTCCGCCTGCGCCACGTGGTATTCCGCAAATAGAAGTTACTTTTGATATTGATGCAAACGGTATTTTGAATGTTTCTGCAAAAGATAAAGCAACTAACAAGGAGCAGAAAATCCGTATTGAAGCATCTTCTGGGCTTACTGATGCAGAAATTCAGAAAATGCGCAATGATGCAAAAGCAAATGAAGCAACAGATAAAGCGGAAAAAGAGAAAGTTGATAAATTGAATACAGCTGACCAACTTATCTTTAATACTGATAAGCAGTTGAAAGAATATGGCGAAAAACTTTCTGCACCAAACAAAACTGCTATTGAAGATGCGCTTGCAAAAGTGCGTATGGCGCATAGTGCGCAAGATATTGCTACTTTAGATGGTGCTTTGGAAGCATTGAATAACGCTTGGAGTGCAGCATCTCAAGAAATGTATAATGCCTCAAATGAAGCGCAAAATGCACAAACAGAAAATACTGCAAACAATGGCAATTCAAATGCAAACGGTGAAGCGACAACCGGTGGCACGTCAAAAGATGATGTAACAGATGTTGATTTTGAGGAAGTGAAAAACTAATTAACTTCCCGAAAGTTGGAAACTTTCGGGAAGTTCTGCCCAAAATAAATATACAAAAACCTTTTCAAAATTTGGAAAGGTTTTTGTGTATTTTTAGTATATTTGTTTTTGAATGATTTATTAAAAGCATACCAAAAATGTATGGAAATTTCGCCAACAATCCTGCAACTTCTTATAAAACTATGCAATATTAACAAAAAATTGCGTTGGCAAATCCGTTGTACTTATGTAGAGGCATCAGGAGAGGCAATTTTATATATTATCTTCTATGAAAACGTGTCTAGCATTCAGAAAGGTACTATTGCTTTCAATGAAAGTAGTTGGGAAATAGTCAATTTTAGGTATTCTGGCTATTCTTTGGAATATTCTACACAAAGCCCCGCACAAAATCCAGATAATTTAGTGGATTTGTTATTGGACTTAATTAACTATGAAAAGTCGTTAGTTTTGTAATTTACCAACTAAATATTATCCAAAAGGCGCAATTTATCCAAAAAATCCGCTGGCGTAGGAGCTTTTTTGAGGGCAGAATAATCATAATTGATGATTCTAGCCACAATTTTAGTGGTGATGCGTTGTGTTTTTTCGCTCACAAGGACAGTTTCCATAAGAATTGTAAACTCGTCAGGAATGCCTATTGTGCGTGTTCCTGCCCAAAGTGTGTCTGGGAAAGTAACAGGCATTTTGTATTGTACGTTGATTTCCGCCAAAATAGGCGCAATTTTGCTTTCCAAATCCATTGTATAGCCCAACTCGTGGAAATACGCAATACGTGCTGTTTCAGCATAACGCAAATACATTGCATTATTGACGTGTTTTGCGGCATCTTGGTCGCCCCATTGCACGTGAATAGGCATAATTGTCTTGTATTCTGCAAGCAGATTGTTTGGTTGAAGTTCTTTGCTAGTTTCCATAATATTTAAAATATTTTATTTGTGTTAAATTTGTTATGATTATTTGAATGCAATTTAAGCATTTTTTATTTTTATTACCTAAAAATCTCTATTTTTGCGTTAAAAATGTATCAATATCTACAATTTTAAACATTAAAATAAAAACACCAATGCTTGCCAACCTTGACAACGAAGTTATTTTTAAAAAAGCTTTTACCAATAAAACGGTTTTTAAGGCTTTTGTGCGTGATATTTTAGGAATTGAGATTGATGTGGACGTAATAGAAACAGAAAAAAGATTTACGCCAAAAGTAGGAAATATTGATTTTGAGTTGGATATTTTTGCAGAAAGCAAAGATAAAAGAATAGCCATTGAAATACAAAGAGTGGCTTATGATTATCATTTTGATAGATTTTTGCATTATTTTTTGATGCTAATTGCAGAGCAACAACAAAATGCCAAAGGCTACGACATCAATCAAACTGTTTATGTAATAGTCATCTTAACAACGCCTTACACTATCAAAAGCAAAGATGGAAGACCTATTTTAGATGAAGTATTACTTGTCAGCCTTAATCCTAAGACTATTTTGGGAGAAGAAAGAGATTTATATGGACACCAATTTGTTGCGCTAAATCCTAACCATATTGATGCTAGTACACCTTCACAGGTGCGAGATTGGTTGGATTTAATTTATCAGTCTATTCATAATCCGCAAAGGTACACATTAAATACTGATAATGAAGGGATTAGAACAGCCATAGAACTAATTACTTTTGAGAATCTTACTTCTGATGAAATTATTGCATCAAAGAATAAAGAAGCAAATAAGCAAGTTCTAAGTATTTATAACAATCTTAGAAGTATTGAAATTGCTAAAAAGATGATAGAACTTGGTGCTGATGACGAATTTATAATGAAAACAACAGAATTGACCACACAGCAAATCCAAGATATTCGTGCTGGGAAATTGTAAAAAATCAAAGGGGAATTTTTAAATATTTAGAATTTCCCTATCAAACGCAAATTCAAAAACCTTGCAGAAAGTGCATTTGGAATGGCATAAGTCTGCCCAGATACATCTTTTACCCACGTATAAGAAATTACATTCTCAATTCCCAGCAAATTTAATACGTCCAAACCTATCCAAATAGACTTAAAGGCAAGATGTCCAAACATTCTCAAATCTGACAAAGATTTTGAAAACCCAATATCCACACGCCTATACGCAGGACCAGAAAATGCAGACCTAAAATTAGGCTGATTGGGTACACTAAACGGTAAACCAGTTCCCCAAACAAGGTTTAAATTCATTCTCAAAGTAGGATTATTCGGGATATGGTCTTCAAAATAAACTCCAAACGTCATTCTTTGGTCTGTGGGGCGGCGCAAAAAGCCTTTATTATCATCATTCACATCTTCAAAAGTCCGCAAGTAACTTGCTGAAAACCAAGACTCTGCACCTTTGATAAACTCCCCACTCACACGTGCATCTATGCCTGTGGCATATGCAATGGCATTATTTTTGGCATAATAACGCAAACGTACATTATCCACATCATAAGGCACAATGTTTGTCATATTTTTGTAATAGGCTTCAGAAACTACCCTAAAAGTACGCCCCCATTGCTTAAAAAGATAATCCAAGCCCACAATATATTGTGTAGAACGCTGGGAACGCAGATTTAGGTTAAGATTTCCTTCAAAATTGCGCATTTCTCTATAAAATGGAGGTTGCTGATAAACACCTACTGCAGCTTTTAAGATAAGATTTTGGTTGATTTGCAGACTATATTGCGCTGATGGACTTATCAAAAATTCGTTATTTAATGACCAATAACCGCCTCTAATGCCCAATGTAAGCGTTTGTTTGCTGTCTAAATAAATTCTGTCTTGTGCATAAACCGCCAAACGTGAAGAATAAATGTTATAATCCCCTTTTGAGCGTTCTAAGCCACCCACATAGCCTGCAGAATCCGTAAAGCGGTATTCATTCAGCAAATCTTGTATATTTTCATACGTATAACGTACTCCAAACTCAACTTTATGATTTTTTGAAGCGTTCCAAACAGAACGGTTTTCTATTGCTAAAACACTTGCAGTCAGTTTATTACGTAAATATTGGTAATTTTTGCCACTTCCTACCGTTTTGACACACTCATTAAAACCTTGTGTTCCAAATGCTGTATTTACCTCACAAAGTCTGTAAACTGCCTCTACGTCTGAATATTCCCTTTCTGAGGTGTTCATTATGGACAAAATCCAGTTTGTGGTGAGATTTGGCGTAAATTGGTGAGTAAGTTTTAGCGCATTTTGTGAAATATCATAATTTAATTGTTCTTGCCCTTCAAATTCTACAAGCAAACGCAAAACTCTAGAAACAGTACCAAAAGAGGTTTCTTGTGTTTCTGGACGAACTAAATAGCGGTTTCTAGCATAAGATGTAAGCAAAGAAAGTGATGTTTTTTTAGAAAATTGGTAAGAAAAAAAGCCTTGTAAATCAAAAAATTGGGGCAAATATTGCCCATTTACAGGCAAAGTATTGAGCAAATATTTAGAACTTTTGCGCCTTGCGCCTACCAAATAAGTAAATTTTGAATTTTTGCTAATTCCTTCAATATGAGCTTGTTGATTAAGTATTCCAAAAGTAATAGAGCCTGTAGTATTTCCTAAAAGATGCTTAGAAGAAGGTTTTTGAGGTTTTTTATATTGAATATCAAGCACAGACGAGAGTTTATCTCCATATTTGGATTGCCAACCACCAGAAGAAAATGAAATATCTCCAACCATATTGGGATTTATAAAGCTTAAGCCCTCCTGTTGCCCTGCACGCACCAAAAAAGGGCGGTAAACCATAATATCATTGACATAAACGAGATTTTCGTCAAAATTACCACCACGCACAGAATAAGTAGAAGAAAGTTCATTGTTGCTCACCACACCAGAAAGTGTAGCCAAAATTTTGTTAAAATCTCCAAAAGTAGTAGGCATTTGGGAGAGTTTGGTGGCAGAAAGACGTGTGGTACTCACTTGTTCACGAGAAAGCGTATCTTTTCCTGTGATTTCTGCGGTTTCTATTTCGTCTGTGATGAGTGTGATAAAAAACGTCTTTTCTGAATTAGAAGAGAGATTTAGGGTGAGTTTTTGCGTCTTCATTCCCACCAAACTAAACGAAATAGTTACTTTTTCATTGGAAGGAATAGTCGTTTTGAAGTTCCCTAGCGCATCAGAAACCGCCTTGTTTTTTCCGTTGATATTTATAATTACTTGTTCTAGTGGTTGCTTATTTTCGTCTATTATTTTTCCAAAAATAGTGCTTTGCGGGTCTTGTGCTTGTGTTTTATTAGAAAAAAGAAAAAAGAAAAAAGAAAATACCAAGTAAGAAAAACGCATAAATAGTTGTGAGTGGTGAATTTGCTTTTATGTGGTGAAATTTCAGTTCTTTTATATGTGAATCAAGAACGTCTATACGTGTTAAAAACACATAAACTAGAGCGTGAATTTTCAGTAAGATTATTGTTCAATTCCACAATGCAAATATAATATTTTTTGTTAAATTGCAAGTGTAAAATTTTAATGGGTGTAGGACAAGTTGGTATTCCGCAGGGTCGCACCCTACATTTTAATACATTTTTCAAATTTGTCCTACACCCTATTGTTACAGTTTTTTTTATTTTCCGAAACCCTTACTTTGCCTAGTATAAAACGAATAATTTATACCTAAAAAAAACCTTCAATTTTTCATTTTGAAGGTTTTTTTAAAGTAGAATAAAAATAAATTAGAAACTTATGCCAAGATTAAAAGCTAGTCCTGTGCTTGCATTGGCACTATTTGGTGCAATAAGTGGCGCAATATTGTCGCAACCAAGCCCCAAAGTTGTGCCTAAAACCCTCGTAGAAAGCCATAATCCAGCCGTAAAGCCACTTTGTCCGCTAAATCCAAAAGATGCACCAGTATTAAAAAACTTTTTAATATTAAAACTATATCCTACATTTACTATAGGGCGAGTAGTAGCCACACCATAATTGCGGAAACCCTGAATATAGGTGAAATAAAAAGCGTGTTTGGTATGTTCTCTATCATTTGCATCTGGTTTTTTTATGTGGTATTCACCTTGCAAAATCATACGTGTAGGCAAAGGCGCACTATAAGCGTTAGCCGTTTCTGCAAACTTCAAAGCGTTGCCCAAAGAATCAATAACACTACCTGTTTCACCGTTTCCAGTAACAGAAATACCATCAAACACAAAATTTTTGCTTAGGGCATAATTTTTTACATCTTTTGTATAGTTGATTTTTCCGACATCTAATACGCTGATAGTGGCTACAATATGATTTTTGAACTCCGCAGTAATACCCAAATCTGCACCAAAACCATTTCCTATACTGCTTTTAGTCAAACTTGACGCAGAAAAATTATCTATACCTGATGTACTTCCTTGATAATTAGTAGAGATAAGTGTTTGTTGGTCATAACCATTTCCTGTATTTTGCACAATAGCATCAGCACGTTGCGTATAAATATTTGCAATAGGAAGAATGTATTTTAGGCGCAAGCCTGCACGTAATCTAAAATTATCTTTGCTATAAATATTGGCGGCAGCTCCCAAAACGGCTTCACTATTTGCCATCATATTGACACGAATATCACCCATATTGACAGGACTATTGCCATATTGCTTGTTTCCATACCAAAAAAAGCGTGCTACTTCATTAGAAAACGTGATATTAGCTTCTGCACGAGGCGCATATTCTAGGGAAAGAGAAAATATTTCTTTATGATGTTTTCCTTCTCCTTTTTTTCTAAATTTATAAAATATATTAAATGTAGTATAAGCAGAAACACTTGCTGTGTTGTAGGATGCAAAATTTTCTACTATTTCGTTCATTTTGGCGTTGGTAAGGTCATTGGTACGGCTACCAAAATCCAAACCACCAATATCCAATGCTTGCCCAAAATTAAGTGCATTTGTGCCTAATGCGGTATAAACGCCTATATTTGCCTCAAATATACCAATTCCTTGCCCTAGTTTGGTTGGCTGAAACCTTGATGCCTGTGTAGTGAAGTGCGTGCCGTACATCACAGGGAAATTATATTGCCCAAAAATACTTTGCACACTCAAAAGAAGGCAAAAAGTTAGTGCAACTGTTCTTATAAATGATAAAAATCTATTCATTATTTATTACGAGTTATGAATTATGAATAATAAGTTGTGGCTTAATACAATAAATATTCATTGTAAAAGACACAACTGACAATATCACAAAGTTGAAAATTATAATTAGTTCGTATTTTAAATTTCGTACCTCGTACTTCAAACTTCGTACTTAGTTTATGGTTTTACAAGGACGTTTAAATCTCCTATTACCTTGAAATCCAGTCTATTGGTACTTGGTGTAATACGAGTATTAAATGTTTTTCCTTGTGTACTATAACCTGCTTTAAAACGTAAAAACCTCGTTTTTTCCAAATTATCAATAATTCTCTGTGAGGAAATATTTGTTTCAGAAATAGTTGGTGTAGTAGGATTTCCTGCTGTAATAGTAAATGCATTACTAAAAAGAGAATCCAACACAACTTTATTAGCATCAAGGAAATACCCTTGCATCACGAGGTCAAGAGGGATAGCATTTTTCACAAAAACATCTAATTTACCGCTTACAACGGTCGTTTCTGTCTTATTATCAATAGAAAAATCATTAGTAACATCAAAAGTACCTTTCTTATTTGGGGCAATATCAAAGTACGAAATTCTAAGAAAATTCATCTTAAAAGTAATATCTAAGCCGTTGAGAGGTCCAAAAACAACAGGTGTATTATTTCCAGTAGAGGAAATATTAGCTACGCTTATCTCAAAATTAGGATAAAGTTCACCACCTACTTTACTTTGGCTAAATGTTGCCGTTGTGTTGGGCAAAAGGTCGTTTGCAAGTGGAATCTCTATCAAATTGGCGGTTGCACCTTGATTTCTAATAAGGATTTTTGCGCCTGCATTGATTTTAATTGACGTATTATTGACAATAGCACCACTTACCACAAGAGAATCTATCCCAATAAGCGTGGCGGGAGAACCTGCATAACTAAGCGGATTCCAGTTGGTGCTGACATTGTTAAACGCTGCATAAGGTGGCACAACTACCACAGGCGGAACGGGCAACCTTGCACTAATAAAAAATGTTTGATTAGCAATATCAAACTGTTGTTCTGCGCTCAAACTACCTTTTACAAGCGGTGAAACTACTTCTGGCTTCCAATCCAAGTTAGGATATTGGCTGCAAGCACCCAAAAAACCAATAAGAATAAAGCTAAAAAGAGCATTAACTGTATATTTTTTTGTCATAATGGAAATAAAAAAGTTGTATATTTATGAAAATTATTTTATTCCACAAATATACAACTTTTTTATGAATTAAAAAAATGTACTATAATTTTTCTGCCACTCTCATTTTGGCACTTCTAGCACGAGAATTAGTAGAAATCTCTTCTGATGACGGTTCTAATGGTTTCTTTGTAAGATTTTTGAAAGGTTTTAGTTCGTTTCCAAAAAAATCTTTTTCCACTTCTCCCTCAAATTTCCCTTTTTGTATGAAATTTTTCACGAGTCTATCTTCCAAAGAATGATAAGATAAAACAACGAGTTTCCCACCAATTTTGAGTAAATCAGCAGTTTGCAGTAGCATTTCTTCCAAAACTTTCATTTCTTCATTTACTTCAATGCGCAACGCCTGAAAAACCTGTGCGTGGTATTTATGAGCCGTTTTTTGAGGTGTAAATTTGTTGAGAATATCCTTTAAATCTTCTGTCGTAACAATGCGTTTGCGTAAGCGTGTGCTTATAATGGCGTTGGCAAGGGTTTTAGCGTTTTTTACTTCACCATAAAGTTCAAGGATTTTATGTAATTTTTTCTCTGGATAATTATTGATAATTTCCTCTGCTGTGATAGTAATATTTTGGTTCATACGCATATCCAAAGGCGCATCAAAACGAGTAGAAAACCCACGCATTGGCGTATCAAATTGATGAGAAGAAACACCCAAATCAGCTAAAATTCCATCAACTTCCATAATTCCAAAACGAGCAAGTCCGTTGGCTAAATCTTTGAAATTCAGGGCAATAAAGGTAAAATTTTTATGAAAATTTATATCTGTCTTGTCGTTGATTATTTTTTCTGTGAGCGTGTGAGCGTTGGCTATTGCATCATCATCTTGGTCAAAAGAAAACAATTTCCCTTCATTAGATAAACGACTCAAAATCTCGCTAGAATGCCCGCCACCACCAAAAGTAACATCAACATAAACGCCATTTGGGTTAATTTGAAGCGCATCAACGCTTTCTTTCAATAAAACTGGAGAATGATACATTTTTGAGGTGTGAGGTGTGAGGTGTGAGGTGTGAATTTAATACATTAATAAGCAATTTATTCTATATATTTGTTGATTGGATAGCTCACACACCAAATTTTATTTCTATCCTTTTTGTCTTTCACTTCCACCCACAAAATATAATCTTTATTGATTTTTAGACTTTCTAGTGCCACATTAAACCCTTTTTCACCTGCATTAGTGCTGATAGTCAAGTTTTTAAAATCACTCAAAGAAATTCTTTCACCTGTATTTTTATCCACGAAAGAATAACGAACAATCACAGTATTACTAAAATTCTTTGTTTGTGAAAGGAAAACAGCATTTATTTTTTTTTTATTCTTTTTATCAATTATGGTACTTATTTTCTTAATTTCTACCCCACCTGTTGCAGATGTATTTGCGCCATTAGCAATAGTATTTGTGGTATTATTGACAGAATTAGACTTAGAAGTGCTATCAGCAAGCGTAAAAGGCATATCTAACAAAATCATTCTATTACTCAAATTATCAAAGAATTTCGTTTTTAATGTGTAAGTTTTATCAAAAACTAATGGCTTTGAAAAATTAACCGACAAGGTCAAACTTTTAAGTATTTCTGCATCAAGTGTGTTATTTTCTTTGTAAATATTCTCTTGTTGTGCAAATGCTTTTTCTCCCTCAAAAATGCCAAATCCTACGCCTACGTGTGCTTTATTGTTGTCTAAATTAAAATTTGCAGGTTTTTTCAATTTGACATTAATCTTATCTCCATACGCAAAAACCGCATTCGTAACAAAACCGCCACCATTTTCAGGTGAAACCTCTAATTTTTCATAAGTAAGCCCTTTGGAGGTAATAATAGTACCCGTAAAAGGCACTACTTCCACATTTGTAACGCCCACAACGCTATTATCTTTTGCAGGTTTTGCCCACTGGCAAGAAAGTAGCGAATAAGCCTCTGTTTTGGCAATATAATATTTGTTTGCATCATATTCATAAGAAGTATTGATATTTTTCTCTCCAATTTCAAAGGCTTTTTTGTAGTCGGCGCAGGCTTTTTCTGTGTTTTTGAGTTGTACGTGCATATACGCCCTATCAAAATATGTTTTGGGGTTGTTATTATTGATATTTATTGCTTTGTCGTAATTATCTGCAGCAAGTTGAAAATTATCTTGCACACGGTAGTTATCTCCCAAATACTGAAAAAGTGTATCATTTCGCTTAGTTGGCTCTAATTCTATTGCTTTGAGATAATCTGATAGAGATTTTGCATATTGACTACTATTGTACGAAACATCTCCACGTCTTTTAAAGTACTCCCATTTGCTGGCATCAAGCTTTATTGCTGCATCATAAAGTGGGATTGCTTCTGTATTTTTTTCAAGATAATAATGACAAAGTCCACTCAAATAATAGTTTTCAGCTATTTTTGGCTTAAATTCAATGGCTTTTTTGAGTAAGGGAATAGCATTTTCGTAATCTTTTTCAGCTATTTTTGCCTTTGCACTAGCAATGGTTTCTTTGTAGTTTTTTTGCGCAAAAACATCAATAAAACACGTATTGACAAGCCAAAACGCCACAAAAAGCGTTTTGATAGTTTGATTTTTGAGTTGATTTTTCATAATTTTAAATTTTGGTAACTGTTCAGATGATAAGAATTTTGCATTCGCAATTTAGCAAAAAATATTATATTGGTATTACAGATTTGAGTAATTGGGGAGAAAAATAAAACATTATGGACATAAGAAGGTAACAACATACCACTTCCACCTAACGTGTGTGTATGCAATATTGAGTACTGTTTAGTTTTTTTCTTACAAAAAGTTTTGATTACCCCAAAATTATCTCTTCTACCAAAAGTTTTGCCTTTTCTAGCTCGTTTTTTTGTAACCGCTTGAACTATTTTTATTCTTCTTTAGGAGGATTATATTTTTTGATAATTTCCAGCAACTCCTCCAAGATGGATAAATTATCTGCTACTCTTTTTGGTCCAAAACCCTTAAATCTTCTTATATCTTCTATGAATTTACAGTCAATTAATCTATCTACACTATCTCTTAAATTTCTTGCAAATGCCCCATTATTAGGGAATTTTTCCGAAATAAAGTTTTCTACTTCCTCCTCAAATCCTGCTGGCAATACTTTTTTTGCAACTTTTGGGAATGTAGGTATATAAGACCCTTCTTTTTTATAAGTGAAAAAAGCATACCAATAATAATCTTCCCCCTCTTTTATGAGTTGCGTGTTAGTTGTGTAGATGGTATTACTACCCTCAAAAAACTCGGAAAAGTCAAAATCTTGATTGTCTTTTTCTACTTTTATTCTAAGCGTTTTTATTCTCATATCATTATTTTGTTAGATGTCTAACTTACCGAAAGTTTCCAACCAAGGCTGTAAGGAACTTTAGAAAAGTATCATTTTGATGCTTTTAAGCTATTAATTACTCTGTTTAGACACTCAAATATCCTCACACCGTCAGCTAAAGCAGAAGGCAAAGAAAGATTAAAAAACAGTAAAAGACATTTTATGATGCTTTTTCTCTCTTTGCCGTTTGCTTTAGCTGACGGAACATAGATATTTGAGTGCTTGACTGGTAACAAATACATCTTTAAAAGTTCTTTTATGAAGGTTTAAGACTGTTTCCCAACTTTCGGAAAGTTTTGCTCATATTTTACAACTAGGATACATAATTTTGTGTTTGGAGAGAAGTTTTTGACAAACTATTGGAACAGATAATTTCTGCAAAAAATAAATCCTTAAAAAGGCAAATCATCTTCAGTAAAAAAACTACGTTTAAAGGCAAAATAAGCCGTAATATCTTCTTCACTCCAATTTTGTCCTCGTGCAAGTTGCTTAGCAAGCTCCTCAAAATCACTCTCACTTGCTATTAACTGCCAAATCTCTTCCACAAAAGGTAATTCAGGTAAATGTTGTATACTTCTGTCGTGAATAAAATGAACTAACCAACGCTGTGGTGGCAATGGAAAAGGATTTTGACTAATATTTATACTTTTTAGGAGTTTTAGAGATTTTATAACAGAAAAATCTTGTATTTGATTGTTATCTAATGCTAAATCTTCCAATTTATTAAGTGCAGAAATAGCAGAAATATCTTCTATCTTGTTATCATTGAGATTTAAATAGGTCAAATTAGGTAATTGCTTCAAAACACTTATATCTGTTATTTTATTGTGGGGTAAGTTTAAATTTTTGAGGTTTTTAAGGTTTTTGAGTGGCGAAATATCTGTTATATCTTGGGAACCTAGATATAAATATTTTAGATTTGTCAAATCTTCAAAAATTGACAAATCTGATATTTTTTGGCTATTTTTTTGTTCATTTGTCTGATAATAAGGTTCTCCACAAGAAAAATCTACTAAGTTTTTCAATTCTTTTATTACCTCAAAATGAATAATATTTGAACATTCTGTCAAATCTAATCTTTTGATATGCCTTATATCTTTCACAAATAATAAATCAACATCACTACTATGACTGACTTTTACGTTTTCTAAAGCAGGGAGTTTCTCTAATATAGTATTTTTTGTATTTGCTAGGCTTATTTCATTAAGTAAAGGGCAATTAACAATAGAGAGATTTTCTATACCTTCAAATACGTCAAATTGTATAAGCTTGGGTAAATCTCTCAAAATCATTATCTTTATCTCTCCATAATGAATGTCTACGTTTTTAAGGCTTGGAAAATCATCTCCTACAAGTTCTAAAATATCAAATTTCCCACTAACACATATAGAACTTAGTTTTTCCATTTTAGGCAATAATCCTATTCTTATTTTTGGGTAAGAAATAGTCAATGAAGTTAAGTAAAGCAGGTTTTCAAGTGCTTCTATATTTTTGGTTGCAACATGTTCTAATACCAAAGTTTCTATTTTAGGATTAAACATGACCAATTCAGCTATATCAACTGTAAAACAATCCTCATTAGTAACAAATCCATCAATAGAAAAAGTATCGTTTCTATCACCTTTAAAAGTTAATTCTTTTACATTTGGCAAATAAGTATGCTTTATCTTACTTTGCGACTTAACTGTAAATGAAACAGTTTCTTTTGCATTCTCAAACAATCTTTGTGTGTATATTTCATCATACTCTATCTCAAAATCTTTGAAATCTTCTATTGGAAAACTCTCATAATCACCTTTTCTATATATACTAAAAGCGTTAGAATTTTCTATGATTATTTTGGTAAGTGGATTTTCTGCTAAACTTATTTGTTTTATATTTTTAGCATTTTTGATTTTTATAATGTTGATATTATTGTAATCAACACACAAATCTTCTAAAACAGGAAAAAACGCTACAAAATCTGTGTTTTCTAGAGAATTCTTTGATAAATCCAAATGCGTTAATTTTTCAAAAACAGGAAAATCTTGAATAAAAGAAAAATCTTTTATGTGGGTCTGTGATATTTTTAACTTAATGATAGTTTTGGCAATTTTCCGCAAAAACGAAAAATCATTAACAAAATTACCTCCTAATTGTAGATTTACTAGCGTATTGGGGAGATAATGCAAAAAAGAAGGAACGCTAATATCTGTGCTATAAAACGCTAAGGTTGTCAAGTTGCTATTTTCAATTTCAAATGTACTTATATCAGTAATTTCATTATTACTTAAACACAAATATTCAATATTTGTGAGTTTAGAAAGTGGGCTTATATCAGTGATTTTACTGATGCTAATCACCAATTTCTTTAGCTTGTGCATATTTTGCAAAGCATTAAGATTTTCTACTTGCATATTGAAAATATTAAGTGTTTGCAAATGTGTAAGATTTACAAGCAAATTAATATCCACTAAGTCATGTCTAGAATGAGAACCACACAAATCTAAAACAGGATTTTGAGCAATTCTATTATTTTCAATGATTTGTTCTAAGGTCATAAATTGAACAATAAAATGTAATTGACTAAAGAATAAAAGCTAAATAACTTAATTCTTTTATTTTTTACAATAGTTTAATAATTAAAGTTTTACATTCGTACTTCGTACCTCCTACCTCGTACCTTTTCCTACGTTGTTTCTGTGTCTTTATCTCCCAACTTCTTAAACTCGTAAAAACGTCTTTTTATTGCTAAAATAAAACCTGCCACAAGCACCAAAGAACCTATCCAAAGTAGGTTTATAAGTGGTTTTTCTGTTGCCGACATCACAATATAATCCTTCTGACGAGTGTTTACGCCAAACGTAAATTTGCGTTTTTGTGTGTCAATATTTAGAAACGTGATTTTTACACCCAATTCTGGCAAAATATCCGCAGGACGTGCCACCATTCCATCTGTTTGTCGCAAAATAAAAGTAGGATTTAGGACATACTGACGCTGATTTTTAGCGTAAATTTTTATTCTAGCTTTTACCGCCACCTCATTTGCAGTCAGTTGCATTATTTCGCCCTTTTTGACAGGCTCAATAGCCTCACAAATAGCTACAAAGTCATTTAAGAAAAATGTATCTTTCTCTGCAACTGTAAATTCTTCCGTTTTAGACCAATCTGGCTCTTCACTTAAATCTGGATAAATGGCAGAAACGTGGGTATAAAGGTCTTTATTCCACTTTCTCAAAATGTCTGGTGAAGCAGGAGATTGTCCCATTGCGCTATTGTCTTGCACACGAGGATACAAAGAGAATATTTTGCCGTTTTTCTGCCTATATTCTACCCTATAATAGATATTTTCTGGAACAGTACGCATTGTGTCGCCTTTTTTGAAGTAATTTTTGCCATCAAAATCAATATTTTTTAGGGCAATCATTTTGTATTTATCCACAGAATAAACCACGTCAGACTGTTTTATGTAATCAGGGAAATTGTCTGCCTCAATATAAATCCCTTTATAAGTTAATTGATAGTCAGCCATTTGTGTAGGTTCATCAAGCCACAATAATTGATTATCTTTATTGAAATCTTTAGGCGCATCAGGGTTAGAACTAAGCACAAGCCCTGTTGTGTTTAAAGAAATAACTTTTGAATAACCAGCGGAATACAAAACCCCAAGTAGCATTAGCGCAATGCCTATATGTGCGAGTGCGCCCCCAGAGAGTTTGTAATTGGTTTTTAGGAGTTTTATAAGGATATTTCCGTTCAAAACAATAGCCAAAATACCACCAACAACAAGTGCCATATAGCCAAAATTAGTTTCTTCAGAATAAATAATAACAGCAGAGGCAAGTACCAGCGTAATTACCAAAGGAATAACAAAAACACTCCATTGTGGCTTTTCTACGGCTATTTTTTTCCACCAAAAATATTGTCCAAAACCAGAAACAAGCACAATAGCCAGCATAAACCACATTTGGAAGGCACTATAATCTTTTGGCGACATAGGCGCAAGACTCACCACAAACCCAAAAGCCTCTCCTATTTTGCTATAAACGGGCATTGATGTCCCGTTGATGATTTGAAAGCCTGCCAAACAAAGAATTATGGCAGAAACCAACGTCCAAAACTCTTGTGAGTAAATTTTTAGCTCTTTTTCGTCTGATTTGATATGCTTAAAACGCACAATCATTATGGCAATAGATGCCACAATAAAAAACATCAAATAAACCAAAAGTTGCCCAGAAAGCCCCAAATCAGTAAAAGAATGCACAGAACCATTACCCAAGACGCCACTTCTTGTCAAAAAAGTAGAATACAAAATCAGCAAAAAAGTCGTTACAGTAAGAATTATAGCAGTTTTGAGTGATGCAGAACTTTTGCGCCCTGTGAGTAGCGTGTGTATTGCGCCCACCTGCACGAGCCAAGGCACATAAACGGCATTTTCAACTGGGTCCCAGTTCCAATAACCGCCAAAATTAAGCGTTTCATACGCCCAATATGCACCCATCAGAATACCAACGCCCAAAATGGTACAACCAAGCAAACTCCACGCCAAAGCAGGGCGTATCCATTCGGTTAGGCGTTTTTGCCACAAACCAGCCATAGCAAACGCAAAAGGCACTAATGTAAGCGCAAAACCTAAAAATAATGTTGGTGGGTGAATAACCATCCAATAATTTTGGAGAAGTAAATTCAGTCCTTGACCGTCTGTTGGCACAAAATTAGCATTATAAACGCCTTTCAAAACAGGATTATAAACAGGAATATCCAAGACATCACGAGTCAAAATAAAGGGAGAACTACCAATTTTCAAAGTATCAAAAAAGACAACACCCAAAATCATAGATACCAAAAATAACTGCACAGCCGCAAAAATAGTCATTACAGGAGCTTCCCACGTCTTATTTGTCTTGATAAGGATAAGACCTAACAATACATTCCAGAAAATCCAAAGCAAAAAACTGCCTTCTTGTCCTTCCCAAAAACAAGAAATCATATAATAAACGGGCAACTGATTAGAAGAGTGGTCGTAGGCATAAAAATACTCGTATTTGTGAGCATAAATAATATAGAAAAGTGCGCCAATAATACCCAAAACTGCACCAGAATGAACATAAAAAGCAGTACGAGAGAATTTAAACCAACTTTTGGTAACGCTATCATTAGCATCACCCAAACCATTATTTAGAGAAATATTTAGATTATTTGTGCTATTTGTTGCCTTGAAATAGCCAAAAACTGCAATAATAGCAGACACAAACGCCAAAATGACGAAAAAATGCCCAAGATTGCCAACGAATGTATTTATCATATAGGAATTACGAAAACGAATGAAATTTGTTGAATTTTGTGCAAATGTAAGAAAAAATACGCTAGTTTGCATCAATATTTAACATTTTGGTATAATTGAATGTTTGAAAAGACCTTTAAAATGTGTTATTTTGTTTGATATAAAACGAAATGATATGTTTATATTTTCATAATAATTAATAATTTCAAAACGGCATTAAAAATCCACAATTACTTCATTTATGCCTCTAATTTGTTTTTGTTTGATGATATAACGCACTTTTGCCAAATCTTTCAAATAAACAAGATTTTTATCCAAATTTTCATCAATAATTTGCCCATAAATAGCTTTATCAATAGAAGAAAGGCTTTCTAATAGATTTGGCTCGTTGATGATTTGCGTAATTTCTTTGGAAGTGTAGCTCGTAAATGGTTTATTTTCCATATCATCAAGGTATTTTTTCCAAATACTTAAGGCATTTTCAATGTCTTTTACTCGTTTATTTACCCTGATACGTGCCATATCTTTATTAAAACTGTCTTTAAAGTTGTCATAACGCCGTCTTTGCTGAAATAACTTAAATTGCATCTTAAACCATTTGCCAGAAAAACGCCACACAATCCATAAAAACAATAATATAGCCAAAAATCCACCCACAAAGTAAGGATAATTAACTTGTTGTCTAAGTGGCAAATGTTGTAAATTGCTTTTTAGTTGCTTTTCTAAGCTATTTGCAGGGTTTTCTCCTACACTATTTTTAGAATTTTCAAGTGTGGGAGCTACTTTTAGGAGTGTGATAGTGTCATTTTCAGCATTTACTTTGATAGAATCTCCTTCAAAATAATAAAAGATAGGTAAATCTAATATTTGTTTCTCTTGCAAATCAAAAGTATTCAGCTCATAAATCACACTATCAAGGCTTAAATTAGTCTTTTTGTCGGTTTTGGTAGGAAAAATACGTTTTTGTTTTAGCTCAAAAGGAGAAAAATTATAATTAGTGTCAGGGAAAAGTACCTGTAAATCTTTTGGATACCTAAAAGTCAAAATATAGGTAATATTTTCTCCTATTTTTGCCTGCTTTTTCAAGAAAACTCCTTTTGGTTGATAATGTTTTGTATCTAAAATACTATCTTTTTGTGCCAAAACAGTAGTATTTATGAGAAAAAAGCAAATAAAAGCAAAGAAATAACTGAAAATGGTTTGTTTGCTCATTTTTTTTGTGTTATTGCTTACGCACATTGGGCAGGGGCAAGCCCAGCCCCTACATTTCCACTTAATTGTATTTTCCGTAATTCGTAATTGATAATTCGTAATTGAAATCATTTCCCTTTTGTCCTCCGCACCCTAAAAAGTTTGATAAGTTGTGCCACAAAATCATCTTCTGTGTTGATGGCAATGTAGTTTGCTTTAAGTTTTTTAGAGATTTCTTGTATATTATCCTTAGTCGTTTCAAATTTTTCTGCAAGTTCCTCCCTCAAAGTAGGAGAAGACGTGTTCAGCCATACAGTTTTACCACTTTCATTGTCAAAAACGGGGATAATACCCAAAGAAGGCATATTAACCTCTTGCGTGTCGTAAACGTGAACTATCACAAGGTCGTGTTTTTGTGCTAATGTTTGGAGATTTTTGAGGTAATTCTCATCAATAAAATCAGAAACAAGGATAATCACACACCTTCTTTTGAGCATTTTGAGGCTAAACGCCAACATTTGCTCTAAATTTGTCTGTTTAGAAGCAGGCACTAAGTTAAAAAGATTAAGAATTGCCTCATAACCATAACGCAAGCCTTTTTTTGGCTTGATATACTTCTCTTTTTGGTCAGAAAAGCAGATAAGACCAATATGGCTATCTTCTTTTACTGCGGACAGCATCAAAACGCCACAAATTTCTTTAGCTAGTTGTAGTTTTGTGTAGTTGTTTTTTCCTATTTCTAGTGATGCGCTCACGTCAAGCAGAAAAAAAACTGTTTGTTCTTTCTCTTCTTTGAATTCTTTGACATAAGTTCCTTCCCCTTTTGCCGACACGTTCCAGTCAATTCTGCGGACATCATCACCATAAATATAATCTCTCACGTCAGAAAACTCCAAACCCGCACCCTTAAACACAGAATGAAAGTTGCCTTTCATTTGCGTATTGATGGCTTTACGAATTTTTATCTCGTATTTGCGTAATTTGGAAAGAATTTCTTGCATTGCGTTTTAATTGTCAAATATAAACTGATATTATGCAGATGTATTTGTAGAGATGTTACTTGTAACGTCTGAACGTAGAAAAGTGTATTTATGCCAATCCAATAATAATGTATTTGCTTGTTTCTATATTGTCTGTCGTAAAGACGTTGCAAGTAAAGACGTTGCAAGCAACGTCTCTACAATAAGCAAAGATAAAAAAATAACTCGTACAAAAAAATAATAAAATTATTAGCCATTGAAACATCAAAAAAATTGCTTTTTTAGCATAATTATTGTAATTTTAAGCTAGAATTTGATTGGAAAAGTCTATAAAAAATCATTAAATTTATGTGGGAAAGAATAAAAGACATTTTTAAAGCGTTTTTTCACGACTGGCTGGACAAAGCAGAAGACCCTGAAAAAATGATAAAATATACCGTCCTAAAAATGCAAGAAGATGTTTTTAGGGCAAAAAATGCTACTGTAAAAGCTATTGCAGGAGAAAAAACGCTATTTAGGCAATGGCAGGGCTTTGTAGATACGGCTCAAAATATGCACAAAAGCGCACTTTTAGCACTCAAACAAGGCAATGAAAATCTTGCTAAGCGTGCTTTAGAAAAACAACACGAAGCACAAATACAAGCACAAGAATTTGAGAAAATGCACGAAATATCTAAGAAAAATAATGCAAAAATCAAAGAAGACATCAAAAAATTAGAAGAAAAACTATATGAAGCACGCCTAAAAGAAGGCGGACTTATTGCACGTAGTCAGCTCGCAAAAGCTATGACAATGGCAAGCAAAAGCCTTATGTCATCTGATGACAAAATGGGCAAAATTGACCAAATGGAAGATAAAATTCTTAAAAGTGAGGCGGAAGCAACCGCTTTTATGGAACTTTCGGAAGATAATACCAAAAACGAAATGAAAGAAATGAATGACTTTTTTAAGAACAACGACATAGAAAGTGAACTTGCCAAACTCAAAAAAGAACTAGGGAAATAAGTGGGAGGTGTAAAGTGTGAAGTGTTTTTTGTCATAGAAAACTGTATTTACTTCACACCTCACACTTCATACTTCAAAAAACTCTTAATTTAGCAAAACTAAGAAGTAGCACTTTTTCCCCTACATCTTCAAAATTGATGGTTGCTTTTTTGTCTTTGCCATTTTCTTCAATAAATTTGACAATGCCATAGCCAAATTTTAAATGTTCCACTTTCATTCCTACGCCCAAAAAAGTAGTATCACTTGCTTTAAAGTCGGCTGAAGGCTTGTAAGTTGATTTTGAAGTGTTTTCATTTTGAATTTTATTGACAACAGACACCATTTTTTTAATGTTAGAACGTTGCGAATAATCATCAGCACCTATATTAGAAAGCACAGGAGCAGCTTTTTTAGTTTTTACGCATCTCTCGTCCAACTCTTCCAAAAAACGACTTGGCTCACAATCTTTCAAACGCCCAAAACGGTAGCGTGAAGTCGCATACGTAAGCGTAAGTTTGCGCTCCGCACGTGTAATAGCCACATAAAAAAGTCGGCGTTCCTCTTCTAGTTCAGCACGACTGCCCAGCATCATTTGAGAAGGAAACAAATCTTCCTCCATTCCGACCACATAAACAAACTTAAATTCTAGTCCTTTTGCACCATGAATAGTCATTAAAGTAACTTTATTGTCATCTCCATCACCGTCATCATCTGCCGTTGTGAGCAAAGAAACTTCTTGCAAAAACGCTCCTAAGCCCTTTTCTGCATTTTCAGGATTATCCACAAATTCTTTCATACCATTTAAGAGTTCTTGCACGTTTTCGTAACGTGCAAGTCCTTCTATGGTTTTATCTTCATATAATTCTTTGAGCAAACCAGACTGTTTTGCTATTTCTGTGGCAGCCGTAAAAGCATCTTTTTGCTCCGCAATTAGTTTGAAATTCTCTATCAACACCGCAAAATTACTGATAGCAATGCCTGCACGTGCGCCTACAAATACTTGCGCTTTGCCCAAAACCTCCCAAAGTGTAACCATATTGTCGTTGGCGGCTACAAAAAGTTTGGCTAATGAAGTATCACCAATACCACGTTTTGGTAGGTTAATAATGCGTTTGAAGGCTTCTTCGTCATTTTGGTTGAGCGTAAAACGCAAATAAGCAATCAAATCTTTTACTTCCCTGCGCTGGTAAAACGACAGTCCACCAACAACTTTATACTTTATATTTAACTTTCTTAATGCTTCTTCAAAAGAACGAGATTGTGCATTGGTACGGTACAAAATAGCAAAATCTTTGTTTTGAGTTTGTGAGAGCATTTTTTCTTCAAAAATACCTTGTGCTACAATTCTACCTTCTTCGTTGTCAGAAGAAGATTTAATAATTTCTATTAAGTCGCCTGCGCCGTTGCTAGTCCAAACATTCTTTTTGAGTTGTGCCTGATTTTTGGCAATAACCGAGTTTGCAGCTTGTACGATGGTTTTTGTAGAGCGGTAATTTTGCTCCAAACGAATGGTTTTGAGTTGCGGATAATCTTTTTCAAAATTCAAAATGTTCTGAATATCTGCACCACGAAAGGCATAAATACTTTGGGCATCATCTCCCACCACACAAATATTTTGATGAACAGACGAAAGTAGCCTTGTAATGACGTATTGAGAGATATTAGTATCTTGAAACTCATCTAACATCACATACTTAAATTTATGTTGATATTTGTTCAGAACGTCCAGATGATTGTGGAAAAGCACATTTGTATTAAAAAGCAAATCATCAAAATCCATAGAATTTGCCTTAAACATACGTTGTTGGTAGATTTGGTAAATTTTGCCTATTTCTGGTCGTTGAAAACTCTCATCATCAGCCTTATAAATTGGGTTAGAATTATACTCTTTAAAGGAAACCAAGCGGTTTTTTGCCGCAGAAATACGGTTAAAAACAGAACTTGCTTTATAGAGTTTGTCATCAAGATTAAGCTCTTTTACAATGCTTCTAATCAGCGACTTAGAGTCGTCTGTATCATAAATAGAAAAATCACTTGTATAACCAATATTATGCCCTTCAAAGCGCAGGATTTTGGCAAAAATGGAGTGAAAAGTCCCCATCCATATATTTTTGGCTTCATTTCCTATTACTTTTTCTATACGGTGGCGCATTTCTGCGGCTGCTTTATTGGTAAAAGTAAGGGCTAAAATATTATAAGAATCAACGCCCTGATAGATTAAATGGGCTATTCTGTAGGTAAGCACACGAGTTTTGCCCGAGCCTGCGCCTGCAATAATCATTAGCGGACCTTCTGTATTTACGACTGCCTGACGTTGTGGCTCATTAAGTCCATCTAAATATTCCATTTTTTAGTAATTGTGTTTTTTTGAAAATGCGTTTTATTCCGCAAATAAAGCATATTTTTAGGAGAAAAACAAGTTTAATTTTGAGGGATTAAAGCAATATTTTTATATAAATATATTATCATTTTATAGCGTAAGATTTCAATCCAAATCAATATTTTCTAATAATTCCCAAATAAGGTTACTTTCATAACCTTTGCTTTGTGCAAAGGTGGCTATAGCATATTTCTTTTTTATTATATTTTGTTCTTTGATGGAATTTGCTTTTTTTTCTAAGATTTTTTCAAGAGTAATTATATAGTCCTCATCTTCAATTTCCTTCATAGCTTCATTGATACAATAATTGGAAAGACCTCGCAGACGTAATTCGTTTTTGATTTTTATTCTGCCCCATTTTTTCACTCTAAATTTCCCACCCGCAAACGCTTTAGCAAAGCGTTCTTCATTGACAAAATTTTCTTCAATAAGGCGTGCAATAAGCTCTTCCACTTCATCACGAGAAATAATATAGCTTTCGTGCAGTCTCCTGCGCACTTCTTGCTGGGTACGCTCTTGATAGGCACAAAAATTGCAA
This sequence comes from Raineyaceae bacterium, assembly GCA_043764015.1. GTDB lineage: Bacteria > Bacteroidota > Bacteroidia > Cytophagales > Thermonemataceae > JANYGM01. Next base: position 25,169 of record JAYUKY010000131.1, read on the forward strand.
GCACGCAAAAAGGCTTCCTTATTAGAAACCTTCTTTTTTTTCACTATATCGTCTGTTTCAATCATTTTCAAGTGTGAAGTGTGAAGTGTGAGGTATTTATTATCAAGTAATGTATTTACTTCACACTTCATACTTTAATTTATGGCTACTTTTTTCCTAATAACTTTCCCTTCATATTCAAAAGAAAAAACATACATGCCATTAGCAAAGGTGCTAATATCATACTCAATATTATTCACACCTTTTGAAGATAAACTACTTTGTTGTATTTGTTTTCCTGTCATATCATAAATAATAAAATTGATACTTGAATTATTTATATTATTTTCTGGCAAAAAATAACGCAAAGTAATTTTATTTTGGGCAGGATTTGGGAACGGCTCAAAAACCACAAATTCATTCACCAAAGAATTGCACACCGTATTATTAGTAAGATTTGCATCTATTCTGATGATTTTGGCACAAATAAAACTAGCTTTTCCTAAATCTTGACTTAAAATAGTGGTATTTAAAGTAATTATTTTAGAAGAATTAACCACCATATTTGCTGTTATTTTTTCTGTAAATAAAAATTTATCATCAGCATAAATATTAACAGAAAAGGTATCAACAGGTATATTCCCAAGATTTTTTACAGAAATTTCTACTATTTTATTGGTATTTTGGTCTTTTAATACAAGTTTTTCCAACTCAATGTCAGTAATTTGTGTTCCTGCAAAAATATTTTTTATCATTTTTTGATTACAACCATTTGTATTAAAAAGTTGCAAAGTAACATTATAAAAGCCCTCTTGTGCATATATATGTGTAGGATTTAGAGCATTTGTAGTGGGCGTTCCATCTCCAAAATCCCAAGAAAATGTATTATTTGTGTTAGTTATGTTGCTAAGACTAGTAAAAAGAATTTCTTTATTATCTCTAATTCTTTCTTGAAAGCTAAAATCAATAGTTTGGATAGGCAAAATGCGGATTTCTTTGGTGATTTTTGTTTCACAATTAGAGGCACTGCGCACTGTAAGTGTAATATCATACAAACCTTCAATATCAAATTTAACACTTGGATTGCGTAATATAGATACGCCTGCACCTTCAAAAGCCCAATTCCATTGTGTTAGTATGCCTATACTGGTATCTGTGAGAGCAATATTTTCACCCACGCAAGCCGTAAGTGGCATATTAAAATTAGCAATGGGCGCACTAATTATCTGAATAGTTTTGCTAATGGTACTAATACAACCGCCCTTGTCTTTTACGTCTAATTTGATGGTATAAGTGCCGTTTGTGGTGTAGGTTTTTTCAGGATTTGGGAATGGGGAATAAGTACCATCTCCAAAATTCCAGTAATAACCTGTAACAATATCAGCGGGTAAAACAGAAAAAATAGTTTGGTCTTGAAAGTTGATTTTTTGCCCCACACAAGCATTAGCCACATTATTAAACGCAGCTGTAATACCAGATGAAATTTTTACTTGTTTGGTTTGTGTACTTGTGCAACCGCTTATACTTGTGGCAGTGAGCGTTACGTTATATATACCACCACTTGTGTAGGTATGCGTGGGAGCTTCCAAACCAGAATTTGGCGTACTATCCCCAAAATTCCAAGTCCACGAAGCAATATTACTAAAATTGCCTAAACTTTCATTAACAAACTGAATACTGCTTCCAACACAAGTAAAAGCCTCTTTTTGCTTAGAAATAATAGCAGTATTATCCATATTTACCTTAGAAATATAAGAATTAAGCAAATTGTTGCTTGCATCAAAAACATCAAGGGTAATCATTTTTTCACCTATTTCGTTATAAGAAATGGGCGCAGGCGTGGCAAGCGTAGAACCACCAGCAGGAGAAATATCACAAGTATTGGGGAAATTGAGGTGGTAGAGTTCAGCTTTTCCTGTGCTAGGACGATAGGCTTTATAAATACCAAAGAAAGCTTTTTTATAATTTATAATAGTAAGACTGTTAATGTGTTCTTCATTTGTGTTAATAAGTACATTCGTTATTATTGGTATTGTACTAATATTGCCATCAACAAAAGTAAGTGTTTTAATTTGTCCATTGACTATGGAAGGAATGAATAAACTTAAATTTGCACCTTCCTGTGCAACAGCAATTGCATAAACTGTACCAGAAATATATGTGGTCAAGTCTATTTTAGTTGGAGTAGAAGTAGGATTTGTTCCAAAATTTAGGATTAATATTTGTGCTGCTAAGGAATAGCTAGTAGAAAACATTAACAGATTATTATTACAATCAATGTACGGCACTACTATTCCAAGCACTTCATCAGTTGGAAGGAGAATAGTGTTAATGATATTGGAAGGAGTTGGCGTATTATCAGGCGAGTTTCCCAAATTAATAATAATTAGTTTGTAACCACTTGCAGGAGTATAGTCTGAAATAACAAGAAGAAAATCTGCATTATATTTTATGACGTTAATACTACAAGCATTTGTAATGCTGGGAGCAATATTTACAAGGTTAGTGATAGTAATAAGTGTGTTTTTTAAAGAATTTCCAAAGGTTAATTTAATGACTCTGGTATTCGTTAAAGGCGTTATTACACTGTAGAAATGACTTGCAAAACAGTACCATATACCGTTAAATTTAATGAAAGATAATTCTATGGGAATGCCTTGAAATAAGTTGTTAGGGTTGCCTAAATCTGTGATTGCAAGCACTTGATTGGCGGTTGGGTCTGTTCCTAAGTCATATCTATATAATTTTTTACTATCCCAATCAGTAAAAAACATAAAATATTCCCCATTTTCTTCTAGCACAATAGGTTTAGATATATTATTCGCAATTAGTAGCTGCCTTGCTAGTGGCACTTGTAGCACACTTTGCTTCAAATTCTCGTTACAAAAATCCCATTCGTAGCGTGCTGCGCTACTTTGCGGATTAGTAAGAGGTATAGGAACATTGGGGCAAATGGGTGTAGTAGGAACGCCCATTTGATTATTTGTATAGCATTTTGCATTTTGAGAATATCCTGATAAATTTTTGATAATCAGCAAAATAATTATAAATATTTTGACAAAATGCTTATAGCATATATTTTTCATATTTCTGTTTGTTTACTGAAATTTATTTTAATTTTTAATCTAAACGAATATTAAAAGTTTCTACAAAATCTTTGGCTTCTTTTAGTCCAATTTTTTTGGTTTCTTTGGCAAGTTTTACTGCTTCTAATTTCTTATTTTTACGCAAAAGAGCTATAATTCTATCTATAAAAACATCATCATCATTGGCAGCGCAAGTTTGCAGCATTTCGTCTGTATAACTTTTTATTTCTGTTTTTGTCACATCATTATTTAAGAAGTTTGAAAAATCTTTTTCTAATTTTTCTGTAAAGGTTTTTGCTTTTACAAGTGTATGCCCAAGCTCGCTTATACACAATTTTACTGCCATTATCTTCTGATTATCAGCTAAACATTGAAATAGCTGTATTAAAGTAGCTACATCAATTTTTAAAGCATTTAATTTTTCTTCTAATTCTGCACACACAATATTTATATTTTCTTGATAGCGAGAACACTCATCAATAAAAGTAAGTAATTCACTTTCTTTTTTTTCTAAGATAAGGATAAGAAATTTTGCTTCTAAAAGTGTCATATTTTTATAATTTTTTTACTAAGATTTTTAAAGATATTTTTGGAAAAATAGTAATATTTTATCAAAAAACAAAGAAAAAACTATAAATATTTTGTTGTTTATAAAGATATTCGCAACGGCATTATCATTATTATGCTTTTTTCAAAAAGTAAGTTTTTAGTACAATTTTCATCTTTTCAATGCTACAATCAACTTCTTCATCATTATTTGTAAGGCGGATTTTCTTTACTATTGTGCCTCTTTTGAGCGTAATAGTGCTACCTTTTACTTTTAAATCTTTTATTAAATGTACAGTATCACCGTCATTTAGTATAGTTCCGTTGCAATCTTTGACATTTGAAACTGTACTTTCTTCTTGGTTTTCGTCTGAAATTTCATCATCTGAATTGGCGTAATTGCCGTTTTTATTTTTTCTCATTATTTTTTATTGAAACTGTATATTTTCATAATTTTCCTCAAAATTACACAAAATAATAGCATTATAATAGCTTTTTTCTTCTTTTTTGCGTACTTTTGTTGTAATATTTCGTATTTCAAACTTCGTACCTAAAAAATGCTTGTTGCTCCAGAAAAAATTGAAAAAATTATCTTAGGTATAGACCCAGGCACACGCTTTATGGGTTATGGCGTGATTAAAACTATGGGCAAAAAAATTGAAGTATTGCAATATGGTGTTATCAATTTGGAAAAATATATTGGCTATGAAATCAAATTAAAGAAAATTTTTGAGCGTGTGGCGCAAATAGTGGAAGAGTTTATGCCTGACGCAATGGCGTTAGAAGCTCCTTTTTATGGAAAAAATGTACAATCAATGCTAAAATTGGGTAGGGCGCAAGGCGTGGCAATGGCGGCTGCCCTTGCCCGTGAGATACCCATAAGCGAGTATGCGCCACGTAAGGTTAAGCAGTCCGTAACGGGCAATGGCGCAGCTGACAAGCACGAACTAGCAGAAATGTTAGAAAAAATCCTTAATTTTAAGTTTGATGTTGGTACAATGTCTGATGCTTCTGATGCGCTTGGCGTGGCACTTTGCCATCATTACCAAACAGAAAACTCAATAGGAATGTCCAAAAGCAAATCTTGGGGAGATTTTGTCAAAGATAATCCTAGTTCTATTATTTCTAAAAATAATTTAGAAAATAAAGATAATCTTTCAAATGCCTCTGATAATGTTTCTTTAGATATTTTGAAAAAGAAAAAAACGTCTAAAACAGACAATAGAGTAACTTTTGCCCAAATGGAACTTACAAGAAAAATTAAAAAATAGTTGTGAAGTGTGAGGTGTGATATGTGAGGTAAATACATTATTTGTCTTCAAAAAACACTTCACACTTCACACCTCTCACTTCACACTTCAAAAAAATGTTTGCATACATAAAAGGGAAACTCGTGAGCTTAGAAGCTACAAATGCCATTATTGAGGCGACTGGTGTAGGCTACGAAATGCGTATTTCTGTTAATACTTATACCAAAGTTCAGACAAAAGTAGCAGAAAATACCGCTACAAACGCAACAACAGATGAAAATGTACAATTATTTACCTATTTGCAGGTACTTGAAAACGCTCATAATTTGTTTGGATTTGCAGAAATCTCTGAAAAAAGACTGTTTTTAGACTTGATTAGCGTGTCTGGAATAGGTCCGAATACGGCAATTATTATGCTTTCTTCACTTTCTCCTGCGGAGATTCAGCGTGCTATTGCTAGTGAAGACGTAAAAACCGTTCAAAGTATCAAAGGAATTGGCGCAAAAACTGCCCAACGTGCCATTTTGGAACTAAAAGACAAAATGAAAAAATACGGAATTCCTGACGAAAACGGCAAAACAAGCAATGCGCCAAGTTACCGTTCCAATAAAGATGAGGCACTTAATGCCTTGCTTACATTGGGTTTTGTGAAGGCTGTCGCAGAAAAAAATATAGAAATAGTGCTAAAATTGCGTGGAAACGACCTTTCAGTAGAAAATATCATCAAAGAAACGCTAAAAATGTGAGTTGTAAGTTTTCAACATTCAGTTAAATACCAAAAAAATCAGTTTCTTATCTCTCATACTTGTTTTTCATGCTAAAATTAGGAATAAATACAAATATTTCTTAAATTGCGCCAAAATTAGAAAAATAAATATATAATTATTATCAAAATTATCAATAATATCAATCCAAATATAGATTTAAATAGGCTTCCTGCCCATATTGCTATCATTATGGACGGAAATGGGCGTTGGGCAAAAAAACAAGGCGCAATGCGTGTTTTTGGACATAAAAACGCTATAAAAGCAGTTAGAGAAGCATCAGAAGGCTGTGCGGAACTAGGCGTTAAATATTTGACTTTGTACGCTTTTTCTACTGAAAATTGGTCAAGACCACAGAAAGAGGTAGATGCACTTATGGAGCTTTTGGTACATACTATTAGGGGTGAGGCAAAAACGCTTTCTAAAAATAATATCAGCCTGCAATGTATTGGAGATATTGAAAGTTTACCAAAAAAGTGCCAAAAAGAACTCCAAGAAACTATAGAAATTACTTCTAAAAATACGGGTTTAGTGCTTGTTTTAGCACTAAGTTATAGTGGGCGTTGGGATATTATGCAAGCTATGAGAAAAATTGCAGAAGATGTTAAAAACGAAAAAATTAGTACAGAAAAAATAGATAATGATTTGATAAATAGCTATTTATCTACAAAAAACATTCCTGACCCAGAGCTTCTCATACGTACAAGTGGAGAACTTCGTATCAGTAATTTTTTGCTTTGGCAAATGGCTTATACAGAAATTTTCATTGATGAGGTACTTTGGCCTGATTTTCGCAGGGAAAATCTACACAATGCTATCATCAATTATCAACAAAGAGAAAGACGTTTTGGCAAAACAAGCGAACAACTTTCTTGATGTGTGAAGTGTGGTGTGAAGTGTGATATAAATATATTATCTATGTCTAAAATATATCAAAAATTACATATCACACATCACGCATTCACATATCACACATCATAAAAATTCAACAAAAAATGACAAAAAATATCCTAAAAAGCTTCATAATAGCTTTTTTATTTCTCTTTAGCTTCGCAAATTCAGCTTTGCAGGCGCAAGAGGTAGAAACAAAAGAGTATATTATTGGAGGTATCAACGTTTCTGGTGTACAATTCCTTGACCCTATTGCGGTGGCAAATCTTTCTGGTTTGAAAGGTGGCGACAAACTCGTTATTCCTAGTACGGATTTGGGAAATGCTATCAAAAAACTCTGGAAAACTGGTCTTTTTGGTGATGTAAATATTTTTGTAGAACGTACTGAAGGTGAAAAAGTCTTCCTAAATATTGCTTTGCAAGAACGACCAAAAATCTCTCGTTTAGAGTTTATTGGTGTGAAAAAGGGTAGTCGTACTTCCTTGGCTGAAAAGCTAGGTGGTGTGCGTGGCTCTATTATTACTGATGCCATCACCAAAAATATGAAACTTGGCGTAAAGAAATTTTATGCTGAAAAAGGCTTTAATAATGCAGAAGTAAATGTTGTTCAAACTCGTGATTCTGTACTACAAAATGCCGTTATTTTGAAAGTCAAAATTAAGAAAAATTCTAAGGTAAAAGTACGTGATATTCTTATAGAAGGTAACATCGCTATTACAGATAAGAAAATTCAGCGTACTATGAAAACTAAAAAGAAATCTTGGAAAAGAATTTTTAATAATGCTAAATTTATTGCTAAGAAATTTGAAGAGGACAAAGATAAAATTATTGAATTGTATAACACAAAAGGTTACCGTGATGCTCGTATCATAAGCGATAGCACTTATGACGTTTCTCCTAAGCGTGTAATGGTCAAACTTAATATAGAAGAAGGTAAAAAGCACTTTTTTAGGAATATTTATTGGGAAGGAAATTATAAATATACAGACGAGCAACTTGCCAAATATCTTGGAATTCAGAAAGGTGACGTTTATGATAGGGCTTTGCTTGATAAAAAAATATCTTTGAGTATGACAGATATTGATATTTCTTCCTTGTATATGGATGATGGTTATTTGTTCTTCCGTATAAATCCTATTGAAAGTGTTATTGATGGTGATTCTGTGGACATCAAAATGCAAATTTATGAAGGGCAACAAGCCAATATTAACTCTGTGATTATCAATGGAAATACAAAAACTTCAGACCACGTAGTGTTGCGTGAAATTCGTACTATTCCTGGTCAGAAATTCAGCAGAAGGCAAATCATCAGAACAAATCAGGCACTTGGTGCGTTGGGCTTTTTTGATGCTGAAAAAATACAAATAAATCCTATTCCACACCCAGAAAGCGGTACAGTTGATGTAGAATACAAATTAGTGGAAAAACCAAGTGACCAATTAGAACTTTCTGGCGGATGGGGCGGTTTTCAGGGGTTTGTAGGAACTTTGGGCGTTTCTTTTAATAATTTTTCTTTGAGAAAAGCGGGTAGATTACGTAATTGGAAACCCGTTCCTACAGGTGACGGACAGCGCTTGTCTGTGAGAGCGCAAGCTAACGGGCGTGCTTTTCAAAGTTATTCTTTGAGTTTTACAGAGCCTTGGTTAGGTGGGAAAAAACCTAATGCTTTGACTGTCAGTATTTCACATTCTATCCAAAATAGAGGAATAGGACAAGCTGCACAATTTCAAGGAAAACTACAAATGTCCAGCGTTACAGTCAATTTGGGGCGCAGACTGAAGTTCCCTGATGATTATTTTGTGCTTTCTAATTCTCTTACTTACCAAAGAATGGCGTTAGATAACTCTCCTATTAGTGGTAGTTTGTTTAATACAGGTGTGGCAAATACAGTTACATTTGGTACAACGCTTTCACGTAGTAGCATTGCCAATCCAACTTTTCCACGAGAAGGCTCTTCTTTTACGCTTACGGGTACACTTACGCCTCCATTTTCATTGTTAGCAGGTCAGAAAAGCAAGCAAGAATACGACAAAATGGCACAGTCAGATAAATTTAATCTTATTGAGTACTACAAAATAATGCTTGATGCCTCTATGTTTGCTCCTGTTTTTGGCAAATTAGTGTTTCACTCTCGTTTTCATTTTGGCTCACTTAATGCCTACAATAAAAATCTTGGGGTAGGTCCTTTTGAGCGTTTCCAAATGGGCGGAAGTGGCTTGACTAACCAAAATATGCTTATTGGCGTTGATTTGATAGGGCTTCGTGGCTACCGTGACAACGTAATTGTTCCGCAAGACCCAAGCAACAGAACAGGCTCACCAACGCTTGGTACACTTTACAATAAATATGTAATGGAGCTTCGTTATCCTATTTCTCTAAATCCTGCCGCTACTATTTTCGTGCTTGGTTTTGCGGAAGGTGGCAATACTTATTTGAATTTTGATACTTATAATCCATTTAAGGTTTACCGTTCTGTAGGTGTGGGCGCACGTATTTTTATGCCTGCTTTTGGTATGATTGGTATAGATTGGGGACAAGGACTTGATAATGTTCCTGGAAGTAGTGATGGCGGGAAACAAAATTTCACCTTCACCATTGGACAACAGCTGAGATAATATTTCAATTACGAATTAAAAATTACAGTTTTATCCACAATACAAAAAAGCAGCATAAAATATATTTTATGCTGCTTTTTTGTGTTAAGTAAATTTTTATTTTATTTTTAATGTTGAATAATTAAAAGATGCCCTCTATTTTCACATACATTAAATCAGCACCCAAATTAGCACGTTGCATATTAAACTTAGACCACTTTCTCTCCATATAATTAGACCAATGACCATAAGAAGTAATGTCTTTACGTGTACGAGGGCGGTAGCCATACCAAATTGGAGACACAAATCCTTTTTGATTTGGGTCGTCATTGCCAAGTAGGTCTATTCCAACAAAACAACCTTCTTTATTAAATGGGACATTATATTTTTCTACATCAAATCTATTGATGCCACTATGTGTAACCTCAAAAATAATATTTTCTGTTACTAAATCCTTATCTGGTGCTTCTTTACCCAGTTTTTTATTGTAAAATCTAATCCGTATCTTGTTTTTCTTTGTTTTTCAAAAATACCAAAGTTAAAGGCTACATTTTTGATATAACCATCTTGTTTTACCTCATTTTCAACGAAATAAGCATATTGAGAACCTTTATTACCCTTGAGTTCAAGTTGTGCAAATTTTAAACCCTTTCCAACTTCCCCAAAATATTTAGTGTAGTTTTTAGTTTTTTTTGCAATAACTTCTGCCTGTGATAGGTTAATAATATCATCTTCTAACACTATTTTTTGTGGTAAATCTTTCCAAAAGAATTGTTTTGAGTGGTAGCCTAACGCACTTATCAAAAGTGTATCAGCTTTATTATTTGGAATTTGTAGTGTAATTTTACCAATAGAATCAGCAAATGAACCAATACTATATTTTTTTACTGTTAGTGTAGCAAAAGGAATACCCTGTTTTTGGTTATCAAATATTTGAGTAGAAATAGTTACAATTTGTGCAGTTACTGGTGTTGCAAAAAACAAACCAAGCGCACAGATAAAAATTCGTGTATTATGTAGTAAACAATAAAGAGATGTAAAAATGCAAGAATAATATTGTAATCTTTTCATAAATAGTAGCTTAAAATACCTCAACTACAATACCATAATTGATATTAGGGTGATTTTTCTTTTTATTAAGAACGGTGTTTTCATCATAATAAGCCTCTGCAAAAGCAATTTTTCTATCTAAAAGCTGCCATTCGTAGCCTGTACGAATATCACTCCACCAAGTAAGCATTTCAGTAGTAGTAAACACATAAGAAAAGCCAGGACCTTGTACCTGTTTATTGCTTGTTATTTTTTTGGGTTGTTCGCCTTCACTAGGCCACTCCAGACCAACAAAAATCCCTTCATTGGGTAAAAAAAGTTGTTGATTGCGTATATCTACACTAATTAATTTCCCTGTTATGGTATCTATGTTTACAACTATTTTATTTTTGAGAAAGGACTCGCCAGGTGCGCCTGTACTGCTTTTTTTATATAATTGAATATGACAAATACCAGTAGTAGTAGCTATTTTTTTAGGAATAGGAATACAAATTTTAGTGATGAAATGACTTTTTTCTATGTTAGGACTAGGAATAAAAAGCGCACATTTGGAAAAATCAAGATAGTTGGTAGAGCTATACTTTACTTTTTTCTTATGAAATCCTAAATTTATTTTTTTTCTTTTGGCATTAACTTCTACCTCTTGAAGTTCTTCAGTTTTGAGTGTGTCTATCACATTTTTCTGAGCGTGAAGGCTGAAAAAAGAAAACAAAAAGAAAATTGCAAATATATTTTTCATATATAAAAACAGTTAAAAAATGCCTTAAAATTTTAAGGCATTTTGTTTGAAAACTATTGATTTTTAGCAAGGAGGATAGGTATTTGAACCATCAAAATCAATCCAAAGGACATAGAAATGTTTGGTACATGTCTTATATCCCAACATTGGATTACAAGCACCACAAGTTGTAGAACTTCCAAAGAAACGACGACGCTCGTCATCTCCGCTGCCATTTGCTTCTTGTGCGAATACAATAGTAGGCACAGCCAACGCTACAACTAAAGCAGCTCTTTTCAAAAACTTTCTCATTTTACTAAACATTTAAGGATTAAAAGATATGTAAATGTTAAAATTTCTGTATCATTTTAACAAGCGCAAAGTAATCACAAAAAAGTCTAATAATCTATTACAAAAGTAATAAATTTTACTACATTTGTGGTAAGATTTACCATTTTATCAATAATATTTTTTCAAAAGTATGATTTCAACTGCCAAAATGATACAATGCCGCAACAAATTAAGGCTTTCCCAACAAGAAGTAACAGACTATGTTGGTGTAAGTCAAAGCACCTATTCAGAGTGGGAGAGCAATAAAGGAAAACCCAACAGCAAATTTTATCTGAAAATAGCCGAAATTTTGCAGACAGAAATAGCTAATCTGCTGGAAGATAATTCTTTTGTTCAAATTATTTATAATCAAGAAAATAAAGATAGTGCATTTAATGCAGTTAATGTACAAATTAAAAAAGAGAAAAATGAAGATAAAACCCTAGAATTACGTTTAGAAAACGCCGAAGCAGCACTAAAAGTAGCTTTAAAATATATAGAAAAACTAGAATTAGAAATAGCTAATTATCACAAAGAAAGCTAAATAAAAATCAATTTAATTATACTTCTTAATTTTCACGAGGTCGCAAGCAAGATAGACGGCTTCTCTAAATGAAGTTTCATCAGCTTCATTTTTTCCTGCAATAGCATAAGCCGTTCCGTGGTCTGGTGAGGTGCGAATGACAGGCAAACCAGCCGTAAAGTTGATGCCACGCTCAAAAGCAAGCGTTTTGAACGGTACAAGTCCTTGGTCGTGGTACATTGCCAGCACGCCATCAAATTCCGTATATTTTTTCATACCAAAGAACCCATCAGCAGGAAAACAACCATAAATTAGCATTCCTTTTTTCCTAAAAGCTGTGATGACTGGCTCAATAATGTCTTTTTCTTCTTTTCCAAACATACCATTTTCCCCAGCGTGAGGATTTAGCCCCAAAATAGCAATACGAGGCTTTTTGATGCCAAAATCTTCTTTTAAAGATTTTTCTAAAAGTTTTATTTTGCTTTCCACACGCTCTTTTGTGATGAGTTTGGGCGCATCAGCAAGGGCAACGTGTCCCGTAATCACGCCTACACGCAGGTTGTCGCACACAAGAAGCATAAGGCTATCTTTTGCGCCAAAATTTTCTGTGAAATATTCAGTATGACCCGCATACGTCCAATTTTCGTTGGTGATTGTATGTTTGTTGATAGGTGCAGTAACGACTGCTTCCAATTTTCCTCTCAAAAGGTCTTTTGAGGCACTTTCTAGTGCTAAAAAAGCATTATTTCCTGCTTCTTCTGTTGCCTCTCCTACCGCCAAATTATCTGTTTCAAAGCAACTAATAAGGTTTATCTTTTTAGGTTGCAAACCTTCCAAATCCTTAATAGTAACAAATTGGAAAGTTTCTAAATTTAGGAGTTTGCGGTATTTGAGTAATATTTTTGATGAACCGTAAATGACTGGGGTACAAATACTTAGCATACGAGTATCTGCAAAAGTTTTCATTATTACCTCTACTGCCACGCCATTATAATCACCCATCGTAATGCCAATAATTGGTTTTTCTGTCGTTATTCTGTCTAAAATAGCATTATCTTCTATTACTTTCTCTGTGATACTTTTATCAGAATTGCGTCTATCTGAAAATCTATTATTATTATTTTGTTTGGCGTTTTTGTGTTGATTTTGATTCATTTTATATAGATAAAATTTGTATTAAACTCTCAGGATATAATCTTTTGAAATTTAAAGTTTTAAACAAATTAGACCATTAGGATTTTAAAGGTCTGAATAGTGTAGCAATTTAGCAAAAAAGTATTATTTCTACAATTATTGGAGAAATAAAATTTACTGTTATTTGGATGTGATTTAAAGCAACAGTAAAAATTTGTGTAAAAACCACTCATTTAACAGAAAAAAGCGTTATTTTTGCATATTCACAAAACTCTGTTACTATGAAAAAATCCCTACTTCTACTCCTTTTGTTGTTGTTTTCTACTAATTTATTGGCGCAAAAGCCTAAAAAATCTTTTTTAGAAAGCAATAGATATTCCTATTATACCTACATATATAGGCTCACAGATGCACAGGCAGAGTTTGCGTGCAAAAATCAATACAACAAAATTGAAATAAAAAATCTTGGGCAACCTGTTGATTCTTTTGTAGCTAATCAGAATTTAAGAACGCAAAATAATGCTAATCAGCCAGTTACTTATAGGTATGGTCGTTATCAAGAAACAGAACCAGTTTTTGTAAATCAATATACCAAAAAACTGCCTTTGGGTAATTATTTGCAGGTTTTTACGCAAGAAAACCAAGAATATAAGGTTTTTGTGCCTGTCAGTAACATTTTAGTTGATTTGATTTTGAATGATAGAGATTTGAAAATAGCTGTTACAGACACACTACTCAACATTATCAATAATGCGGAGGTTTTTGTTGATGGTAAAAAAATCTCTTTTGATAAAAAAACGCAAAGCTATCAAGACTTAAAAAGCCGTAAAAACGGCTTTGTGAAGGTGAAATATCAAAATATCAATTATTATTATTCTCTCCAAAAAACCTATGCTACGCCTAGTTTTGGCAGGAAATTATACTTTTATACTATTCAATTTCCTTGGAGATACATCAAAAAACCTTTTAAATACCTCAAAAAAGTTACTAAAATGGCTTTTAATAGGAAATTTAGAGAAAAAATAAAAGAAGAGAAAGAATACCAAGAATATTACGAAAAAGAAGATAAACAACGCAAAAAAACACAATTAGCAAATCTTCAAAAAGAAAAGCGTTACATAGCTTTCAGTAAGCCAATGTATAAGCCAAAAGATACATTAAAACTGAAATTTATGTCAGTTTTATACGACAATAAATATGATGAAAGTCCTTATTTTGTGTATTTGGGTGAATATTCTAATAAAAAACTGTTAGGTACTATTTCTCCTTACCAAAAAGGATTTTATGAATATAAATTGTTTTTGCACGACAGCCTTAAACTTGTTCAAGGCAAAGAATATGAACTACATTTTTATAACCAAAAACGCCATAAAGAGTATTTGAAAGAAGTAAATGGAGATAAAAATGATAAAGATAAGGATTTTGAGTTTAATAGATATGACGAAAGGGGTTATTTCAGAGAAACTTTCACATACAAAGATTACGAACTTAATGAAATTACCTATAAAGCACGTTTGGAGCATACAGAACACTATCCTACGCTTGAAAATAGGATTTATTTGTCTGCAAAAGATGCCAATGATTTGCCTATTGCTGATGCCAAAGCAGAAATAATCATCACTAAACAGAATATTAACAACTTTCCAAATAAAACGGTCTTTATTCCCAATGAATTGTGGCGCACAAATAAAACCTTAGAACCTATTGGAGAAACTGCTTTGGTGCTTCCTGATAGTATTTTTAAAGGTTTTGATATGAGCTACAACGTAAAAGTTATTTTTACAAATGCTGAAAATAAGCGTGTGGAGCAGGATTTTGCGGCTACACGCCTAAGTAAACGCTTTCCTGTCAAAATTGAGCTTATTAGTGCCGTTAGCGGAAACACTGGCAAAGATAGTTTAAAGATTTCTTATAAAATTCCTGCAAGTACAAACGCAAACGCAGGCGTGCCTGTACGTATGAGTGCAAAAAATGCCTTTGGCGTGCAAAAAATCAATATTTTGGATTTGAAATTACCTGCAAAAATTCCTTTTGATAAAAATTTGGATTATCAAATTGAAACTTTTGATAAAGAACTTTTTAATTATGGAAATGATAGAGATAAATTTTCATTGGTAACAGAACGCAACCAAGATTCTGTTAAAATTGCCTTTAAAAATCCGCTTTTGTTGCCTGTTTGGTATGAAATTTTTGAAGACCAAAAAAGTATCAAAAAAGGCTTTTTTATTGCTGAAAACCTTGTTTTTGAAGACAAAAACCGTACTGAAAAACATTATTTTGTGTCTTGCAATTATCCAAATATCAACACTAAAAATGGTGCTATGATAAAGGAAGAATACACCATTGATTTTAATAAAAATGAGCTAAAAATCATTGTAAAACAACCTACAAAGGTATTTCCTAACGAAAAAGCTCAAATTGATATTCTTGTTTTAGACCACAACGACAAGCCTGTCGCTGACGTGGACGTTACGGCATACGCCATAAACAACCAATTTCCAGACAAAAAAACGCCTCAAATGCCATATTTGGGCAAATATTATGGCTCACGCAAAGGGAAACGTGGTTTTAAGTTGGATAAAAATAACACACAACACAAAGATAATCTAAAATATTCTGACTGGGAAAAACGTATTGATAGCTTGGAATATTATAAGTTTTTGTATCCTAAAAATGGTGTTTATCAAGCGAGTTTTTTGGCGCAAGATTCTATTACACAATTCTCTCCATATGTAGTGAAAAATGGTAAAATTCAACCTGTTTTCTACATCAAAGTGGATAGTTACCCTGTTTTTTGGAGCATTATGCAAAATCCTACTTACTCATTTCACGTTACAGAAGGCAAGCATCAAGTAGAGATTAGAACGGATAGCAGTAGCGTTATTTTGAATGATGTAATCTTTGAAAAGTACAAAAATAATATTTTGAGTATTGGTATTACTGACGACAAAATTCAGCAAAATAAAAAGATTAGTGTAACGCCACAAAAGCATCAAGTTCTAACGAAAGAAAAGGCATTTTTACAAAAATTATATCTTTCAGAACAAGAAAGAAACTTTTTGAGTAATTATTTCATCAAAATAGAGAATAATTATTATGCAAAACCATTTTCTTATATCAAACAAAATGATAAAATTTTTCCTATCAAAGATAGAAATAGTGGTTGGGTTGGCAATTTGACACCTAACAATTACGCTTTGTTTGTTTCTCCTATGGAAAAATACGCCCATAATTTTGTTTTTGAGGCAGGATATTCTTATTTATTTAACAGTAATCTTATCAAAATGCGGTCTTTAATGCTTGATTATGAACAGTTTAATGCTTATTATCCTGCGGTAAATATTTTTAGAGATAAGGAAACGAAAACTGCCAAATTTGAACATTCTTTGATGTCTGAAAAGAGAATTTTGAAGGATATGGAAAATTATTTTGATGAAGAAAGCTATACACGTTATTACAGAAATGCTCATTATAAGTATGTTAGCAATGGTTGCCAAGTAAATTGGAATATGCAAACAGATTTCAAAAAGCGTATTCAGTCTATTATTTTGTTAGAAATGGATAAAGATTTTGTTAAAAAAGTAACTTTACATACTCCTAAAGACACTATTTTGAATAATTTAGGGGAGAAAATATACAAAATGTTATTTTTATTTGATAAAAATGAGTTTTTTAGTACAGAAATCTCACCAAAGACAAATGGAACAAATTATTATTTCTTTGAAAGAATGCTTTTGCAGAAAGAAGACAGCATTATTAAGAAAATAAGAAAACAAATTTATTTTTCTGATGCTGACAATGATATTACTCAAATAAAACGGTTTTTGAATGGTGATTTTAAACTTTATGTTGATGCAAAAATACCAAAAAATACTATAAAAGGAAAAATAGTTGATATAATAGGTGAACCAATACCAGCAGCTACTATAATGTGTAAAGGAAACCCACAAATAGCAACAGTTACCAATGATAATGGTGAATTTATACTTGAAAATGTTGTTTGTAATACGTTGAAAATAACTTCTATGGGATATGCAGAAATAGAAATTTCAGTTGGTAATAATAATATCATAAATATTAGAATGATTGAAGATGATCAATTAGAAAGTGTTACTGTGTCTGCTTATGGTGTTCAGGGTAGAGATAAAACTTTTGCAAATGCTGACCGTGCTATGCAAGGGCGTTTGGCTGATGTACAAGTGAATTCCTCATTAGAGCAATCAGGTAGTGGCTTAAATGTAAGAATTAGGGGTATTAGCTCTATTACTAGCGGAAATCAACCTTTGTATATTGTTGATGGTGTGCAACTCACGTCAGAGCAATTTAAGGCTTTAAATCCTGCTAATATTGAAACAATTGAAGTTCTAAAAGATGCTGCTTCTGCTGCTATTTATGGCGCACAAGCTGCATACGGCATTGTTCTTGTTACGACTAATAAAATCAAACAACCTAAAAATATCACTCCAAATGCTGAAAATCAAGTTATTCCAGATTTTGGAGAAAGCCGTTTGAGAAATAATTTTCGTGATGATGCCTACTGGAAACCACGTCTGCGCACAGATAAGCAGGGAAAAGCAAGTTTTTCTGTTACTTTCCCAGATGACCTTACAAGCTGGCATACTGTCGTTTTGGCAGCAAGCAACAAACTACAAACTGGCTCAAAAATAGGCAATATAAAGGCGTTTAAGCCACTTTCTGCTAGTATTGTGTTGCCTCGTTTTTTGGTGATGGAAGATAGCGTACAGGTTCTGGGCAAAACAATGAATTATACCAATGACACACTCGCCATAGAAACGCATTTTGAGGTTGGAAAGACAGTTTTCCCTACCAAAAAACAAAAATTAGCCAACGGAAATGTAGAAAAACAATGGCTTAACGTAACTAATGATAATATTTTGAAAGGCATTGAAAAAGAGATTGAAAAAGATAGTCTGGAGGTCAAATACGTGATGTTTCAGAAGGAATATTTTGATGGAGAAAGTCGTAAAATCCCTGTTTTTGCCAAAGGAACGAAAGAAACAAAAGGTTTTTTTGCTAATCTCTATAAAGATAGTTTAATTACGTGGAAATTTGACAAAGAAAAAGGAAAAGTGAAGTTTCACGCAGAAGCAACACTTATAAAAGTAGTTTTGGACGAGCTAAAACACCTTCACGAGTATGGCTATTTGTGCAACGAGCAAGCCGCTTCAAAACTAAAAGCATATTTGTACCACAAAATCATTGCTAAAAAGCTAGGAAAGCCATTTTTATATGAAAAAGATATACTTTCTTTGATAAAAAGATTACAAGAGAACAAAAATGAAAAACAACTTTGGGGTTGGTGGGGAACTTCTACGGCTTTTGGCACGCAAATGTGGGTTAGTAGCCATGTTTTGGGCGTTTTGATGATGGCAAAAACAGAAGGTTATGCCGTAAATATCAATGAAGAATTATTAAAGCAGGATTTTTTATTGAGCTTGAGCCAAGAAAAAGAACTTTACAGACGTTTGGAACTTTTGGAAACGCTAGACAAAATAAGCGCAAAAGTAGATTATAAGCTGTTTTTGGAGGAAATTGAAAAGAAAAATGCTCAAAATAAAATAAGTAACAAAAACCTGACTATCAAATTAGAAAAAGAAAGAAATCAGAAAAAAACAGTAAATAATACCATTGAAAGGTATGCAGAAACTTTGAGTTTTCAAGATTATTTGAGTTTGCAAATCCTAAAACAAAAAAATAGCCTTCCTTTCAATGTTGATACACTTTTTAAGGTGAAAAAAGAAACAATGTTTGGGAATATTTATTGGAGTGATAATTACGCAAGTATTTATGCAAATAGCAATAATGTTACTTGGAATGAAGTTCAGACCAGTTTATTAGCACTTAAACTTCTGAAAAACACGAAAAAGTATGAAGATGAGCAACAACTTTGTATCAATTATTTGATGGAAAAACGTCAAAATCAAGGTTATTGGCTGAATACGTATGAAAGCATACAAATTATTGATATTTTGGCTGATTATATTCAGTTTTCTGACGACAAAAAAGCAATCAAAAATCCTGAAATAGTACTATCTGGAAGTATCAATAAAACTATCAATACTTTTCCGTACAACGTGGAATTTATGCCAGAAAATACGTTTTCTATTCAAAGAAGGCAAAATATCAAAAGTCCGCTTTACATTACGGCTTACCAAACGTATCAAAATACAAATCCGCAAAAAGAAGAAAAATACTATAAAGTTTCTTCTGAATTTGTAGAAAAAAATGAAAGAAATAAAAACATCAATAAAGAGAAAACTATCACCAAAAACTATCAAAATGATAGTCAAAATGATAGTCAAAATGATAGTCAAAAAACTACATTAGAAGCTGGGAAACCTGTTATTTTGCGTGTGGAAATAGAAACCACAAAAGAAGCAAAATATGTGCTTGTGGAGATACCAATTCCCGCAGGTTGTGGCTATGCAAATGAGTCAGAGGAAACACGAAATAACTCAAATAGAGAATATCAACGCAATAAAGTGAATATTTTTGTAGAGAATTTTGGTGCAGGAAAACGGGTGTACGAAATTGAACTTTTGCCACGCTATACGGGCGTGTTTACGCTCAACCCTACACGTGTGGAACTGATGTATTTTCCTGCGTTTTTTGGCAGAAATGCTAACCAAAAAGTTGTAATTAAGTAATTCTGAACTTTGAATGAATATAAAATAACGTCAAATATACTTTAAACGTATTTTTGGCGTTATTTCTCTGAAATTAAATAATTAAAATTAACAACAAAAACGTCAATAAAATATGAAATGGATAAATATTTTGGGTATGACTTTGCAGTTTATATCGTTTTGGTTTGCTGCTCCAGAAATTTTGGGAGAAGAAAAATTAAAACATTATGAAGAAAAAATAAAAAAGTACCTTTCTAACATTCCTACCTTTCTTTTTGGCGTACCAAGTATAGTTTTTGCTTTTATTTTTTTTATGAGTGGCAACAAAGGTAATGGTGGAATGGCAGTGTTCTTGATGGTAATTACAATTATTTTCAGAAATAAAATACAAAAACAATTTGCTGAACGGGCAATGAAACCATTTTTGGATAGCTTGATTGCAAGTGATGACCGCAGACAAGATTATCTGCGCCTTGCTGGGCTACTTTTTACGGCTGGATTTTTCTGTACTGTTTTAGCAGCCGCATTTTCATAGATTTTCTAAGTTTTTTATCTTTTTCTTTTCTCGTAATATATTCTGTACCAAGTAGATGTCTTTTTATAAAGTGCAAAAAAGTCATCTTCTGGAAATACATTTACCCTAAAAATCTGAAAATAATCATGTTCTAGGTGCATTCCGCCTGTGTCTGTGGCTACAGCAAAATCAAAACCTGCTTTTTTTGCTAGTTCTTTGAGGTTTTCGTTTAGGCTTCCATAAGGATAAGCGAATGAAATAATTTTTGTTTGCAGGGTTTCTTCTATATTTTTCTTAGATAAAGTCATTTCTTCAAAAGCTTGCTCTGCGCTAATTTGTGTCAGATTTGGGTGTGAAAGTGTATGTGCGCCTATTTCCCAGCCTGCCCGCACAAAAGCCTGTTTCTGAGCGGTATTCATTAGCATATCTTTGTGGTCACCTTTGTCTGCGTCCCAATAATTATAAGTAATGTTTTCATCTCCAAGTAAATAGATAACTCCTTTATAACCATACTTTTGCATTATTGGTAACAAATTGGTAAAATTATCTTCATAGCCATCATCAAAAGTTAGAATAATAGGTCTTTTTGGTATTGGCATACACCCTTGAGTGTATTTTATGTTGCCTTCTGCTATATTTTTATAATCTACAAAAGTGATAGGAGTAAGCCCACGCAAACGAAAGAAGTTCAAATGTTTTTTAAAATTTTCTTTGGTAATAAAAATGCGGTTGGGTGATTCTATTGGCTTATCAGGGATTTTGTGGTACATCAAAATAGGAATACAGGCAGGAAATAGCTTTTTCATTCGTGCGGAGCGGTAAAGTTGCATAATTTGCTGATGCACGTTTTCAATAGAATAAAGTGCTTTTATTTGTGTTTTGATAACATTTTTAGAATTATCAATATTTTTTTTATTCTGATGTAAATTTTCTAAAAAAATGAATAAATCTTTTCTTATTTGCTCAAAATTATGATAATTTGTATTGACTTTTGGCAAAATATCTCCAAAATTAGTATTGATAGCATTTTGCAAATGGTTTTCATTTACAGAAGTATTATTTTCATCAATAATTCCTACATAA
This sequence comes from Raineyaceae bacterium, assembly GCA_043764015.1. GTDB lineage: Bacteria > Bacteroidota > Bacteroidia > Cytophagales > Thermonemataceae > JANYGM01. The sequence goes on from JAYUKY010000131.1 coordinate 46,278, forward strand.
CACGCCTCTCCAACTGCCAAAATAGGTTTTTCAAGGTACAAAGTTTCTACTGCCACACGTCCCGCACCTATCACGAGTTGCACCTCACATATATATGCAGGCACATCAGCCACAAAACCCACTTTTTCAATAGCATTAGGGTGTTTTTGGAGCAAATCCGTAATTGCTTTATTACCTTTTGGGTTGAAATGTTCTAGCTCTCCGCCAATAAGTTGAATAATAATAGTTGGATATTTTTCCAATATTTCTGGGAAAATATCTGCTAATATTGTCGCAAAAACATCGCCTTTAATGCCATTAAATCTGCCAATGAAAGCTATTTTGATGCTATTATGATTGTTTTGCTGGTTTTTTTCTTGTTGATTTTTTACTAAAATTTTATCCAAATTATCAAAATCAAAACCATTAGCCAAAACCGTTATTTTTTCAGGTTTTATTTTGACTTCTTTGATAAGATGTTCTTTCAAATTAGGGCAAATAGCAATAATTTTGTCGCCATAAATATCAAAAAGGCTCGTAGAAGCATGTAGATGCTGCCTTCCGTGAATAGTAGAAATAAGAGGAATTTTTTTATCCAAAATTGCAAAATACGAAAGCCAACTTGCAGCTCTAGAATGTGCGTGTATAATGTCTATTTGATGTTTTTTAATGATTTTTCGTATAAAACGAATATTTTTAAACCTTTGGATATGGTCACGTTTTGAAATAGGTAAACCATAAGAAATAGCTTTTAAACTATTTCCTAAATTTTCTGTATCAGAAATAAGTATAACATTATGATTTTCAGCTAGTTGTTTTTCTGTGAGCGCAAGCGCATACGCCACAGAACCTGCAAAAAAATCAGAAGATAAAATATGAAGAATATTCATTTTATTAGTAATGAAAATATTAAATTTGGTTAATTTTACTTTTAAGTTGGAAATTTGTACTTCATTACCCTACTTCATTACCCTACTTCGTTACCCTACTTCATTACCCTACTTCATTTTTAACATAAAGTTTAGTCTCTATCTTGTAACGACTGATAAAATAACTACCATTATCATTTATTTCCTTTAAATGGTTTAGCTTATAATAGCCTAAATCTGACAAATAAAGCATGTTTTTTCTATCTTGGGTGGAAATTTATTTAACCAACTAAGGTCATTTTCAACCCCATCACGAAAGTCTAAACGAAGTATTTTACCTGTTAATAGCTCGTATTCCTGTTATATCCTAATAACACTATTGGTAGCAATACCATTGCCTAATTTACTTCCCTACCCAATTTTTCTAAATCACCCTCTGTAAGGAAACTAGCTAAATTTGACACATAGGAAGTCAAACCAAGGTCTTCAAAATTTATATCTTTCATAATGCAAAAATACGACTTTTTTCCATATATTTGTACTCGGCTTGACGGCTATGGGGCTTGCCCCTGCTTAAGGTGCGTAAGCAATACAACAAGCAAAAATTGGTAAATAAAAGGCAAAAAATAGATTTTAAACCAATTCAAAAAGGGCAGATGCAACCCCAGCCCTACATTTTAGTACAGAGTACAAACTTGTCCTACGTTCTATTGCTACCTCAGTTAGTAAATAGAAGTAGTTTTGTTTCTGTATGTTTTAAAAAATAAATATGTTCTTTTTGACAATCATAATCCTTTTTTTCTTAATTTTGACACAGTAACAAATCTCAACTAAAAATGTACCCAAATATACCAAAAATGAAATATTTTTATTTGCTTTTTCTTTGCCTTTTTGCGCAAAATCTTAGCGCACAAGTAACAGACGACTTTAATGATGGGGATTTTACCACTAATCCTGTCTGGTCTGGGGATAATGCTAAGTTTGCAGTTGTTACAAATAAATTAAACTCACTTACACCAGCTGTGGCTGATGTTTTTCATCTCTCTACACCCTCTACGCAGGCTACCAACGCACAATGGGAGTTAAGTGTTAATCTTATTTTCCCTACATCAGGCACTAATTTTGTAGATATTTTCCTTACTGCTGATAATGCTAATTTAAGATTTGCTACGCTAAACGGCTATTTTGTAAGAGTTGGAGGCACACCAGATGAAATTTCTCTCTATAAAAAAGTCGCAGGAGTAAATACTATTCTCATCAACGGTATTGATGGTATTACAAACGCTTCTAACAATACACTTAAAATAAAAGTTACAAGAAATCTCGCTAATTTGTGGAAATTAGACAGAGATATTACAGGAATTGGTACAAGTTATGTGACTGAAGGCACTGTAACAGACAATACTTTTAGTACTTCTGCTTTCTTTGGAATGGTGATTACACAATCTGCGGCAACATCTGTGAATAACAGACATTTCTTTGATGATATAATTGTTGGTAATATTATTCTTGATACCACTCCTCCAACCATTATTTCCTCTCAAACTACTGCTAATAATCAATTAGATGTACTTTTTAGTGAAACAGTAGCCCAAACTTTTGCTGAAAATACTGCCAATTATAGCGTAAATAATGCCATAGGAACGCCAACAACTGCCTTGCGTGATGCCACTAATCTTTCATTAGTTCATTTGACTTTTGCAGGCACTTTTACAAGCGGACAACTCAATATTATCACCATAAATAACGTCCAAGATGTCAATGGAAACGCTATTTTAGCTAATTCTACCAATAATTTTACTTTTTTGCTTATTGCTATTGCTGCACAAGGAGATATAATTATCAGCGAGATAATGGCTGACCCTGACCCTGTCGTACTTTTGCCCAACGTGGAATATGTAGAGATTTTCAACCGTAGCATAAAGAATATTGACCTCAAAAATTATACCCTCAATACAAAAGTTTTGACTACAACAAGCTATATTTTAGCTCCAAATCAATATGTTTTGCTTGTCCCTTCTCCGAGTGTGGCACTTTTTGTACCTTTTGTAACGCAAGCAACGAGCATTATTGGTGTTATTTCCTTTGACGGACTGACCAACACAGGTGAAACGATTACTTTGAGAGATGTTGATAATTCAAATGATATAAATTCTGTAACTTATTCGGATACTTGGTACAAAGATGCCACCAAAAAAGATGGCGGTTATTCTTTGGAAATTATCAATCCTAATGCGCCTTGTAGTGCGGAAAACAATTGGAAAGCCACTATTAGCACGCAAGGAGGCACACCCGCTAATCAGAATTCCGTTTTCAGTAATTTGCCCGACACCACTGCTCCCACACTTCAAACGCTTACTGTAAATAATCCAAATCTTATTACAATTACTTATAATGAGCCTATGGATATTCTTACGTTGGTTGTTGCTAATTTCAGTGCTACAAACGGACTGACTTTTTCTAGTTTAAATGTAGTTTCTAATACAAAAATAGAACTAAATCTTAGTTCTCCGCTGCTTCTTGGTACTATTTATGTGCTTACACAAGCTAATATTCGTGATTGTTCTAATAATTTGCTGACTTTGAATACTCAAAGTTTTGGACTTGGAAGTACACCACAAGCTAATCAAGTCATTATTACGGAGATTTTCCCTGACCCTGACCCTACGCAAGGCTTACCACCACAAGAGTTTATAGAAATATACAACCGCACCAACAAATTGATTAGTTTGGATAATTGTTTGCTTACTGATGGTACTTCTGTGGCTAGAATTTTGGGCGTAAACCTACTTCCTAATGAATATGCGGTGATGTGTTCTACCACAAATGCTCCTTTGTTCACTTCTTATGGCAAAACTATAGGTCTTACGAATTTTCCTTCTCTCTCAAATGAAGGAAAAACACTTATTTTTCAGAATAATCTAGGAAAAACAGTCAATACAGTAAGTTATATAAGTGATTGGTACAAAGATAATAACAAAAAAGATGGTGGTTGGACTTTGGAACTAATAGATTTAGACAATCCTTGTGCTGAAATTGACAACTGGAAAGCCTCTGTGAGTCCTGTGGGAGGCACGCCAGCCAAAGTTAATTCTGTAAAAGCGGCTAATCCTGATGTTTTGTTGCCTGTTTTGGTGCGTGCAGATGCTATTTCAAACACAAATGTCAATGTTATTTTTTCAGAAAGAATGGATAGCACGTATTTAGCTGATGTTCGCAATTATAGTATTGATGGTTTTAGTGTGGTGCTTGCCGTTCCACAAACGCCTGATTTCAAAAGAGTTAAAATTACTTTAAATAATCCTTTATTAGTCAAAACTTCTTATAAATTGACTGTACAGGGTGCAAATGTTACGGCTGGTGCGAGAGATTGTGCTGGAAATCTTATCAATTCTCTTCAAAATACTACGCTGTTTGGTGTGCCAGAGCTTGCAGAGGCAGGAAATATCATCTTAAATGAACTTCTTTTTAATCCAAGAACGGGCGGTAATGACTTTGTGGAGCTTTATAATAACTCTGATAAGTTCATTAACTTAAAAAATTATAAACTTTCTCGTTTTTATAACAATGCTATAGATCCAAAGCAAACAATCACGACAGAAGATTATGTAATTGCGCCTAATGCGTATCTTGCTATTACTGATAATACGCTAAATATTCAAAATAATTATCCTCGTTCAGTATTAAAGCCGTTTTTGCAAATAAAAACTATGCCAAGTTATAATGATGATGAGGGAACGGTACTTTTATTTAATCCTTTAGATGTAGAAATAGAGAGATTTTCTTATACAGATAAATATCACTTTGAAATTTTGGATAATAAAGAAGGTGTTTCTTTGGAGAGGGTAGATTTTAATGCTCCTACGAATGAAAAAAATACTTGGTTTTCTGCTGCAAATACTGTCGGTTTTGCAACTCCAGGAGAGGCAAATTCTCAAAAACGCATCAATGGCAATGTTCTTAGTGGAAATATCAGCGTAGAGCCACGAGCTTTCACGCCAAATGGAGATGGTTTAAGTGATTTTACAACAATCTCGTTTAATTTGGTGGGAAACGGCAATGTAGGAACTGTCAAATTATATGATAGTGTGGGGCGTTTGGTGCGTGAGCTTGTAAATAACCAATCTTTGGGAGATAATGGTAGTTTTGTATGGGACGGATTAGATAACAAAAACGAAAAAGTAAAAACTGGCTATTATTTGGTACTTTTTGAAGTCTTCAATACAAACGGAAATACACAAACTTTTAAAGAAACAGTTGCTGTTACGGATAGGTTTTAAGTAATAGGCATCTTTCTTAAATAATCTGAATAACTGCTTGATAATCAAATTATTAAAAATATTATTTGAATTAAAATAAAACTTTGATAATCAATTAGTTATAAATTTATAATATTGTAACTAATTGATTATAAAGAATTTAAAAAATGAGTTTTTTGAAAAATTTGTTTTTACCCATTTTTTATTTTTATAATCATTAGAAAATCAAGCATTTTAAACCAAATATTTAGGATATATGTCTAATAGTTAGTTATTATTTTTTAAATTGTTGTTAGAAAATATGTCACAAAAACGAATCTTTCTATTTATAATTATCTCTATTTTATTTTTGACAGGAATTTATGTTTTTTGTCAGTATAAAAATAATACAAAAGAAGAAACAAAAGACCATCTTAAAAAAGATAGTATTTCTAAAAATATTGAAGATTATACTGAAAATAATTTATTTATAACTTATGTTTTAAACACGCAAAAGCAGGATTTAAAACTCTATTGGAAAGACGAAAAACAAAGGCATTTCAAAACTATAAAAAGTTTAAAAGCATTTCTGGAAATAAAAAATCAGGATTTAGTATTCGCAATGAATGCAGGAATGTATAAAAAAGATTATTCTCCCAACGGACTTTTTATTGAAAATCAGTTGCAAAAAGCACCCCTAGACACCACAAGCGGAAAAGGGAATTTTTACCTAAAACCAAATGGTATTTTTTATCTAACAACAGAAAATACACCTTTTGTTTGTACTACAAGCATATTTATTGATAAAAAAATAGTTATTGATAGCATTAAATATGCTACACAATCTGGTCCAATGCTCGTCATTGATGGGCAGATTCATAAGGAGTTTAGAGAAAATTCTAAAAACTTAAATATCAGAAATGGTGTAGGAATTTTGCCCAATAATGAAGTGCTTTTTGTGATGTCAAAAAAGGAAATAAATTTTTATGACTTTGCTAATTACTTCAAATTGATGGGTTGCAAAAATGCTTTGTACCTTGATGGTAATGTTTCTCGCACTTATTTACCAGAAAAAAATTGGGTGCAATTAGACGGTAATTTTGGCGTAATTTTTGGAGTAAGCACTCAATAAGATAAACTTTTAATCTTAGAATAGTGCAAAAATATTTTCATTTGCTCTTAAATAATATATTTATAAATTTTCAAACATTTAATATTTTTCAAAAAATAAATCAAAAAATAAATCTTAATACTCAAAATTTTTGTTATTTTTGTGGGAATAGATTAAAATCCAAAATTTACCTTATTTATGGCAACAATTGCATCAAAATCTGCTGATAAAGCAAGTGCTAAAGCGAATGCTAAGGCTTCTAAAAAAGAAGCAAAATATAATTTTTCTAAGGAGCAATACCTAGAATGGTTTGAAAAAATGTTGCTTATCCGCCGTTTTGAGGAGAAAGCAGGACAATTATACGGAAAACAAAAAATAAAAGGCTTTTGCCATTTATATATAGGGCAAGAAGCCTGCGCTGTGGGTGCTGCAAGCGCACTTACCAAAGATGACAAATGGATTACGGCATACCGTGACCACGGGCATCCGTTGGCACTAGGAACGCCCCCACGTGCTGTAATGGCAGAATTATATGCAAAAGCTACGGGTTGCTCCAAAGGAAAAGGCGGTTCTATGCACATTTTTGATAAAAACGTCAATTTTGTAGGCGGACACGGTATTGTAGGCGGACAAATTCCGTTGGGTGCAGGTCTTGCGTTTGCAGAGCAATATAATGGCACGAAAAATCTCTGTATTTGCTATATGGGTGATGGTGCGGTGCGTCAGGGCGCATTACACGAGGCTTTTAATATGGCTATGCTTTGGAAACTTCCTGTTATCTTTGTGGTAGAAAACAATGGCTACGCAATGGGAACATCTGTTGGACGTACCTCAAATGTAACAGAACTTTATACATTAGGTGAATCTTATGATATGCCTTCTGAAAGCGTTGATGCAATGAGTGTAGAAGAGGTACATTTGGCGGTAGCTCGTGCTGCAGAACGTGCTAGAAAAGGTGATGGACCTACTTTTTTGGAGTTTAAAACATACCGTTACAAAGGGCATTCTATGTCTGACCCTGCAAAATACCGTACAAAAGAAGAACTTGAAGCCTACAAAATGCTTGACCCAATTGAGCAAGCTCGTGCCGTTATTTTGAGGGAAAAATACGCCACAGAGGTTTATTTTGAAGAACTTGAAGAAAAATTGCGTTTGCTTGTGGAGGATTCAGTGCAATTTGCAGAAGATTCTCCTTATCCAGAGGCATCAGAAGCCTACACAGACGTTTATATGGAAGAATATCCATTTTTGAAGGAATAATTTTGAAGTGTGAGGTGTGAAGTGTGAGGTTTTGATGTAAATACATTGTTTGTTGTCAAAAAAGTACCTCACATATCGCACCTCACATATCGCACCTCACATATCACACATCACATATCACACATCACACATCAAAAAATATAAGAAAATGAGTCTTGAAATAAAAGGAAAAATAGTAAAAATTTTAGGTGTACAAGTAGGAAATAACGCTAAAGGAGAATGGAAAAAGCAAGATTTTGTTTTGGAAACTTCTGATGCATATCCTAAAAAGATATGTATTTGTGTTTGGAATGACAAAATTTCTGCGCTTGAAAGCCATTCAGAAGGTGATGAAGTAAGCGTAATGTTTACTATTGCCTCTCGTGAGTACAACGAAAAATGGTACACAGACGTTACAGCGCAAAGTATTGAATCTTTGGGTGGGAAATCTGCATCTAGCGGTGCGACTAATCCGTACAAAGCAACAGAAACGAAGCCAAAAGCCGTTAAAACTGCAAGTATTGACGAAATAAATGACCAATTAGCCACTATTTCTGGCGGAAATGAAGATGATTTGCCATTTTAAATAAAAACATTCTACAAAAATATTTCTACAAAAATAGTATGAAAATTTCACAAAAATTGCTTCTCGTTGCTGGTTTTGGGCTTATTATGACTGCTTGCGACACAAAAGATAAGCCAAAAGCAAATAATATAGATTCTACGGCATTCAATAAAAATGCTAAAAAAGATACCACAGGGCTAAATGAAGGCATTAAAAGCGTTGCTGATGCTTTTCCTTCCCCTGTTGATTTTGTGTCGCATATCAACCAAGCTAAGATTGCGTATGATGAAAAATGGTTGAATTCTCCAGCAAATGTTTCTAATTATCTGACTGTTTCACAAAAAACAGCCCTAAATTTGGGTGCTTATATGGCTGATTTGGGTTATGTGGCATTGTATTCTAAAAATCAGGCATCATTGGATTATCTTAAAGTTGTCAAAAAACTTTCTGACCAACTCAATATTTTGAGTGATGATATGAAAACGCTTGTAACACGTTTTGAACAAAATATCAATGTAAGAGATTCTCTTTTGAGCATCACACGTGAGGGTTATGGCACAGTTGATGAGTATTTGAGAGGAAAAAGCAATAGAAAAGATTTAGCCTCTTTGATTTTAGCTGGAAGTTGGATAGAAGGGCTTTATGCTACAAATACGGCACTTTTGTCTTCCCCTGATATAGAAAAAAATGAGCCTATGAAAACTATTCTTTGGAGAATTGGCGCACAAAAACGCTCTCTTACCAATCTTGTCGGGATTTTGGAGAAACAAGAAGACAATGAAACAACTAAAAATCTTCTTGTAAAACTCAAAGAATTACAGAAAATCTATGAAAAAGTAAACGTAACAGATGCAAAACCAGAAGAAACAACTATTTTAGATTTAGCTGAAATCCAAAGTATTGAAGAAATTACTAATAAAGTGATTTTGAGCCAAATCAGTAAAGTTGATATTACTTTTGACACATTCAAAGAAATAGCTAAAAAAACGGCTGAAATACGTACTTTTATGGTTGAAAAGTAAGATAAACTAATCAACTACCAAATTTGAATTATGAATTTTATTATAGAAAATGAAAAAATAGAAATTCAACATATTCCTGGAAATGGTGCTTGGACTTATCATCTGATAATACCAAATACCAAAAATATAAAAGGAAAATGGGGTGACTTGAAAGTATCTGGAAAAATTGACAACTACGAAATAAAGAATAAAAACTTAGCCCCTTTAAAGCATTCAGACAAAAAAATGTCATTGAATTCCGAAATTAGAAATTTTATTGGAAAAAGTGGCGGAGAAACGGTAAACGTAACGCTTTATCTTGAAAATGAAAATTCAGAAAATAAGAATAATGAAATGATTTTTGAATGTTTTAAAGATGCAGAAGTTTTGGATATATTCAAAAAAATGAAAATTGACGAACAGAATGAAATAATACAAAGTATAAATTCATCAGCAACTGAAAACCAGAAAGCGGAAAAAATTATAAAATTTATTGCAAAACTTGAACAAATAAATTTTACAAGTTAGAGTTTAAGCCTTGTTTAATGAAATAATTAATTACAACAATTATTTTATGTCAAAAAACGTAAAAAACAACAATGGTGTAGTCTATTCTACTAATCCTGATTTTATTTTTGAGGAAGAAACAAAAGAAGAAACACTTTTGCCAGAAAAACAAAATCTAAAAGTTTTATTAGATAAAAAAGCTCGTGCAGGAAAGAAAGTTACACTTGTAGAAGGTTTTGTAGGTGATAATGAAGCTCTTACAGGACTTGCAAAATTACTTAAAAATAAATGTGGCGTTGGTGGAAGTGCCAAAGATGGACAAATTATTATTCAAGGAGATTTTAGAGAAAAAATACTAGAAATCTTACATAAAGAAAAATACAAAGCAAAATAATTAAGTTTTTCAAAATGACCAAAAAAACAATTCTCATCACAGGTGGCGCAGGCTTTATAGGCTCACATGTTGTTAGACTTTTCGTTACTAAATACTCTGATTATAAGATAGTTAATCTTGATAAACTCACCTATGCAGGCAATTTGCAGAACATTACTGACATAGAAAATGCACCTAATTATGTGTTTGAAAAAGGAGATATTGTTGATGCAAATTTTGTGAATGAATTATTTGAAAAGTACCATTTTGATAGTGTTATTCATTTAGCAGCAGAATCTCACGTTGATAGGTCTATCACAAACCCTATGGAGTTTGTGATGACCAATGTTGTTGGAACTGTAAATCTCCTAAATACCGCTAAAAACGCTTGGAAAGCAAATTTTTCTGATAAATTATTTTATCACGTTTCTACAGATGAAGTCTATGGCTCACTTCATAACCCAGAAGAGTTTTTTTTGGAAACTACAGCATACGACCCACAGTCGCCATATTCTGCAGCAAAAGCATCATCAGACCATTTTGTGCGTGCTTATCACAACACCTACAAAATGCCTGTCGTTATCTCTAATTGTTCCAATAATTATGGAGAAAATCAGTTCCCAGAAAAACTTATTCCTCTGTTTATTAACAATATACAAACTAATAAAGCTCTACCAGTTTATGGAAAAGGAGAAAATGTTAGAGATTGGCTTTATGTGCAAGACCACGCAAGGGCTATAGATGACGTTTTTCATAAAGGGGAAAGTGGAGAAACCTATAATATTGGTGGTTTCAATGAATGGAAAAATCTTGATTTAGTCCTACTTTTGTGCAAAATAATGGATAAAAAACTTGGAAGACCAGAAGGCACATCAGAGAAACTTATTAGCTACGTTACAGACCGTGCTGGTCACGACTTGCGCTACGCCATTGATGCAAAAAAAATAATGAATGAGTTGGGTTGGCAACCTAGCTTGCAGTTTGAAGAAGGATTAGAAAAAACAATAGACTGGTATCTTTCTAATGAAAAATGGCTAAATAATGTAACCAGTGGCGAATACCAAAAATATTATGAAATACAATACCTAGATAATTAAATAATTATGAATTTTCCACCCTAAGGTTGGAAAATTATATTATTATCTTTCCCAACCTATAAACCCCCAAAATGAAATTTTTTCTATACCTGTTTATTCTTATAAATATTTCTCTGAATTTTTCTTGCAAAAAGAACAAAATCAACAAAACAATCACCATCACTCCTATCCTAAAAGACAATCTAAAAGATAGTTTGGCAAATGTTACTCAACCCAAAACAACACTAGAAGAACTGTCTTTTACTTATTTTGATGCAAAAGCAAAACTAGATTTTGAAGATGGAGAAAATGATTTTAAGGCTCGTGCAGATATACGTATGCGCAAAGATAGCATTATTTGGATTAGGATTTCTGTTTTGTCGTTTGAGGGAATACGCTTGAAAGCTACCAAAGATTCAGTGCATATTATTGATTATCAGAAAAAAGAATACCTCCAATTTGACTATAAAGGGTTGTCAGAAATACTATTATTTGACATCAATTATGCACTTTTGCAAAGCGTGATTTTAGGGGAAATGCCTATGCCCAAACTTAGAATTAGTAGTATTGTACTCGTTGATGGTCAAGATGTTATTAGGCAAATTTCTTCTAAAATAAATGTAGATAATTATGTCAATAAAACGCATAACCGTATTGAGAAAGTTGTTGCAAAAGAAAATAATACTTCCAATGCCTTAGAACTTTCTTATACGAAATTTGAAACAGAAAATTCTCTTAATAAACCCTTTGCCAATACTATTTTAGCCCTTTTAAGCTACAAAGGCGCAAACAAAGAACACAATACAAAAATAGATATTGACTACAAAAAGTATAAATTTGTGGATACAACACTAGAATTTCCGTTTAAAGTGCCTGATAGCTATAAAAGAAAGTAATACGAAATACGAAGTTTGAGGTACGAGGTACGAAAAATACAGTTTTCCATAAAAATCTAAAATATACAAAGCAATTTTAGTAAACTTAATCTAAATTTTTGTATATTTGCACCAGCATTACAAGGGGTTTGATTTATCAAATCCTTTTTTGTATCAAAAAAATGCTAAAAAAGCACTAAAAAAATATTAAATTTATTGATTATCAATGTTTTATGATAATTATATTTATTCATAAAACACAATAAAAAATCATAATTACCTAGAATATGTTAGATAGCAAGCAACTCACAGAGTCTTTTATGGAATTTGCCAAAGATAAAGGCATTGACCGCCCAACAATGATTAGCGTTTTGGAAGAAGTGTTTAAGACAATGATACGCAAAAAATATGGTCACGACGACAATTTTAACGTCATTATCAACGCTGATGGTGATTTGGAGATTTTTCAAAATAGAGAAATTGTGGCAGATGACGACGAGGAAATAAACGACCTTACCAAATTTATTTCGCTTACAGATGCGCAAAAATTGCAGGCTGATTTTGAAATTGGAGAGGAAGTTTCTGAAGTAATTGATCCAGATAGTTTTGGCAGACGTATTGTACAGACAGGTAGACAAACCCTAATGCAAAAAATCAAAGATTTGGAGAAAGAAGGGCTTTTTTATAAATACAAAGATGTTGTAGGCGACATTGTAGTAGGTGAAATTTATCAGATTGTTGGACGTGATATTATTGTGATGGACGCAGAAGGAAATGAACTACTTTTGCCAAAATCCCAACAAATCAGCAAAGACCGTTTCCGCAAAGGCGACAACATAAAAGCCGTTATTGAGAAAGTAGAGCTACATAATGGTACACCTCGTATTATTTTATCTCGTACTTCTCCAAAATTTTTGGAAAAACTTTTTGAACAAGAAGTACCAGAAGTTTTTGAGAAAAATATCATTATTAGAAAAGTAGTGCGTGAACCAGGTGAGCGTGCAAAAGTTGCCGTAGAATCTTTTGATGAGCGTATTGACCCAGTCGGGGCGTGTGTGGGTATGAAAGGCTCACGTATTCACGCCATTGTGAGGGAGTTAGGAAACGAAAATATTGATGTTATCAATTTTACAGATAATACAGACCTTTACATACAACGTGCGCTTGCACCTGCAAAAATTATTTCTATTAAAATTGAAAACGGACGTGCTGCCGTTACTTTGAAAGCTGACCAAGTGTCGCTTGCCATTGGTAGAAATGGGCAAAACATCAAATTGGCAAGCCGTTTGGTGGATTTAGAGATAGATGTTTTTAGAGAAAATGAGGAAATGGAAGATGATGAAGACATTGATTTGATGGAATTTGAGGACGAAATAGACACTTGGATGCTCCAAGAACTACGCAGAATTGGACTTGATACTGCAAAATCAGTACTCATTATCCCAAAAGAAGAGCTTTTGAAACGTACTGATTTGGAAGAAGAAAATATTGATTTTATATTTGAAGTTATCCAGAAAGAATTTGAATAAATTTTATAAAAATTTGAATTTGGAAACGAACTAAATATTGGAAAAATGAAAATCACCTTTCTAAATTTTATATTTGAAAGGTGATTTTTGTTATCAAATGTGAATTAATAAACATTAGCAAAATGGCAAAACAACACGAAAAAATACAGAAAAACATCAATGTACGCAACAAACAAGCTTCTTTTGAATACCAATTTTTAGATACTTATGTGGCAGGTTTGGCACTTATGGGGACAGAAATCAAGTCTATTCGTCTTGGAAAAGTGCAGCTACAAGGTGCTTTTTGTACTTTTAAAGACAATGAACTTTTTGTGCAAAGTATGAATATTAGCAAGTATGATGAAGGTACACACTACAACCATACGCCTCTGCGTGAGAGAAAACTACTTTTAAAGAAAAAAGAACTCAATAAACTTCATAAAAAATTAGAAGAAAAAGGGCTTACTATTGTTCCTATTAGGCTTTTTATCAATGATAGAGGATTTGCAAAACTAGAAATAGCACTCGCAAAAGGTAAAAAAACACACGACAAACGAGATAGCATCAAAGAAAAAGATGTAAAACGTGAAATGGATAGAAACTTTAAATAAGGTACGAAGTTTGAAGTACGAAGTACGAAAAATACAGAAATGTACTTTAAACTTCGTACTTTAAACTTTATATTTCGTACCTCGTACCTCAAACTTCGTACCTAAAAAATGGGAATTATCATTAGGCAGAGCCTAAAAGCCAGTGTATCTGTTTACTTGGGTGTTTTTATAGGAATGGTGAATGTCCTTTTGGTTTCTACTTATTACCTTTCAAAAGAACAATTAGCACTTACAAGAATAATTTTGGAAAATTCTTTTGTATTTGCAGGCTTTTCTATGTTGGGTGTGGGTGCTATTATTGACCGTTATTTTATACGTTTCAAAGATGACGAGAAAAAACACAACGGTTTTCTTAGTTTTGTGCTTATTTATCCGTTTTTTGGATTGTTTATTTTTGGGATTTTGTATATGGTTTTCAAATCTCAAATTGTTGCTTATTTTGCAGAAAATGCCCCTCTACTCAATCATTATCACCTTCTAACGCTTCCTTTGACCTTTATTTGGGTCTATTTAATTATTCTTGAAACTTATTGCAAAAACCATTCACGCATAGCTATTCCTATGTTTTTGCGTGAGGTACTACTCAAAATCCTCAATATTGCACTTATTTTGATGTTTGCTTTTGGTTGGATAACTTTTGATGGGCTGATGTATGGTTTGATTTTGATACACGTTTTGGTGCTTATAGCAAGTGTTTTGTATGTCAAAAGGCTCAAAAAACTTTATCTTACAATTAATTGGAGTATTTTCAAAGGTGAATTTTTTAGGCAAATGCTGGTTTATGGAGTGATAATAACGTCAGGGGTTTTGGGTTATGGCGTACTGAAATTCATTGATAGAGTGATGCTTGCCAATGAAAAAGGACTTGCAGATGCAGGAATATTCATTTTAGCAGTGATGATTGCGGGCATTATTGAAATTCCTAAAAAAACCATTACTCAAATTTCTGCGCCTATTATGGCAAAATATATTCATCAACAAGAATATGACAAAGCCCAAGAACTTACTCAAAATGGTGCTATCAACCAATTTTGGGCAGGAAGTTTGGTTTGGTTAGGGCTTTTTGCCTGCATTGACGAGATTTTTATGTTCTTACCAAAAGGAAATGAATATGCAGAAGGAAAATATGTTATTTTATTTATTGGGCTAACTCACGTATTGGATATGTCTGTGGGCTTTATGTCAGAGATAATTTCCTATTCAAAATATTATTTTATTACTACTATTTTGCTATTTGTTTGCGCTGGAATGGTCATTTTGGGCAATAATTATGTCATTCCGCTTTATGGTGTGAATGGTGCGGCTGCCGTTACAGGAATAGTAGTTATTTTCTTTGCACTTGCACGTGTAGTAACAGTTTGGCTGCTTTTCAGGATTTCTTCATTTACAAGAAATCATTTTAAAATGCTAATTATCAATGCTTTAATTATTGGTTTGATTATGATTTGTCCACAAACAAGCAACAATTTATGGGTAGCTTTTAGCGTTATTGTGGCTAAAAGTTTGAGCATTACAATTATTTTCTTCTTTTTATTGATAAAATTAAATATTTCAGGAGATTTTAATCAATTATTCAAAACCAGTATTCAATTTGTCAAAGATAAACTTAGAAGATAATTAGATAACGACATTGATAATTTGTATATCAGTCCAGCGGACTGATATATTTATAGAAAACAGTCAAAAAATGCATTTCGCTCCAGCGGAGCGCAATATTTATAAAACTAGCACTTGCTAGTACCGCTCCGCTGGAGCGAAATACAAATACAATGATATTTCTATAAATATATAGTTTTGCTGGAACTAATACAAAATATCAGTGTCTTTGTCTAAATATTGTAGAAATTGTGAGGTTTAGAAAATCTGAAAGCGTAAAAGAAATTTGAAAAATTCACTATTCAAAATAGTTTTCTTATCTTTGCTGAATAATTGTGTATTTTATTCGTGTATTCGTGGCAATTACAAAAAAATAAATTACAGCTAAATAAATCTTACTCAAACGTGCAAAATGCACTTAAAAATATAAATATATTACTATGGGTTGTTCTTCTTGTTCCACAAGTAGCACCAAAGATACGACAGGTAAAACTGGTGGTGGTTGCAACAATACAACTGGTTGTTCTACAGGTGGTTGCAACAAATTAAATACTTTTGATTGGCTTTCTGATATGAGTTTGCCAACAGAAAACCGCTTCAATATCGTGGAAGTGAGGTTTAAGAATGGTAGGAAAGAATTTTATAGAAACACCAAAAACCTTGACCTAACCACAGGCGACAGCATTGTCGTTGATGCTGGAAGTGGTATACATATAGGTAGCGTGTCGTTGCAAGGCGAGATAGTGCGCCTGCAAATGCTTAAAAAGAAGATAAAAGAAACAGATGCAAGTATTTTGGATATTTTGCGTATTGCCTCGTCACAAGAAAATGATAAGTTTAGAGATATTCAAGAACGCAATATGCCTACAATGTTCAGGGCGAGGCAAGTTATTCAGGAACTAAAACTGGATATGAAACTCTCTGACGTAGAATATCAGTTTGATAATACCAAAGCTACTTTTTATTATTCTGCTGAAAACCGCATAGATTTTCGTTTATTGATAAAAATGTTGGCATCAGAATTTAAGGTGCGCATAGAAATGCGACAAATCAGCCTAAGACAAGAAGCTGGGCGTTTGGGCGGAATTGGTGTTTGTGGGCGTGAATTGTGTTGTTCTACGTGGCTTTCAGACTTCAAAAACGTGAGTGCATCTGCGGGAAGGTATCAAAATCTTTCCCTAAACCCCGCAAAACTTTCTGGACAATGCGGAAGGCTAAAATGTTGCCTAAATTACGAATTAGAAACGTATATGGAGGCTCTCAAAGAAATTCCGCAGGTGGAAGCACGACTAAAAACAAGGCAAGGAGATGTTTTTTTGAGAAAAACAGATATTTTCAAGAAAATAATGTGGTTTGGGTATGAATTTGACAATAATTGGGTGCCGCTTACAGTAGAGCAAACCAAAGAAATGATAAAACTCAATAAAAATGGTACGTTTCCAGAGTCTTTGAGCAATCTTGCACACATTACAGCTCTAGAACACGCAGAAATTGCTAAAATAAAAGTGCCACTAAACAGTGATTTGACACGTTTAGACCAGAAATTCAGGGAAAAACAACAAACCAAAAAGAAACCTTTTAATAATAAAACTACCACAAACAACAACAATAAAACCACCAATAACAATACAAATAAACCAAAAAATGACTTCAAAAAAGAAGTAAAACCTGTTGTAAAGCCAACAGAACTAAAAACAGAAGGAAATATTACAAATAATCTTGCAGACAACGACATCAAAAAAACAAAAAGAAAAAGATACCGCAAACCTAAAAATTTGCCCCCAAAAACAGAGTAAGCCTTTTCAAGTACGAGGTTTGAAGTACGAGGTGCGAAGTATAAAATATACTTTTTATGATTAAAATTTTCATTAAAATACAACAAAATTGGATTTTTTTCGTTATTAAAAATGAAAATGGCTACATCTACAAAATTATAAAAATATAAATAAATATATAAATGAAAAAAGTTATTATCACTGCTTTTTTAGCAGTAATTAGTGCCATAAACATCAATGCAACTACTATTTTGAATGATTTTCAGTTTGATAATCAGCTAGTTGCAAAATCCGTATTTGCTGACGAGAAAATAAATGTTATTTTTCAGAGAAATAACCCTGCAAAAGGTAGTACAACCTACATTTTGACTATTGAAGAGCCTTCTGGAACGAAAAAAACAGAAACTATCACTATGACAGATGGTTCTAAACGTAAAACAGTAGCTATAATGGTTGGGAGCAAGGTTTATGTCAAAAATGCAAGCAAACTAAATATGTTGGAAGGTGGTCAAAATCAGTCAGATAGCGACCCTTTGATGACCGTAATGTTACGTGACAAAAATCAAGTGATTAACCTTGATGAAGAAAAAAATGCAAGTCAGTCT
This sequence comes from Raineyaceae bacterium, assembly GCA_043764015.1. Lineage (GTDB taxonomy): Bacteria > Bacteroidota > Bacteroidia > Cytophagales > Thermonemataceae > JANYGM01. The sequence continues at coordinate 64,206 of JAYUKY010000131.1, forward strand.
GTTTTGGAGGCAAACGCACAAAAAAGTGCTACTAAACTGAAATTAAGTGAAGATTTGCAAAAAGAAACCGTTGTCAATGGAAATACAGCAACAATTACTTATAAAAGCAAGTCTGGAAGCCCTATGGCTAGTTTTGATATGGATAAAAAAACTGGAAATGTAAAAAATATTGTTGATATGAGCAAAGCAAATGCAGGAAAACCAGAAGACAAAGCTAAAAAAGAAGGTGAGAAAAAACTGAAAGGTCTGTTTGGGAAATAAGCGGAAACCTCTTTACAGTATCAATAAAGCCATAATATTTTTTATTATGGCTTTATTTTTTTAGATTTTAAAGAAAAATGGTATATTGGAAAAAATATAAAAAATAAGATTTTAATGAAAAAAAGTAGGTTTTTCCTGTTGCTTATGTATGTATGTGTTTGCGTGTGTGTACCTTATGCAGGTTTGCAAGCGCAAGTGGACATAAATGCTTCATTAGCAACACCAAATGCAACTTATCTTACTCTTACTGATGCTTTTTCCGCCATCAATAATGGCACGCATCAAGGAAATATCATCATTGCAATTACGGCAAATACCAACGAAAATACAACAAGTGCCATTTTAAATGCAAGTGGTGGACTTTCTAGCTATACAAATATTAGTTTGGGCGTTTTGGGGAATGGGAATTTTACTATTTCTGGAAATGGAAATGTACCTATAATAGTGCTTAATGGAGCTGATAACGTGGTTTTTGAAGGAAATAATGTAAGTAATCTCAAAGGACTTACCATAGAAAACACCATTACAAACACAAATGCCTACGCTTTGCAGCTTATTAATGGCGTGCAAAATAGTATTTTTCAAAATATAACGCTCAAAAGTGCGCAAACTGATGATTTAGGCGTGATTTCTATTTTTGCAAACTCCTCAGAAAATAACGAAAATATCAACATCAATAATTGCAATATTACTAAAAATAGTGTGGCAAATCCTCGTAATGGCGTTTTTGTAGGTGGTTTGGGAACTGGAAAAAATACGAATAATATTATCCAAAATTGCGAAATTTCTGATTTTTTTAATGCTTTTGCATCCACAAATGGTGTTTTTTTAGCTAATAATATTGGTATTTTCACTATTCATCAAAATTTGCTTTTTCAAACGGCTAACCTTAATTTTCTTGTGGCAAACGACCACAGAGGCATACGTGTAAGTGCAGGAGAGCAAATAAATATTACTAAAAATACAATAGGGTACGCCAACAACGCACAAACAGGCTTTTATACCACAAGAGGACTTAATATTAACACCCGTTTTTTTGCTATTCATTTAGAACAAATCACCAATTTTAATGGAATATATTCTAATATTACTGGAAATATTATTAAAAATATTGACTTTGAAACCGCTTCTATAAGTAGCAATGGAGGGGATTATAATTATGGATTGGGGCTTTTTTGTGCTATTGTTGTTGGTTTTGCTGATTTAGATTATGACTTTGTTTTATCTGATATTTTTGATGTGAAGATTGCAGATAATATCATAGGAGGTACTGTCGGCAATAATTTTATAAAAACTCGTACTGCTGGTTCACGTGGTATGACGAAAGCTATTTATGCTTATCACAATGGCATTACGTTAGTAGAAAATAATCAAATTGGTGGTATTACGGCACTTTCTAGTAATGTAAATATTGCACCTGTAATTACTGTGCTGGATTTTGCAGGCATAGGCACAAAAACCATACGAAACAATACCATAGGAAGCAGAACCACTCAACATAGTATTCAATGTGCTAATGCTAATTTGACTACAACTGATGCATCTTTTATTGATGGAATATACCTTTATGAAGCATCAGATAAGATTATTGATAATAATTTTTTTGGTAATTGGACTTCTTTTGGCACACGGAGCATTGCTAATTCTGGTGCGACAAGCTCCGTAATGTATGCCATTGGTGGCAAAACAACCATTACCAACAATACAATCACGCATATTACCTCTCATAATGATGGTGGAGCGTGGACAATGGATAGGTCTAATTTCCCACATACTGAATATTTTGTTACACAAGCGACTATTATTATTGCTCGTAATAATAGAAATACCCATTTAATTGAAAATAACGAAATTTCTTACATTGAAAACAAGAAAAACGGTACACCACTTGCCGTTGTTGGTATTTTGATTTCTGGTGGAAGTTTTGGTACTAACTCCATTTGTAGGAAAAACCGCATCTATAACATCAATTCAGCCTCTTTTGTGTCGGCAAGCAGAGATTTAGGCATTGCACTAGATGGAGAGGCGGGTAACTGGGACATCAGCAATAATATGATTACTTTAGGTATAGAAATCGTTAATAAAGAACACTTTATATATGGTATTTATGATAGTTCTAATGCACAACAGAATATTTTTTATAATTCTATTTTTCTTGCAGGTACACACCAGCTACTACCGCCACTAGGACAAACGGTTAATTCTGCTTGTATCTTCACACAGCCAAAAACTTCTGCCACAAAAATCTATAATAATTTGCTTTACAATGCTCGTGAAAGCACTTCTGTACCTGTCGTAGCGAATAGTGGCAGGCATTATTGCATTTATGTTTTTAATAATTTTCTTACTTTTGGAGGAACTATTGAAACTGATTATAATACTATTTTTGCTAAAAACTCTGTTATTGGTTTTGGTGCAAATGTTGCCCAATATCAAAGCATTGATTATGCTACTTTACCTGCTTGGCGTGCTTCAAACCCACTTTTTGATAATTATTCTTGGTCAGAAACTTTACTAAATTGCCCAAATCCTACTGATTTATTTGTTGATATTTTGACTGGAAACTTACATATAAATGCTACCAATGTAAGTGCTTGGTATGTGAGCGGAAAAGGCTCTGGTATTATAAGTAGTTTGAATAATTTAAGTAGTTTTTCTATTGATTTTGAGGGAGAAAACCGCTCTACAACGGCATTTACAGGCACTACGGATATTGGTGCAGATGAATTTTCTATTGATGCAAGTGCCAATCCGCCGCCGTTTGCCATAGAAACAGGTACTATTGGAGCTGGTCAAAGCACTTTTTATACGTGGGCAAACAAGCAAATTACCCAAATAAATTGGAAAAACGGTACATTTCCTGCATCTATGCAGGTGCAATATTTTTCAGGCGAAACTCCTCCTACCCCTGCGCCCATTATCCAATATGCGGATAGTTATTGGCATATAACACCCATTGCAAGTGTTTTAGCTGGAAATTATGATATAAAACTTGATTTTGGAGAACACGAAACTGGGATTATTTCTGCACCAAATATGAACGCTATAATGGGCAAAACTGATGCGTTGGCGGCTACAAGCTCTCCCACGAGTGCGCCTTGGCTGCTTTATGAGGAAGGCGTAGGTGCAGAAAAATCTCAAAGAAATTATGTAAATCTTCAAAAAACAATGTTTGTGGAAAATTTGAGCAGTTTTTCTGATTTTACATTGACTATCAAAATAGTTCCCTTGCCAATTAAAATTTTAAATTTTTCTGCAAAAAAACAAGAAAATAATGTAATTTTGCATTGGAAAACGACACAAGAAAAAGATTTTGATTATTTTTTAGTGGAGAAATCTACACAAAATAATGCTAATAACACTTTTAATTTTATAAATATTGGGCGTGTAAATAGTGTAAATAATGCTCAAATTATCAATAATTATACTTTTTCTGATGATTTGAAGGCTATTGAAAACAATACAAATACAGTAGAAAATATTTATTACCGCCTCAAAATGGTTGATAAAAATGGAACTTTTAGTTATTCTGATGTAAGATTTGTAAAGATAAATAATAATCAAAATGACCCACAAAATAATGTTATTATTTATCCAAATCCTATACAAAATGATGAAATAAACATTTATTTTTACCAAAATAATACTAAAATTGAAAATATAAATATTTCTATTACAAATATTTTAGGACAAGAAATTCATCAAGATAATATAAAAAATACACCAAAAAATATAAATATCAATATAAAAAACTGGGTAAAAGGCATTTATTTTGCAAAAATAAAGATAAATAATACACTGATTATCAAGAAAATAGAAGTGAAATAATTAGTAAAATAATAATTAGATGGCAGAAATAATTTACGCAAATAATAAACTAACAAAACGAAAAAAACTAATAAATTTATTTACTTATATCAGTATAGCAGCAATAACAGCAAGTTGTATTCCTGATATTGTGATGGGTTTGTGGCTGAATGTGGGCTTGGTGTTTTGTACGTTACCTTTGTTTTTGGTCGTTTTGTTTATCAACCATAAAAATGAAATAGATTTAGCTGGTGTTTTATTTAATATATTATTAACAGGATTGCTTTTTCTTTTTGCTAATTTGCTAGGGAAAGCCGTAAATATGCAAGTTTTTTTGTTATATATATTTATTGGTGTTTTTTTTACTGCAAATTTTGATAAAAAAACACTGCTATTTAGTCAAATGCTACTTCCTTTCTTTTTATACATTACCTTGGAAGTTACTAATTATGATTTAATTCCCAAATTAGAAGGCATCACAGCAGCACAATTAGAGATATTTGGTATTGTTAATTTTAGTATTATTTTTATTACAATGCCGTTTCTTATCATTTTGATTATTAACACCTACGTAAAATCAGAAGAAGAAATACGTATTTATGCCCAAAACTTACAACAACAAAATATTGATTTATTAACTTCAAATACAGCTTTAGAGCAATTTGCTTATGTGGTTAGCCACGACTTGCGCTCGCCCATTGCTTCTATGCAGGCTATTTTGGATTTATCCAAGACAGAAACTAATTTAGAAAATCTAAGAGAATACCAAAAATACCAAGAAAGTAGCCTCAAAAAACTTGATGAATTTGTAACGGATATTTTGCACTATTCTAAGAATACAAAAGCAGAAATTTCTTATACAAAAATAGATTTTAAAGAATTTTTGCAGGAAGTAATAGCACAACACCGTTACGAAGACAACAGTACTGCAGTAAAGATAAGCATTGAAATAGACCAAAAAACCGACTTTTATACAGATACCTATAGAATGGGGATTGTTTTTAATAATCTCATTGCTAATGTTTTACGTTACTCTGACCTTAAAAAGCCACAACCCAACCTTCTTATTAAAGGTTTTTGTAACGAAAATAAAGCAATTATTAGTTTTATAGACAACGGAATAGGTATTGAGAAGGAGTATTTGGAGAAAATTTTTGATATTTTTTATAGGGCAAACACACACGCAAAAGGTACAGGAATAGGACTTTATTTAGTTAGAGAGTACCTACAAAAAATCAAAGGAACAGTAAATGTACGTTCTGTATTTGGAGAAGGAACAGAGTTTGCCATAGATATTCCTAATCATTTATTAAACCTGAAAAATTAAAAAAAGAGCGAAAAAGATAAAAGAAAGCAAAATTTGCTGAAAATTTGCTTTTAAGAAGTTTATCCACTAAATTGCGTGGAATAGAATTAGTAACCTAACAAAAATAATATAAACAAGAAACATCTTTAAACAAATAAGTGAATAACCTCCATTGTGAATACTTTAAAACCATTATATATTAAAGAAAGATTAGGCGCAATAAGCGACGAAGTTATCTCGCCTTTGGTCATTTTAGACCATATACAAGAGCTCTTTGAGATTTCTGGCACGTCCCTTTTGCACGGAAACCCCGTAGAATTTTATGAACCCGTCATAAAATGGCTACAAGATTACCTAGAAACTCCTAATAAAAAGACTATATTTACCTTTAAAATGCGCTATTTTGATACTGGTTCATCAAAAATGCTCCTTGATATTATGAATATGTGCAAAGATATTCCTAATATAAAAATTTATTGGTATTATATGAAAGATGATGAAGATACAATGCAAGCAGGCTATGACTTTGCGGAAATAATTAACCAGCAATTTGAATTTATTGAAATCTAAATGAATTGTGAATTATAAATTGTGAATTGTGAATTAAAATTCATAAAAATAGTACAATATACAAATAATTATCATTTTGTATTCATTCACAATTTACAATTCACAATTTACAATTTAAAATGTCTGAAGAACTCAAAAATATGTTGCTTTTACTCTCCATTCCTTTGAGTGGGGGTTTTGTGGGTTGGTTTACCAATTGGCTAGCTTTGGTGATGACTTTTAAGCCGCTAGAATACTGGGGAGTGCGCCCATTTGGCTGGCAAGGTATTATTCCCTCAAAAGCTGGACGTATGGCAGAAATTGCCGTTGATATGATTACGACAAAACTCCTCTTTATTAATGAGCGTTTTGACCAAATTGACCCAAAAATTGTTGCAAAAGAGATGCTTCCAAGTCTTACAGAACTCTCTCGTAGGCTTATCAATGAAGTGATGGAAACACAAGCCCCAACTATCTGGAAAAATACGCCTGATATGATAAAAATCCGTATTTATCAGAGTGTTTCAGAAGATTTGCCTGCTGTGGTGGAGCAAATGCTAGAAGATATTAAAACTAATTTACCAGAACTTTTAGATGTCAAAAAAATAGCCGTACGCACGCTTACACGCAACAAAGAACTTCTAAATAAGATGTTTCAGAAGTGTGGAGAGAAAGAATTTAAGTTTATTGAAGTTTCTGGTTTGTATTTTGGCTTTTTGTTAGGACTTCCTCAAATGGTGGTTTCCTACTTCTACAATCCTTGGTGGTTTTTGCCCCTTTTTGGGCTGATTGTAGGCTATTTAACTAATGATTTGGCTTTGCGTTTGATTTTTGAGCCACTTTATCCCAAAAAAATACTTGGTTTATTTACCTTTCAAGGTCTTTTTATCAAAAGACAAAATGAAGTTTCAGAGGTTTATTGTCAAATGGTCAATAACGAGATTCTGACCACTGAAAGTATGTTTGAATACGTGATGCGTGGACCTGGTGCCGTTAAAATGGCGCAACTGCTTGAAACACAAGTACATCAAATCATAGAAAAAGCCATAGGAAACTCCAAACTTTTGGTAGAAACCGTTGTAGGAAAACGCCTAGAAGCTATCAAAAACATTGCCTCCTACCGCATTATACAAGAAATGCCTATTTCTGTCCGCTCTATTTTTGATTATACAGAAAAATCTTTGGACTTAGAAAATGAGCTTTTACGCAAGATGAAGGCACTTTCTCCCAAAGAATTTGAAGGATTTTTGCGCCCAGTTTTTCAGGAAGACGAAATGAAACTTATTTTAATAGGAGCATTTTTAGGGCTTTTGGCAGGTTTTGCACAATATTATTTTTTGTTTTAGTTTTTTTGAAACTAAAAATAACTTATTGGTATGATTATTGCTAATATTTTTCATATCTATATCAAACCATCATTAAAATTTTATTGTATGAAAAAATCATTTCTCTCTATTCTTTGTCTTCTATTGGTAAATTTTGTTTTTGCACAAGTTACAGACACAACAAAGACAAAAACAACCACTACAAAGACAACAAAAACCATAAAAAAAACGACCACAACAACCATAGTTACAACAGAAAAAATAGATACAATCTATAAAAATGATACAATCTACAAAAAATCCAGCAAAATTAGGGTTGTTGCTACTGAAAAGAAAAATATCATCAAATTAACTACTTTTGGTATCAATTATGAGAGAGTATTGGGCAGTAGAATTACGGCACAACTTAATACACATTATTTATTTTCTGGGCAAGCCACTAGAGCCACTACTACCAATGAACAAGAATTAAGGACAGAATCTTCTGGGTTTGCTGTGGGAGCAGAAGTAAGATTTTATCCAAAATCTGCATTAAATGGGTTTTTTGTTGCACTTTCTCCTAGATACCAAAACTATAATTTTAGAGTACCCAACGGCACTAATGATAATAATGGTAACCCAACTAATGCAGAAGCAAACTGGAGTGCCTACAATGTTGCATTTCTTTTAGGCGAACAATGGGTTTTTAATGATATTATTTCTCTTGATTTATATATTGGTCCTGCAATTGTTGGTGGTGTTTTAGAAATAACTAAAGGAAATAGAGATGCTTTTACACTTTTTGGTACTGGTGCTAATACTGGCGTAACTTTAAGAGGAGGCTTAACACTTGGCTTTGCCTTTGGAAAATAAAAATTTTAATGAAAATAATCATAAATTATCACTTTAAACTACTCTACATAATGAAAAAACTACTCCTCTCTATTCTTTGCCTTATGTTGGTAAATTTTGTGTTCGCACAAGATACAGATACCACCAAAACAAAAACGACAAAGACAACTAAAACCATAACAACCACAACAGTCATCACAACAGAAGATGAAATAAAACCTGTCAAGCCTGTCAAAGCACCTAAAGAAGAAAAAAATACTGATGCTAGTGAAAAGAAAAACATCATAAAAACTAATTTGACTTCTTTTTTACTAAGTACTGTTCACCTAAACTATGAAAGAGTAATTAATAAAAATTTTACTTTTCAGCTAGGCACTTATTACACTTTTTTTGGTAGTAATACTTCTGGCAATAATTCTGGTTTTCCTACATTTAGAGGATTTGGCATCACACCTGAAATCAGATTATACCCCGCAGGGCTAGCACCAGCAGGTTTCTTTGTTGGATTATCTCCAAGATTTCAGAGATGGACAATAAGTGATTTTGGCTCTAGTTCAGAAGATACTTTTACACTATTTGGTACGGGTGTCATTGTAGGTGGGCAATGGCTGATTAGTGATATGATTTCTATAGAAGTATATGGAGGTCCTAGTGTCAATGCCATAACAAGGATAAAAAGTACATCAAACAGTCAAAATAATGATACTAATGGAGTAAGTACATTTGGTTTGAGATTTGGCGTAACTGTTGGTTATGCTTTCTAAGTTATATTATATAGAAGACTTCGCTTGAAGCGAAGTCTTCTATTTTAACCAAAATTAAAAAATTGGGTGTCTGTATCAATAATAATAGTTACTGGTCCGTCATTGAGCAGACTAATTTTCATATCAGCACCAAAAATCCCTGTTTGGATTGTTTTATTGAGGTTTTGCTCCAAATTTAAAATAAATTGCTCATATATTGGCACAGCTACTTCTGGGCGTGCCGCCTCCAAATAACTTGGGCGGTTGCCTTTTTTGGTATTTGCAAGCAATGTAAACTGACTTATCAGTAAAATATCTCCTCCAATATCCTCCAAAGAAAGATTCATTTTCTCGTTTTCATCAGGAAAAATACGTAAATCCGTAATTTTTTTGGAAAGCCAATTTATTTTTTCTTGTGTATTGATATTATCTGTTTGTGCTACACCCAAAAGCACCAAAAAACCCTGTTTTATTTCTCCTTTTATGGCATTATTGATAACTACATTTGCCCAAGAAACACGTTGGATGACAGCTATCATAGTATTTTAAAGTTCAGAATCTCAGATTTAAAAAGGATTAAAAGATGACACAGATTTTTGAAACTAAAAAAATTACGAATTACAGGAAAAACCCGTAATTCGTAATTGAAATAAACGAAAGTTTATTTTGCTGCTGCTATACGTGTAGGAGTAGCACGTTTGCGCACTACTTTTTCTTCTTCTTTGATTACAATATCTTCAACGCCAGCCAAAATACGTCCACAATGCTCACAAACAGTTATTTTCTTTTTATTACGAATATCAGCTTGTCTTTGTGGAGGCACAATATTAAAGCAACCACCACAAGCCTCACGCTTCACCATCACCACGCCAAGCCCATTATTAGCATTTTTGCGGATTTTGTCGTAAGAAATAAGCAAGCGTTCTTCAATATTTTTAGCCTGTTTTTCTCTATCTTTATTGAGTTTTAGCTCGTCTTCTTCACTTTCCGTAAGAATTGTAGCAAGTTCTTTTTTCTTAGCTACAAGGTCTTTTTTACGGTCGTCAAGTTCTTCCTTCAAAATTTCCATTTCACGCTTTTTGCCATCAATTTGGTCTTTTCCTTCTTTGGTGCGTTTGTCCATTAGTTGCATTTCAAGCTCTTCTGACTCTATTTCTTTAGAAAGTGCTTCAAATTCACGGTTATTTTTGACGTTATCTTGTTGTTTTTTGTATTTTTCAGCAAGTTTTTCAGCATCTTTTTTAGCAATTTTGTATCCTGCTATATTTTTATCAATTTCTTTGACAGTTTCCTCAAATTTGCTCATTCTGGTTTGCAAACGTGCTACTTCATCTTCCAAATCTTGCACGTCATCAGGCAAACTGCCTCTAATTTTTTTGATGTCATCTATTTCAGAATCAATGCTTTGCAGTTTCAATAGTGCGTCTAGTTTCTGGGCAATAGTTTTTTCCATTATGCTTTGAATAGGATTTGTTTTTTATGATAAAAATTTAATAAATATAAATAATATAACAATTTTTATAATAGTTTATAACTCAACTATTTAAAATATTGAACGGGATTTGTATTTATTTTGGATATTTTGAGTGCAATATTACTAAATTTTTCTGACAATACCTTATAAATTAAGTCTTTTGTAAAAATTTCGCTTTCATAATGTCCAATATCCGCCAAAATAATACGGTTTTCTGTATCAAAAAACTCGTGATATTTCACATCTGCAGTAATAAAAATATCTGCTTTTTGTGCCATAGCAGCGCCCAAAAGGAATATTCCTGCACCGCCGCAAACTGCAACAGTTTGAATATTTTTCTTTATTTCTTTGCCTAAAAAAGCTGTATGTTTAATAATATTTAATTGCATTTTTTCTTTCAAATATTTCAAAAAATCTTCTTCTTCAATAGGATTTGTAAGTGTGCCTATTGCTCCTGCGCCTACTTGTTGGTTATGATTTTCCAACAGAAAAATATCATACGAAACTTCCTCGTAAGAGTGGGCATCACGTAAGGCACGCATTATTTTATTCTCCAAAAAGCTAGGAAAAATTACTTCAATTTTATTTTCTTCCACTCTTTCTAGTTTGTTTTTCTCTCCAATAAATGGATTTGTACCTTCTAATGGCATAAAACGCCCTATTCCTTCCGACACAAAACTGCAATCAGCATAATCTCCAATTTGTCCTGCGCCTGCTTTTGCAAGTGCCGTTAAGATGTTTTCAGTATCATTTTTTGGGCAAAAAGTTACTAATTTTTTGAGAATTTGCTTTTTCGGAGCAAGAATTTTGACGTTTTTCAGCCCTAATTTTTCTGCAATATGAAAATTAACGCCGTTCGTAGCATTATCCAAATTGGTATGAATAGCATAAATAGCAATGTCGTTTTTAATAGCTTTGATGACCGTTTTTTCTACATAATTGCTATTATTAAAGCGTTTTAAGCCCTTGAAAACAATAGGATGATGCGCTACTACAAGGTTACAACCTTCTTTTATAGCTTCATCAATGATGCTTTCAGTGCAATCTAGGCTAATGAGAACCCCCGTAATTTCTGTGTCATACTCACCTACAATCAAGCCAGAATTATCATAACTTTCTTGATAATTGGGTGGTGCAAGTGTTTCTAAAACACTTAAAATATCTTTTATTTTCATATTTAAAATAAATAATATAATTTCGCCTACTTTTTATATTATAAAGTAGTAAAAAATATAGGGTTTTTTTAAGTAATTTTTTGTAAATATAAAAAGAAAGATTTACATTGTGGAAAATTAGTAACATCTATTTCAATTTTTCAAAAAATCAATATGAAAAAACTATTTTTACTTTTTGAACTTCCCTACTTACAAGCTATTCTACTGATTTTTTGCTGTGTTTTTACTTCTTGTCAATCAAAAGAAACTGATAAAACCAACAAAAATAAGACAGATAAATCCGCAGAAGATTCTCTAAAAAATCTTAGAGAAAAAATTGATACCAATAACCAAAAAACTGATAAAACTGACAATAATTCTAACGATAATCTTGCTGATAAATCAACAGGGAAAAATCCTCAAAAGTTAGATTCTACTGCAATTATTGCAAAAATTACGAAAAAATGGGAAATTACTGGCAATTATTGGGTAAGTTCTATAGAAACATTTAATAACAAGGAGAATTATTTTCTTGATATTAAAAAAGATGGTTCATACACGCTAAAAGCACTTTTGGAAGATGAAAATATCAATGAAACAGGTAAATGGAAACTTCAAAATCCCAAAATAAAATTTAGAAAATTTGAAGAAACAGACCCAAAAGATGCAGGCGTGCCTATTGAAGATAATGAAGAAATATTGGTTTTAATGCCAAAAAACAGTAATAACAACAAGAAAAGATTATTTTTATTTAATTTTGAAGAAAAAGCATTTGCTTTTAATGCGCTTACACGACCTTCAGGTTTTTTTGCAAAATAATTCTTTTAATTATGAATTAAATGCAAAAGTAAATAACACACCATAAAAGTAACTATTAAGACAATCAATAAAATCATAAACCTATGAAAATCAATGAAAACCAATGATGAAATAATCAGCCTAATACCTGAATATCTTTTGCGCTCAAAAAGTTATATGTTGGTTATTACAGATTTAGAAGGCAAATACATTTTTGTAAATGACGTTTTTCAGAAAAAATTTGATTTTTTTGCTGATGATTTTATTGGCGTGCTTTCCTCTGACACAATGCACCCAGATGACGTAGGGAAATGTGAGGCTGCGTTTATTGCTTGTTATGAAAACCCTAATGAAGTGGTGGAAGTGTCTGTACGCAAGCCTAATGTTGCGCTGGCTAATCTAGAAGGTGATTATTATTGGACTAATTGGGAGTTTTCTCTTTTTAAAAATGCTGATAATCAAGTAATTGGAGTTTTTTGTTTAGGTACAGATGTTACAGAAACCAAACGCAGTGCTAGCATAGAAAAGAAAATACAACAAGAGCTAAAACACTCTGAAAATAAATTGAGGGCTATTTTGGATAGCACCGTTGATAGTCATATACTTTTAAGCCCTGATTTTAAGATTCTAAGCCTTAATAAAACTGCAAAGTTAGGACTTGAGTATTTTTTTAATACAACTGTAGAAGAAGGACAGGATTTTTATCAATATGTAACGAAAGGAACAGAAGAAGAATTTGAAAAATACTTCAAAAATGCGCTTGCAGGGCAATCTACACGCTTTGAAAAGGAAATGATATTTGAAAATGGAATGCAATTTTGGAGAGAATTTTACTATTTTCCTGCTTACGACAAACAAAATAATCTTATAGGCGTTAATTTTAATGTAATTGATATTGATAGTAGGAAAAATGCGGAGAAAAAATTGCGAAATTCTGAATATATCCTAAAAGCTATCTATAACAGCACAACTGATGGTACAACTTTTATAGATAAAGATTTAAACATACTTTATAATAATAAAATTGCAAAAGAAATATGTGTGCATATTTTTGGTAAAGAACCTCAAAAAGGGGATTATTCTATGAATTTTATTTTGCCACATTTGCGAGAAGAATTTTTAGAATACTATCAAAAAGTTTTTAGTGGAGAAACTATCAAAGTAGAAAAACAAGATAATAATAACGGTTGGTGGTCTTTTTCTTTGTTTCCTGTGTATGACAAACAAGAAGAACTTGTAGGAATTGCTATCAATGTACGTGATATAAAAGAAAGGAAACAAACTGCATTAGAATTATTAAACGCAAAAAATGATATAGAACACAAAAATCAACTTCTAAATGCCATTTTGGAAAGTCCAAAAGGTATTATTATTTTTTCTTTGGATAAAAATTATAATTATCTTTCTTTCACGCAAACGCACCAGCAAGCAATGAAGCAAATTTGGGGAGTAAATATCAAAATAGGTGAAAATATGTTACAATATATCACCAATGAAAACGACAAAGAAAATGCTAAACAAAATTTTGATAAAGCTCTTAATGGTGAGTATTTTATACAAATAGAAGAATTTGGGGACAAAATGCTTTACAGAACTTTTTGGGAAGATAGATATTCACCTGTTTTTAATGAAAAACACGAGATTATTGGACTGACTGTTTTTGTAACAGATATCACAGAGCGTAAGCAGAATGAACTCAAAATTATTAGTCAAAATGAAAAACTAAAAGTCATTGCGTGGCAACAATCCCACGAAGTAAGAGGACCAGTTGCCAGCATTTTGGGACTTCTTAATCTCATCAAAACAGAAGACAGACAAACCTATAATCCACTTTATTTACAATATTTACAACAATCAGCAGAGCAATTAGATAAGATTATCCACAAAATAGTAGCCAACACAACTGCCATAGAATAGTTGTGAGTTGAAATACAAAGTACAATGTATTTAACTCAAAATTCACAACTAAAAAACTTATAACTAAACTAATGTTGCATAAAAGCTATATTGTAGGGTTTGCCATTGCCACGAATACACGAATGAATACAATTATTCGTGTATTCGTGGCAACTAAATCAGCCATATTTTTATTTATGGTACACTAATTTAGATAATAACATTGTTATTTCGTGAATTTTTATGTATGTATTTGATTTATCAAGTGGTATTTTGATAAATCAAATGGCTACAAAATTCAGAATACAAATTATCAATGTCGTTATCTAAATCATATTTAAGGAAAACAAAAAAAGTAGCCATTACAATTTGTAATGGCTACTTTTTTGTTAAAGTGAATACAATTCACAACTCAAAATCATTATTCTTTGATAAAACGCTTAGAGATATTTCCTTTTGATGTTTCCATACGTACAAGGAACATTCCTTTGCTCATTTTAGAAATATCAATCATTTTCTCGTCTGCGTTGATACTGATTTCTTTCACTTCTGCACCATTCAAAGCATATAATTTGATAGAAATAATTTCAGCATTTACATTGAATTTAAGTGCATCAGTAGCAGGGTTTGGCGACAAACTAAGTGCAAGTTCTGCATTATCTTCATTGCTTGTTACGTCAGGATTTTGTGCAATTCCTGCAAACGCAACAGTAATATTGATTGTATAATCTTCTACTTCACCATAAGTAAAGGCTTGGCAAGAAGTAGTAGCAGCATCACTCATAGCTACACGCATACGAGTAGCACCCGTAGAAGCAGTAGCAGGCACTGTAAAGCTAGCAGCAAGTGTGGCAGCAGAACTAGAAGAAGTACTTACTACAAGTTCACCAGCATCTAAGAAATCACCATCTTTGTTGTAATCTATATAAATTCTCCAAAATTCTGTATAAGCCGTTCCAGAGAAACCAGCACTAAAATTGATAGTTTGAGCCGCACCACGCACCAAATTTGTAGATGCACCAGTATTGATATAACCACCAGCTTCTGCGCCAGATGTTCTATTGATTGTACCTAATTTTACTAAATCTATCCATTCGTAAGTTCTGTTTGAGCCACTTGATGCACAATATGTAGGAGTTACAACGCCAGAAGTAGTTGAGAATGTAGCACTTGCAGAGTAAGCAGATGTACCAGAAGTACAATTTGTACGTACTTGAAACTCATAATTAGTGCTTGCCACAAGACCAGTAATAGCTACTGATGTACCAGTACGACCCAAAAAGTCTGTCCAAGTTGAGCTAGCAGTTGTTTTCAAACGAACATCATAAGTAGTAGCACCAGAAACCGCACCCCAATTAAGTGTGCCAGTTGTAGCAGCTACCAAAGTAGCAGCCAAAGCAGTAGGAACAGCGCAAGTAGTCGTAACAGGTGCAACATATCTAGCACCCACACCTACAGCGTGCCAAGCGTTTGTTGTTTGGATTTCTTCGTTAGAGTTCACACCATATAAATCTTGTGCCGACTTGATAGCAAAAGTACGAGCATTTGCATAAGTAGAGTTAGCAGAAAGGTAGGTAGCTTCAGTTCTGAAAGCAATTTTAGCAGCTTTATCAATAGTAATAGCACTTACACTAAACGCCTGACTAATATCATTTGTACCACTTCCACCAACTGAAAGCAAATAGAACCAGTAATTCAAAACACCGCTATTTGTATGCACGCCGCAATAATCATTGTTTCTTGTTGGAGTGCCACAATTTGGGTTTTGCCAGTAAGTTCCGCCATAAGTATCTGGCTGACCTTCTGCATTTGGGTTGCTCATAGAACGCAAAGAAGGACGCACTTTATCAATATCTTCACCAATCAACCAAGTTGATTTTCCAACAGTTGAGTATGCTTCAATAGCTGCTCCCCAAATATCACTAAAACCTTCATTCATTCCACCAGATTCTCTTTGATAAGCAAGTGCTGCCGTTTTTTCGCAAACTGCGTGACCAATTTCGTGTCCACAAACATCAAGTGCTGCAAGTGGTCTAAAACGTGAAGCACCATCTCCATAAGTCATTACAGAACCATTCCAATAAGCATTTTCAAAGCCTACACCATCACCAGGTGTATCATCATAATGAACATAACTTTTGATTTTTGCATTGGCATTATCATAGCTACTTCTTCCGTGAACATTTTTGAAATAATCATAAGTTGCAGTTGCTCCCCAATGTGCATCTAATGCAATTTGGTCAAAGTTGGTAGTTCTTTCAGCAGCAGTCCAGTTGTTGTCGTTATCCGTAAAATCAACAGCAGCGGTATAACTATCACCTTTTTTTGCATTGTAAGTTTCAATGCCAAGACCGTGAGCAGTTTCACGCAAACGGTAAGCACCATTGAAGGAATCAGCCGTAATAGTACGTGATCCAGAATAAGTAGTGGCAGCAGTTCCTACTACGTTAGCGTGTTTGATAGTTGCATTTCTATAGATAATTTTACCAGAAACTGCATCTACATAAATATCAGTTCTGCTGATAGGCGCAGACGCATAAATATCAAATTTGTAAGCAAGGCGTATTTGACCATTATTTGCAAAATAGTTTTCAATCACAACAAGTTCTGCTTTTGGCTTATAAGTGCCACGAACTTCATTTTCTTTTGCAAAAGCTTCGTTGCTAGCGTCTTGCCACATATATTTTTCTGCACCTACAAACTTAAGGGCAGCAGAAAGTGCTTCTTGTTCTGAAACTGAAGGAGTTGCATTAACACCAACTACTTGGCGGTACTCACCAGTAAGTATTTCTGCATTACCAGATTTTCCGTGAGCAGTGAAAGTAGAATGTTCCACTTTAAGATTTTTGTGATATTGTTGGTATTTGTCGTGGGTGATACCAAGTTGGTCTGTTTCCGTAGAAATTTTGACAAGCATATCATTGCTAGACATTTCAAGGTTTGAGCGGAAAAGGTTGTCTGCATCAGACATTTTGGGAGTGCTTCCTGCTGTGTTATCTAGTTTGATAACTGTCATTGCATCTTGTTTGATGCGTGTTGTTTGTCCGAAAACCGTAGAAAAAGCTGCCGTACCAAAGAACAGAAAGGCTGCTGTGTAAATGACTTTTTTCATAAGAAATTATTGATTTTTTTGAATTTTGTAAAGTAAGATAATTGGGAATTTTGTTATTTCTTTATTAAGCGTTGCAAACGTACAACCAAAAAACAGTATCTCCAAATATTTTGAAGATTATTTTTCAAAATATTTGGTTTATTTTTCAAAAACCTACTAAAAATAATGAAAAACCAGTTTTTATAAGAATATTATTTGGCAAAATGCCATTTTACAGGATTATTGGAATTGTTTATGTAATATTGACTAATTATTTTTTAGTAGATTTTGTGATTTTCCTTTTGAGTTGTCGTGTTTTTTTACGTGTAAGTTTATGAAAATTCTGTTCAATTTTTGTGTTATTATTTTGTTTTCCAATATGTAAGATTTTGTTAAAAATCTTGAAATTATCATTTTTGAGCAAGTTTTTTGATGTAAGATTTTTTTTGCTATTTTTGTCATACGAGATGCTATTCCTATTGAATATACAAAAAACAATAGCAAATTATTACGTAGGTTTTGTATTCAATTTTTAAAAGTGTACTTTTGCAGAACTTAAAAACAATTATCAAATAGCATCACAAATTCAGTATTTAAATCAAATCCTATATATTTTCTGAAATCTGTATTTTTTCTATGAGCGAGAGCCTTTTACCCTACAAAATAATTTCTACTATCTCAGAAGATAGCCAAACTATTACTTATCTCTCTCAAAATGAACTTTTAGGTAAGAAAGTAGTGTTAAAATGCCTAAAAAACGACTTTTTGCAAGATAAAGCCGTTTGTGATGCTTTTAAAGGGCAAGCACAAGCGCAAGCACGCCACACACACGCTAATTTGCCTGTTTTGTATGATTTAATAGAAAAAACTGATGCCGTTTTTACTGTGTCAGAATTTGTGCAAGGAGAAAATTTGCAAGCCTATATTTCAAAAAATGGCGCAATGACAGAAGAAAATGCTACAACTGCTTTTTCTGAAATCCTTGATGTCTTAGATTTTTCGGAGCAGAATAATTTTAACAACCTAGATTTAAAAAATATTTCTATTTATGATGTGATTGTTACAGAGGAGAAAAATATCAAAATAAACACTCAAAACAATATTATTAGCACAAATAACGCTAATAATTCCAAGCCTAACGCTAAACCTAATATCAAAAAAGAAACAAAGGAAAAAATCAATAATGCGGGGAAAATCTTGTATGAAATGATTATAGGTAGGTTGCCTGTGGTTAAGGCTGGTGGTAGTTTTCCTGCGCCTAAGAAAGAGAAAAAAGATATTTCTGAACGTATGAACGCTATTTTGGTGCAGGCAGTCTCCAAAAACACGCCTACAAAATCTTATAATGAATTCAAAAAAACGCTCACACAAGACGTAAACGTGGAAAGTTTGGTAATGGCGCAATCTTTTACGGCACTTCCTTTGGTAATTTTGTTGGGAATGGTTGCGCTTATGGCGAGCCTGCTTAGTTTAGTAAACACAGAAAGAACGCTTAAAACAAACATTACGTATGATTTGTATGATGCAGCATTTTTGGAAAGACGCTTAGATTCTTTGCAACAAATCCGCCTGCTGAAAATCAAAAGTGATAGCTTGGAAATGGTTAATTCACAAAAAAAGGACTCAACGTATGTTTATGTGCATAAAGTCAAAGCTGGCGAGAGTTTGCAGGGCTTGGCGGTGCGTTATAATATGTCGGAGGCGCATTTTAAAAATATGAATAATTTTGAGGGCAAAAATAGTGGTTTTAGAGAAGGTTTGGGTGTACGTGTGCTTGTACGTACTGCGCAC
Organism: Raineyaceae bacterium; assembly: GCA_043764015.1. Taxonomy (GTDB): domain Bacteria; phylum Bacteroidota; class Bacteroidia; order Cytophagales; family Thermonemataceae; genus JANYGM01. Next base: position 83,232 of record JAYUKY010000131.1, read on the forward strand.
AAAGTCCTCAAAAAGGAAAAACTAGATGATATTGCAAAACTTTATGAGGTAACACGCCTAGAGCTTATCCGTACCAATAATATCAGAAATGAGCATTTGGACGTTTATGAGGGCAAAGAGTTGCTTATTCCCCTGAAAAAATAAGTACGAAGTTTGAGGTACGAGGTACGAAAATATAATAAAATTTATTTTTGTGTTCTAAATATTTTACACAATAAAAAGCTACATCTCTAAAATGAAAGTGTAGCTTTTTATTATTTTATTAGACCTCCTGCGAAAGTCTTATAATTTTAAAAAAGTGTCTTTAAAGTCCTCCCAGCAGGGGAGGATTTAGGTGGGGTTTCTTCTATTATGCTAC
>JAYUKY010000132.1:0-24783 GCA_043764015.1 Raineyaceae bacterium
GGCAAAAATGGTTTTATGTATAACGGTGGCGTTTACGCCACCGCTATACATAAAAATTAGTTTTTTGAAATTAGGAACTTATTTGCAACACGTTACTAACAGAACTTAAATATAATATGAATATTATGCATTAGGTTATTTAGAGTAATAAATAATCAAATAAGGTAGTGAAAAAATTGCCCTTGCATTTTTTCACTACCAAAAACTTTTTAATTTATTTTTTGGTAATGAAAAAACTATTTGTATCTTTGCAGTCCGAAAGAAAGAAGCATAGCTAAAATAAATATTTTGAGCAAGTTTTCGGCACGGAGCTTCTTTCATACGCTGAAAATACTACTCAATAAACTCCTGTATAATGCACACAGACCCAATAGCCGACTATTTGACAAGGCTACGCAACGCAATTAAGGCAAAGCACCGCATCGTAGAAATTCCTACTTCTAACATCAAGAAGGAAATTACTAAGGTTCTTTTTGAAAAAGGTTATATCCAAAACTACAAATTTGAAGCTCACCCTGAAAAGGCGCACATGCAAGGCACTATCAAAGTTGCCATCAAATACAATCCTTTGACAAAAGACCCTGCTATCGTATCTCTTAAAAGAATCAGCAAGCCTGGTCTTAGAAAATACGTATCAGCCGACAAACTGCCACGTGTCCTGAACGGATTAGGAGTAGCAATACTCTCTACATCTAAAGGAGTAATGACCGACAAAGAAGCTCGTACATTACATATTGGTGGTGAAGTTTTGTGCCATATCTACTAATGTTTAACGTAAAAACGAGAAAAAAATGTCAAGAATTGGAAAACTTCCTATCACCCTTCCTGCAAAAGTAACCCTCACAATAGACAAGCAAGTCGTGACGGTGAAAGGACCAAAAGGTGAGCTAAAACAAAGCATAGACCCTGATATTTCTATCAAAATTGAAGGAGAAACTATCACAGTAGAACGCCCAACAGAGCAGAAAAGACACCGTGCCTTACACGGACTTTACCGCTCACTTATTGCCAATATGATTACTGGCGTAACTGAAGGATACGTACTAAAACTAGAAATAGTTGGGGTTGGTTACAAAGCAGCAATGCTTGGTACAAACGCAATAGAACTTTCATTAGGCTACTCTCACCCAATATTTTTGGGTCTGCCAACAGAAGTAAAAGCGTCAACGGTTACTGAAAAAGGAAAAGCTCCTGTCATTACACTAGAAAGTAACGACAAGCAACTTATAGGTCAAGTAGCGGCAAAACTCCGCTCATTGCGTCCAGTTGAGCCTTACAAAGGCAAAGGTGTACGTTTCGTTGGTGAAATTATCAGAAGAAAAGCAGGTAAATCTGCTGCCAAAAAATAATAAATAAGATGGCTACTCAAAAAGAACTAAGAAGAACCCGTATCAAAATGGGTATCCGTAAGAGAATTACGGGAACGATGCAGAAACCAAGGCTAACCGTGTTTCGCTCAAATACAGCTATCTACGCACAACTCATAGATGACGTCACAGGCAAAACGCTTGCTAGTGCTTCTTCTAGTGATATTAAGGCAAAAAATCTTAATTTAGCTACGGCTACAAGTGTTGGAAAAACGCTTGCAGAAAAAGCAAAAGCAGCAGGCGTTGAAACCGTTGTTTTTGATAGAAATGGTTACCTATATCACGGCAGAATCAAAGCACTTGCAGAAGGTGCGAGAGAAGGCGGACTTAAATTTTAATTCTAAGATAAGATGAAAATGAATACCAAAGGCAAAGTCGTAAGACAGAGCGAAATGGAACTGAAAGAGAAAGTAGTTGCCATTCAACGTGTGGCAAAAGTAGTAAAAGGTGGTCGCCGTTTTAGTTTTGCAGCTATCGTAGTTGTAGGAAATGGTGAAGGAATTGTAGGTTACGGACTAGGAAAAGCAAATGAAGTTACAGATGCAATAGCAAAAGGTATCCAAGATGCTAAGAAAAACCTTGTGCAAATCCCACTTATCAAACATTCTATACCTCACGAGGCAATAGGAAAGTTTTGTGGTGGTTTTGTATTCGTTAAACCAGCTGCTGCAGGTACAGGAGTAATTGCAGGTGGTGCAATGCGTGCAGTATTTGAAAGCGTAGGCGTAAGAGACGTATTGGCTAAATCAAAAGGTTCATCTAACCCACATAACGTAGTAAAAGCAACTATTAGCGCACTTTTAAGTATGCGTGCGCCTCATACTGTTGCTATGGACAGAGGTATCAAACTTACCAAAGTATTTAACGGATAAATAATTGTGAATTTTTAATTGTGAATTGTGAATTAAATACAAGATTGCTTTCGTATTAGTTTTTTGTATTCATTCATAATTCACAATTCATAATTCACAATTCACAATTAAAAAAATTACCAAAATGACACAAATCAAAGTAACACAAACAAGTAGCTTAATAGACAGACCAAGAAGACAACATTTAATTATGGAATCTTTGGGAATCCGTGGCATTGGCAAAAGCAAAGTTCACGAAACTTCTCCAACTATTATGGGTATGGTGCGCAAAGTGATGCACCTTGTGAAAGTTGAAAATTTATAGTTAGGCTAACTTCACGAATAGTCCAAGACTTTCGTGAAGTCCCCTCAGAATAGTAACTGCACGAAAGTTTCTAACTATTTGTGCAGTTTTCTATCAAATCAAATTATTTTATAGCGAGAGCGAAAGCGAGTTAAAAAATCAAAAAAATGAATTTAAGTAATCTTAAACCAGCCGTTGGCTCGGTTAAATCTAGTAAAAGAATTGGACGTGGTACAGGTTCTGGTAAAGGCGGTACATCTACACGTGGACACAAAGGAGCGCAATCTCGCTCTGGATACAGCCGTAAAGCAGGTTTTGAAGGTGGTCAGATGCCACTTCAAAGACGTTTGCCTAAATTTGGTTTCAAAAACATTAGCCGTGTTGAATACAAACCTGTAAATATTGAAATGTTGCAAATCCTTGCAGACAAACATAACGTAACTGTTATTGACTTGGCATTTTTGCAAGCACACGGTATTGCTACAAAAAACGACCTTATCAAAGTGTTGGGTAAAAATGGTTTGACAAGCAAAATTGAGGTTAAAGTTCACAAATATTCAAAATCAGCCATTGCAGCTATTGAAAAAGTAGGTGGAACGGCAAGCAAACTCTAATCTAAGAGGAAAATCCATTATGAAAAAGTTTATCCAGACGATAAAAAATATTTTCGCTATTGAGGAGCTAAGAAAACGTATTATTCATACGCTTTTGCTTCTTTTGGTGTTCCGTTTTGGCTCGTATGTTATACTTCCTGGCGTTAATTCCGCAGGTCTCGCTACGCAATTTAATGACGTACGTGATTTTCTTAATATCTTCTTAGGAGGTGCGTTCCAACGTGCCTCTATTTTTGCACTCGGTATTATGCCCTATATCTCGGCATCTATTGTAGTACAATTGCTTACAATTGCCCTTCCTAGTTTCCAAAAGATGCAAAAAGAGGGTGATTCAGGAAGAAAGAAAATCAATAACATTACTCGCTTGCTCACAGTAGTTATTACGCTGGCACAATCTTCTGCGTATTTGGCTACTACTGTAAAACCAGAGGCAATTAGTCCTAATATCTCACAGACATTCTTTACTATTTCTTCAATGATAATTCTTACTGCTGGTACAATGTTTTGTATGTGGCTAGGAGAAAGAATTACTGACAGAGGCATTGGGCAAGGTATTTCTATGCTGATTATGATTGGTATTGTATCTCGTTTCCCTGCTGCTATCATACAAGAAGGTCAAACTCGTGGTATGAATGGTGCTTTATTCTTTGTTTTGGAGATTGCTGCCTTGTTTTTTGTAGTAATGGGCGTTGTACTTCTTACACAAGCAGTGCGCCGTATTCCTGTTCAATACGCTAAACAAGTAGTAGGAAACAAAGTTTATGGCGGACAACGTCAGTATATCCCTTTAAAAGTCAATGCGGTAGGTGTTATGCCTATCATTTTTGCACAATCTTTAATGTTTTTGCCTTCTATTTTGGCAGGTGCATTCCAGAATTCTAGTGATACGGCAGGTAGTATTTCACAGACATTTTCTAATCCTAATTCGCTCATTTACAATGCAGTTTTTGCTTTAATGATTATTATATTTACGTATTTTTATACGGCAATTTCTATCAATCCAAAGCAAATAGCAGATGATATGAAACGAAATAATGGTTTTGTTCCTGGTGTACAACCTGGTGAGCCTACGGCAGAATACATAGACAATATTTTATCAAGAGTAACACTTCCAGGTGCATTGTTCTTGGCACTTATTGCGGTACTTCCTGCAATAGTTGGTTCTATGGGTGTTACGCAAGGCTTTGCAGCGTTCTTTGGTGGAACTTCTCTTTTGATTATGGTAAGTGTTGTTTTGGACACCCTCCAGCAAATAGAAAGTTACTTACTAATGAAACATTATGAAGGGTTAATGGAAACAGGCAATTTGACAGAAGGAGAAAAAGCAACTACAGCAGTTGTTTAGTCTAATGAAAAACTTAATGGAGTTCGTTTAATTACAAAAAATACCTAAGGTTTAGGGCTGAAAATGCCTTAAACCTTAATGTGTTTTTGATATAACAAATATTACACCTAGAAAATCTTATCTCTAAATTTATTTTATGTTTCAAAACTCAAAAAGTAAAATATTAGTATTTTTACTGATATTGGGAATTGCTTATGGCTGTAAGCACCCTGATTTAGTCCCTGATAAATCCACGTCTGCTGAAAGCATTGAGGTTTCTCGTGCAAAAACTTGGTTTTACAACCAAAAAATAACCAGAGCAAATTTTAGAGAAAGCACCCCAACAGATGAGTTTTATCCTATTTGGGAAAATGCTGAAATCAGTTTACTTAATAATGGCACTAAAATTGTCGTTGTACCTGTGTGGAGATATGCCAAGGTAGAATACGGAGAAATAGGCTTTTTGAGAAGGCTTATTGTTGAATTAGATGTTGAAAATCAACCAAAAGAGGGTAAAATTTATGAATTTATAGGTACAAAAGCGTATTTGCAAGCCAATAAGAATGTACTTGGCAAACAGTTCTTTGACAATACGCTAGATGAAAATGCTTATGTAGTTACAAAATCATTGAATGAACCTTCAATAGGTCAAAACATTACACGAGGTTTTAGCATTCATATTGGTGCTTGTAGTGTTCTGATATATTACTATGATGAAGAATGCCTACCTAATGCCCCTAAGGGAGAATGTAGTGCAGAAACACCAAAGTTAGTATTTAGTGGCTTAAATACCAAATGTGCAGGCGGTGGCGGTGCAAGTTGGATACCCCCTGCGCCTCCAGTAAACCCTACTACTCCAGACCCAAATGGTCCAAGTGGTGGCGGAGCAGGTGAAGTGACACCCCCAGGGAATATTTATACACAATACCCTTCGCCACCCACAATGCCTAATATACCTCCACAAGACCCCAATAGTCCAAAACCACCCACTTGCTTGGACTGCCCTGTGGATAATGGAGAGAATACTGAGCCTGTGTCACAAGTAATAGCGGATATTGACGATATATATGATGTAAGCAATAGTACACTCACTCCAAAGCAGAAAATAAAACTTAACGAGCTATTCAAGTCTCTGAAGAAGAAAAGTTGTCTGTTTGGGGAGATGATAGCCAAAATGAAACAAGCAGGTGTGAAAATTAAATTTAGTAATAACCCTAATATGAGTGTGGGTGCTGCGTTCAATTATGAAGATGATTCTATTACTATGAATAATGTTTCTGAAATTGCGTTATTAGAAGAATTAGTACACGCTTTTCAATTCTCACAAAACCCAGCAGGTTTTGAAGCAATTGTAAATATTGACATCAATCCTTCTCAAACGGGTTTATCCAATATTGAATTTGAAGCAAAACTATTGATGAATTTAATGAATAATATGGCTTATTATGGTGGTGACACTATCATTGGTGATTTTGAATTTGCTATTAGTGGTGGTGTTAATGCAACAAATAGTAATGTAACAAAGAGATACCGAACTTGGTTAAAAAATATAACTGCAAATTATACAAAATTTCCAACATCTTTTACACCCAGTCAGTTGTCTAGTTACTATGGTTTTTTACAAAACTTTAGGCAAGCAAATTTTGGAGATATGAATGTAATAGGGTATTTTTCTCCAGCTAATAATACCAAACCACCAACTAGTTTATTTTCTTTAACTCAAAATTCTAATTGTAAAAACTAAAAAATATGAAAAAAATATTGGCTTTTATGTTTTTTTGTACCTTATCTCTTCAGGTCAAAGGACAGAATTTCATTGATGGAACATTCACCTATAACAATGTAGAGTATTCCGTTTTAACTGACTCTAGTAGTTTTGTGATGGTTTATAACATGTCTAACCCTCCTATTATACAAAGAAAGGGGCTTGAGAGAATCCGACTGATTAATCACAATCAACTAAAAAATAGTGTGATTCTAGCTATTAAGTCTAATCTTACACCTCAACAAATTACCAGCATTCAACAAGAAAAGGGATTATCTATATCTTTTTTCATTAATTCTTTGGGTGAAATTTATGCAATAGAAAAGATTGATATAGAATATTCTACTTGTATAGTACCAAATAATATTTATGCAATTGAAAATACATTAAAAAATATTATGGTAACATTCTCAGATGGAAGACCACCAGAAGCAGGTTGGATTTCAGTCACAATTCTTGGAAAAATGTTTAGATAATAGTTTGTGTTTTGGATAAGTAGTGAATATTTACTACTTACTCAAAATACTAATTGTAAAAACTAAGAATATGAAAAAAATTATTGTTATTCTCCTATTCATTTTGAGTTATGAACTAAATGCTCAAAATTTTCCTGATAGTACATTTACCTACAATACAGAGTCTTATTCCGTATTGAGTGACCCAAATGAATTTTCAATGTATATTTATAATAGTGGTAATCCTCAGATAACTTGGGCAAAACCTCTTTACAGGACAAGGCGTTATAACACTGTCAAACTAAAAAATGACATAATAACAGCAATAAAGCTGGTTATTACACCACAACAAATAAATGTATTACAGCAACAAATTGGCATATCAATAGCATTTTTTCTTGATACTACGGGCAAAATTTATGTGATAGAGAATTTTCATTTGAGCTATCAAACTTGTTTTACTCCTAGTAATATTTATAATATTGAAGTAGCTCTAAAAAATATTGTTGTTCAATTCCAAGATGGGTTACCGCCAGAAGCAGGTGCTTTGTCTGTAATTATTCCAGCAAAAATGTTTAGATAATACTTTGATTTTGAGTAGGTAGTAAATCTTTTCTACTTACTCAAACTGTAAAAATTAAAATCATGAAAAAAATCATTTTTGTTTTAACTCTTACCATTTGTTGTGTAAAGGGGTATTCCCAAAATTTTATAGACTCTACTTTTACGTATAGTGGCGTGAATTATAAAGTACTTTCTGATAACGGTTCAAGTATAATGACTATTCATAATGCTACAAATCCAGAAAATTTCACTGCAAAGGTTTTGAGCAGAACACGTAAAATAAATTATCAGCAATTTAAAATAGCTATTGTTGGTGTATTTAAATCAATACTAACATCAGCGCAAATAGTTGGTCTGCAATCTGAAAGACCTGTGATAATCAATTTTCTTGTAGATGCAAATGGTAAAGTGAATATCGTTTATTTATTTCAATTAGACTATAACACCTGCCTCACTCAAGCTAATATATATAATATTGAGATAGGCTTAAAAAATCTTATTGTGCAGTTCAAAGATGGCTTATCTCCTGAAGCTGGGCAATTGGGTTCTATAGGTATTCCCAGAAGTATGTGGAGGTAGTATTTAGATAATAGTTTATGTTTTGAGTAAGTAGCGAATGCTTGCTACTTACCCAAAACTCTAACTGCCTAAATTAATATGAAACAACTAATTTTCTTGCTTCTTTTTTTGATAAGTTTATCAGCAAAAGGGCAAACCTTTGTAACACCAACATTTAGTTACAATAGTGTAGTTTATAATGTTTTACACAAACAAGGGGAACCTTCTATTCTTATCCACAATGGGAGTAATCTGCAAGGTACAACCGCAACTGTATTATATCGCAAACGTAAAATAAATTATGAACAACTTAAGACACAAATTGTGAATGTGATTAAAAATGTGATTACACTTAGTCAACTAATTTTACTTCAAACAGAAGAACCTATAAGTATAGGTTTGCTAATTGATGCTACAGGTAAGATAAACATGGTTGATCATTTTTATATTTCTTATACCACTTGTCTTCAACCAGCAGATATCTATAATATTGAAGTAGCACTAAAAAATATCACAATTCAGTTTGCAGATGGATTACCACCAGAAGCAGGTCAACTGGGTTCAGTTGGTATTCACGGTAGCAAATTTAGATAATAGTTTGATTTTGAGTAAGTGGGAAACGTTTACTACTTTCTCAAAACTCAAACTGTAAAATTAATGTTATGAAAAAGTATCTTGTTATTTTAATTATTTCTATCTTCTTTACAGAGGGTCATTCTCAAAACTTTATAGATTCTACCTTTGCGTACAATGGAGTGAATTATAAAGTTCATTCAGAGATAGATATAATGGGTATTTATAATGTTGCAAACTCACAGAATATAACAGCCAGAGTCTTGAGTAGAACACGTAAGATGAATTATCAACAATTAAAAGTGACCATTGTTAATGCAATTAAATCACTACTTACACCAGCCCAGTTAATCAATATTCGGTCAGAAAATATTATGATTAACCTTCTAGTGGATAATAATGGTAAAATAAATGTTGTATATTTGTTTTACTTAAACTATAATACCTGTCTTCAACCAGCAGATATTTATAATATTGAAGTTGCTTTGAAAAATATCACAATGCAATTTATGGATGGATTACCACCAGAAGCAGGTCAATTAGGGTCGGTTGGTATTCCAGCAAAAATGTTTAGGTAAGCAAATAAATGGTATATTGCGGAATATACCATTTACTCAAATCATAAAGCTATGAAAGGATATTTAATAATTTTTCTTCTATTTTCTTATTCTTTTGAGATATTAGCTCAAAAGGATAAGAAAACTGTATTTATTGATGACACAAGAAATTATCTTCCTAAATATGGGCAACATATTGTGGCAAAAGAAAATTATATTTATAAGTTTGATATTACTTCCCAATTAAGTATGGGACATGTTTCAACTACTATTTGTTGGCTTACTCCTCGTCTTCAAATAAAAGGGTTTAGAATACAGATTTATCAAGGAAAAGAAAGAACAGAAGCCACAGAAACACGTCATAAATGCTTTACTTATTTTGAAGAATATCATCCTTATTTGCAATTCAAACGCCCAACTTATGATGTTTGTTTGGGTGATTTCTATACTAAAAAATCAGCAAAACAGATGTTCAAAAGTGTGAAAAAACACTTTCCAAAAGCTAAAATAGTAGAAGATATGGTTTGGAAAACTAATATTGAAAACCTTAAAAGTAAGAAATAATTTCTTGTATTTTCATAAGTTTCTTTATGACAATAAAATACACTTTTAGGCTTATATAGTACGTCTAAAATAAATAAATAAATAATGATTTTTCATAAAACAGCAGAAGAAATAGATTTTATCCGTCAGAGTGCGCAAGTATTGGGGAAGGCACACGCAGAAGTGGCAAAACTTATCAATATTGGCGTGAAAACCTCTGCCCTAGACAAAGTCGCAGAAACCTACATTATGGATAATGGAGGCGTGCCTTCATTTAAAAATTATAATGGTTTTCCATTTACTTTGTGTATTTCTGTGAATGAAAATGTCGTTCACGGTATGCCCAGCGACTACGAACTCAAACAAGGAGATATTATTTCTGTTGATTGTGGCGTTTTTAAATTTGGTTTTCATAGTGATAGTGCCTATACGTATGCAGTAGGTGAGATTTCTGAGGCAACGCAAAAATTGTTAGACGTTACGAAACAGAGTCTTTTTGAAGGAATTGCAAAAGCTGTAAACAATGCTCGTGTGGGAGATGTTAGTTTTGCAGTACAAAATTATGCAGAAATGAATGGTTTTTCTGTGGTGCGTGAGCTGGTGGGTCACGGAATTGGTAGGAAATTGCACGAAGAGCCAGAAGTTCCCAATTTTGGGAAACGTGGCAAAGGAATTACGCTGAAAAGCGGTATGGTCATTGCTATTGAGCCAATGATCAATCAAGGAAAAAAAGAAGTCGTACAAGAAAAAGATGGCTGGACTATCCGTACACGAGATAAAATGCCTTCTGCGCATTTTGAACATACAGTTGCCATACAAAACGGCAAAGCTGACATACTTACAACATTTGAATATATAGAACAAGTTTTAAACCAAAAATATGGCAAAGCAATCCTCAATTGAGCAAGACGGTACAATAATGGAGGCACTCTCCAACGCAATGTTCCGAGTAAAATTACAAAACGAACACGAAGTAATAGCACACATTTCTGGTAAAATGCGTATGAATTACATCAAAATCCTTCCTGGTGATAAGGTGAAACTAGAAATGTCGCCTTACGACCTTAGCAAAGGACGTATTGTTTATAGGTACAAATAAAAAATCACAAAGGCAGCAAATATTTTTATTTGTTGCCTTTGTGATTTAGATAGTCGTAAAAATATACATTTTAAACTAATTCTTTCATTATCTATTCTACTGTTACGGCTTTAGCCAAATTTCTAGGTTGGTCTACATTACAACCTCTCATAATGGCAATATGATAAGAAAGCAGTTGTAAAGGAATAACAGACAAAATAGGTGTAAGTGCCTCTTGTGTATGAGGAATTTCTATCACATAATCAGCCATTCCACGAATAGCGGTATCTCCTTCCGTTACAATAGCAATAATACGCCCTTTTCTCGCTTTTACTTCTTGGATATTAGATACTATTTTTTCATAAGAACTGTCTTTTGTGGCAATGAAAACAACAGGCATTTCTGTATCAATCAAGGCAATAGGTCCGTGTTTCATTTCTGCAGCTGGATAACCTTCTGCGTGAATGTAAGAAATTTCTTTTAGTTTTAATGCGCCTTCTAGTGCCACAGGAAAATTATAACCACGTCCTAGATACAAGAAATTACTTGCATCTTTAAATTCATTAGCTATTTTCTGGATTTGTTCATCTGCTTTAAGTGCTTTAGCTATCTTTGTGGGCATTGTTTCTAGTTCCGCCAAAAGCTCGTGAAATTTTGTTTCATTCAAAGTGCCTTTTTTGCGCCCTACCACCATAGCAATCATAGCCAAAACTGTAACTTGTGCCGTAAATGCTTTTGTACTTGCTACACCAATTTCTGGTCCTGCGTGCAAATATGCGCCTGCGTGTGTAGCTCGTGCAATAGACGAGCCTACGACATTACAAACACCAAAAATAGTTGCTCCTTTTGATTTTGCAAGTTCTATTGCAGCAAGTGTATCAGCGGTTTCTCCCGACTGCGAAATAGCAATGAGGACATCTCCTTCACGTATGATAGGATTTCTGTAGCGAAATTCTGAGGCATATTCTACTTCAACAGGAATTCTTGTAAATTCTTCAAAAATATATTCTGCTACAAGCCCAGCGTGCCAAGAAGTGCCACAAGCCACAATAATAATGCGTTGTGCGTTGATAAGCTGATTTTTGTACTCAATAAGTCCACCCATCACCAAATTACTCATATCAGCATTGACACGTCCACGCATCACATCACGAATAGAAGTTGGTTGTTCAAAAATTTCTTTAAGCATAAAATGCGGATAACCACCTTTTTCTATTTGCTCAAGTTCCAAATCTAGTGTTTCAATGTAAGGTGTCGTTTCATTGTTGTCAATGGTTTTGATAGAAAGCGTATTATCTTTGATAAGTGCAATCTCATAATCATTCATATAAACAACTTCATTGGTGAACTCAATGATAGGCGAGGCATCAGATGCTAAGAAAAATTCTTTGTTATCTTTTCCCACACCAATCACTAAAGGACTACCTTTTCTTGCCGCAATCAATTGAGTATCACTATCTTTTGAGATAATAACAATGGCATACGCACCCACAATTTTTGTAAGTGCAAGACGCACTGCTTCTTCCAAAGAACAATTTTCTTTTTCCTTAATGTCTTCAATAAAATGGATAAACACTTCTGAATCTGTGTCAGAATCAAAAATATGCCCCTTATTGATTAAATCTTGTTTGAGAGATGCGTAGTTTTCTATGATGCCATTGTGAATAATAGCCATATTTTTATTGGCAGAATAGTGTGGGTGCGCATTTACGTCATTTGGCTCACCGTGAGTAGCCCAACGAGTATGCCCAATACCAATAGTACTAGTCAAATTTTCATCTTTGATAAGTTTTTCTAGTTCTATAACTTTGCCTTTTTTCTTATAAACATTAAGTTTACCATTGAGTAGTGCAATGCCTGCACTATCATAACCTCTATATTCTAGTCTTTTCAGCCCACTAATAATGATTGGAGCGGCTTGACGGTAGCCAACGTATGCAACAATACCACACATATTTTTATTTATTTTGATTTTTCAAAGAAGAATAAGAGTGAGTAGTGAGGTAGTAAGATAGTGAGTAGTGAAATATATTATATAATGTATTTCACTACTCACTATCTTACTACACACTATTTTACTACATACAATTATTTATTTTTTGTATAAAAAACTCTTAATTTAAGACTTTTTGTTGGTGCTTTTGCGCCACGAAGTATAAGACGGTCTAGATTCACAGGAGAAATGGTGGAAGATGGTCTCAAAGGACTTGTACTTTGTGCAACGCCTATTAAAAAACCATTATTTTCTTTTTTAGCATTTCCGCTATAAGATGTGTTAAAATCATTTATCATATACTGTATGTATGTCGTAACATTTGTTGAATAATAACCCCCAATGCTACTAAAACGTAAAAAGTTAGGAAATGAAATCCCAAACGGACTTTGCTCTTCTCTTTGTAAAGTTCTTATAATTGTATCTGTTATGCTCGCTCCATTGATTATTTGTGTACCAATAAATTTACTTCGTTTACTATTCTTGTCTAATTCTAAAAGTTCTAATGAATTTGGCAAAAGAAAATTACTTGTAAACGAATTTTCAATAGGATATAAAACCAAATCTGCTCTATTGATAGAAATATTTCTTTGTTCAACTAATTTATTGAGATATGGTAATGTTAGTTTAGTATAGATACCCATTGCACTTTGTATTGTGCAAGCATTATCCACACTTATTGCAGATGAAATAGGACTACTAGGCGTTAGGGTGGTAAGTGGTGTACCAGTTCTTACTACATCAATTTTGTTAAAACGTACAGCACTTGCCCGTTTATTAGTACTACCACTAGCATTTGGTTGTCTTGTAGGAATTGTCAAAAAACTTTCTTTACCATCTGCTGCAGTATGCCTAATTTGCAAAGCACTAACTGTAGCATCAAAGGACAATACCGCACCAGAGGTGGTAGGATCAGTTCTAAGGTATATACCTTTCAAAATACTATTTAAATTATCTTGCGACAGAGAATCAGTTGTTATACCCCCTAATAAATCAATACAATTTCGTTTAAAAGTGATTTCCCCAATAGGAATTACTAAATTTTGGCGTACTAAATCAGTTGAAATATTAGTAACCTTACTTCCTAGCACTAAAGGGTTGTAAGCAACATCAGATTTATTGGTGTAAAAACCTGTAGTACTTAAATTATCAGTAATTCCATGTACAAATATTGTCTGACTCGCTGTATTACTACCATAATCACGTTCATACCTAAGCAGTAAATCAATTGATATTTGATTAAATAATGCTGGGTCCATAGGATTAGGTTTAATAATGTCCCTCAAAGCTACAAAATTAACTTTTGTAACTGTTTGCTGATCACTTTTTAGTGTAAAAACAGAGCTAGCCGTCATCACGCCCAACTGTGGGTCATTGAGTTTGCCCACAAGCAAAGACGTAGAATTAGTAGTATTTACGCTATCAATAAAAACAGTAGAAGTTTCTATGGTCATTGTATCCGTAAAAAATACTTCTACATTCTCCTGATTAGGTAGAGAAAGTCCCAATTCTTTGGTTTTATCTTGACAAGAAAAAAAGCCAAAGAATAGGATTATTAAGATGAAAAACGAAAGTTTATTAGTCAACGAGTTCATTGTAAAGGTTATAATATGATTCAGAAATAGTAGCGTCCATACCTAGCAAATCCGTCATTCTGTCGGATTCTGCGCCACTAAACAAAGCCTGAATAGTGTCGTGGTATTCTTCGTCTCCTTTGATAACAGCATCAGCATATTGTATGCCAATCTTTACCAAACTCTGAAAATTAGGGGTTTTTAAATGGTCAAGCATGTGGTCTTCAATGTCAATCATTTTGACCTTGCTAATCAAATCATTACTAAAAGTATGAGAATAAAACGTATTATAAACGCTAAAAACGCATTTTGTTTTAGCAAAAGTAGGGTCTTTTTTGTAGGTTGTTTTGAGATACATTGGTATCAGGGCAGTCATCCAATCATTACAGTGAATAATATCTGGTGCCCAACCTAATTTTTTGATGGTTTCTAATGCGCCTTTGCAGAAAAATATGGCTCTCTCGTCATTATCTGCATAAAAATTATTGTCGCAATCAACAAAAACAGATTTTCTCTGAAAATAATCTTCATTATCAATGAAATACACTTGTAGTTTTGCGTTAGGAATAGAAGCAACCTTAATGACAAGCGGTTTTTCTTCATCTCCAATAGAAATATTAATACCAGAAAGGCGCACAACTTCGTGCAAACGGTTTTTCCTTTCGTTAATAGTACCAAAACGAGGAACTAAAATCCTTATTTCCATACCTCGCTCTTGCATTGCCTGTGGAAGATGGCGCACAAAGTCGGCTACTTTGCTTGTTTGCAGGAAAGGGTTAATTTCGCTGGCAACATAGAGAATACGTAATTTGGACATAAAAGCCTAAAAAGTTAAAGTTTGATAAGACCATAATATTAGCACGCAAAAATACGAAAAAAAAATGGATTTTCAATATATTTCTTGCAAAATATTCGTTTTTGCTACCTAATGTGTTAGTTATAAATGGGCTTTTACGCTTTTTATTTTATTTTTTTCTTACAATCATAATACCATCACGCAGAGGCAAAAGCATATTTTCTACACGCTCGTCATTTTGAATTTTTTGGTTGAAATCCATTACTTGTTTGGTATCTTTATCAGTTTTGGGGAGATTTTGGGCTACTTTCCCGCTCCAAAGTACGTTATCAATCAAAATAAAGCCGTTTTTGCGTACTTTATGAAGCACCAAATCAAAATAAGTAGCATTATTTACTTTATCTGCATCAATAAAAACTAAATCAAAAGTTTGTGTAAGCGTAGGGATTATTTGTATAGCATTCCCTATTTTGTAGGTTATTTTGTGTTTAAAAGCAGATTTTTCAAAAAAACTTCTTACAAAATCTTCTAATTCCTCATTGATGTCAATAGTAGTAAGTGTGCCGTTTTCGGGCAAACCCTCTGCCAAACAAAGCGCAGAATAACCTGTATAAGTGCCTATTTCTAAGATATTTTGCGGTTGTAGCATCTGCACAATCATAGCCAAAAAACGCCCCTGCAAATGCCCAGACAACATTCTAGGCATCAAAATTTTCAGGTGCGTTTGTCTGTCTAGTTCTGCCAAAAGCGCACTTTCAGGCGTGGTATGTGCAAGACAATAATCATTGATATTTTTAGGTAGAAACTCCATTAGGAAAAGGTACGAGATAAGAGGTGCAAAATACGAATGTAAAAATTTGACTGTTAAGCTATTGTAAAAAAATGCTAGTATGGAATTGTATGAAATTTAGCTACTTTTTTGAATATTCTAGCATCTCCCACCACGCCCTCAACAGCCGTAAAACCATTTTTATTTTTTTTGACGAGCATTGCTACCAAATCATTTTTTTTGAGTGGTTCGTCCATATTCACTCCTTCTCCATAGCTTTCAAAAAGAAGTTCTGCTTTATCATCTTCAAAAACAGACAACTTAGCATTTATATCCATTGCTGCTTGTTTGGCTACATACTGAAATACGGCTTTCCCATCTTTATTGATGACAATAGTCGTATGAAAAAGTCCAGCAGCACCTTGCCCACCATCTATATAACACTCATAATTGCCTGCCCAATCAGCATAATCTTTGGCGTTTTGGTCTGTTTCTGAAAGTTCTTCTTTTTTTTCTGATTTTTCCGAGGCTTTTTCTGTTGTATTTTCAGAAGGTACTTTTTCTGATTTTTCTGTTGTGTTTGTTGGAGTTTTTTCTTCTTTTGAAGTTTTATCTGATTTGCCGCAACCAAATGATAATGAAATAGTTAGTAATAATAAAATTGATTTTTTCATACTGTTTTTGTATTGTTTAAGTTTGAGAATTAGCTTTTAGGAGTTTGTGTGTAAATCTATGTGTTTTTCTTAACGTCTGTGTATTTTACTCTACTTCTAGTCTAAGTATAACATTTCCCCTTTCACTATTAATATTAAAGTAATAAATGCGTACAAATAAATTTTCTTTTATTGCTCCACCTCTGGAAGCTGCATTATTATACCCATAAGTATCAACAAAATTAGAAAATTTAAAATCAATACCATTTACACTAAAACGTTCTCTATCACCATGTCCACCTTTTTGCATTGGGTGATAATTACTAACTTTTCCTTGAACTATCTTGTATTTCTTGCTATCATATACCTCCACAACTTCAAAATAGCGGACTAAATTATTCGTGAAAAATGCTATAGCAAATATACCAAAAAAAACACTTAAAAAGAGCCCAATTGCCATACCAATTTTACTATTTTTAATATTTTGACTTAAATCTTTTTTATTTTTGTAAAATACAAATAAACCAAAAAAACTGAATAGTAATCCTGTTAGTGCTGAAGCGAAAACACTCAAATTTGGCTGCTCTTTAAAATCATAAATAAGTGTGAGAAGTTGCATTTGTTAATAAATTTGAGGTAGAACAAAGGTACAAATAAAAAAGGTACAAATAAATATGAAATAATCCAATAATAAACCACTAAATTAGTAGTTTTGAGTGTGTTTTTATATGGTTATTTTCCTATACAAAACTTAGAAAATATATTTATCAATAAATCATCATTTGTTATCTCTCCTGTGATTTCTGACAAATAACCCAAAGCTACACGAATATCTTGTGCTAATAAATCTGTAAGTTGGTTTTGAGCTACGCCATCAAGCACTATTTTTATACTTTTGGCTGCGCCTTGCAACGCCTCATAATGACGAGCATTGGTTACGAGGGTTTGGTCTGTGCCAAAATCATAAGCTACGGTGTTCCAAAGCGTGTTTTTTAGTTTTTCTATGTCTTGTGAATTTTTTGAAGAAAACGGAATTTCTTGGTATTTTTGGGAGAATATTTTTAGCGGATTTTCTATTAAACTTTCTGTAGAAATATTATTGATATTATGTTTCAAATCCATTTTATTAGCCAAAACAATGACAGAAGAAACATCAGATTTGATAAAATTTGCTACATCTTGTTGTGCTTGAGAAAGGTCTGTTTGCGTAACATCAAAAACATAGACAACTATGGAAGCCGTTTGGATTTTTTCCATAGTTCTTTGCACGCCAATAGCCTCTATTGTATCTGTAGCGGCTCTAATGCCCGCAGTATCTATCAACCTAAACGTAATTCCATTGATATTGATAGCTTCTTCAATGGTATCTCGTGTTGTGCCTGCAATTTCAGAAACAATAGCTCGTTCTTCATTCAAAAGGG
Source organism: Raineyaceae bacterium (assembly GCA_043764015.1). Classification (GTDB taxonomy): domain Bacteria; phylum Bacteroidota; class Bacteroidia; order Cytophagales; family Thermonemataceae; genus JANYGM01. The sequence goes on from JAYUKY010000132.1 coordinate 17,760, forward strand.
CATTTAGTAGTGTTGATTTGCCTGCATTTGGTCGTCCAGCAATAACGGTACTCACGCCTTTTTTGATGACATTTCCTATCCTAAAAGAGTCCACAAGGCGCACAATAGCCGTTAATAATTTTTCTAAAAGTGCTTTAAATTGTTCTCTATTGGCAAATTCTACATCTTCCTCTGCAAAATCCAGTTCTAATTCTATAAGTGATGCAAAATTGATTAGTTCTGTTCTTAAAATTTTTATTTCATTAGAAAACCCGCCTCTCATTTGTTTTAGGGCAGTTTGTAGGCTTGCTTCAGAGTCAGAGGCTATCAAATCTGCTACAGCTTCTGCTTGGCTCAAATCAATACGCCCATTGAGGAAGGCACGCAAGGTAAATTCACCTGCTCGTGCGTGCCTAACGCCATTGTCCATAAAGAGTTGTAAAATTTTTTGCACAATATAAGGTGAGCCGTGAGAAGAAATTTCTATGCAGTTTTCCCCTGTAAACGAGCTAGGCGCAATAAAAATACTCACTAAAACCTCATCAATTATTTCGTCTTTTTCATTACGAATAGTGCCAAAATGTAGCGTGTGTGTACTTTGTTTGGTAAGATTTTTTCCTTTGAAAAAACGGTTAGTAATAGTGATACAATCTTCACCAGAAAGGCGTATAACAGCTATTGCACCAGTTCCTTGTGGCGTGGCAAGTGCTATGATTGTATCAGAATGATACTTATCAGAATGATACTTATCAGAATGATTGTTTTTTTGCATTTTGAAAATATTTGTTTTAACACTAAGAACATTGAGAAATACACACTAAGAAAGGCACTAAGAAATACAAGTTTTTATTGTGGAAAATCAAAATCATTTTCCACATTTAGGAAATTTTATTTATGAAAAAACCTTGTTAATCATCAAATCAACAAGGTTTAATTTTATAGTTATATTTTATGTCTAATTTAGGCTTACTTCTTCTTCTTCCTCAATAAAACCCTTATTATTCCAAATAAGTTTATCCAATGTTGTTTTTGTAACCGCATACAAAAGCGGATAAACAACAAAAATAATCCCTAACAAAGTGGTTGTATTAGAGAAATTAAATTTATCTTTTCTTGTAGAAGACATTATCATAAGGAAGTCAAGAAATTTATTAAAAAGATTGATAGAAGTTGTCCATTTCAGCAAAAAATGTGTTACCACAAACATCAACGCACAAATAGCTCCTACAATAAAAGTATGCCCAAGCACACGAGAACGTGTTGGATAGCTTTTAAATATCATAAAAATGACAGACATCAACGTAATAATCATTACCCATTTGAAGCCCAAAATGAGTTCAAGATTTAATAGGAATGCTTTGTTGAGTTCTTTTCCAAAGTATTTTAACCCAATTCCCCCAATAAGAATGACAATTAGGAAGAAAGCTATACTGTACATAAAGCCTTCAAAGATTGTTTTTTTGGTCATATTCGTAAATAATTCTAATTAGACAGTAATTTAGATAAGAAGTTTATGCGTTTTGTACTACATTTTGTAGCCACAAGTTGTATATTTTTCTTAAAAAAAACTAATCTTACTTTGTCTAAAATCTTACATTGAAAAATAAAATATTGATAATCAAATACTTATATTTCAATAATCTATCAAAAAAAAAGAAAATTAACAAAAAAATAATATTATTTGTATTTTTATTGCTTTTCTGTGTTACTTTTGTGTAAGATTTTATACTAAAATTCATTAGAATTTATTAAAATAAATTCATTTTACTAATTATAACCAAATATTTTGATATGTTGAAAGCTATTTTAGAAACAGAACGTGGCACAATGACCATAGAATTTTTTGAGGCTGATGCGCCACTTACAGTAAAAAACTTTACAGACCTTGCCAAAAAAGGTTTTTATGACGGACTTCTTTTCCACAGGGTTCTGCCTAATTTTGTGGTGCAAGGGGGTTGCCCAAATGGTACAGGCGCAGGCGGACCAGGCTACAGCATTCCTTGTGAACTTACAGGAGAAAACCAATACCACGACAAAGGGGTACTCTCAATGGCACACGCAGGACCAAATACTGGTGGCTCACAGTTTTTTATCTGCCATAGCAGAGACCAAACTAGCCATCTAGACCGCAAACACACGTGTTTTGGTAAAGTGACAGAAGGGCTTGAGGTTATTGATGCTATTCGCCAAGGCGACAGAATAGAAAAAATCACTATCATAGAAGCTTAGTTAAGTATGAGGTTTGAGGTACGAAATACGAGATTTTCAACTAAATATTTTCGTATATTTTCTTATTTCGGACTTTGTATCTCAAATTTCGTACTTCGTACTTCAAACTTCGTACCTCAAAATAATGACTTTCCAAGACATTTTTCTTACGCCTATCTACCTTACATTGATGTTTGGGCTTGTGTATGCACTTAGGAAAAATGCGACTAATCCGCTCACAAAGCATTATTATATGATTGGTTTTAGTCTGAAAGTAGTTGGTTCTATTGGAGTAGGCTTGGTTTATTGGTTTATTTATGGCGGTGGTGATACTTTTCATTATTTTAACCATAGTGGCATTGTGTGGCAGGCTTTGCTTGACGACCCGTATGTTGGAATGAAAATCTTGTTTTCTAAAGGTGAATATGACCCAGATACTCATAATTATGTAAAATATTTGGAATGGTACAGAGATACAAAAACATTTGTTGTGGTGAAAATAGCCACTGTTTTTGATATTTTTAGCATTCATACTTATACAGTAACCGCACTTTGTTTTGCGTTAGTCTGTTTTTCAGGTGTTTGGGCATTATATAAGTCGTTGGTAGATATGTATCCAGTGCTTTATAAAGAATTTGGACGAGCCGTTTTTTTCTTACCTTCAGTCTTTTTTTGGGGTTCTGGTTTGCTCAAAGATACCCTTACATTGGGCGCAATGGGTTGGGCTTTTTATGGTTTTTACTTTGGGATTATCAAAAACCACAAAAGGAAAACCAATATTTTGATATTGCTTATAAGTATTTGGTCTATCAATGCCGTAAAAGGATATATTTTGATTTGTTTGATACCTGCAATGGGCGTTTGGATGGTTTTGCAATACAGAGATAAAATGAAAAAAGGAGTGTTTAAGGCACTTTTAATACCGCTTTTGATATTATTTGCTTTGCCTATTGCTTATGTTGTTTCTAATTCTGTTTTAGCATCTTTAGAACAAGTAGCACAAACAGCAAAAATAACCGCAGAATGGGTTGGACGTGAAGGCTCTGTTTACTCACTAGGAGAATTTGATGGGACTTTTGCCAGTGTTATTGTAAAATTTCCTGCAGCAGTCTTTGTGTCATTATTTCGTCCTTTTTTGTGGGAAGCAAGAAACCCTGTTATGCTTTTATCTGCATTAGAAGCACTTTTTTTCTCTTTTCTGACTATCCAAACACTTTGGCGCACAAAAGGAAATATACTGAAAACAATGTTTGCGCACCCTTTTATTATTTTTTGCTTTACTTTTGCCATTCTTTTTGCTTTTGAAGTGGGCGTTACAAGCTATAATTTTGGCTCACTTGTGCGCTACAAAATCCCTATGATGCCATTTTATATTGCAGGAATGTATATTTTAAGGTATTATGGCGTAAAAAAGTACGAGGTACGAAGTTAGAAGTACGAACTTATAGACACCTTTGAGTGTTATATTTAGGTAAATCAAAAAAATGAAAATGAAATCAAATACCAAAATAATTATTACCAATATTTTTATTGTTTTTATCAGTTTATTTTCCCTAAATGCTTGTAAATTTTTGCATTCAGAAGATAAAAAAGTAACTATTTACTACGACTGGAATGGTTTTGTAGAAAATCAAATTAAATTTCTCCAAAAACAAACACTTTCTGTAGAAAAAAACGCATCTATCAACGGAAATACAGAAAAACAAACGCTCAAATCCCTCAAATGGCACAAAGAATTAGACTTACTTTTGCAAGCCGACATCAATAAAAAAGCATTTGAAGGACTTTATAACGTCTTAGATTCTGCTAATGCAGAAAGTAAATACAAAATTTATACTGCTAAAAATACTAGCTTAGTCGTTAGAAAACTAACAATCATTACAGATAAAAATGATGTTATTACCAAAATGAATGCCAATCTTATTTCTGAAAATCCTCTTTATCATTCAGAAAAGCAACTTTTTGCTAGTTTCTCCAACCAAAATGGACAGGCAAAACTGCAAGAATATCATTATAGCGGAAAGCAAAAAATGATACTTATGAAAGAAGAACAATTTGAAATCATTGGTAAAGTAAGCAAAAATTAAGTACAAAGTAAGAGGTACGAAATACGAGTATAAAGTGTTGATTATTATACTATTACAAATAAATAAAAACTAGGGTTTTGTAATAAAAGTTACAAAACCATCTTAAAGTGCTGAATATTACATTCTTCAAACATTTCACCTACTTTTTTAAATCCTTCTTTCTCATAAAATGGCATTGCAGCGAGTTGAGCGTGCAAATAGCGTGTATGTGTGCTTGTTTCAGGCATACGTGCTATGTCTCCTAATACTTCTTTGAGTATTTGCGCACCAATTTTTTTACCACGAAAATCCTTCAAAACCGCAAACCGCTCTAATTTTACGCCTTTTTCTGTAAAACGCCAACGAGCAGTAGCGCAAGGCGTACCGTCAGAAGTTGCCAAAAAATGATGACTTTCTCCTTCGTGGTTGTCGTATTCGTCTGTTTCACTTACTTTTTGTTCTTCCACAAAAACCGTTTTACGAATAGAAAACGCTTTTTCTAAGTCGCTTTCTTTGACTATTTTGATTACTTGTAACATTTTTCTTTGATATAAATAGCCCCTAACCCCAAGGAGGGACAAAGACAATGTGTGTGATATGTTTTTGATGCGAAATTTAAGAAAATAATTTGATTATGTCATTGCAAAAATAAAAACAAGTTATTTTCATTTCTAGCAATCAAAAAAACGCCGCTCTAATGTTCAGAAAGGCTTTTTGTGTTCGTAATTACTCTACATTTCCTTTAAAAGTTCAATAAAAATATGCGTAAGCATTTTTTCTGCATCATTTGCTGCTTTTATGATGTCTTCTAGCGTTGTTGGTTGCAAATTATCTGGGTTGCATTCGTCTGTAAGTACAGAAATTGCTACACAAGGCAACTGACAATGATTTGCCACAATTACTTCTGGTACAGTAGACATTCCCACAGCATCTGCGCCAATACGCTGCAAATAGCGGTATTCTGCACGAGTTTCCAAATTAGGCCCTTGCAAGGCAGCATATACACCTATATGCAAAGGAAAACCATTTTTTAGTGCAATATTGATGATTTTGTCGTTAATTTCAGCGTTGTAAGGTGCGCTCATATCAGGAAAACGGTCACCAAATTCTGCTAAATTTTTGCCTCTCAAAGGATTTTCAGGCATCAAATCAATATGGTCATTGAGGAGCATTAGCTCACCTTTGCGCATAGTTGGGTTAAGTGCGCCAGACGCATTAGAAATAAGCAATTTTTGCACACCTAAAAGTTTCATTACACGCACAGGAAGCGTGATTTGCGCCATAGAATAACCTTCATAATAGTGAAAACGCCCTTGCATAGCAAGTACGGTTTTCCCTGAAAGTGTGCCATAAATCAGTTTTCCAGCGTGAGTTTCTACTGTAGAAACAGGAAAACATGGAATTTCTTTATACGGAATTTCTGCTAAAATAGTAATTTGATTGACCAAATTACCAAGCCCAGTACCCAAAATAATGCCAATTTCAGGTAATTTAAGTGATTTTTGATTTAATATTTGTTGCAAAAAATCTGCACTTTCTTTAATTTGCTCAAACGAAAAAGTTATCATAAGTAATTGTTTTTAAAACCCTTTATATTGACTAAACGCATTTCCAATCAGTAAGATAAGATAAACAAAAATAATAATAATTGCCAGCCCCAACACACCCAAAATAATTCCTAAAAGTGTGTAACCCGTAAAAAGCAAAACAATTCCACCCATAAGAAGTGCCGCTCCCAAAGATAAAATAGCTACACCACGTCTATTTTTAGTCGTTTTTTTGCTTTTAATGTCGTTTTTGATGTCGTTTTTAATTTGATTTTTTTGAAATTTTTTGATAGTTTTTTTGATGACCCATTTTCCAATTTTGGTACTTAAAAATTTCTGAACAGTTTTGATTTTTCTTTGATTTTTGTTATCAGAAATTTCATTTTTTAGTATAAAATCATTGACATTCGCACCTGAAAAAGTCCCCGCATTTGCATTGAGAGAAAATAGCATTAAAAATGCTATCATTGAAATAAATGTTTTTTTCATAATTTAAAGTTGTTTTTGATTTTTTGTATTTATTCTCCATTCATTAGGAATAAAATTAAATAACTTGTTTTTCAGTTTTTATAATAATTTAATAATCAAGGCTTTAAATTCGTACCTCGTACCTCTTATTTCGTACCTCTTTTTTAGCTTACACTTCTTCTCCAATTATCAAAATTAAAAATAGCTAAAAAAACAAAGTAACCAATCAAAAGAATAATCCCAATAATCAGCAAAGTACTGCCCAATATTTTAAGTAATAAAATTCCAAGAAGCAGTATCAGCAGACAAATCAGCAAAATAGCTAAGGCACTTGGCGGGTCTATTTTACTTTTTTTAGGGTTTAAAGCCTTTTTTTGAAGTTTTTTGATAGCTTTTTTCAATGCCCATTTTCCAATTTTTGTATTAAGAAGTTTCTGAATAGTTTTGATTTTCTTTGATTTTCTAACATCAGAAATTTCATTTTTTGGCGTGAAACTATCAGTATTTGCGCTTGAAAATGTGCCTGCATTTGCATTAAAAATGAATAACATACAAAATGCTATTATTACAATAAATATTTTGTTCATAAGTTAAAGTTTTTTTATTTTGTATTCATTTAGACAAAGACATTGATATTTTGTATTAGTGTTGCATAGAGGCTATATTGTAGGGTTTGCAATTGCCACGAATACACGAATGAATACAATTATTCCTGTATTCGTGGCAACTAAATCAGACATACTCTCATTTATAGTA
>JAYUKY010000133.1:0-24092 GCA_043764015.1 Raineyaceae bacterium
TTTTTCAAATTTATGTTTTTGCCTAAGGTCGTAGTAATATTCCAAAATAGAAATGAAAAAACTCTTTCCTATCCTGCGTGGACGCAAGAAAGACACAAATTTTTCTTGTTGTTCTAATAATTCAACAAAGGGCGTTTTGTCTATAAAAGTATAACCTTCAGTTGCAACTGCTTCAGCGTTGCTTACACCATACGGAAATTTTATCTTGTTTGTCATAGCTTGATTTTTCACAAGGCAAAGATACGCTTTTTTGAGCTAAAATATACTTGTCTTTTACATAAAATCAAAACGGAAATCATTGCTTTATTTTTTATATGATTTTTTATAATTGCCTTTATGCCAATTCTATGCTCTTTTTCATCTGAATCAGGATTTACAGGATTGTAGACTTATCTAGATAATACAAAAATAAATACCAAAAGACCTCAAACAATGTATTGGGAATGAAAGTCAAATACAGAGGTTATTTAGGGGTCAAGAGCAATGTTAATATATAAATAAATTAACATTTAAAAAAGTGTTTTTATTTGCTCATTCTTGGCTACGAAAATACAAAAGGGTTACATACAAAAGCTAAAAAATATTTGCTATATTTATTTTTAATATTTCAATATATATTGATAATCAACTATTTATATTATTGTAAAATAATCCTAAACAACCTCATACTATAAATAGGAAGAATTTGGGGAAACGAAGAACTGCAATAATACACAATGGGGGCATGCCCCATTGTCTTACTTTAAGAAGAAATATAGTTACCCAAAAACTGGAGGAAATCTATTGTAGCCTTCTGAACAGCCTACCCTTAGTATATAGATAAATACCCATAAAGCAGACAGTCTGATAGAACCTAATGTGTTTTGGATTCATTATCGTCCCTAGTTCCACGAGCATAAGAAAAGAAGTACCTAAAATAATAAAACTTCACAAAAGCCATTGGCTACTTGTGAAGTCTGATTTGCATTTATTTTTTTCCAAAATATTTTTCCAAAATCTCGTATCTATAATCAAAAATCTGATTAAGACGTTTTTCTACAAAAATCCAGTTGGCAATACCACCCAAAAAACCTAGGGGATTTTTGTAATGTACTAAATCTATCATTTCAACGCCGCCTTCTACTGCCTTAAAATGGTGTTGATGATGCCACAACGCATACGGACCAAAACGCTGCTCATCAACGAAATATTTAGGCTCTTCTACGTGTGTGATCTCCGTTACCCAACCAACAGGAATACCCAAAATAGGGCGTACAACATATTCTACGACCATTCCAGCATACATTTTACCCTCTGGAATACGTTTTATCTCAAAAGCCATATCTTTTGGGGTTATTTTTTCCAGATTACTTGGAGAAGAGAAAAAATCCCAAGCCTCTTCCAATGAAATTGGTAAAACTTGTTTGCGTTGAAGTTGATAAAGATACATTTTGAGTTGTAAATTATAGCTTCCTAACCCCAAAGGGGGAATAAAAGCACGTTTTGAGTTGTGAATGAAATACATTTAATAAACAAGAAAAAACAGAATATGTTTATCTGAAAAAGCAAAAAAGCCAAGATTTTATCTTGACTTTTTTGTTTGAATGAGCATTGTAGCTAAAAATTATTTATTAGCTGCCCATTTGCGGATTGCTGCACGAAACCACTCGTCTGCGTCTTCGTCCCACTTAAAATTTTCTCTGATGTAAGCCATAGTTCCTTTTTCTATGTCTGTGTAGTTGTTGCCATCTTTTACTTCTTCCAAAAGTTTTTCAGCTTCAGCCATGTTGATGCTGCCATCTTTTGCTACTGCATCTTCTGCAGCTTTAAGCAATTCTCCGTCATATTTGACGCCATCAATTGTGCGGTAATAAGCCATAATAATAATACGGTTTGAGGTTAGGAATGAATAATATTGTAGTAAAGTTTTAGCACACAAAGGTACTTCTAAAACTTTCGTAAGTTTAGCAGATATTTTAGATAAAAGCAAATTTTTTTTCACTTTTTTCTACATTTTTTTTTTTTTCAAAAAGAATTTTTTTTTTTTGAAAAAAATCTACTCAAAAAATTTGTTTTCTACATTATATTATATAGTTTTATGAAAAATTTTCCACTCACATCAAATTTATCAAACTTAAAACCTGTCATACTTATGAACCTTACTAAAGCCGTAGAAAAAATTGCTGAAGAACTTGGAGGCAGTTTCACAGAATACTCTCAAAATAATTTGATTTTGACTGTTCCTATTGCAGATGGACGTTTTCAAGGCGTTACTACCTACCTAAGCGACCGTGCTGGTGTTCACGTCATTGAGTTTGCCTCTCGTGTGTGTGATGCAGATATTCCTAACCTGAATTTCCGTCACGTTTTGGAAGTTAATCAAGAACTTGTTTACTCAAAAGTGGTTATTTTTGAAGGATTCTTGCAACTTGCCGCTTCTGTCGTTGTAGAACACGCCACAGAAGACATTTTGAAGGATATTGTCAATGAAATTGGGCATACTGCCGACAATCTTGAAAGAGAACTGACGGGTTCAGATAACCACTAAAATACCCACCTAACCTAAATATGCTCAAAGGAAAGATTTCTTCCATCAATTTTTGAAGAAATCTTTCCTTCTAAGTGACTGATTTTCAATATTTTTTACCATTCTCTTATATTTTCCAAGATATGCCCCACAGTACGCCCTATGCGTCCCACACCTACTATATGTAAATTGGGTGAACCTATCATATCAAAAACACTACTTCTTTCGCTCATTTAGATTGTATTTTATTATTTTTCTACTTCCTAAGGAGTGGTTAGTGATATTTATATAAATTTTTTAATCATCTCTTTACTACAAAAATACAAAAAATAGCACAAAAACTAAAAAATCTTTCTTTTATGATTATAAAATACTATATTTGCAGACTTTTTTGTGAATATTTTATTATTCTTTTTTCAAAGATAAAAATTCTCACAAATCTAAAAATAATTACCAATTTAATCTTATCTTAATTTTCTATGGATGCACAAATCCTAATGTATTTAGTACCGCTTATAGGCGTGCTAGGACTGGTTTTTACCTTCGTCAAATCCTCGTGGGTAACCAAACAAGATGCTGGAAATGAGCGTATGCGCTATATTTCGGACAATATTGCCAAAGGCGCAATGGCTTTTTTGAAAGCAGAATACAAAGTAATGGCATATTTTGCCATTATTGCCTCAATGTTTCTGTTTTTTTTGAGTTTTAACAACGAAAAATCTCACCCAATCATTGTGGGCGCATTTTTACTTGGTGCTTTCCTTTCTGCGCTGGCAGGTTTTATAGGAATGAAAATTGCTACAAAAGCCAATGTGCGTACTGCAGAAGCAGCTCGTACAAGTCTTTCAAAAGCCCTAAATGTTTCATTTACAGGCGGTAGCGTGATGGGTGTTGGTGTAGCTGGACTTGCTATTATTGGACTTGGCTCTTTGTTTATATTGTTCTATTTTATGTTTGTAGGTGATGCTGGCGCAAATAGCCACGCTATGGAACGTGCCTTAGAAGTGCTTACGGGCTTTTCTTTGGGTGCTGAAAGTATTGCACTTTTTGCTCGTGTGGGTGGAGGTATCTACACAAAAGCGGCTGACGTAGGAGCTGACCTTGTAGGTAAAGTAGAGGCAGGCATACCAGAAGATGACCCTCGTAATCCTGCAACTATTGCAGATAACGTAGGCGACAACGTAGGTGATGTGGCAGGTATGGGTGCAGATTTATTTGGTTCGTATGTGGCTACAATCCTTGCTACAATGATTTTGGGACGTGAAACAAAAGCTATTACAGATAATTTTGGTGGAATGTCACCAATTTTATTACCTATGCTTATTGCTGCTATGGGACTTATTTTCTCTGTGGTAGGTATTTATTTTGTGAAAGTAAAAGAAGGTGGAGATGTACAAGGCGCACTTAACAAAGGAAACTGGATTTCTGTTATCTTGACTGCTATTGCGTCTTACTTTTTGGTAGATTATTTGTTGCCAAACAACTTAGAACTTCGTGGCTTTGTGTTTACTAAAATGGGCGTTTTTTATGCTATTTTGGTGGGTCTTGTGGTTGGTTCTATCATTTCTATTGTTACAGAATACTACTGTGCAATGGGTAAAAAACCTGTTTTGTCTATCATAAAACAATCTTCAACTGGTGCAGCAACTAACATTATTGCAGGTCTTGCCGTTGGTATGGAAAGTACAGTTATTCCAATCCTTGTTTTAGCAGCTGGTATAGTTTTTTCTTATAGTTTTGCTGGACTTTATGGTGTGGCTATTGCCGCAGCTGGTATGATGGCTACAACGGCTATGCAACTTGCTATTGATGCTTTTGGACCTATTGCTGATAATGCAGGCGGTATTGCAGAAATGAGCGCACTTCCTCCAGAGGTACGTGAGCGTACAGATATTTTAGATGCGGTAGGAAACACAACAGCAGCAACTGGTAAAGGTTTTGCTATTGCGTCTGCGGCACTTACTTCTTTGGCATTGTTTGCGGCATTTGTGGGAATTTCGCAATTAGATGGAATTGATATTTATAAAGCTCCTGTGCTTGCAGGGCTATTTGTGGGTGGAATGATACCATTTATTTTCTCTGCTTTGGCTATTTCTGCGGTGGGTCGTGCTGCTATGAAAATGGTAGAAGAAGTACGCCGTCAGTTCCGTGAGATTAAAGGAATTATGGAAGGAACGGCAGAGCCTGAATACGAAAAATGTGTCGCTATTTCTACTGATGCAGCCATCAAAGAAATGATGCTTCCTGGTGCTATTGCGCTGATTACACCTATTTTGGTAGGTTTTGGTTTGAAAGGTGTTTTTGCTGATGTTTCTTCAGCGGAGATTTTGGGCGGACTTTTGGCTGGTGTAACCGTTTCTGGTGTACTTATGGCTATGTTCCAATCTAATGCTGGTGGAGCTTGGGATAATGCTAAAAAATCTTTTGAAAAAGGCGTTGAAATCAACGGACAGATGTATTACAAGAAATCAGAGCCGCACAAAGCATCTGTTACAGGTGATACTGTTGGCGACCCTTTCAAAGATACATCAGGACCTTCTATGAATATTTTGATTAAATTGATGTCTATTGTGTCGCTTGTTATTGCGCCTTATTTGATAGATAACAATAAAAGCGGTGTAATGAAAGTAGAAGAGAAAAAAGTTGAAATTAAAAAAGATGCAGTACCTGCTAATGTGCCTGCACCTGCAAAAAAATAATTTTTTCAAGTGAAACTTAAACAAAAAATCTATCTCAAAAAGATAGATTTTTTTGTTTTTTGAGATTATTTGACAAATATTAAATACTTTTCTTTGATAGCTTCAGACTCATTAAGTAATGCTACCGCTTCTATACCCAATAAATCCCCTTTTTCAACCAAATTTTCAATTCTTTGAGTAAGTGATGCCACATCACGAAGGTTAGCACTAGGTTTTTTTGATATTTTTTTGATGTTATTTTCTGTTGTAATAATTTCTTTAAAAAAAGACCTCATTTTTCTATTAAAAACATTTACGGTTGTGCCAAAATTATCTAGTACAACTGTCAAACTTCTGCTTTCTTCTTCAAAAGAATTAAAAAAAATACGAATCTTCTCGTTAAAAAGAAGTAATACACCTACTTTTTCATCTAATTTCAAACTGACTTCTTCTAAAACTTTGTTTATACTTGCCATATTTCTTTGTTTTTTTTAAGTAATTTTTTGGGTTATTTTTTTAATATTTATATTGGAATTTTCTTATATTAGTATTTTTTATGCTTTTCAAAAAAACAATTCAAAAAGTACCTAAAAAGTGTATTTATGCAATGGGGCATGCCTATAGTCTATTTAAAGACATATTTTGCTAATTATAAGATGACTTGCAAAAATCCCAAAACCACTTTCGTATGTGTATATTTTATTATAATTAACACTATTGTACTATCTCATTGTTGTTATGAAGATACAAACAACGGTGCTTTTATATAAATATTAAATCATTATAGGTATAGCACTACCGTTTAGTTTTATCTGTTTTACGAGATGAAAAAGAAAACTTTTACAGTAACAAAGTTGTCATCTTAAAACTCCTTTCAAAGACTTTATTCCCTTTGAAATAGTGGTTATTTCATCAAAAATAAGCATTTGTTTTTTGTTCACCTCACGCAGGCGCACCGTTTTAGCATTATTTTGAACAAACATAATCACTTTCCCAAACACGTCAGACTGAAAATACTCTTTTTGGTTTGTTGTAGTGAAAAAACCTCTCATCACGGCGTTTTTGATAGATAATTTTTCAAAACCAATCTGCACCGCCAGCCAACGCAAACGTACAACTTCCACTAAATCAAGCACTTCAACAGGGATATTTCCAAAACGGTCTTGTATTTCTGTTGTAAATTTTACGAGTTCCTCGTCTGTTTTGATATTATCTAGCTGATTATACAAAGAAAGACGTTCTGAGATGCTTTTAACATAGTCGTCAGGGATAAGAAGTTGCAAATCAGTTTCAATAATACAATCTCTCACCAGTTTTTTAGTAGAAATTTCTGTAGAAAAAAGCTCTCTAAACTCTGTTTCTTTGAGTTCTTGGATAGCTTCATCTAAGATTTTGTGATAAGTTTCAAAGCCCAAATCATTGATAAAACCGCTTTGCTCTGACCCTAGCAGGTTTCCTGCGCCTCTAATATCCAAATCTCGCATAGCCACTTTAAAACCATCTCCCAAATCAGAAAATTCTTCTAATGTTTGTAATCTTTTGCGTGAATCTTGTGTGAGAGATGCCATAGAAGGCACAAGCAAGTAACAAAAAGCCTTTTTATTACTCCTTCCCACACGCCCACGCATCTGATGCAGGTCTGAAAGTCCGTGCATGTGCGCGTGGTTGATAATGATAGTATTAGCATTTGGAATATCCAGCCCAGATTCAATAATATTAGTAGAAATCAACACATCAAACTCATTATCAATGAATTTAGCCATAATTTTTTCTAGTTTTCCACCCTCCATTTGTCCGTGCGCCACGCCTATACGAGCATCAGGCACAAGGCGCAAAATGATATTTCCAATAGCCTCAATGTCTTTTACCCTGTTATGAACGAAAAAAACCTGCCCCCCACGTCTCAATTCTTGACTAATAGCATCTCTAATAAAATCTTCTTTGAATGTTTGTATTTCAGTCGTTACGGGTTGGCGGTTGGGCGGCGGCGTGGCAATAATAGACAAATCTCTTGCGCCCATCAACGAGAAATGCAAAGTACGAGGAATTGGCGTAGCCGTAAGTGTCAGACAATCAACATTAAAGCGCATTTCTTTAATCCTTTCTTTTGATTTTACCCCAAATTTTTGCTCTTCATCTATCACCAAAAGTCCCAGATTTTTAAAAACAATGCTTTTATTTAAAATGCTGTGTGTACCTATCAATATATCAACTTTACCATCTGCAACACGTTCAAGCGTAGCTTTTATTTGTTTTGCAGTCTTAAAACGGTTAATGTATTCCACAGTACAAGGCAATTTTTCTAATCTTTCAGAAAAAGTACGAAAATGTTGCATTGCTAAGATAGTCGTAGGCACTAATATTGCTGCTTGTTTTCCGTTACAAACCGCCTTAAAAGCTGCTCTAATGGCTATTTCAGTTTTACCAAAACCAACATCACCGCACACAAGCCTATCCATTGGATTAGGCTTTTCCATATCCGCTTTTACGTCTGCAGTGGCTTTTGCTTGGTCGGGCGTGTCTTCATAAATAAAAGAAGACTCCAATTCTGCCTGCAAAAAATCATCTTCCGCAAATGCAAACCCACTTGCAACACGTCTTTTGGCATATAATGAAATAAGTTCTTTGGCAATATCCTTAATATTCTTTTTAACTTTGGCTTTTTTGTTATCCCATTCAGGAGAGCCTAACTTGCTGATACTCACGTTTTCACCTTCTTTGCCTGTATGCTTAGAAACCTTGTGCAAAGCTTGAATATTGACATAAAGAAGGTCGTTATCTTTATAAACAAGGCGGATAGTTTCCTGCATTTTGCCATTTATTTCCATTTTTTCAAGTCCTGCAAAACGCCCAATTCCGTAGTCAATATGCGTTACATAATCTCCTGGCTGCATTGTGCGCAATTCTTTGAGCGTAATGGCACGAGATTTAGAATAACGCTGCTTGACTTTGTAGCGGTAAAATCTTTCAAAAATTTGATGGTCAGTATAGCAAACAATTTGAAGATTTTTATCAATAAAACCTTCTCTCAATGATGCTGCAAAAGTTTTTACTTTAAGATTTGGATTTATTTCCTCAAAAATAGTCTGTAATCTTTCTAATTGTTTGAAAGAATCAGAGGCAATAAGGCAAGTATAATTTTCATTTTGCTTTTGCATCAAATCTTTCACAAGCAAATTAAAATCTTTGTTGAAAGATGGTTGAGGCGCAGACTGATATTCTAAAATTTCAGCTTTTTTGTTGTAAAAAGTCTTTCCAAACTCTATGAGAGAATATTTTTCTAAATTTTTGAGGAAAGATTTTTTGGTTTCAAACAGCAATTCAGGGTCAGAGATGATTTGAATATCTGTGTTTTCTGTATTTTCTTTAAATGTTTTTTCTACTTTATCAAAACATTTAGTCAAAATTTCTAGCGTTTGGGTGAGATTTTTTGCCCAAATATGCGTATTAACGGGCAAAAATTCCAACAAACTCTCACGAACTTCTAATAAAAACTTGGTTTGCGTGTTAGGCACGATAGCAATTTTAGTAACTTCATTGACAGAAAGCTGTGTTTCTGGGTCAAAAGTGCGGATACTTTCAATTTCGTTCCCAAAAAGCTCAATTCTATATGGCAAATCATTAGCAAAAGAAAAAACATCAAAAATACCACCACGAGCCGCAAACTGCCCTGCTTCATAAACAAAGTCTGTTCTTTCAAATTCGTACTTCACAAGCAAATCAGCAAGGAAATTAGTATCTAAATTTTCTCCTTTTTTGGCGGTGTAGGTATGTTCTAATAGACTTTTTTTGTTAATAACTTTCTCACTCAAAGCCTCTGGATAAGTGATAATTATCTCACCTTCTTTGATTTTATTGATATTTTGACTAACTTTATTTAGCACTTCTGCACGCATCAAAACATTGGCATTTTCTACTTCTGTATATTCGTAAGGGCGTTTGTAAGACGTAGGAAAAAACAAAATTTCTTTTTCTGGAAGGATATTTTGGAGGTCAAAATGCACATAAGAGGCTTCTTCCTTGTCGTGAAGAATAATAAGTTGATTTTGAGTATTATTTTGCAAGAAATTAGCAGCGACAAAAAACGTATCTAACGAGCCGACAAGCCCTTTTAAATGAATTTTGGGAGTAATAGTGTTTATTTTTAGTTTTTCTATCAAAATTTGCACAAAAGCATCATTTTGATAAAGAGAAAGAAGTTCTTGAGGTTTCAAATGGGTCAATTTTTAGCTTTTTTGTTGCAAATTTAAAGAATTTTTGTGAGAATAAAAGCTAGAATTTGAGTAAATTGTTTTTAACTTTTGCTACGCATTGCCAAGTAGATACACGCTACAATCCAAGAGTAAATAATACTAAGAATAACATTATGATCTTTTGTGTTATTAGGGAGTACAAAAGTAATATAAAGTGTAATTGCTCCAACACAAAATAGTATTAAATACACGCTGTACCATTTTTGGTAACCAGTGTTTAGCCATAACGCAATAAAATCTATGATTTGCCACAAACCCAATAATGGTAAAAGGACAATCAGGAGCATTGAGTAAACAAGAGTTGCACCACACACGAAGCAAACAAAAATTAGTGTAAGTTGTCCGTAATAGTTTATTTTATTCATTATAGTTGAATTTTATGGGATTTTATGAAAACTAGTAGTATCAAAATAACTCTCTAAGTAATACATTGTAAATAAACTCGTAGTTTTATTTTTTTATTCTAGGTGGTGTAAACACCACCTCTTTATATCAAAGTCAAAAAATGGTTTTATGTATAGCAGTGGCGTTCACGCCATCGTAGCCTAAAAATTAGTTTTTTGAAATTAGGTATTGCACATCAAAAATACTAGGTTTTTGTGTACCCAACGAATGCGTATAATTAACAAGATACTCATTTTTATTGATAGGTATAAATATTCTATTGATTGTCCCAACATACAGTAAAGAATAACCTCCTCCACCTTTTTTCTCTTTCCTCTCGTATAAACTTACCCAAATTCTATCTGAAAAGTTTGACTTAAATTCCTCATTTGAAATTCATTTAATCTACTATTTCCAAGAAAAGTGCCTCTTGAATTGATTTTTTCACCTGCAAGAACACTTTCATAAACTTTATTGGCTTGCGTCATTATTAGCTTTTTTGTTGCAAATTTACAGAATTTTTGTGAGAAGAAACAAAATATTTAGGTAATATTATCTAGCATATTTTTTCATATTTTTATACATATCGTGCATAATTTGCATATGTGGGGCAGTAAGGACAGCCAAGCCCATAAAAACATACACCATTACGGCATTTGCAAGAATAGCGTTTTGGTGAATAAAAGCATACGCTAAGACTCCAAAAAGTGCTATTCCTAGCATTGCAAGCAAACTATAAATACTTATTTGCTTGACAATCAATGGTATAGAAAATATATTATCTTTTCGTAGATAATGGACGATATTTTGCAAAGAAAGCACAGAATGCCACATTACGAAGTAAAAAGTAAAACCCAATATCATTGGAATTTGACTGACAATTAGTAAGATTAACCCCAAACGTAAAAAGAAATATTTGGTATCATTTCGGTTATTATTTTCATTTGTTTTATGTATAAAAGTGTATAAAAAAAAGTTTACAAAGAAAATAATAAACATAAATATCAGCACAAAATAGCTGTTTTTGGTGAGCCAGTCAATGATTTGTTTATTTTTTTGTACATCTGACGAAAGTAGGTGCAAAGTAGGTGCAGTTTCTTCAATATGACACAATAAAATAGTGCCTATTATTAGCATACCGTAACTTACAACCAATAATTTACCTAAAAAACTGTCTTTTTTGAACATCAATAAGTCTGTTTCTCCAAAATGATAAGCTGCAAAAATAATAAACAAAAAATTCCCAAAAAGTGGAAAAGCCCAAATAATAATGCCAAACAACACCAAACGAGTAAGATAATTGATAAAAAAGTTTATTTTAGAGAAATTTTCATTAGTATTTTTAGTATTATTTTGGTATTTATTATTTTGCATAGCCACGAGCAAATCCGCCGCACCGTGTGGTATTCCTAGCAAAACAATCCCTATCAAAAATAGTACAAATTGTATTTCTGATGAAATAGGCTGAATATATTGCTGAAATATAAGGATTAAAAATCCTATTCCTAAAAGTATTATTTGTAGCATTATTTGTGGTGTTTGGATATATTTCTATAGCTTTGTAAACCTACAAAAAGGCTAAATGTTATGGGTTTAAAAAATATACTTTGCTATAGAATATAAATATGTTACATTATCTTATTTTCTAATCAAATATACATAACTTGTTGCATTTAAAGAAGACTTCGCTTCAAGCGAAGTCTTCTTTTGTGAGCCTAAGTTAGAACTGCGTACAGTAATGAATTATTTTCCTCTAAAATCTTTGAAATAACGCTATTTTTTTGCACTTTTGCGACAAAATAGCGTTAAAATTTATAAGAAAATTCACATAAAAAATATGGCAAAAGGACTTCCAACACGTCAAGAAGATTATTCAGCTTGGTACAACGAACTAGTAAAAAAAGCAGATTTAGCAGAAAATTCTGCCGTAAAAGGTTGTATGGTCATAAAACCCTACGGCTACGCTATTTGGGAAAAAATGCAGGCGCAATTAGACAAAATGTTCAAAGAGACAGGGCATTCTAACGCTTATTTCCCACTTTTTGTGCCTAAAAGTTTCTTGGAAAAAGAGGAACAACACGCTGAAGGTTTTGCCAAAGAATGCGCTGTAGTTACGCATTACCGCCTAAAAGCAAATCCTGACAAAAAAGGGGCTTTAATGGTTGATGAAAGCGCAAAATTAGAAGAAGAATTGATAGTTAGACCTACGTCAGAAACCGTTATTTGGAACGCCTACAAAGGTTGGGTAAATTCGTACCGTGATTTGCCTCTACTTATCAACCAATGGGCAAATGTGGTACGCTGGGAGATGCGTACAAGGATTTTCTTACGTACAACGGAGTTTTTGTGGCAAGAAGGACACACCGCCCACGCTACAAAAGCTGAAGCCGTTGCAGAAACAGAGCAAATGTTAGAAGTTTATGCTGATTTTGCAGAAACTTTTATGGCTGTGCCTGTCATTAAAGGCATTAAAACGGCTTCTGAACGCTTTGCAGGCGCAGACGAAACTTATTGTATTGAGGCACTTATGCAAGATGGAAAAGCCCTACAAGCGGGTACATCTCACTTTTTGGGGCAAAATTTTGCCAAATCTTTTGATGTTACTTTTACCTCAAAAGAAAATAAAGTAGAATACGTTTGGGGAACTTCTTGGGGCGTAAGTACACGACTTATGGGCGCACTTATAATGTGTCATTCTGATGATGAAGGGCTGGTTTTACCTCCAAAACTTGCACCAATTCAAGTGGTTATTGTGCCTATTTTCAAGACTGATGAACAGCTTTTAGAAATAAAAAATAAGATAGAGCCAATCAAAAAGGAACTTCTTAAAAAAGGTATTTCTGTGAAATTTGATGATAGAGATACCCAAAGTCCAGGTTACAAATTTGCAGAATGGGAGCTAAAAGGTGTTCCCGTGCGTGTGGCTATTGGTGCAAGAGATATTCAAAACAACACAATAGAGATAGCTAGACGTGATACAAAAGAGAAAAAAGTGTATTCTATGGAAATTGTGGAAAATATTGTGTCAGATATAGAAAATTTACTGAATGAAATTCAGGAAAATATCTATCAAATTGCGCTCAAAAGACGTGAAAATCTCATTACAAACGTGGACACTTACGAGGAATTTAAGAAAGTTTTGGAGGAAAAAACTGGTTTTGTTTATGCGCATTATGACGGAACAGCAGAAACAGAAGAACGTATAAAAGAAGAAACAAAAGCTACTGTAAGATGTATTCCGCTGGATAATCCGCAAGAAAGTGGCGTTTGTATGGTTACTGGTAAGCCTTCCACGCAACGTGTAATGTTTGCAAAGGCCTATTAAGCTGGTAATATTTTGATTTGATACATTGTTTGTAAGGAAAACTTCACGAATAGTCCCTGACTTTCAAGTTAGTCCGCTGCAAAAAAAATATAATTTTTAATTACTATTTTGTCAAATTTCATTCTTCTTATATTTTATTAGCATTAAAACAAGTTATTCCAAACCTTTTAGATTTGGAATAACTATTAGAGTTTTAACTATTTGATTATCAAGTGTTTAGTACAAAATAAATATCAAAACCACCCCTAGCCCCTCCTTGAAAAGGAGGGGGACAAAACTCCCCTCCTTCCTAAGGAGGGGTTGGGGGTGGTTAAAAGATAATTTAATACACAACTTGTTCATTATTAGGCTATAAAAACTCTATTAGTTTAAAAAATCTATTCAAATGCTTTTTTCAAAATCTCTTCTTGTTCTTTGATATGTATTTTGTTGTAACCTGTTGCTGGTGAAGCACTTGCTTTACGAGAAATACATTCTATTGCGCCATAATGTTGCAACATAAAACCAAAAGCACCCATATTTTTAGGCTCTTCTTGTACCCAAACTGGTTTTACTTTCTTGTACTTTTTCAAGATTTCGTCTAGTTGTTTTTGAGGAAATGGATATAATTGCTCCAAACGAATGATAGCCACATCTTTAATGTCTTCTGTGCGTTGCTTGCGGAGCATATCAATAGCCACCTTTCCAGAACATAAAAGCACTTTTCGTACCTTTTTCGTATCCACAAAATCATCATCTAAAACCTCTTGGAAACTGCCCTTTGTAAAATCTTCCAAAGGAGATGACACAAAATCAGTATCACGCAAATTAGACTTTGGTGACATCACAATTAGTGGCTTACGGAACTCCCAAGCCAGTTGACGGCGCATAGCGTGGAACAAATTTGCAGATTTTGTGATGTTCACAACAACCATATTTTCTTCTGCACACATTTGCAGAAAACGCTCCAAACGAGCAGAAGAATGTTCTGGTCCTTGCCCCTCGTAGCCGTGAGGAAGTAAAAGTACCAAACCAATCATTTGATGCCATTTTGTTTCTGTAGCAGCAATAAATTGGTCAATAATTACCTGCGCTGTATTGGCAAAATCTCCAAATTGTGCTTCCCAAATGACAAGCGCATTAGGATTTGCCATAGAATAACCAAACTCAAAACCCATTACGCCATATTCAGATAAATGTGAGTTAAAGATGCGGAAAGGCTGTTTTTGGTCAGGCGTGATATGGTCTAAACTAGAATATTTTGCATTGGTTTCACTATCAGAATAAACGGCTTGGCGGTGCGAAAACGTCCCACGCTTCACGTCTTGCCCTGTTAGGCGCACAATTTTGTTCTCTAGCAAAATAGAACCATAGGCTAAAAGTTCTGCACAAGCCCAATCAAGTTGTTTTTTGCCAAAAAAATTGTCTTTTCTGTCTGCTATTAGTTTTGTAACCTGTTTTAGGGTATTAAAACCTTCTGGAAGTTTTGCAATAGCTTCACCAACTTTATTGATGACATCAATAGAAATGCCTGTTTCTGGTGATTTTTCAAAATCAGTTATTTTTGAGCGACGAAGTTTTAGCCAATCAGTTTCTAGTTGCGAAAATATGTAAGGTAATGCTTTCTGTTTCACCTCATTAAGACGTTCTTGGAGCATTGCTTTGAGTTGTACGTCCATTTCTTTGACAAGGTCTGCATCAAAACCATTTTCAATAAGTTTTTTAGAATAAACCTCACGTGGCGTTGGGTGCTTATTGATGACATTATAAAGCGTTGGTTGCGTAAAACGTGGCTCATCTGACTCATTATGCCCATATTTACGGTAGCAAACCATATCAATAAAAATATCTTGTTGAAATTTTTGGCGGTATTCTGCTGCTAATTGCGCACAAAACACAACTGCCTCTGCATCATCACCATTAACGTGCAAAATAGGTGCATCAATGATTTTGGCAATATCTGTACAATAAATACTAGAACGGGCATCTTCAAAATCAGTCGTAAAACCAACTTGATTATTAATGACAAAATGTATAGTTCCGCCTGTCTTAAATCCTTCTAACTTAGCCATTTGTGTAACTTCATACACAATCCCTTGCCCAGCCACAGCCGCATCTCCGTGCAAGAGAATAGGCAAAACCAAGTGAGAGTCAAAGTGTTCTTCATCAATTTGCGCCCTCACGTAGCCTTCCACAATAGAGCTAACTGTTTCTAAGTGAGATGGATTAGGTGCAAGACGCATATTAACAGTTTTTCCTGCTGGTGTCGTAATTACGCTAGAATAGCCCATATGGTATTTTACATCACCGCTTCCAAGCTCCAAATCAGGGGTTGCTGTACCTTCAAATTCAGAAAAAACCTGCTCGTAAGTTTTTTTCATAATATTTGTAAGGATATTCAAACGACCTCTGTGCGCCATACCAATAACCACCTCTTTTGTGCCTAAATCAGCTACTTTATTGATAATGGCATCAAGTGCAGTAATAGTATTGTCGCCTCCTTCCAAAGAAAAACGCTTTTGACCTACATATTTTGTGTGCAAAAAGTTTTCAAAAACCACCGCCTCATTAAGTTTTGAGAGGATATGTTTCTTAAAATTAGTATCAGGCGTGAAGCTAAGGGCATCTTTTTCAATTTTATTTTTGAGCCATTCCAACACTTCTGGGTCTCTGATGTACATATACTCAAACCCAATGGTATTTTCGTAAATGTGTTTTAGAGAAGAGATTATTTTAGAAAGTGTGGCAGCACCTATTCCAATGTCATTTCCAGACTGAAAAACAGTTTCCAAATCACTTTCCAAAAGTCCAAAATCTTTCAAATCAAGCCACGACTGACGTGTTTTGCGTTCACGTATTGGGTTTGTGTTGGCACGCAAATGCGCTCTAGAACGGTAAGCGTAGATAAGTTGCGCTACTTTTGCTTCTTTAAGAATATCATCAGAAGAAATATTAGCAGAATTGCTGTTTGATGTAGCAGACGCAGATTTTACGTTGTTATTTGTGCCATTTTCAGGGAATTTGTTGGCAAAATCAAATCCTTCAAAGAATTTTTGCCAGCTTTCATCAACGCTAGCAGGATTTTGGTTGTAAGACTGGTAAAGCCCATCAATGTACTCACCGTGAGCATTGGCAATATAAGAAAATTTGTCCATTGACTATGAAGTTTGAGGTTAAGTTAAATACTTATCAGAAATATCCACAAATATAAACTTCTTTCACAAAAAACAAATCAATAAAGTAAAAAATCCTTTCTATTTTTTAGAATAGAAAGGATTTTTTTGATAAATCAAACACCTACACAAAACTTACAAATTATCAATGTCGTTATTTAAGTGTTTTTTTATTCAAATAAAAAAGGTTTTTTTTCTGCTTCTTCTTGTGTTTTAATACTTATCATTTCCACCTCAAAAACAAGTTCTTGCCCTGCAAGTGGGTGATTAGCATCAATAATTAAAGTTTTCTCTCTGATTTCTCTAATAACTGCGGGAATTTGTTGCCCATTTGAAAGGCTAACACCAATTTGCCCTCCAACGACAAGTTCAAAATCTTCTGGAATGCTATCTTTAGGAAATTCTCCTATCATATCTGCTTTTGCTGCGCCATAAGCTTGTTCTGAAGCAATTTGAAGTATCTTTTTGTCGCCTACTTGCATACCAAGTACGCCATTTTCAAATCCAGGTATCATTTGTCCTGCACCCAGTTGAAATTCTAGTGGGGGTTTGCCAATGGAGCTATCAAAAATAGCCCCATTGGTTAATTTTCCTGTGTAATGTACTTGTACTACGTGATTTTTTTGTGCTAATAACATCTTAATTGTGATTTTTAGTTACTATTTTTTAGTTGCTTTTTTTCTTGGTTTCACCTCATTGAATGGTTTGGTAGAAACTTTAATAGAAATTCTTTCTGACGCTTTCTCTGACGCTTTTTCAGCTAGTTTTTTCGTAGCCTTTTCTGTTGCTTTTCCTGTTGCTTTTACCTTTTGTGAGATGTCATACTTTACTTTCTCTGCCATTTTGAGAGGCAAAGCAGTTGTAAGTTTTGGGTACTCTAGGTTGAGTTTTTCAAGCGTTTCTAGTACACGCTTGGCAATGCGGTATTCTTTATACCAATTTTGGTCAGCAGGAATAATTTCCCACTCAGGTTTGTCGCAAGCTGCAAAAACATCTTGGTAGGCATTCATATAGTCGTCCCATTTTTTAGAAGTTTCCCAATCTCCATCACTATGCTTCCAAAATTTTTCTGGGTTATTTCTGCGTTCTACGAGTTTCTCGTGTTGTTTTTCCTTTGAAATATGCAAATAAAATTTCAGAATAATGGTATTATTTTCCTCTTGCAAAAGTTTTTCAAAGTTGTTGATATGCTCAAAACGTCTTTTGACGTGGTCTGCGTCTATCCATTTTTCAACGGCAGGGACTAGCACATCTTCATAGTGAGAACGGTTGAAAAGCATAATCATACCTTGTGAAGGCACATTTTTATGAATACGCCACAAAAAATCATACTGTCTTTCTTCTTCTGTGGGAGCTTTGTAGGCACGTACATCAACGCCTAACGGATTAAGTCCAGAAAAAACATTTTTCACTACGCCATCTTTCCCAGAGGCATCTAAACCCTGCAAAACAATCAATAGACTATATTTCCCTTGTGCAAAAAATACATTTTGCAATTCTCCTATTTTTTCTAAGATTTTGGCAGTTTTCAGTTTTGTGTCTTCTTTATCTAGCTTTTCAGGAGCTTTGGTAGATATTTTTGAGAATTTTGACATAATTGGAGATGTAAAGTGTGAAATGATATAGTATTTACGCAAACATAACTGTTTTTTTAGATTTTTCTAGCCTTTTTACTAAAAAAAGTTTTACTTCAAATTCAATACGAAAAGTTCTAATTTTTTGTCTGTTTCTTTTCCTTGCATCACAAAAACTTGACTACCTATTATCAAAATTTCATCTCTGCGGTTGAGCCTTAAGTCTACGCCCAAATCAAATTCTGGTACAACAATAACACCATTAGGGCTAATACACATCATAAAAGATTTTTCTGTAACATCTGCTTGCCAACCTTCTTTTTTGCCTTTGACATACAAAACCAAAATATTTCCGTTTGGAAGTAATGCCGTTTTGATATGCCTAATATTTTCTGTTTCAATATTTTTATACTTCGTGAGCCACGTTACGCCCTCGTTGCCTTGTTCTGTCCAATTTCCTCCAAATGTATAAAAACCGCCCTTTTCAGAAATCCCTTTTGAAAGCACTATTTCTTTTGGTACAACATTCCAACCTTTTGTTCGCACTACTTCAAAATCTTTTTTAATTTTTATAAAGCCCAAATTACGTGGGTCGTTGTTACTTTTACCAATTTTAGCACTATTCATAGACTTTCCGTTGGCATCTAGTTCACCTGAAAAAAGTACACAATAGCCATCAGTAACCTCAATAACGCCTCCAAGTTCTGTATAAACGCCGTTATCGTTAGACCATTTGTAGTATTTTTGTGTTGGTATGCTTATTTCTTCATAAAGCGGATAAATTGTGCCATAACCATCAGCTGTAGTTCCGTGATAGGTTTTGAAGGTATAAATTACTTTTGAATTGATATTATCTTTTGAAAATTTGTGCAAATGTATGCCACGAGGATAGTTATCACCCAAATCAATAGCTATAAAGTTATTATCTTGTCCTTTTTCAAGGAAATTATCAAAAGAATGCCCTGAAGTTTGCCCAAAATTTCTAGTAATAAGAAGTGTTTGAGGGTCAAAAATCACCGCAATTCCGCCTTGATGATTTAGTCCGTCATTACTTTTATTCATTGTGCGCCCCATCATAAATGCCAAAACGCCATCTTTATGCCTCAAAGTTGCAGAATAACTACCAACTCTAAAAATATTAAGTGTTTCTTTATCAGATGGTTGTGTCTTGCTAAGTAACATTTTACCTTGCTTATCAGCTTTATAAAGCGTAATCAAATCATTTGTAGTGGCATCTGTGTTTGCTTTTGCAACCATATAATAATAATTGCCTTCATTGTCGTTGGTGGCAGCCAAAATATCAGTATTAGCGGTAGAAGTCAGTAGAATATTTTGAGAAGAGGAAAGATTTTTGTTAAATTTTGTCAAATAAATCTTTTTTGTTTTCACATCTTGCCAAATGCTTTCTAGTTCTCCTGCGGGGTTTTGCATTAAATAAAACTTTCTAGGCTGTCTATTTTGTGTACTCAAAGCATCAGAAGGTGCGCCTTCCACAGCAAAAGCAATTTTTTTGAGTTCTCCCAATGGCGTTTTTATGATGCCATTTGTATTACCATTATTGTTGTTATTGTTATTATTGTTGTTGTTATTGTTATTATTGTTGTTATCTATAACTTCTGTTTCTGTCGTAATTTCCGTAGAATTATCTTCTGTAATAACATTTCCATTATAGATTTTCAACTGCTTTAAATATCCTTCAAAAACTTCACCATTGGCAAAATTAACATTTGTAAAATCTTTGTTTTCATATTCTGATACACACATATTATCAAAGACAATTTCGGTTTGTGTAGCTTGCTTTTTATCCAAATAAATGGTTGCCAGCCCATTTTTGTAGGTAATAGTTGCCTCGTGCCATTGATTAGGCTGATACTTGGTTGTGCTACTTTTAGACACAACACCATTATTGCCTTTGAGCATTACTGTGCCATTTTCTGCCAAATAAAATATCAATAATCTACAACTTCTGCCCATCACAAGCACAGGCATATCATCAAGTTTTGACACTTTGAAAAATATATTTACAGAAAAATCTTGATAATTAAGTTCACTAATACTAGCAGAACGCATCATATTACCTGTTCCAGCATCAAAGTCACCATAAACGCCGCCAAGATACGCAACACCTTCTTTAAACACCACATTGACTATTTGGGCATCTTTTGCCTTTGTGGTGGCTTCTTTTCCATTGGTAAGCAACGGATAATGTGCTAATAATGTAGCTTTTTGTGCTGATATTATCCCAATGGAACACAGAAACAAAATTGTGAGTAACAAGTTGATTTTTTTCATAAAATAATCATTAAAGTTTGTTTTTGAATTAGAGAATGTTTTGCAAAATAAGAATTTTAGAGGAAAGAACAATATTTTTAAAGAAATTCAATAATTTCACTTGAAAAACACACTAAAAAACGTATTTTTACATTTCAAACAAAAACCTCGCCAAAATTTTGGAAAAATATTTATTAGAAAATAGCAAAGACGCACAAGAAATGCGTAAAAACCTGCGTCAGTTGCTAGAAACAGGGGAAGGCGTAAATATAAAATTAGCTTTTACGCTTATTGAAGGCGGTGGTTTGCACGAAACACTTGCTACATACGTACTTGTGAGCTTTTTATGGCACGAGTCAGAGGAAATACAAAAGTGGGCAGGTGAAATAATTGCGAGCCATTTGCCACCAAAAGTAGCCCAAAAGTGGCTTTTAGAAGAGAAACCAAAAAGAAGACAATACTATTATTATTTGCAATATATCAAAGAAAAAACACTTTGCCACGACTTGGAGAAGATTTCTAAACATAAAATGGTGGATAAAACCGTTTTGGGAATGGCAACGCTCAAAATGTCCAAAAAAGGTGGTTTATTTTGCCTAAAACATAAATTAGCACCTACAAATGATATTTTGAGAGAAATATTAAATAATTTTACGCTTGATTTGAATGACTTTGGGTTAGAAGAATTGCCAGAAGAAGTAACACATTTTGTAAATTTGCGTGAGCTAACTATTTGTAGAAATAAATTTACAGAACTTCCTAAAAACTTTGAAAATCTACGTAATTTGGAGAAGATAACCTATGCAGGAACGCCTCTAAAACCATCAGAAATAAAGCGTTTGGAGAAAATGATGCCTTATTTTTTTGGAGATAACCTCTATAATAAAGGTTGCAATCTTTATCATCATAGCAAACAACCTAAAAAAGCTATTCCTATTTTTAGAAAATCAATAAAACTGATACCTGAATATGCAGAAGGTTGGCACAATTTGGGAGCGTGTTTGCTGGATACAAATCAAGAAGAAAAAGCTCTTATGCCACTCAATACCGCTATAAAATGCTATGATGAGCGGCTTCTATCAATGCGTAATGCCTATGATTTATTTTGGAAATCTTGTGTTTTTGCACTTCTAAAAAATAAAGAAACTGCTTTTAAATTCTTGCAAGAAGCCATTGACATCAATCCAAGCTACAAAAATTCGGCAAAAATAGAGCCAGATTATAAAGCATACTTTGAAGATGAAATGTTTAAGGAAATTACGAAATAAAAATACGAATTAATATTTATTTAGCTATTCCTTATGAAAAAACAACCTAGAATTTCAGAAAAATATTTACTGGAAAATACCAAAGAAGCAGAGGAAATGCGTGAAAACCTGCGTCAGTTGCTGGAAAGTGCAGAAGAGGAAAATATTAGATTAGCATTTACACTTATTGAAAGTGGAGGTTTACACAAAACAGTTGCTACTTACTTGCTTGTGAGTTCTTTATGGAATAAATCAGAAGCATTACAGAATAGGGCGGATAAAATTATTAAAGAACATTTGCCACTAAAAATATCCCAAAAGTGGCTTTTAGAAGACCAAGTTACACAAAAAGAAAAGACTACACTTAGTCGCTACTATCGTTATTCTGTAGATGAAAAACAGTTTTGTCGTACTTTAGAGAAGGTTTCTAGGAGAAATAAAACAGTAGATAAACGCATTTTAGGAATGGGAACTCTCAAAATGACTGGAAGAGGTGCTCCTTTTTGCCTCAAACACAAACTTGCACCCGTAAAAGAGATTTTAAGTGAATTGGTAGTGAATAATGAACTCAGACTAAAAGGCTTTGAACTAACGGAATTCCCTAGTGAAGTGCTTGATTTCGTAAATCTACGCTTGTTGGATATTGATGGCAATAAATTTAGAACATTGCCAGAAAATTTTGAAAGTTTAGTTAATTTAGAGGATATATATTATGGTAATACACGCCTTAGAGCTAATGAAATAAAGCGTTTAGAGAAAATGATGCCTTCTTGTATGGGGAAAATTCATTACAGTCACACTACTATTCCTAGTAGATTCAGAGAACCAGAACAAGCTATTATCAGTCTTAAAAAAGTGATAAAACTAAATCCAGAAAATATAAATGGTTGGAATGATTTGGCAATGTGTTATTTTCAAATAAACCAACCCAAAAAAGCCACTATTACATTGCAGAATGCCTTAGAATATTATGCTAAAAATATGCCAATTATGCCGACATCTGATTATTTATTGGGGAAATCTTGTACTTTTGCACTCTTAAATGACAAAGAACAAGCATTTAAGTTACTTGCAGAAGCCTGCAAAATCAGCCCAGATTGTAAGCAAAAAGTTAAGGCTAAAGACGAGTTTAGAGCCTATTTTAATGACGAAATGTTTAAGGAAATTACGAAATAAACTCATATTGTATTCATCTGTGCATCTGTGGCAACAAAATCAAAAATAATTATAAAAATACTACTTAATAATGTTTGAAAATCAAAATAATTTAGATGGCAAATATTTAGGGACAATCACCAAAGATTTTGTCAAAATAGCTGACACAATTAAAGAAGCAGCCTACCAAATAGTGATGCAAGGCTTTTCTGATTATCCTATTTTCCCTGTTTGCAAAGAGAAAATGGCACTTGGACAAGAATTTATCACAAAAGAAACTTTCCAATTAGATTGGAATTATAATATTTCGTTCTTAGATGAATTTGTACAAAGAGAACTAATTACCATTGAAAATATGGATAATTTCAAAAATATTTATAGAGATTATAACGAATTTTGTTGTCTTTTTGTGGTAGATATTACTGATACAAGTTTTATTTTTGTGCCTTATCCCGTTGATTAACAAGAAATTAAAAATAAAATCTCACTAAACTTTCCGAAAATTTCCAACTTTCGGAAAGTTGTTCACCTCAAAAAAGTGCTTACAAAACGTATTATTCCCTGTCTTGACATCAAAGATGGCAAAACAGTCAAAGGTATCAATTTTGAAAACCTTATTGATGCAGGAAATCCTGTTGAACTTGCCATACTTTATGCCCAAAATGGCGCAGATGAGCTAGTTTTTTTGGATATTACTGCCACAGTAGAAAACCGCAAAACGCTCTTAGACCTTGTCAGAAATATAGCAAAACACATCAATATTCCTTTTACTGTTGGTGGCGGAATTTCTAGTAAAGAGGACGTGAGCGCACTTTTGAAGGCGGGCGCAGACAAAATTTCTATCAATTCTGCAGCCGTAAAAAACCCTGATTTAATCAACGAACTTTCCAAAGAGTTTGGTAATCAGTGTGTTGTGGTGGCTATTGATACCAAACATATTGGTTTTGAAGACTTTGTGCATACACACGGAGGGCGCACGCCTACGGATATTCGCACCAGTATTTGGGCGCAAGAAGTGGCAAACAGAGGCGCAGGCGAGATTTTACTAACTTCTATGGACAAAGATGGCACTAAATCAGGTTTTGATAATAAATTGCTTGCCAAAATCTCAAAATCTGTTAATATTCCTGTTATTGCCTCTGGCGGAGCTGGTAATATGAAAGATTTTTATGACGTTTTCACGCTTGGTTGCGTGGAAGCGGCACTTGCAGCAAGTATTTTCCATTTCAAAGAAGTGGAAATACCAACGCTGAAAAATTATCTCAAAGAGAAAAATATTCACGTAAGAGTGTAAATCAATTATCAATTACGAATTACGAAAAATACAATTACGAAAGTAAACCGTAATTCGTAATTCGTAATTCGTAATTCGTAATTCGTAATTCGTAATTCGTAATTCGTAATTCGTAATTCGTAACTGACCTTACGCACAATAATTTTCCATATATCATTGTGTTTAAATTAAATCAATGAGGTTTTATAAATTAAGAAAAATAAAAATACGCTTGATTTTAAATCCCCCCAACTATTTTTAGTATCTAAAAAAT
>JAYUKY010000134.1:0-6445 GCA_043764015.1 Raineyaceae bacterium
AGCATTTTTTAATATAGGTTTTAAATAGACCTTTTGCAAATAATTCAAGATGTAAATAACTGATATACAATATATTACATCCACTAAAAATATCAACAACTTAAATTATACCACACTTAATAAAATCTACTAAAATTTTAATGAAAAATCTATTAAAAATTGCTTTGGTTGCTTGTTTTCTGTTTATTTCTGATAATATTTATGCCCAAAAAATTGTAACAAATACAGCAAAAGATACTTTTACAGATGATAGCAAGCCGTTCTCTTGCGCTCGTCATCACACACACATACGTCAAATGCAAGTAAATGCAAGCGGAAATGCTAATGAACGTACTATCTCGCAACCTTTTTATAATTTGATGCTGCAGTATGACGTACAACAATATCACCTAAATCTTAATTTGGAACGTAATAGTGCTGCTATTTCTGGGAATGTGAAGTTTACGGCAAAAGTTCAAAATACTAATTTTAATACTTTTGCTTTTGAATTGCACCCAAATTTTACGGTAAGTTCCATTGTTATTGGAGCTGATACTTACACAAATATTATAAACAATGGAGAAGAAAGAAGTATTTCTCTCAATATGCCACTTGCTAATAATGCTATTTTTGAGGCGGTAGTCAATTATTCTGGTAATGCACCTGTTGATGATAATAATTCTGATAGGGGTTTTTGGTTGCGTACATCTGGCACTTGGGGTAATCAAGCTGCTTTTACAATGTCAGAGCCTTATGGAAACTCTGATTGGATGCCTGTAAAGCAGATTTTGGAAGATAAAGCAGAAACTTTGAAAATGTACATCACCACAGACGCCACAAACAAGGTTGCTACACAAGGAAAACTAATGAATACGGTTACTTTGCCTACAGGAAAAGTACGCTATGAATATGAAAGTAACTATCCTATTGCTTATTATTTGATTTCATTTGCGGTGGCACAATATGATATTTATACAGTTAATTGTGTGATGCCAGGCACAGGGCAAATTGTGCCTATTGATAACTTTGTTTATCCTGGTGCAAGAGTGCTTTTCACCTCTAATATGGACGCTTTAAAGCCTGTTTTGGAAAATTATTCTGCGAAATTTGGTTTATATCCTTTCCGCAATGAAAAATACGGACAAGCGCAAGTACCTTATGCGTATGGTGCATTAGAAAATCAAACAATTTCATCTCTCCCACGCTTAGATGACGACCAAACAGCCGCCCACGAGCTTGCGCATCAATGGTTTGGAGATAATGTTAGCCTAAAAAGCTTTAGCCATATTTGGTTAAATGAAGGTTTTGCCACGTATGGAGAATATGTTTATAGAGAGCAAAAATTTGGTATTGCATCTGCAAAAAGCCAGCTAGCAAGCTGGAAAACAAGTATTATGAGTGTGCCTACGGGTAGTGTTTATGTACAAGATTCTCTTAATTCTGATAAGATTTTTGATACTCGTCTTTCGTATAGAAAAGGTGCTTATTTGGTGCATATGTTACGTTATTTAGTGAATGATGATGCACAATTTTATCAAGCACTTGCCAATTATAGCACTAATTATGCAGGTAAATTTGTGATTACTAATGATTTGAAAAATAGTTTGGAACTTAGTACAGGCTTGCAACTTACTAATTTTATGGCGCAATGGTTTAGAGGGCAGGGCTTTCCTACTTATAATATTGAATGGTATCACGAAAATGGTGAATTGGTAGTAAAATCTACACAAACTACATCTGCACCATCTATAACACCATTTTTTAATATGCCTTTTGAGTTAGGTTATAATGGCGTTGTTTACCGTTTTGACCAAACGCAACCTATCCAAACCTTTAGAATACCAGTTGCTACAACCGTTACAGCAGTTACGTTTGACCCAAATCAAGGGATTTTAGCAAGTGTTTTTTTGACAAAAATAAATACACCTGCACCACCAGCACCGCCACAAGACCCAACAACAGCATTAGACCCAGCGTCGGCTACTGCATTTGGAGAAATAAAAATTTATCCAAATCCAACAAATAATGGACAAGTTACTATTGAAAATAGTAAAAATTTGTCTTCTAATTTCTCTGTTGAAATAGTAGATGTTTTAGGTAGGAAAGTAGCAGAAAAACAAATGATTGCAAGAGAAAATATTACACTTGTGCTTTCAAAAGGCACTTATTTTGCAAAAATAAATGATGGTAAAAGTGTAGTCGTGAAGAAAATAATGGTACAATAAACGCATAACTAGGATTTTTAGGATAGGAGGATTTTAGGATAGTACAAAAAATATTATTTAGTTGTCCCAAGTTTCAAAATCTGGGGAAGCCCCTTTCAAAACTTTATTTTAATTCAAAAAATGAATAAAACTGAAATAATAGCGCAACTTACAAGCAAACACGAGGCATTCATAAAACTTGTTATAGGGCTTAGTGATGCTGATTTTGTAAGGTCAAATAATGGGAAATGGAGTGCAGGACAGCATTTAGACCATATTATACGAGCCATAAATCCTATTACAGTTGCTTTGTTTTTTCCACAGTTTTTGATTAAATTATTTTTTGGAAAGGCAAACCGTCCTTCTAAATCTTATGAAGAACTTGTACAAAAATATAATGCTAAATTAGCGTTGGGTGGCGTGGCTAGTGGGCGTTTTGTACCAAAAATAATTACCATTGATAAAAAAGATAATCTTCATAAAAGAATACTTAAAGAAGTAGATATTTTAATTTTACAAATTAATGATTGTACTGAAAATGAACTAGATACAATAATTTTTCCGCACCCTTTGCTAGGCAAAATTACACTAAGAGAAATGATGTATTTTACCATTCATCACGTAGAACATCACCAAAACCTTATTGGTAAGTAATCAATATTTATAATATTTAACCAAGTATTCAACCAAAAATATCACTAAAAATCAACTAAAATTTTATGTACGATACACTTAAACCAGTTTTAGAGAAAGAAATTACAGATATTAAAACGGCAGGACTTTATAAAAAAGAGCGTATTATCACCACGCCACAAGCCGCCAACATATACACAACAGAAGGAAAAGAAGTATTAAATTTTTGTGCCAACAATTATTTAGGGCTTTCTTCTCATCCAAAAGTGCTTGCTGCCGCCAAAAAAACACTTGATTCTCACGGATTTGGACTGTCATCTGTACGTTTTATTTGTGGTACACAAGATATTCACAAAGAACTAGAACGTAAACTAGCTGATTTTTTGGGAATGGAAGATACTATTTTATATGCTGCCGCTTTTGATGCGAATGGTGGGGTTTTTGAGCCGCTTTTCAATGACCAAGATGCCATTATTTCTGATGAACTAAATCACGCTTCCATTATTGATGGGGTGCGCCTTTGCAAAGCGCAAAAACACCGTTACAAGCACAATAATATGGAAGATTTGGAAGAAAAATTGAAAGAAACACAGCATCTTAGACATAGAATTATTGTAACAGATGGCGTTTTTTCAATGGACGGAACTATTGCACAATTAGACAAAATTTGTGATTTAGCAGACAAATACAAAGCCCTTGTAATGAGTGACGAGTGTCATTCTACGGGTTTTATAGGCAAAGGAGGGCGTGGTGTACACGAGCTAAAAGGCGTAATGGGACGTGTGGACATCATTACAGGTACGCTAGGAAAAGCACTTGGTGGTGCGCTGGGTGGCTTTACGTCTGGTAGAAAAGAAATTATTGAGCTTTTGCGTCAGCGTTCTAGACCTTATCTTTTCTCTAATACACTTGCTCCTGCTATTGTGGGTGCATCTATTGCTGTTATTGATATGCTTTCAGAGGCAACAGATTTGAGAGATAAGTTAGAAGAAAATACAAAATATTTTAGAGAAAAAATAACTGCAGCAGGTTTTGACATCAAAAAAGGAGAACATCCAATAGTGCCAATAATGCTTTATGAAGCAGATATTGCCCAAAAAATGGCTGAAAAAATGCTTGAAAAAGGTATTTATGTAGTTGGTTTTTTCTTTCCAGTGGTGGCAAAAGGACAAGCACGCATACGTGTACAAATCTCCGCAGGACACGAAAAACATCATTTGGACGCTGCTATTGCCGCTTTTACAGAAGCAGGCAAAGAACTAGGCGTGATAAAATAAAAATAAATAGATTTAGTCACTAAATACATACCAAAATGGACGTAAGAATTGACATAGAGCAGCATTTTGAAGAAGATAATAATTATTTAGCACCTTGGGAAAATACTACAGTTGCAGTTGGAATAAATATGTTGATAAATTTTTTGAGAAGAGAGGTAGATATAAATCCGTTGCTTTCAAAAATAGATACAACTGATATTTATGAAGACTTAGATAGTTCTTTGCGTGTATTTAGGATAGAAACAGTAGAAAATGACTACTTAAATATACTATTGAGTTCAGAAAATGACCCATTATTTGACCAACATATTCTAACACTTTTTAGAGTTGTGAGAGATAATGAAGTAGTAACCGTTTTCAAAAATCTCTTAGAAACTTTGAGTAGAGAATTTCCACATAAAGAACAAGTAGCATAAATGGCTGAAATAAAGAAATTGCTTGATGAATTTGGCATTATATATGAGGCTAATAAAATACTACCTGATGAGTTTAAAATCCAATTTTTAGAGGCACTTGCTGAATTAGAAGATAATAAATGCCATAAATCAAGAGATTTTCCAAAAACATGCCTTCACAAAGTAACTGGTGTTGAACAGTCCATATACCGTGCTCATATTGATAAAATTTCAGGTTGGAGAATACACGTACAATACGACAAAACAACTGGTTACATTATCTTGAAAGATATTATTGAAGGGCAAAAACATGATGAAGTAATCAAGATAATTAAATCTAAAAAGAATAGATACGACTAAAATTAAACTAAAACTAATCAACCAATGAAAAAAATACTTTATTTTATCATTTTCCTTACATATGTGCATAATGCGTATGCGCAAGAGCCTAAAAAGGAAAAAACTAAAAAAGAACTCAAAGAGGAAAAAAGATTAGCAGAAAAAAAACTTAATAGCAAAAGTTCTGACGAATGCAACGAAAATCTTGCCAATGCCCAGACTGCTTTTGATGAGGGAAAAGTGTCGCAAGCAGAGGTTTTATTAGAGCCTTGTATGGAAAATTTTGATAGGGAAGAAAAACTAATTGCTTACCGACTTCTGGTAATTGCCTATCTATACACAAATGATGATGAAAAAGCAGAGATAAATATGCGCAATCTCTTGCTTATAAATCCTGAATATAGACTAAAGCCAAACGACCCTGCGGAGTTTGTAGAAATGTATAAGTCTTTCAGAACACGCCCTGTATGGGTTTTTGGCGCAAAACTTGGTGGAAATCTTACACGAGTAAATGCGTATAATTTTTATAGTACCGACAACCTGAATGTGCAAACTATGTCTTATACTTCACTTTTGGGCTTTCATATTGGTCTAACGGCTATAAAACCTATTACTAATAAAATAGAAATTTTAGCGGAACTAAATTTTATAAGGCAAAGCTATAAATTTGAAACGCAAATGTTTGATTATGTTACACCATTTATATTTACAGAAAATATTTCTTGGGGAAATGTACCTATTTTGCTCAAATATAATTTTAGAGATAAGTATGATTTTAATAAAGTAGGTATAAAACCTTATGTAACCATTGGTGTAAGTGGGTCTTATATGCTTGCGGCTTCTGGCACTTCTGTAAGAAATGATGTGGTTACGGCTGAAATTAGACGTTCTGTAACTGGTGTAGCTACAGATTTGCTACCTTATAGAAACAAAATTGGCGTAAATGCAATACTTGGTTTTGGTGCAGAATACAAGATTGGGCGTGGAAATCTTGTTGTTGATGCACGCTATATGTATGGGATTTTGAATGTGGCAAGCCCTACAAAAAGATATGAAAACCAAAAAGATATTTTTAAATATGGTTATGTGGATAATGATTTCCGTTTGGGGACAATTATGTTCTCTGGAGGATATTACTTGCCTATTTATAATCCAAAACGCCGCACCGTAAAACTCAACAAAAAAGGAGAGCAAACTAATTGATATGTGAAGTGTTTTATCAAAAGAAGGCTTCTGTGTTACACGAAAGAGAAAAACCTCTCTACTGCAAAGTAGAGAGGTTTTTTTATTTACTATTCTATGATTTTTAGTTTTTGAACGCAATCTGTGAGTTTTACATCTCCACTACTGATAATAGTTGTTTTGCCATCATCTGCCAAAGACGACACCGTAAAGGTATAAATACCCATTTTTAGGCTATACCTGCACTCGTTGCCGTTTGTAGGAACAACCAAAAAATTACTCTGAGTACAAACGCTACTTTTATACAGTTTTTTGCTTATTTTCAAAACAAATTTCTGGTTACTGTAAAAGTTCCGTTGCAAAAAATGTTTTACCTTTGGTTTTTATAAAGAAAAATACAAGTGGTTAAAATGACGTGGCATAAATTAAAAAATAA
>JAYUKY010000135.1:0-23790 GCA_043764015.1 Raineyaceae bacterium
CTAAACAACCTCATAAAGAAAAATACAAGTGGTTAAGATGACGTGACATAAATTAAAGAATAAGAAAATTTAGCACACTCAATAAATAAAATTATGAGATTTTTTTTAAGTTGTTATTTTTATGAAAATTCCAAGTCATCTTTTATATATTTGCAACGGAACTTTTACAGCAACAACAAATTCAAAATATTTATGATTATATTTGTGGTTTTAATGAGAAATTGTAGATGTATGTAGTTCACAACTCACAACTAAAAAATGTTTGTACAAGATTTTAAAAGCACTTTTTTTGAGATAAATGAAAATAATTTTGAGCAAAAAGCCTTAGAATTATTCTATTTTCAAGCTAAAAGTAATGTTGTTTATGCTGATTTTTTGGAGAAAATCAAGATAAATCCTCAAAATATTAAGGTTTTAGAGGATATTCCGTTTTTGCCTATTGATTTTTTTAAGGATTTCAAGGTTGTTTCAGAAGAAAATTCAGAAAATATTTCAAATGAAGTGATTTTTGAAAGTAGTGGCACGACAGGGCAAGTCACCAGCAAACATTACGTAAAAGATACCAATTTTTATAAAAAAGTCAGTAAAAATATTTTTGAAAATATTTACCAAAAACTTGAAAATTGGCATATTTTGGCACTTTTGCCTTCTTATTTGGAGCGTGGAAACTCATCTTTGGTTTTTATGGTAGAAGATTTTATACAAAAAAGTGGCTCAAAATATGCAGGTTTTTACCTTGATAATGTAGCAGAACTTTCTCAAAAAATACAACTATTAAGACAAAAAAATGAAAAAATATTACTAATTGGAGTTACTTTCGCCTTGTTAGATTTTGCAGAAAATCACCCACAAGACCTTTCTGACGTGATTATTATGGAAACAGGAGGAATGAAAGGACGTAGAAAAGAACTAATTAGACAAGATGCCCACGAAATTTTGTGTAATGCCTTTAATGTCAAGCAAATACATTCAGAATATGGAATGACAGAACTTCTTTCGCAGGCGTATTCACAAGAAAATGGTATTTTTACTTTGCCACCTTCTATGAAATTTTTGCTTAGAGATACAACAGACCCATTTTCTGGTAATCTTACTCGCCAAAGTGGCGCACTAAATATTATTGATTTAGCTAATATTGAATCCTGTGCATTTTTAGAAACCAAAGATTTAGCAAAAAAAAACAGCCCAAATACTTATGAAATACTTGGGCGTTTGGATAATACAGACATTCGTGGCTGCAATTTGATGGTGATTTAGGAAAAAGTACGAAGTAAAAAGTACGAGGTACGAAAGTAAAACTTTGATTATTAACCTATTGTTGTATAAAAATAAAATTTAGTTGCCACAAATACACGAATAATTGTATTTATTCGTGTATTCGTGGCAACTAAATCAGACACATTTTTATTTATAATATACTATTGCTACAATAAAAGCTCAAATTATTCCATTCTTATTTCTTGCAGTTTTTTTATTCCAAAACTATTTTCTTACTAATAAGTTTACCATTAACATCTTTCAAAAGTGCCATATATAAGCCTTTGGATAGGTTTTTAGTGACAATTTGCTGATTTTCTTTGTCAAAAATAACTTCTTGCGTTTGCCCTTGTGTGTTATATATGTGTACGTTTACAATGCGTTTAGGAGATTTTATGCTAATAATATTGTTTTCATTTGTCTTGCTAGGATTTGGAAATAACAAAATACTATCTTGAATATTGCCTTCATTATCATTTAAAGCCGTTACACCATCAGGCACAAATACATCATTATCAAAAACTGGGCGTATCATTAGTGCGCCTTTGATGAGTGGGTTTTGCTCCCAATTTCCTTGAATATTAAAAAAAGTTTTGGTTTGTGCGTTATTATCTTTATCAAAACCAATAGCCAACAAATCATTGCTAGTTTGCTGAATACCAACATAAAATGTATCAATAATATTGATTATTTTTGTGCTATCCACCGCAAAACGCACAAAACCATTAGGAGAAGTTGGGTACTTTACTTGCAAAGATTTCTGAAATAAAATCTCATCTTCTCTACCTTTTACTTTCTTCCAAATAGACAAAATAAAGGTTTCTTGTGACAAATTTTGCTTAAAAGGCACAAAAGAAATATCAATATCAGTAATAACTGCAGGCGTATTGAGCTTATACTGAACGGCTATTTTGCCTTGCGTTTGTGCAATTCCTGCCACATATTCAGCTGTGCCATCATCATACGCAAAATAATTATCAAGTTCCGTTTTTCCTTTGATAGTGTCATTTACCTTAAAATCAACTGGTGCAGTTGCATCTGTAGAAGTAAGTCTAAAAGCATATTCCAATGAAATGGGCGCATTTAAAGGTGCATTTGTAAGTGTTTGCGGCGTGGCTGTTACTAGAAAATTAGCATCATTTGGCTGGATAATAGAGGTCGTTGTAGTAATAGGCAAACTAGCTAAAATAGTATTATTTCTTGTGTTTTTCAGCTCACAATCATAACTAATAATACGGAAAATATTATCCAAATTTTTGACATTCGTAATAATTTCTGTATTTATTTCTGCTGCTTGATTAGCAAAATATTGCTTTACAGGCATTGCTGTATAGTTTTTTAGATAAGATTGTGGCTGACGACTAAACGCCACATCTTGGCGTGTAACGTCTGTAAGAGTTCTATTTTGGTTGAGATAAATATAGTCCAAATGCCACGCATCAAAATCCCCAGAAACACGCCCAAATCTCAAAAAACGAAACTGAAAACCACTATGAAAAAACCTATTTGCAAGTTGGATATTTTCCTGTTTGAAAGTAGTAAAAGTGCCATCACCGTATTTACGCAATATTTCTACCCAATTATTGGCGTTATCTTTTCCTTGCAAAAGCAAAAAATCACTCGCATCAGGAGCTTCTACTTTTCCGCCTGCTTGCCACCAAAAACTCAAAAAAACATCAGTTGCAGTTGGCAAAATGGCACTCAAATCAATGCTTTTGGCGGTCAGTGTGTCAGAATAGCCCTGACTAAGCGGAGAGGCAATATTATAAGGCGTTCCTTTGATATCAAAAGCATCTAGCGTGGCTACACCTACGCTGGGAGCATTATCTGCACGAGTGTTGTTGATAACAACTCCTACATTCGTCCAAAAGTCGGCATTTGGTAAGGTTTTGTTATCAGAAAAATCTTCAAAAAAAGGCAAAACACCAGGAAGTCCTCTATAAACTTGGGAATTATTGGAAGTATTTTTATTTATGCTTTTGGGTGCATTTGCAGGCACAAAACCAATAGGAAACTGCTTAAATTGCGCAAAAACACAATTTACAGAGAGAAATAAAACAAAAAAGAGAGGATATTTATACATTTTTATAAGTAAAGTTTCAACAAAATTAGCAAAAATCATTCCAAAAATAGAAATAATTTCTAATTCAATTTTTTTCAAACTAACAAAACAGTTTCCAAAATATGCCTAAATTTGCGTAAAATAGCTATTATTTTCAATAAATCTTCTTTATCTGTGCTATCAAATATTTTAGAAAGACAATAAGTATTATTTTCCATTGTAATAAAAACCCAATTTGCACCATTTACCTCGCAACCATACAAGGGTTTATTATCATTATTTATCTTTTGAGCTATCAAAAACGCTTCTAAAAGTTGCGCCATAGAGTCGCCAGTAGGTTTTTTGTTAGGCTTATACTCTTGAAAATGAAAATAAGGTTTTTCCATAAAATCCATCATTCCCTTTGCAATGACAAAATCAGCTTTGACAGAAAGCTGATAATTTTGCACTTGCGCAGCTAATTTTTTATCAAAAAAAGAAACAAAATTTTTATCATTTACAAGTCTTCCAAGTTTTAGAATATGGCTAATAAACTTCATTTTGAGGTCTTCCTCACTCCAATTTTTGATATGTAGTCGTCCATCTTCATACGCATCATCAAAATTTGCCTGCTCCACAACCGTAAAAACAGGCTTTTCAACAGCTAACCATTCTTGCATAGTTGTCGTAAGTGGCTCTATTATTTGCGTAAGTTTGAAAGCAAGCACTATTTCACCTTCACTCCACTCTTTTTTCT
Organism: Raineyaceae bacterium; assembly: GCA_043764015.1. GTDB lineage: Bacteria > Bacteroidota > Bacteroidia > Cytophagales > Thermonemataceae > JANYGM01. The sequence continues at coordinate 4,056 of JAYUKY010000135.1, forward strand.
TTGCCATAAATGTAAAATTATTATTATTTCTTTTCATTAACAAACAAAATACTATCAATAGTTGTCTTTTGTTTTTTTGTTAATTTGTACAAATCTTTATAGAACTCATTATTAGGCTCTTCAGGTGTGACGACACCAACGAAATATTCTCTCACAATTGTAGAAAAAATCAAACAGCCAAAAAAAGTAGCAACTTCTGCAGTATCTGATAAATGCTTTATCAAAATTGGGAAAATATCAATCCCTTTTCTATACGCTAACGCATCAAAAGAGTAACATCTTACAACAGCGTTTTTATGCTCAATAAGCAATATTAATTCTTCATTGGTGGCTTCTTTTTTTAGTTTTTCGTACCTGTCCCATTGTTTTGGTCGTGTACCTACATATCCAACTGCGCTACCCGTTAGCACGTTATGCCTAGCAATTTGGTTTGCTATATGCTTTATTTTAGGGCGTATTTTGGTTGTTTTTATTTGTCCTTCACAACAAAAAATATTACCCAAAAAAGTAAAAAGGAAGATTAAAAAGATGTTTTTCATATTTTGATAAAGAAATAATAATGTATTTTTTTCGTACTTCGTACCTCATACTTCACACCTCAAATTAGCTTATCCTAGCCCAGTTGGTAGTGTTTTTGGCTACGCTTTCCAGTTGTTTTTTGACAAAAATATTCTTGTATTGTTCTAATTTTGGGTCTTCTTCCAGCATTTTTTTTGCCTCGTTGCGTGCAAGTTCCAAAATATCTCCATCTTTTGCCAAATCAGCAATAATCAAATCCATTACGCCACTTTGTTGCGTACCAGAAAGGTCGCCTGCGCCACGCAAACGCAAATCCGTATTAGCAATTTCAAAACCGTCATTGGTTTCCACCATTACTTTTATGCGCTCACGAGCCTCTTTGGAGAGTTTGTAGCCAGTCATCAAAATACAATAAGATTGGTCTGCGCCACGCCCAACACGCCCACGCAACTGATGCAGGGCAGAAAGTCCAAACCTTTCAGAGTTTTCAATAATCATAATAGAGGCATTTGGGACGTTTACACCAACCTCAATAACAGTCGTAGCCACCATTATTTGGGTTTCATTTTTGATAAAACGCTGCATCTCAAAATCCTTGTCTTTTGGCTTCATTCTCCCGTGAACAATGCTAATCTGACACTTAGGAAAAGCTCTAGAAACACTCTCAAAACCGTCTGTAAGGTCTTTTAAATCTAATTTTTCTGACTCTTCAATAAGCGGATAAACAATATAAACCTGCCTTCCTTTCTCTATTTCATCATTCATAAAGCCAAAAACCGCCAAACGGTGGCTATCAAAGCGGTGAACGGTTTTTATGGGCTTACGACCAGGTGGCAACTCATCAATAACAGACACGTCCAAATCTCCATAAAGTGTCATTGCAAGCGTACGAGGGATAGGCGTGGCGGTCATTACGAGTACGTGAGGAAAAATATCTTTGTTTTTTTGCCACAATTTAGAGCGTTGTTCCACGCCAAAACGGTGCTGTTCATCAATGATACACATTCCCAAATTCTTAAATTGTACCCTATCTTCTAGCAATGCGTGTGTTCCTACAAGGATTTTGAGGTCGCCAGTACGCAAATAATCATCAATATATTTTCTTTCAGATGTTTTGGTAGAACCTGTTAATTTTTCCAAAGTAATGCCTAATTTGTCGGCAAGAGGGCGCAAACCGTTGTAATGTTGCTCTGCCAAAATCTCTGTTGGTGCCATCATACACGCTTGTTTTCCACTTCCAATGGCAAAAAGCATAGCAATAAAAGCCACAATAGTTTTCCCACTTCCCACATCACCCTGCAAAAGTCGGTTCATTTGTTTTCCACTTCCCATATCCTTATAAATCTCCTTAATTACTCGTTTTTGTGCGCCTGTGAGGTCAAAACCAAGATAATTGTTATAAAATTCTGTTACAAGTGAAGTGTTATTAAGAATTTGTCCTGCGTAAGTGATTTTTCTAAACAAATTTTGCTGAATAACCTTTATTTGTGTATAAAAAAGTTCTTCAAATTTGAGCCTATACGTGGCTTGTTTGAGCATTTCCACGTTTTTAGGGAAATGAATATGTTGCATAGCATCTTTTTTGGGCATCAATTGGAGATTTCTTACCAAATCTTCTGGCAAAGTTTCCTTAAATTGCCCTGCTGATGCTGCCAAAACCTGTTTTATGACCTTGCTGATGCCTTTGCTATCAAAACTACGCTTGCGCATAATTTCTGTAAGGTGATAAACGGGTTGCAGAAATCCAGATTGTGCTTCTAGGTTGGTGAGCGGCTCTATTTCTGGGTGTGTGATACTATATTTGCCGTTAAATTCTGCTGGCTTTCCAAAAATAATGTAGTCTGTATTAATTTGAAGCCCTTTTTTGACCCATTCAATTCCTCTAAACCAAATAAGCTCAACCTCACCCGTTCCATCTCTAAAATACGCCACCAAACGTGCTTTTGCACCTTCTCCAATGGTTTCTATAAATTTTATTTTACCTCTAAATTGGACGTAGGGCATTTCCTCCGAAATATCCGAAATCTTATGAAATTCCGTTCTATCTTCGTGGCGAAAAGGGTAATGTTGTATGATGTCTGCATAGGTAAAAATACCTAATTCTTTCCCTAAAAGTGCGGCACGAGCCGTTCCAACGCCTTTTAAGAACTCTAATTTGGTATCAAAAAAACTGTTATTCAATGTTTTAAAGTGTTTGAAAGTTTATTTTGTTTGTATTTTTTTATGAAATTTATTAGAAAACTACTTAATCATTCCCAAATCTTTGCGTATTTTATCTATTTGAACAAGTGTCAAATCTGTCATTTCCATAACAGTTTCATTATCAAATCCTTTCAGAAGCATTTTTTTAGCAACTCCCACTTTGGCGGTATTATCCGTTATCATAAGAACTATTTTCTCTGCTTCTTTATTTTTAGCTTTTGTACGTTCTTCTGGAGTAAGATTTTCAAAACTAATAAGTTCTATTGCTTTCTTAATACCTTCATTTTCAGTATTTAAGACAGACCTTTGCGGACTGTGAATAGACTGGTAAATCAAGTCCAACCAATCCCTTATTTGCGGTGGCGTGCTTTCCTCAACGTGATTAGGGTTTAGACACACAAATTGATGTCCATACAAATCTCTCACTTCTCCTTCTAGGTTTTGCGGGTTGATTTTCATTAGCAAAACTTCATCTAAAATAGGTCGTCCATTTTTGTCAGAAAGCGTGTAGGACGCAGTCATCACCACAATTACGTAAACGGTTTGGTCAATTTGGTATTCCTTTGCCGTTTTCTGTTGTTCTGCAATCAGCATTAAAAAATAATGCAAAAACCTATCAAATTGGTAGTCATATTGCACTCTTTGTATTTCAATGGCTATTCTTTTGTCTTTACTTTCTGCAAAAATATCAAGTTCAAAATCTACATAACCAATTTTTGGGTCAAATTTCTTTTCAGTTTCAATTTTATCCACTTCAATCTCAATACCCAAAATATCACGCACAAATGCCGTAAAGACTATTTTGTTAGTAAAAGCCTTTTTAAAAATCACTTCATTATCTAAATTACCAAGCATAGTTTTGGGTAGTTTTTTCTGTTTTATTGAATACAAAAATACAAAAAAAAGTGCATTTTTCCAAACAAAATATTGATAATCAAAGCAATAATTATGTTATTATTTTCTTACAAATAATGACTATTATTTCTGCATTTTCTTGTGTCGTAACGAACATAAAAATATCTCCTCCATCTTTAAAACCTAGTTTTTCTTTGATTTTCTCTACGGAAAGCGGCGAGTTTCTCACAGAAATATTAGCTTTTTTGGAAGGAATAATTTTTGTTATTTTTTTTTTATCTAATTTACAAATATCTGTTATTTCAAAAATCCTACCTAAAAAGTCTATTTTGAGTATTTCAGATGTATATAAATGAGAATTTGGTGCTATTTTTTCTATTGAAAAATGCCTAGCAATTTGTTCAAAACAACCTATTTTCATAAGTGGTGCATTGGGTTCATAGAGATATTTGAGCGGTTTTGAATATGTTAGAGAAGAAATTTTAGCTTGCTTTTCAATCTGTTTTTCAGCAAAAAAATCACTTTCAAAAAGTTGTATTTCAACATCATTTTTAGGGAAATTAACTGCAATGATTGGGAGAGTATTGCAAGTGGGCATGCCTACTTGCGTATTGTTTTCCTGTTTTTTGAGCAGATAAAGCACTTCTTTGCATTCGTTTTCTACTGCCACTACCCATATTTTAATAACATTTTTTAGTTCCAAAACCGCCTTACTAATATCCAACATTGGCGAGGTTTTAAGCAAAATAAAATTAGTTTTTTCAAATAATTTATCTTTTATGGCTAATATATTTGGCTCACAATCAGAAAGTTGTGCTATTTTTTGTGCTTTCTCATTTCTGCGTGCTGGGTCTAGATAAATACAATCAAAAAAATCAATATTTATTTTTTTGTTTTGCTGATTTACTAGTTGATTTTCAGTAAAAAAATCAATAGAATTTTCAGCAATACTTTCTATATTATTGATATTGAAGGTTTTAAAATTATGTTTAGCAATATCAAAAAGTGCTTTATTTTGCTCAAAATAAAGCACTTTTTCAAATTTTTCAGAAAAAAAAACTGCATCAACCCCAAAACCACCCGTCAAATCCGCTAAAATACCTTTATTATCTTGCTGATTATTTTCTTCAAAAACCTCTTTAAAAACTATTTCAGCCTTAAATTTCGCTGTTTTTTCTGACGAGCATTGTTCCATATTCAGCGTAGGCGGATAAACAATATTTTCATCAGAAAACCACTTTGGGAGCTTGTATTGTGCTTTTTTCTTGCCTTGTACCTGCTCCCCTACGCTCTGCGCATACATACGCAAGTGCGCAGGAAGCTGCAAAATAAAGCTTTGTGTATCTTTTTGCCAATTTTGGGCTACAAATTCCCTGATTTTTTGTTGTATATCTTGTTCTAAATCAAGCATTTAAAAAATTTATATCATTGTTTGTCGTCCCCACGTTCCACGTAGGGCTATGATTGTTAAACCCTTTCAGGGTTTCTAATACAGTTTTTTACAAAGGCTTTTATTCCCATAAAGGATAATGCGCCAGATGTAAGGTTTCTTCAAAAAACAACTGTGCAGTAGCCTCAAAAGATTTTGTATAATCAGAAATATAAAACTTACTTTCGCCTTTTTCTTCGTTTCTGTTTAGCAAATCCTGCATTTCCAGCATTCCACGCAAAGATTTAGCCACAATCTCGGAAGAATCTAACAAAGTGATATTCACTAAATTCTGACTTTTATAAAAATCCGCTATCTCATTTTTAATCAGTGGATAATGCGTACAACCCAAAATAAGTGCTTCTATATTCTCCAAAACATCATTTGAGAGGTATTGCTCCACTACATTTGCTAAAATTTTGTTTTGTGCAAAGCCTTCTTCTATCATTTGGGCGAGCAAAGGCGTTGCTAAAGATTTCAATGTAATGTTTTGGTGTAAATCATCAATTTTTTTCCTGTAAACATTGGAATTTATTGTTTGTTTTGTACCTATCAAACCAATATTTTTACCTGCATAGCGTTCACTCACGTGTGCGACCATTGGGTCTATTACGTTCATTACCAACGCTTTGCTACCTACATACTCACGTAGGAGCTTGTAGGAGGCAGCAGACGCAGAATTACAGGCTATCAAAATAACTTTACAGTTTTGTGCCATCAAAAAATTAGCAATTTTGAGGGAATAAGACTGTATTGCTTCTGTAGATTTGTCGCCGTAGGGCAAATGAGCGGTATCTCCAAAATAAATCAGATTTTCATTTGGAAGGAGTTTTCTGACGGCTTTTGCGACAGTCAAACCGCCTGTTCCGCTATCAAAAATACCTATTGAATTTTGCGTTTTTGACATTATTTTATGGCAATACAAGAAATTTCCACATTGACATCTTTGGGCAAACGGCTCACCTCCACCGTCTCACGAGCAGGCGGATTTTGAGAAAAATATTCTCCATAAATCAGATTGATAGCTACAAAATTATTCATATCTTTAACAAAAATACCGCATTTAACCACGTCAGCGAAGCTCATACCCGCTTCTTCCAAAATAAACTTCATATTTTGCATTACTTGGTGCGTTTCCGCTTGTATGTCTGCGTTTACGTGAACGCCATTTTTAAGCCCAATTTGCCCAGAAACATACAAAGTGCTTTCTGTGGCGTTGCTCACCAAAATTGCCTGACTATATGGTCCTATTGGCTCTGGAGCAAGATTTGTATAGATTATTTTTTTTATTATTTTGTTCATTTGAAAAATGTGTTTTTAACTTTACATAAAATCTATTATTATTTTTTGTCTATTATCAAAGCTATAGAACTATCTTCTAAGGAATTATAGCTATCAAAATGATAATGACAACCTAATGGAACATTATCTTGCGCCAAATTTAATAAATGATTTGCTAATGAAATAAGCCCTTCCTTGTTTGCAGTAATAACTATTGTATCATTGTCTATTCTGGTTTCTATTTCAAAACCATTTTCCCATTTAGAAGTAAGTCCTCTTTCAGGGCTATAATCAGGTACTTCAATTTTTATTTCCATTTTTATTTTTTGTATTAACTCACAACTGAAAACTCACAATTCACAACTATTTAGCTATTGATAGGTACATTTTTAAGAATATTAGCAATCACTTGCCTTGTATCAATGCCTTCTGCTTCCGCCTCATAATTAAGGATAATTCTATGATTAAACACGTCTTGCGCAATTTCTTTGATGTCTTCTGGCAAAACAAAATCTCGCCCATCTAAGTAGGCGTGTGCTTTTGCAGCCAAATTTAGGTGAATACTTGCTCGTGGAGATGCCCCAAAATTGATATAATTTGCCTCGCTTTTTAGCCCATAATCTTGTGGGCGACGTGTGGCAAACACTAATTCAATAATATATTTTTCTAACGAAGTTGAAATGGTAACTTGATTTATTTCGTCTTTTATGGCAAAAATATCCGTTTTAGACAAAATAGGGACTATTTTGGGGATGTAATTCATATTTGACATACGGCGCATTACTTCCAATTCCTGTTCTTTTGAAAGATAATCAATATAAATTTTCATCATAAATCTATCTAATTGTGCCTCTGGAAGCGGATAAGTGCCTTCTTGTTCCACAGGATTTTGTGTGGCAAGCACCAAAAAAGGCGCATCTAAGATGAAAGTTTGGTCGCCAATAGTTATCTGACGCTCCTGCATCACCTCCAAAAGCGCAGATTGCACCTTTGCAGGAGAGCGGTTTACCTCATCAGCAAGTATCAAATTAGCAAAAATAGGACCTTTTTTTACCTCAAAATCAGCCTCTTTTTGGTTATAAATCATTGTTCCAATCAAATCAGCAGGCAGTAAATCTGGCGTAAACTGCACACGCTGAAAATCAAGTGCAAGTGTTTTAGCCAATGAATTGATTGTAAGGGTTTTAGCAAGTCCTGGTACGCTTTCTAGCAAAATATGTCCACCTGTGAAAAGTCCTATAAGTAGGCGGTTTATCATATATTCTTGCCCAACAATAGCCTTAGAAAGCTCGTTGAGGACGTTTTTTATCTTTGGTAAGTGTTCTGATGGCATTTTTTAGTGTTGAGTGATGAGTGATGAGTGCAAAGTGAAATACACAACAACCTAACTTTTGCACAAATTTACATTATTTTTTAGTTTTTCCTTAAAATCAAAAAGAATAAACAACAAATATCTTACTTTTTAGCTATATTTGATGTAAAAAAAATTGAAAATAAACTAAAAATATGCTAGAACAAATTTTGCCTTATCTCATTATTATTGGGAAATCAATTGCTATTTATGCCTTTATTATTGTTGCTATACGTGTTTTTGGTAAAAAAGAATTAGCACAACTTTCTGTAATAGATTTGGCGTTTATTTTGCTCATTAGTAATAGCGTTCAAAATGCTATGCTAGGCACAGATACAACACTTTTGGGAGGCGTGGCTGCGGCTAGTGGTTTGTTTATTTGTAATTATATATTGAAGTTTTTTATGCGTAGTTCTACCAAATTTTCTAACATTATTCAGGGTGAAAAAGTGATGCTAATTCATCAGGGAGTAGTTATTGAGGCAGGAATGAAGGCTACAATGATGTCTATGGCTGAACTTGAGCAAGCAGTGAGAGAACACGGTGTACCTAGCATTGATAAAGTTAATTTGGCAGTTTTTGAGGTAGACGGAAATATTAGTATTTTGTCTAATGATTTTGCACACAGAACCACTCACAGACATAAAAAGCGACAAATTTCTAAAAATCCGTAAGTAATTGTGAATTTTAAATTGTGAATTGCGCCTTAGTTGGTATGCCTTTTCCGCCGTTGTTGCGTGTTTAAGTGGAGCGTACACCAACAACGCACTACGTAGAGCAATGTATTCAGGCACTTGTATAAGCACAAAACCACCGTATTCTGGTGGTTTTTGCTATCTAAATGAGTAAATTATTTTCTATTGCTTTTACTTCATCAATACTTAATTTTGTAAATTTAGCCACTTGCTCTATGGGCATTTTGTCTATAAGCATTGTGGTAGCAATAGCAAGTTTTGCTTCTTGTGTTGCCTTTCTCCACGTAGGCGTATCTTTATAAACTATGTCAAATGGCATAGTTTTAGGGATTTGTTTCTTTTTCCAATGCTTGCACTTGTTCCAGCGTAAGCCCTGTAAACTTAGCAACTTGCTCAATAGGCATTTTTTCTATGAGCATTATTTTAGCAATATCAAATTTTTCTTTGAGTTGCGCCTCAAGTGTTGCCTTTCTCCACGTAGGCGTATCTTTATAATCTATGTCAAATGGCATAGTTTTAGGGATTTATTTCTTTTTCCAATGCTTGTACTTGCTCCAGCGTAAGTTTAGTATATTTCACTATTTGTGCAATAGGCAATTTATCTAAAAGCATTTCTTTTGCATCAGCAAGTTTTGCTTCTTGTGTTGCCTTTCTCCACGTAGGCGTATCTTTATAATCTATGTCAAATGGCATAGTTTTAGGAATTTATTTCTTTTTCCAATGCTTGCACTTGCTCCAGCGTAAGCCCTGTAAACTTAGCAACTTGCTCAATAGGCATTTTTTCTATGAGCATTATTTTAGCAATATCAATCTGTTTTTTTAGTTCAGCTTCTTGTGTTGCTTTTCTCCACGTAGGTGTATCTTTATAATCTATGTCAAATGGCATAACAGTAGGGATTAAAAGGTGTATTTCTTCTTCAACTTTACGCAATTTACCTAATTTTTCAATATCTTCTGCAAGTTCTGCAAAATCTTTTGGATTGACAAAATATTTAGCTGCTTCTTTAAAAACATTGCTCAAAACAGTTTTTAGGTTATCTTCTCCCAAATCTCCCAAAATAGCAAAAACAAGGTTGCTACTATCTTTCAAAAACTCCATATAAGGAATATCTTTGATATAAATAATTTTGTATTCGTAATTACAATAACCCAGCTTGACTACATTAGGCGTTGTATTATTGCCAAGATACAAAACAACTTGTTTGACTGGTTTGGTATATTTGTCGTACAAAAAAGCAGCATACAAAAACATTCTTTTGCGCATTTTTGTATCATTTTTGGTCTGGATTTCCAAGTGAAAAACCTCTTTTTGATTGTTTTCTTCCACCAAATAGACAAAATCTGCTTTACGGAGTTTCCTTGTAAATTCAGTTGGTTTTGTGGCAACGAACTTCGTAAATTTCTCATCTAAAAGCCCTCTAATAAGTTGTAGAGAATTTTTATTGAATTTATCTTTGAAGACATTGTCGTATTCGTTGCTTTCTTTGGTGGGTTTGGTAGGAATTCTCTTTTTTGCCATTCGTTTCAGTTATCTATGATTTTCCTATTTCAGCCAAAAATGCATTCAGCATTTCCATTGAAGAAAGTTGTTTTATTTCTATGTTGTTAGGTAACGCTAAAAAGGCAAAATTTAATTGGCTTGTTGTCAGGTGTTTCCACCTGACAACACAGGAAAAGGCGGAAAAATCCCTTTGGGGATTTAGGGCATTTTTACAATTTTTCCAAAAGCTCTACAAAAGGCTCTTCTTTGCTTGTAGAAATGGTTTCTACGTGCAAACCATCTTTAAAAATAGCAAAAGAAGGCAAATTATTTACGCCTGCTGCCTTACGAGAATCAGGATTTTCTTCTGCATTTACCTCCAAAAAAGTAATATTTTCAAAACGCTCATCAGCTGAAAGGCGTTTGTATTTGGGTGCAAAAAGTTTGCAACTTCCACACCAATCCGCATAATATTTTACGACAACTTGCTTGCTTCCAGCTATTTTATTTGAAAAATCTGCATCTGTTACTGCTAATACGCTCATTTTATTATGATTTTAGAATTGAAATAAATATTTAAATTAAATCTAACATTAAATTTTAGAATGCAAAGATAATAAATATTCCTAAATAAGAAAAATTATTATCTAAAATATTTCAAAATACTTTATTATTCAAATTTTCGTACCTTAAAAGCCCATTTTTATTTCTTTCAAAATCTCCCCTGCACCCTCTGCCAAAAGTACATTAGCTACATCTATACCAAGTTTTTGAGCATTATTAAAAGAATTGGTTTGTGTTTTTTTGATAATTTTTTGTCCATCAAGGCTAATAATTCCACCCGTAAAATGTAACTGATTATCCAAAATCTTACAATATCCAAAAACAGGCACACTACAACCGCCCTGCAAAGTACGTAAAAATGCCCTTTCCACGCCAATACACATACTTGTAGGCGTATGGTTAAGCGTTTGGATAAGCATATTTTGTGTTTCTTTTGGAAGATTTTTAGCCACTTGTATAGCCACACTTCCTTGCCCAACGGCAGGAGTAAATTGTTCTAAATCAAGATTTTGCACAATAAAATCATTGTATTTCATTCTGTTTACGCCTGCAAAAGCGAGTATCATAGCATCACATTGCGCATCTCCGACATTATTTTTCAGTTTATCCATACGAGTTTGCAAATTTCCACGCATTTCTACGGTTCTCACTTGCGGATAAAAATGCCTAAGTGTTGCCAAACGCCTTGTAGAGGACGTTCCAATAGTAATTTTTGAATTTTTATCTAAAATAATGGCTGGATTTAGGCTAATAAGTACATCATTTGCCATTTCACGCTCCATAAATGCAATAATAGCTAAGTCTTCCACTATTTCAGAAGACAAATCTTTAGCACTATGAACAGCAATATCAATGTCGTTGGTGCGGAGTTGTTGTTCCAATTCCTCTGTAAAAACGCCCTTACTGCCTATTTTGGACAATGATTTATCCAAAATTACATCTCCTTTTGTTTCTATAATGACTATTTCTGATGTTACTTTTGCCTTCAAAAGTTTCTCTGCAACAAAATCAGCTTGCCAAAGTGCCAATTTGCTGCCTCGTGTGCCTATACGTAGGTGCATCTATGTTATGATATATGTGGAACTTTTGGAAAGTTTTTAGCTTTCCAAAAGTTATTTTTTCAAAATTTGTCCACAAGATTACGCAAAAATTCCTAAAAATTCATTAAAAAGTTATTTTTATACACAATTTATGTAGTATTTTTGTAACTTTACATTTCAAAATACAATTTTCTGTATTCATTCAAAATTAAAAAATCACAATTATATAACTCAATACTAATTTTATGGATTTATTCAATATGATGGGCAAAGTGAAAGAAATGCAGTCCAAAATGAAAGAAGCACAAGAAAATCTTACAAGCATTTTAGCAGAAGGAGAGGCAGGTGCAGGGCTTGTAAAAGCAACTGTAAATGGCAAAAAACAAGTTTTAAAGATTGATATTGATAATTCTTTGATGAAATTAGAAGACAAAGAAATGCTCCAAGATTTGGTGGTGGCGGCAGTCAATAAAGCACTTAACAACGTGGAAGAAAAATCTGGCGACTTTATGAAAAAGGCTACTGAAGGGCTTATGCCTAATATTCCAGGCTTTGATTTGGGTAGCCTTATGAAATAACTTTTTAAAGTACGAGGGTAGAAATACGAGGTACGAAAATACAATAAAATCATATTTTAATTATTCATACTTCGTACCTCAAACTTCCTACTTGCTCTTTTTCAGTTCTTCATTTAGTTCTATAATAATGGCGTTTTTCCTATACAAAACAAGAATAATTATCAACACAAAGGCAGCAACCACAACAAGCATCAAAGCATAAGCATTAAATGCCTTTGCTTCTAATTGTTTCTCTATGCGTAGCAAGTCTATTTCCGCTTGTTTTTGTGTCATTTCATACGAACTAATACGCTTAATATTGTCTTCATTAGCTATTTTATCTCTATTTACGTTGCTTAGACGCAGCATTTCGTAGGCATCTGCAAATTTTTCTTGTTTTGCAAAAAGTGCCGACATTTTCAAAAATGTTTCTTGTGAGTCATATAATGCACCAATACTATTGGCAATATCAGCTGCTTTTTCATAATATTTTAGGGCATTATTATAATCTTCTTGGTTATAATAAACGGCTGCAATATTGTTATAAGTGGTAGGCAAACCCTGTAAATTTTCATTTTCTTCAGTATATCTAATAGCCTCTCCATAGTATTCTAAGGCTTTTTTGTAGCGTTTTTCGTTGGCAGCAATGATACCCAAATTATTAAAAGTGCGTGCAATTCCTTTGCCATCTTTGAGCTGACTACTGATTTCCAAAGAACGGTTATAATACTGCAAAACCTGCATAAAATCTGTTTTACCCTCTATTTGCGCCTGTACTTTGATAGCAGAGGCAAGATTGTCTAGCACACCTGCAATATCTCGTTGTCTGCGGAGTTTTTCATACAAATTAAGCGCCTTAGAATAGTATTGAATGGCATTTTTATAATCTCCTGATGCATCTGCAATTTGCCCAAATGTGTTGTAAGATTGTGCCATTCCACGCTCATCTGTGTATTTTTGCCTTAAAGCAAGTGCTTTTTCTGTGCTAGAAAGTGCTTCTTTGTAATATCCCCACAAATAATACACATTGGCAAGCCCGTTGAGCGAGCGAGCTTCTTCTCTTTCTTCTTCTTGCGAGTTTTTTCTTGGCGTTGAAAGCGCGTTTTTATAGTATTCAAATGCTTTTTCTATGTCACCTTGTTCTCCTTTTTCCAAATGGCAATTTCCTAAAATATTTTTAGCTTTCATTGCTTCAAAAGGATATTTGAGGTTTTGCGCTTTTTGAAGTGCCTTTAAGCTATAAGAAAACGCTATTTTGAGTTCTTTGTGCTGAATAAGGTACTCCTCTGCAAGTGCAATCAGAATTTCTATTTCTTCTCTGCCTGTTGCGTTTTTGAGTTTTTTCTCCAGAATATCTATTTCCTGTTGTGCAAAGGCACTTTTAATAGAAAAAAAGAAGGAAAAAAACAAAAAGAAAATAAGAGAAAAATTATTTAATTTAGACATAACAATATCATGAACAGTTTTACAAGTAAAATATAAATTATTGATAATCATAGGAAAAATTTGCTTAACTGAAACATATATCACATTTTTTCCTTGAATTTGAATTTGTATTTAAAATTAAAGTTTATTGATTTCCTCTTCTGAAAGTCCAGTAATTTCAATAATTAAATTCATATCTAATCCTTTTGTTTTCATTGCTTTTGCCGTTAGTTTTTTTTCCTCCTTAATTCCCTTTTCCATTCCCTTTTCCATTCCCTTTTCCATTCCCTTTTCCATTCCCTTTTCCATTCCCTTTTCCATTCCTGCCTTTATTCCTTCCTTTATTCCAATTCTGATACCTTGTTTTTTGCCTATTTCTATGCCGTCTTTAATGCCAGTTTCTACTACATTTTTGAAATCTCTAGTAGCTTTTACGCTTTTTTGGTAGTCTTCACGCTCTTTTGGTGTATATTTAGCAATTTCTGCTTTTTCAAAAAATTTAGAAAAGATTTTTTCTTTGATTTTGGCAGGAATTTTATCCAAAATATATAAATTATTCAATACATAAAGCCATTTATCTAGATATGTTACAAGTTCTTTCTCTTTTTTAACAAATTTAGGCATTTCAAGATAAATAAAACGCAATTTTTCTGTAAAAACTTTTTGCGTATTCATATTAAACAAACGAATATCATTCATAAATAAATCAGGATTTTCATCATCAAACACAAAATCCATAATAGAAATAGTGTAAACCGCATTTAATTTAAAATTCCAGTCGCCTTTGATTGCCTGCTCTTGTATGGGAAACGTAGCATAATACAAACTTCTATCCTTAAAAAACTCTTGCTTTGCCTTTTGAAGTTCTACAATAAATTTTTCTCCTTTTTCGTTTTCACAATAAAGGTCAAAAATAGCTTTTCTATCTTCTTGTGATGCACCAAGATGCTCATTTTGAAGAAAACTAAGTTGTATTATTTTGCCTTTATCAGGGATAATTGCACCCAAAAAGTCCATTAAAATCTCCTTAGAACTCTCTTCTCCAAAAAGTTTTTTGAAACCAAAATCAGTAAACGGATTAACATAACGCTCTTTCATTCAAGTAGTATTTAATTTCTGCGAAAATACGGCTTTTTTATTATAAATTTACAATTCTTTTCTTAGCCTAGCCACAGAAATTCCTAATTGTTCTCTGTATTTGGCAACTGTACGGCGGGCAATTTGGTAGCCTTCTTCATTGAGCATTTCCTCTAATCTGTCATCTGAAAGCGGTTTTTTCTTATTTTCGTTATCTACAAATGCCTTCAAATGTGATTTTACCTCTCTGCTACTTGCATCTTCTCCAGAATCCGTTGAAATGCCTTCTGAAAAGAAATATTTAAGCGGAAACATACCAAATTCTGTCTGAATACTCTTACTATTTGCCACACGAGAAACGGTGGAAATATCCATATCAATGCGTTCTGCAATATCTTTGAGAATCATTGGCTTAAATTTATTCTCATCTTCGTGCAAAAAAAACTCATATTGAAACTTCAAAATAGCTTCCATTGTCTTCATAAGTGTATTTTGACGTTGTTTGATGGCATCAATAAACCATTTGGCAGCATCTAGTTTCTGTTTGACAAACGAAACCGTATCTTTAACGACTTTGTCTTTTTTGTCGCTTTTGTCGTAAGTATCAAGCATTTCAGCATAAGCACGGCTTATTTTGAGTTCTGGCGCATTACGAGAATTAAGGGAAAGTTCTAGTTTTGTACCATTTTTGGTCAAAATAAAATCAGGGATAATATATTGAGTACCAGAATAGTTACCTCCCGAGGTGTCGCCAGGCTTTGGGTTGAGGTGCGTAATCATTTTGATGACTTTTTTGAGATGTACATCATCAATGCTTAATCTTTTCTCAATTTTGTCATAATGTTTTTTAGTAAATTCAACAAAATGATGCTCAATAATGTCTATTGCTATATTTATCTCTTTGTGTTCTTCGTCTGTGTGGGCATCTTCAATGTGTTTTCTTTCAAGCTGAAGAAGTAAACACTCTTGTAATGTGCGGGCAGCAATGCCTGCAGGCTCAAATTTCTGGATTTTGTGAAGTACCTTTTCAATTTCTTTAAGACTTATTTCAAGGTTTTGTGCAAAGGCTAAATCATTGATAATCAAAGCTAAATCTCTACGAATATAACCATCTTCATCAATACTTCCAATAAGTTGTTTGGCTATTATTTCTTCTTTTGGCTCAAGTTTTACAAAACCTAACTGCATTTCCAAAGAATCAATCAAATCTTCATACATAGCAACAGGCATTTCTTTGTCGTCCTCATCTTGTCCGTTGTTGCCATCTCCTTGCATTTTATAGCCACTATCATCTTGCAAATATTCACCTACATTGATGTCTTGGTTACTATTTCCATCATAATCATAGTCATCTTCATAACTATCATCAGAATTTTCGTCATTATTATCATTATTATCATTGTTATCATCATCTTTATCATCTTTTTCCTTGTCGTCTTTTTCTTCTTTTCCTTCTTCTAAAACGGGATTTTCCTCTAATTCTTCCTGAATACGAGTATTAAGTTCTGCGGTCGGAATTTGCAGAAGTTTGATAAATTGTATTTGCTGTGGTGATAATTTTTGTTGTAAAGATTGGTGAATTGATAGCTTTTGCATAAATAGTTATGATAAAATATAATAGATTTTGAGTAGATATTTTGTAATTCAAACGCTAATTTAGGTATTTTTTGGATAAAAAAAACTTTTAAGATAGATTTTTTGTTATTTTTTTGAGTTTATGTATTTTTAGGCACAATTTTTGATATACGAATTTTTTTTAACAAAATATGGAACAATTTTTAGCTTATTTAGATGTTGGTTTTCATCATATTATTGATGTCAAAGGCTACGACCACATTTTATTCGTTTTGGTGCTTTGCGCTGCCTACGAGCCAAAAGATTATAAAAAATTGCTTATTTTAGTAACGGCTTTTACGCTAGGGCATTCTGTTACACTAGCACTCGCAACCCTCAATATCATCAAAATAAATGCTGATTTTATAGAAATGCTTATTCCTATAACTATTATGATAACAGCAGTTTTTAATTATTTTGATAAGCAAAATTTAACAGAAAATTCAGAAAAAAACCTGTTCAATGCACGTTTGCGCTACTTTTTAGCCTTATTTTTTGGACTAATTCACGGCTTAGGTTTTTCTAATTTTTTGAGAAGTTTGCTTTTGGAAAGTAAAATGCTTTTTGTTCCGTTATTGTCATTTAATGTAGGACTAGAAATAGGGCAATTACTAATCATTGCCGTTTTATTACTTTTTTGTTTTATTTTTGTGAAGATATTAAAAATGCCTTTACGAGAATGGCTTTTATTTCTCTCTGGAGGTGCTTTTTTTGTGGCAGCTATAATTATTTTAGGAAAAATAACAGAATAATTGTACTTTTGGCAAACCAAACCCTGAAAGGGTTGAACAATCATAACCCCACGTGGAACGTGGGGAGAATCCAAACATTAACTCCCTATGAAAAAAATATATTTATTTCTGTTTCTTTTTTCTTGTTTTTTTGTCAAAAATGCCCTGCTAAATGCTCAAAATACAACAGGAATGGCATCTTATTATGCTGACCAATTTAATGGAAGGAAAACGGCTAGTGGCGAAATTTTTGATAATAATAAAATGACTGCCGCACACAGAACGCTCCGTTTTGGCACAATGATAAAAGTTACTAATCTTGGCAACAATAAATCCGTTTTGGTGCGTGTCAATGATAGAGGTCCGTATGCGCATAATAGGCTCATAGACCTTTCTCGTAATGCCGCCTCACAGATTGGAATGGTACTTTCTGGTACGGCACGTGTACGTGTGGAAGTAGTAGAAAATGGAAAAGTAACAGAACCTATCAAACCAAAAGATAAAGACAAACCAAATGTTTTAGTGCCTAGAGATACTTTAAAAGACAAAATTGCTAATCAAAGTGATGATGATAACTACCTAACGGGCAATTCTTATAGCTCGTGGGGAACAAAAAAAGAGCCTCGTGGCTTTGGAGTGCAGGTTGGTTCGTATGGTGATGTTGGAAACGCTAGAGATTTGTGTAAAGCACTTGCCAAAGAAAAATTTGAAGACACCTACATACAAGTTGGTTGGAGTGATGGAAAAAAAGTGTTTAGGGTGCTTGTAGGAGAATATTTTGATAAAGCTGAAGCAGATGCTTTTGCAGAAAAATTAAAAAAAGCTAGCCACGAAGGCTACGTAAAAAAACATTTTGATTAGTTTTAGAGCTGGAAATATCCAATAAAAAAAGACTTTACTTTATGTAAAGTCTTTTTATTTTGCAAAATCTAGCACTTTTTTTGTGTTGTAAAAGTAAGATGATTCTTACTTTTTTCTACCTTGCCACACCGAAATTCAAACATAAATTAAACAACTACTATTTTATGAAAAACCATACATTTTATAACATTTATAGCTTTCATTTTTCTGTTTTTTTAGTATTTTTAGTAACTTTTTCTTCTGAAATTTTTGCGCAAAAAAACACTAAAAACAACAAAATTATCAATAAAAAACAGGTTTTTGAGGAAGCTGATGCAGAACTTTACGTCCAAAATTTTAAAGAAGCAATAAAACTTTTTGACAAATACATAAAAGCAGACACCACTAATGAAGATGCATATTTTAAGCGTGGCAACGCACATTTTAACCTCAATAATTTGGAAAAAGCAGACACTGATTTTTCTAAAACTTTGCGTATGGATACCGCTAATTTTGAGGCGTATTTGTATAAGGGTGTGATACGTTTTAGAGCTGAAAAGTATGATAGTGCTAATTTTTACTTTGAAAAATCATTAAAATTTAATTTTAATCAGCCTGTTTTGTTCAATTATTTGGCGGAAAGTCATCATTTATTAGGTAATTTGGACGTAGCAATTAAGTATTATGATGATATTATTGTGCGTTTCCCTGCGGAAATGGCACTTTATTTGGGTAGGGCAAACTGTTATTTTGATAAAGCAGACTACAGAAATGCAATTACGGATTTTGACAAAGTGCTTTCTACTACACCACGTAATTTAGAAGTATTGAGAAAAAGGGCGCAAACTAAATTTTTATTATCTGATTTTCAAGGAGTTATAAATGATTTAGAAGAGATTGAAAGTAAAGTTTTAGCTGAAAATTTTACAGAAAGTAAAAATGAAAAAATTATTTCAATGGAGGTTTTAGCAGAAGAATATAGTCTAAAAGCCTTTTGCCAAAATGAGCTAAAACAACCTCAAAATGCTATTCTAAGCATTTCTAAAGCTATTGAGTTAGATAATATAGAGAGTAAATTTGTGGAGGAACGCCTAAATTACTTTCTTATCTCAAAAAAATATCCAGACGCACTCAAAGACATCAATAAAATCATTGATTTAGACAAAGAAAATACACCAAATAATGATTTAAACGCTCAAAATGAGGTTTTATTAACAAAAAAAGCTGATATTTTGGTTTTAATGAAAAACTACAAAGTAGCAGAAGACATTTACGCAAATTTAATAAATATTTCTCCTAAAAATGCTAATTATCATTATCAGCGTGGTTTGATGCGTTTTTATCTCAAAAAGAAAAAGAAAGAAATAAAAACAGACATACAAAATGCAAAAAAATTAGGATTTGACAAAGCAAAAATGCACCCAAAACTTGTTGATGTGTGATGCGTGATGTGTGATGCGTGATGTGTGATGCGTGATGCGTGATGCGTGATGCGTGATGCAATTCATGGGATAATTAAAGCTTCTTTCAGGAGTAACCCATGCGCACCACCCTAGACATTGCTGACGACGTTCTGTTTGCCGCCAAAGACTTTGCGCGGCGCGACAAAAAGACTTTGGGTCAAGTCATTTCCGAATGGGGGCGCGCTGCCTTGCAAAGCCCTGCTGCCGGGAAAAAGGCGACCAAAGCCAATTCCAAGCAAACGCTTAGCGATGAAGATCAGCGGTTTTATGACCTTGGCTTTAGAACCTTTCCCAGCCGCGCTGGTGCAGAACCCGTGACCAATGAGCACGTCAATCGGATTCGCGAAGAGCTGGGTATTTAAGCGGTGGTTGCGCTGTTAGATGTCAATGTGCTGATTGCACTTTGCGACCCTGGGCACGCCTTTCATCAAACGTCCAAAACCTGGGTGTTAGAAAATGCGAACCAAGGTTGGGCTAGCTGCCCGTTAACTCAAAATGGCTGTGTTCGGATAGTCAGTCAAGCCAGCTACCAATACCAATTGCCTCTAATGGAGGCGATTCAAACCCTGCAAGCCCTCTGCCAGTCCCCACATCATCAGTTCTGGCCAGATG
>JAYUKY010000136.1:0-23584 GCA_043764015.1 Raineyaceae bacterium
CTTCTCCAAACTACCTGACCTTTCGGCTTTTATATCTTCTGTAATAGCGGTAGAAGCTATTTCTACATCTAAAACTGCTTTCTCAAACAATGTTTTAACAGCGTGAATACTCAGCACTAAGTTATCTTGTGCCTTGAGTTGAGCGGAATCAGGTACTAATCCAATAGAATTGGGGTTGTCCCAAGCACGAAAGGCAATAAGCTCTAATTGGTCTTTCTTATGCTTTAAACCCACTTTAAAGCCCGTTCCCATTCGCCTAAAAGCTGGCTGGTTATTGCTTTCAGTGGTGTCATAAGCAATTCCTTTTTGCAATCTTCCATACATAGCACTCACTGATAGCCAATCTTTGGGCGTAAGTTCCACACCAAAACCATTATAAACGTGTCCTGCAAGCGTGTAAGTGGAGAAATTCATAGAATTCCAGCCAATATGTGTTTTTACCCATTTGTAGGTAGGGTGCAAACTATACTGATTAAAGGGTTGTTGATAGCTTACTTGTTGATTAGAAACAGAAAAAGACAAGGGTACACTCCAACCATACAAATCAAAGTTTAGGTTGCCACTCAAAAAATAATCATAAGGATTCCTACGGTTATTTTGACCAGAAGCAGCATAAAAAACTTGATTTGCAGAGATGCCACCAGTTACTTTAAGTATTTTTCCTGTGCCAATTTGCTCCAAATTTTGAGCTTTTATAGGAGAAAAAATAAATAATAAGAAAAAATAAAATAAAAGTATGTATATTTTCATAGGCTTAAAGATAACTTGATAAAACAGATAGTAGCTTGATTTTAAGGCTACTATCTGTTTTTATTTGATGATTAACAGTTTGTTAGCGTTCAATTATTATTCTTAAAAATTTGGTTTCATTGGGTGTAGTAATCACCAAAGCATAAAATCCTGAAGGCAAATTAGGCTCATTAAAATCAAAAGTATGCTTATTAGCACTTGCGTTATGTGTTTGTGTTGCCATACTCCTATTACTTTGCAAACTATATAAAGTGGCTGTTGCTGTACTTTCTTTGTTTAGTTCCACTGTTGCTGCAAAAACGCCATTAGAAGGATTGGGGGCAACTATAAACTTAGTAATATCTGCTCCTTGATAACCCAAACCATTATTATCATTTTTAGCAATTCTTGGAAGCACCACAATGCTTCTAGTAATCTCATCAGAGCAAGTTGTCCAATAGGCTTTCAGACGAACTGTATAAATACCCTCTTTCATAAATTTAAGTTCTTCTGTATAACCTGTGATACCACCTATTCGGATTATATCAGGGCTACTATAACTCCATTCAATTCTGTCTGGAATATTCCTAAGGTTATTGGGGTCTGCGACAAGCGTACGAGAAACATCTATCAACACAATGGTATCTTGTGCTATCACTTCGGAAGCTACAAGCATATTCGCCTTCACCAAATCACTACGTACTTCTACGCTGAAAGGATGAGTAGAAACACAACTTTGTGGCGTAATTATTTTCAACTCATAATTGCCTGCTTGGGGAATACTGATAGTCCTACCCGTTCCTATATTCACGTTTTGACTATTTTTCCATTCATAAATAGCGCCTGGATTTCCTGCATCTAAATTAGCAGTATTTCCCTGACAAATATTGACTACACTAGGAAAGGAAACGCTTGTTGCAGGTGGATTTGTCAATATAAAAGGTTTTGTGAGCGTACAACCCCTGTTGTCAGTAACCACAAGTTCGTAATCATCTGCATAAAGGTCAGCTACAGATGTACCAGTGCCTATACTAGCGCCTGTAGCATTTTTCCAAAGATAAGTGTAACCACCATTTCCACCAGTTATTTGTGCTACTGCCGTTCCATTTCCTTCATTGATACAAATAGGATTTGTAAGCGTAAAGTTAATAGCTAGAATAGCAGGCTCAGGAACAGTAATAATAAAAGGTCTTGTGCAATTATTGCTACCTCTTACCTCTACTGTATGCAAATTACTTGTACCGCCTCTTAGATTTGGAATATTGATAGTAGTGTTTGCATTCGCATTTTGCCACGCTCCACCTGCAATACGCCACTGATACGGCGGAAGACCACTTGTTATTTCAAATGAAATACCTCCATCTGTTGTACCAAAACAACTTGTGCTAGTAAGTAGTTGGTTAATGATATTAGGAGAACCTATATCTATCACAGCAATAGGATTAGAAGTAAAAACACAACTTTGTGAGTCTGTTACTATCACACGGTAAGTACCTGAATATATGCCGCTTAATTGGTTTGTTGTACCTGCTATAGCTGTATAAATACCACTTACATATTTTTGCCAAATATACGTGTAGCCAAGCGTTCCGCCTGGCGTACCACCAGTCATATTTACTGTTATTTCGCCATTATCCTGTCCACAATCCGTATTAGTAACAAGTGGATCAGCAGAAAGGCTAATAGGAGTCGGTTGTATGAGTGTTACAGTAATTGTACTGGTCATAACACACAAATTAGCATCTTTCAAACGTATTTGATAAGCACCAATACCTAAATTGCTGATGGTTGTGGTAGGTGTGGTAATATTAGTTATAGTCCAGTTAGCACCATTATCAATAGAAATTTGATAAGGTGCAGTTCCCCCAGTAATATTATTCACTACAATACTGCCATCTGTTGCACCAAAACATCTTGGATTGTTGGTAGTTCCCTGCGTCATAGAAAGTGCAAGCGGTTGAGAAATAGTAACAGTTCGCATAGTAGTACAATTATTAGCATCTTTAAAAACAATACTATGACTGCCTGCAAGTTGCCCTGTAATGGTTGCAATAGCCGTAAATGGAACAAAAGCACCACCATCTATTGAATATTGGTATCCTGTAATAATATGAGGTGATCCTCCACTTGCTGTAATGTCTATGCTACCATTTGACCCACCAAAACAAGTAACTGTTTGTGCTACTGTTGCAGTTGCCGTAAGAGAAGTTGCAGGCTCTGAAATAGGGAAATTAAGCATTACCCAGCCACTTGGGTCATTATTATTACAATTATTAGTGTCTTTGTAACGTATTTCATAAGTACCAACCTGCATATCTTTGAATAAAAACGCCATTCCTGCGCCTCCTGCAATAGGTGTTACCAAACCACCCCAAGGTGTGCTTGTGGCATTTACATTTAGCCAAGGGCTTGCAGGAGAGGTTTGTTTTCTCCATTCTACATTATAAATAGAATTTCCACCTATAAATCTAATACCATATTCCCCATCTGCTCCTCCAAGACAAGATACATTTCTGACTGTTGCAAGAATAGTGGCAGATGACAAAGGTGCTGGTTGCGCTATAATGATATTGTTGATAGTTTTAATACAACCTTTTGAATCTGTGATTTTTAAAGTATAAGTACCTTCTGGCAAAACTGTAAAATCTGCATCTGCACTCACTTGGTCTGTAGGGTTTGTATAGCCCACTAGTGGACTACCTGCTCTTACCAAATTATAGGTATAATCACCTGCACCATTTGGAATACCTCCACTTACACCACTAAGCCTAATACGTCCATCTGAACCTTCAAAACAAGTAGTATTTGTTACTTCTGGCAATAGGAAAGTGATTTCAGGGGCTTGAATGAGGGTTTTAGTAATAGTAGTTTCACAAAGATTTGCATCTTTGATTATAAAAGTATGTGTACCTACGGCAAGATTAGCAAAACTTGCTGTTTGTGTATTAGTTGCTGTAAGGGTAATACCACCTAAAGAAACAGTATAGTTATTAGTACCTCCATTGGGAGCAACATTAACCGTTGTAGTACCCCCAAAACAAGTAATATCATAATTAGGATGATTTGGTGTTACAGAAGCTGCTGCACCTAATAAAACTGTTGGTTCTGTAATAATTATGCCTGATACTTGTTTCACACAATTGTTAGTAGTAGAGAATAAAGCATCTCGTACCACAACAGTATAATCTCCTACGGAAAGTCCTGTAAAAATACCAGTAGTAGAGGTGGTAGCAGGCATTCCGTTAGAAGATGTAAGTATATACGAATATGGAGGAATACCACCAGTAGCTTGTACTGTAATAATCCCATCATTACCACTCTTACAGCTAATATTTACACCATTATAATTGCTTTTTACTATATTACCTAGAGGCAAGAGTAATTCTGCTGGTTCTAAGATTTTGATGACTATCTCTTGACTAATACAACCCGTTGTAGATGGACCGCCATTTCCTGCAGAATAATAGTTTTCTATTTTGAGTGTGTAAGTACCTGCTAATAAAGGAAATGAATTACCAGCAGTATCTGGGAAAATAACAGGAAAGCCAATAGTAGTAGGACGCTGAGGAGTGGCTCCTTGATTAACATTCATTGTTTGACCACTAATAGGGGTGCCACTAGCATCAAGAGTTTGCCTTAGGGAAAAATAATACAGATTAGCTCTCCCTGTTACTGCATTTATAGTTATCTTGCCTGCGCCACCCTTACATTTAGCATTTTCTACTGATACTTGTGCATTTCCATAAGTAGCTTCTGCTGGTGTACTAAAACCAGTAGGAGCATTGGGGGTATTTACACTAGGTGCAGAAGGCCACAATATAGGAATGTCAATGCTACCCATAGGTGCAACAGGTGATGAGCGAGGGGTACTAAGCGCAGAGGTATAGCCTACCTGACTACCTGTACCAGGTATTACTCCTGCCACAAATATTTCTATTCTTGGATTAAGCAATTGATTGCCTGATTGTTGATATATAGCATCAAGATAAGTTCTTAAACCAGGCAAATCAAAAATATTAGCAATAGGATAAGTAGGGCTAGAAGTCGTACCTATTTCTATCCTAGCAGGAGAAGAGTAAGAGACTTGAGTTGCACAAGGAGAGAGCGTGGACATGCTACAATCTTCTTCAAGATGAGTAGTTCCTGAAGGCACACAATATGGATCTACATAAGTATCATCAAACCCATCTCCATCAGTATCAGACCAATAACCAGGAAAACAATCATAATCATCAACAGATACCGTTGGACAAGGAGGAATGTAACAGGTAGTTTGTTGTGATCCTGCATAACTTCCGCTTACTATATAAGACCAATAATAAGTCATATTAGAGAAATTTGGAGCGTGTGTTGGAGCAGGGCTAGCTGCTTGTGTTGGAACAGGATTAGGTGCAGAAGCATACTGTAGTTTTGGAAGTGGATTGGCATAAAAACTATAGCCAGTATTATTTCCAACTCCCTCACAAGCACCTGTGCCTACATTCAATGGACTATCTTGTCTTACATTTAGCGTAAATAAATTGGTAGGAAGTGTATAACGTATCTCATACTCAAAGTCAAATAAGGGTCCATTACGAAGAACACCTGCTTGACCATCAAGTGTTTGAGAATAAAAAGCACTAGGTGCATTAGCTGCAGTTGCTCTATACCATACCCCTGCAGGAAAATTTTTGAATTCTACAGTTTTACTAGTTACATTGCGTTCTGCTTGCTCAGCACCGCTATTATGATCACAGTGTGGATCACTATGATGGTTAAACGCGTCTAAATTTACAGTAATACCTTGTGGCAAATAATTTACATATCTAGGAGCAAAAGTACTATGAGCTGCTAGATTTACAGGTGTTGAACCAGGAACAGTATAAGCAGTAATATTTGATGCATCACTCCAATTTGGAGGTAATGTAGCAAAAGTACACGGATTTACTTGGTCAGCAGATCCAAAGGTATTATTGACAATTGCTCTGGAAATACCAGTAGCAGAATATATATCAGAAGATGCCTTGAGTATAATGTTTCTTGTAGTAGTTTGTGGATTCAAATAACGAACAATACGTATTTCAATTTTAACCTCTGAAGAAGGATTACCACCATAATTAATATTATAACAAGTAAGACCAGCTGGTGGTGTTCCAGTAAAGCAGCTCTGGGCATTTGTACTGTTTAAAGCACAAACTAACGCAATAAGCATTAAGTAAATTCTTTTCATATTATTTATTTTATTCTTTTATAATGAATTATATTTCTAATATTTAACAATGATAGGTTTTGTCATTTTGCTTTGTGCTTCATCTACAAAAACAGCTCTAATAGCGTATTGATAGATAGTATTCAAGCGTGCCTCTTTATCAATGTAGCTGGTAGCAGTAGCATCTCGCACAGATGTAAGCAAACGCAATGGCTTACCTTCTTCAGAACGGTATATCCAAAAAGCAAATACCCCTTTCTGGTTATATTGCCAAGCAATTTTTATTTCTTTTTTTTCTCTTTCAGCTACGACCTCAAATTTTTCAATATTTGGACGTATTTTATTATCTAACCTCTTGGCTTGTATGGGTTTTGCTGGAGTAGATTCTAAACCTGCATCATCTATAGCTATAATTGTATATTTATAAATGGTGCTTAAATCTGTATCTTTATCAGTATAGTGAGTGGTATCTTTGCCTAAAAAAACTTTAATAAGTTGCCATTTTTCCTCTCCCATAATACCTCTATAGAGTAAGTGTTTTTCAACATCTTCACTACTACTATTATACCATTGTAAATAAACACCCTCAGGTTTTGCCTCATAGTTTTTAATCACAGGTGGCACAGGAGGTATTTTGTCTGGGCGTTTGAGTTCTAATAACTCAGAAAAACCTGAAGGATTAAACACTTCATCTAAGGCTACTATCTTATAATAAACTTTTTCTGTAAGTGTTTTGATACTTACAGTATCTTTAAAAAATGTAGTCCTTATTGGTTCTTTACTGATTTGACTAAACTCTTGGTTTTTAAAGTTACTTCTAAAAACCCTATAACCATACAAGTCCTGTTCTGTATTCTTCTTCCACGAAAGACTTACTATTCCTGTGGAATCTATCACGCCTTTGACATTAGTAGGAGGCATAGGAGGAAGACTATCTTGCAAAAGAACACGATAAGGAAAAGAAAGTGCATATTCTCCTTTTTTCTTACCCAAAGCCCTCACACGGTAATAATTAGAGCGTTTAGGTGGTTTTAAGTCCACATAATTTGTTGTAGTAATAGGAAAAATACTAGTATTAAGTATTTGATAAGTACCTTTTTCTGTTTCGCAACGCTCCAAACTGTATCCTTTGACTTCAGAGATACTTTCCTTTGGGAAATCCCATTCAATTTTTACGGCTGCTCCTTTGATTTCTTCTATTTTAGTAATAGAAGGATTACCCCGTAATGGAATATAGCCAACCCCTGAAACAGTATCAGAAGGCAAACTCACTTGACCAAAAGCATTTAGTCCTTTGACCCTAAAAAAGTATGTTTTTCCATTTTCAGGCAAAGAATCTACTTTGTAATTCTTTCGCATCTCTTGTTTAGCATTCACAGGTTGCGTATTGACAAAAGGCAAATCTGATGTATTTTTGAATGTTTTACCATTATCATCTGAGCGTTCTACAATAAAAGCACTAAAAAACTGGTTATAAGGATTTCTGTCCCAACTTAGCAACACAGATTTATCAGAAAACTCCCCTTCTATCTGCCTTATTCTAGGAAGTGGGCGGTAATCCGAAATCCCAACATACACAAATCCTGTATCAATAGGAAGTGTATTTTTGGGTCTTATGGAAGCATATACTCTATATAAATACATTTCATCAGCTACTACTGTTTTGTCTTCCCAAAAAAGTCCAGATGCTTTTGCTGTAATCACAGACATATCCGCAGCAAATAAGGCGAAAGTATGCCTATTTTCTAACTCCGTAGCCTGATTAAGCATTTCTATCATATTATCATTCCCCTTCCCCTTTTTAGGGTTTTTCTGCTTTCCTTGCGAAATAGCAAAAGTTTTACCATAAAGAGATTGTGCTGCAATAGGTGCCATTTTATCTGATTTCACTATTGGCTCCCACTCATTCAAAGGCAAAGGTTTAATAGGTTGTGGTGCGAGTTTTACGAATGCGCCACGAGGCGTAATCAACTTTCCTGCTTTTGCAACAAGTTGTTTTTCTACAATATATCCTTGCTCATTTGCCATTTTCCAAGCATAAGGCGTATTTGCTGCCCAACGCAATAAAATTTTATCAGGTGTTGCTTGTGCTATTATTTTGATAGCATTTTTTGGTGCTAGTGTATCTTTTAATTGTGCAAAAGAGGGTTTCATTACAAGCAAGAACACTAAACTAATTAGATATTTTATCATATTTATTCTATCATATTTATTTTATGCAATTTATGTGTATTTTGAATCACTAAAACTATGGTCTGTTGATATTGATTTGTACTTGTGAAGTAACAATATTTCTACCAGGCAATGAATAACGCAAAAACACAGGATAATTACCAGATTGCATAGTTGGGAATGGTGTGATTAACAACTGCTGTGCAAACGAGCTTGTATTACCACTCATTGCTACCTGATTACGAAGTGCTGTAAAATCTCCAAAGCTAGCTTCTGCCATTTTATAAACAAAAACTCCATTGGAAGAGCCTAAAGGAATATTTCCTGCATCAACATCAGCAGCAGTTAGTTGCCAATCAAGTTTAGATTGTCCTATCAACACATTACGAACAGGTGGCGCACCTAAAATATTAGGATTTCTATGAGTAATCTGTAAGCCTGAAGAAAGCCCCGCATAAATAGTGGGTTGCAACATAGATGTATGCCAATAAGTAGTGTATTGTGCTTCCAGTTGCACCAAAGGTTTTACTTGTTTGCTTGCATTACCAAGTATTTCTGCATTATCAAATAGCTCTGCGCCAGAGATGTTTACACCTATTTCGTGAATACCCGCCATAATAGGCCAACTCCATCCTGAAGAACGGTTAATGGCATTAAATTTATCAATGAATTTGCTATGCGAACTACTTGCAAAATTAGTCGTAAAAATGCTCTTCTCTTGTAATTGTTCTAATGAACCAGTTGCTTTTTGAGTTTTTATAGAAATATTAGTGCTATCAACACTTGTTTTATTAACTACTTGACTCACATTGGCATTAACATCATCATTATCATAGGCAGGTGTATTCATTATTTCCCAACGGTACAATTTACCATTTTGAACATTAGCAGGCATTGTAAACGAGACTTCTTTATCTGTTGTGTTATACGTCAAACCTGCTGTCAGTTTGGTAGTACCATTTGTAAGACGTATTTCTTGATTCCATTTATTATCAAGAACGAATAAATCAGGTTGCCCACGGTCAAGTTTAATGTAACTTACATTTGTTTCCCCTTTATGATAATATAACTGATTCATAATAGGATAACTATACACTACATTACTTAGTGGAATATAATCAGGGGCTTTATCTGTGTTAAAATTAGCTCGTTTTATCTCTTCAACTACAACACCTGAAACAACAACATTTGTCCAAGCACCTCTAACAAATTCTTGAAAGTAAATTCTACAAACTACTTGTAGGCTTGATTGTCCAGGCAATATATCGTGAGAAATATAGGCAGCAGTTTTATTATCTGCTGACCATTCCAAACGTCCTGGTACAAGTACACCACTCTTGGAAACTTCAAATTTATCAAGTTTTACTCTAAATGTCCTAATAATACCTAAATCTGGGTCATTTACATTAAAATTTTTATCTATTTCATAGTTAAACACTGCTTGTGGTGAGGTAAATACATCTAGTTTATCTGCTCCTTCTGCTGGCGTAAGTTGTGAAATAACTTCTATGCCTGACAATAAACTAGCTCCACGAATAGTACACTGTTTTCCTATTTCAAATTTGAATTTACAGCTGCCTTCTACAAGTCCGCCTAAAATACTAAAATTACCTCCAACAATGCCTTTCATCCAAGTCGGATTAGGTAATTTTGCTTGTAAAATAGCAGCAGCAGCAATACTAAGAATCTCAAAGTCACCTTTATAAAACATTAAATCTACTCTTACACCAATTTTACCCATTACATAAGCATATACCTGTCCCATAGCATACCAACCGTCAAAGCCTACTTTTTGGTTCGTTTCCTCACAAACAGCACCATCTCCATAATTTCTAAGAGTCATATCAAAGCCCAAACCAGCCGCAAAACGACCATAAAACATCAAAAATGTCAAATCACCCGTATCTACACTCAAACCCATTCCCATAGCAAAGCCTTTGCCTTGAGCAATAAGCCCACTGTTTCTTCCAAGAGATAAGTCCATCTCATTTAAAATTGAAGCAACTTGTGCAGGTGGTGGTGGAATAGCATCTATTTCATCTCCTGCCATAAGATATGCAGTAGTTTGTGCTAATCCAAGAAGTTTCATACCCATTCTTTGACTAGTTGTACCCAAGTGAATATACCACTTACTTGGCGAAAAATGCAAAACAACATCACCTGCAAGTCCGCCTGCTCCTGCTCCTGTAATAAGCCCACCTGCTACATCAACAAAAAGTTTAAGATTACAATGCAAACTCTTCTGTGCTACATCAAAATCTATCACAATTGTAGCCCTTACTGCACCTGGTTTGCTATTACCTTCTTCTAATTTATGAATAGCCTCATTGATATTTGCTACTGCATTTTTATCATAACTAAGCCCTGGCACTTTACCCATTGCCTCCTCTAATTGTTGTGCTTTTGCTGCAGTTTTTGCTGCTTTTGCCTTAATTTTACTGAGGTCTATGTTGAGTGGTGGGGTTAAGAAACTAGCTTCTCCTGACAAAATTACTCTGCTTAAACCACCACTCGCAAAAAATGAAATATCAAGGGTAACAGAGCCATTAAAGGCTTGTGCCGAGCCTGAGGATGCTACATACATTGTGGCACGAATACCAAGCCCCGTATTTTTGTCTGGTACATAAGCTACACCAGAAGGGGTAACACCCAAACCATTTTCATTAGCAGCTGTTTTTGGAGCTTGTTTCATGTGATAATAAGCACCACCACCAAAACCATTGATTTCTATACCTGGTGCAATAGTTATACCGTTAGTAAGTACGACAAGTGCATCTGCAAACCAATAACGAGTATTATCTAACATATTGCCAAATATGACTATTACCTGTATTTTTTCTACAGCAGGAAATCTTGCCTCAATATTACCCTGAAAGCCATTACCATAAATAGTATCATTTTTAAAGAAAAATAAATCTCCTTCCAGAGAAAATGAGCCTTGTTCTATTTCTATATGTATTCTGTCTACTTCTATCGTCTTAAATTTATAAGCAATTTTACTTGTAGTTTCATCACGCTCTCCTATCACACGTATACGAGCGTCTGCCCCAAATCCACTACCTGCATCTCCTACGAAATTAACTACCAAATCCATCTCCAATGCAATGCCATTGGTATAATTCACAAAACCAATATTTTCTAAAGAAGCAGGGAAACCACTTACTTTTATTTGTTTGACTGTTACGTCAGAGCCAAAAGATAGGTTACCTACTGAAATATATGGAGCTTGCGTACTAAGAACTAATTGCTGAAAACCCATCTCAGCAAGTTTGAACTTGTTTTTTTCCGAATTACCAGAAGACATACTTGCATTGATAGTCATCTTACCATTAAGTGTTGCTCTAGGTCTAAATTCATCATTCACTACACGCACTTCAAGACTTGAACCACTAAATATTTCTACTTGGCCTGCTTTCCAAATAGGAAAAGTCATATCAGAACGAGTAACTACTGAAAATTGGTAATCATTATTTTGTGGGTCAATTAAACAACTATAACGTAAAGACTCATTTTCTCCTGCAATAGGAAGGACTAAATCACCTCTAAAGCCTGCATTTACTAATTGGTTTTTAACTACTGTAATACCTATGGAATCAAGAGAGTATGACCACTTTTTCATCTCTCCCTCTGCCAAACTAATAACATTACGAGCCACTAATTTGCCACTAAAACCAACTTTATCAATAATAATATCATCTAAAAACAGTTTAAGTCGCCCACCAGATGCTACTGTGGTAGTACCATTAGCATTTTTCTTTTTGAAATGTCTTGGCAAACGCACTTCCGCAGATTTCAGGTAAAAACCCTCCCAAAGCATTAGATTTGATGCTTCTTCACTAGAAAAATAGTTTGCAGGAAAAACCATAGAAGCAGGATTTTGAGTTTCACTAAAATCAAAAGTAGCCTGCTTAACTTTAAAACCAACCCCTTTAAGTTTTCTTAGCTGAAAATCATCTTCAAAATTAACAGTTGCAATAAGTTCACTCCAATCTTCCACCTGCGCACTGAAAGTTCCTTTTACCCTTTTAGTACTATCAATATCTCCATTCACATTTTCTACAAGTAATAAATCTCTAGAAAAAACCATTTCAGCTTGTACTGCCAGCCTCTTAAAGCCACCACAATCCCACTCTGCATAAGTTTTATTGGAACCACCTTTAAATGTTATTTGTGTGGTGCCATTTTGAGGATTACCACCAAGGTTAAAAGTATAATCAGTAACTAATTCCAGTTTGGCATTACCCGTAAAACCTCCATCTTTATTGATGCGAATATCACTTGCCACAAAGTATAGCTCTGAATCATCTTTAGGATTTTTCACAATCATATAAGCAACTAAATAAGCATAATTAGGTGTGAAAACTATGCTATCTATACCAATAGTATAATCAGTATTGCCTATCTTTTTACTGATACCCATAGGTAATTTAGCTATCTGATGCACATTCATAATACTTGTATATGCCTGACTATTCTTAATTTCTGTCATTACTGCTCTTGCACGTTGGATTTGTTTGCGTGCCTTTGTAGTGATACGATTAGAATCAGTTAGTGTAGATACCAGAATATCATTGTTGAAGTCATACTTGTTAAAAGCCTGTTCTATACTCTCAAAACTACGCTCTTGACCCAATAAATAACTTTTTTGAACTTTTTTTGCTACTTTGGTAGTATCCTCTGCATAACAGATATGTGTAATCACTAAAAAAAATAATAATATTAGTTGTGGTAGTATATATTTTTTCATATATGCAAAGAGATATAGTTTAAATTGGAAGAATAAATAAGTTGTGGAGGCAGTATTTCTTGTCCTTTTGATAAAAAAGAACAAACAATAAGACAAAAAAAGGCAATACTTCACCATAACTTAAATATTATATGTTGATATTTCCCCTGCAAAATTAGCCATTTTTTGGTATTATTTCATTTTACAGAAAAATATTTTGTTAAACTTTGAACTTTTTTTAATAGTATAAAATTAACAAAACTTTTTTGTATCTCCAACAACCATTGAGAATTCGCTGGGATCTATTGAGAATTCGTAGCACTTTTTTCAAAAACAGGCATTTTCTCTTGAAATAATCCTATTTTTTATTTTGCACAAAACGGAAGTAATCAATAAAATAAAATTTTGTATTTTTATGAAACTATAAAATAATTTGAAAATAATTTCCTTGATTATCAAGTAGATGGCAAATTTGTGGAAATTTTTTTTTTTAATAGTCATTTAATATTATTTTATAAAATATTGATAATCAATTAGTTGAATTAATTTTAAGTTTACATACATTTAAAAATAAACATATTTTAGGATAAAAGGAAGAGAAGGAGACTATTTACTAGAGAGAGATAAAAACAGTCTCGTAAATAAAAATGAAAAAAAAATATTTAAGTAAATTAAATACGTATAAAAGGGCTGCTTTAATCATCCGTCTCCAAAAATTAATAAATAAAAAATATTTAAGTAAATTAAATGGGCGTAAAAAGATTAGGTTAATCATCAATCAACCTCAATTAGTTGATAAACTCAATTTAAGTAAATTAAAATCAAAACATATTAAATCAATTATTGATTGGATATTGATTATTTATGAGATATTTAAGTAATTATTGCCACACATCCACAATTATTTGATTGGTTTGACTTAGAAAAAATTTAGCACTTATGAGCAAATTTAACTAATTGTTATTAAAGAGAAACACCATGAACACAAATAATAGTGTTTTTGGTGTTTTCTTTTCGTATAAATGAGCATTTATATAATCATAAAACTACTATATAAACTAATACATAATACGAAATAAAAATGATACTATAAAGATAATTCTTTACCTTTATACGGAAAATATAGAAGAATAGAAAAATAAATGTATTTTAATTCACAACTTTTAATTCACAACTCAAATGAGCGTTTATGGATATATAAGGGTCAGCACCACAGAACAATCTGCGGAAAGTCAGAAAAATTTGATTTCTCGTTTTGTAGTGGAACGCAAAATGAGCATTGACAAATGGATAGAAGTAGAAATGTCTTCTAGGAAAACGGCTGATAAGCGCAAAATCACAGAATTACTCTCGCAAGTCATTGAAAATGATGTAGTTATTGTGTCAGAACTCTCACGACTTGGGCGTTCTATACAAGAAGTGCTACAAATTATCAAAAGCCTAATGGAAGACAAAAAGTGCCGCCTGATACTTGTAAAGCAGAATATGGACTTAAACCCGTTCAACGTGCTGGATATGAGTAATAAAATTTTGATTACTATTTTTTCTATGCTGGCGGAGCTGGAACGTGATTTTATCTCGTTTAGAACCAAAGAAGGACTAAACGCACTGAAAGCAAAAGGCGTAAAACTAGGAAAACCAGTTGGTTGCAAGCAAAAAACAATGTACGACAAAGACAAAACCCGCATTTTGGAACTTGCCAAAATGGGCGTACCAATAAACAAAATTTTAAACATACATCTCAACTACGGAAAATATTTGTCATTAAAGAGATTTATTAGCAAAAATATGACGATTTTATGAAATAAAGTACATCTATATATTTTCATATATAGAATTAGCAAAATACTTGCTTTAAATGCCCTCAAAGCAATAAAATAGGGAATTTGAGCATTTGAGAAAATGGTTGAAGTCAAGCGGTTTTTAAACCGACATATAGTAGCCTTTTGAAAACCCGTCAAACCAAAAATGAAACCAAAATTTCTTTTTTTAGAAAAATTAAAAATTATAACGCTCAAAAACGCTCACCATTGCGTTAAAATTATCTCAACCACAAAATATATAATTAGCATATTATAATCTATTAGAGATGCCAAAAAATTGATTTTAAGCTATGTTATCTAGCTAAGTCTTCTTAGAAAAAACAAAACCAATGCAAAATCAAAAATCAAAAAATCAGTTTCATTGCGTAATTAAGACTTAGTTAGCTGATAATCAGATACTTTGATTTTCAAAGTGCGGGCTACTAAAACCAATCCCAAACCAAATCCAAAAAAATTTCGGGTTTTCGTTTTCGGGTTTGGAGCGAACTGGAAAATCCAAAAAAAATCAAAATTTTCCTCACTTTGAATTTTAAAGCACAAAATCCGTAAATCAAACTTTAAAAGAAAGAACACGTGATTTTTTTATTCTTTTTTGTATTGCTTATATAGTGTAAAACAGACAGATTCCGAGAAATCAACGACAGATTCCGAGAAAATGTGGATAACTTAACGACAGATTCCGAGAAAATAACGACAGATGTTTTATTTGTCGTTATTTTTTCTTACCTTTGAAAAAAATCTCAAAAAGCTGTTTTTATTCAAAAAAAAGTAACAAAATAATGATTAATCCGCCCAACAACAATACCCAATTCGTGATTGCAACAGAAAACAATCAAATGGTAAAGCAATCCAATTTTTTAATAAATGCCCGTTATGGAATGACTTTGCTGGAACGTAGAATTTATCTAAAAATGGTTTCTATGGTAAAGCCTGATGATGAGGACTTTAAGGATATAGTAATAGATGCTGCTGTTTTAATTGAAGAATTAGGGCTACAAAAGTCTTCTGCGTATGTAGAGTTTAGAAATGCCACAAAAAAACTGTTGCACTGTATTTGTGAAATCAATGAGAATAAAAGACTTATACAAGTAGCACTAATCAGTAGTGCTACTTATATCAAAGGACAAGGTTTAATCATATTACATTTTGACCCCGCAATAAAGCCTTATCTACTAAATATTAAAAATCAGTTCACACTTTTTGATTTGGAGGAGGCTTTTAGTATAAAAAGTAATCATTCCTTACGTGTGTATGAATTATTAAAACAATATTCTTATACTGGGTTTCGTGTAATGAGTCTTGAAGATTTACGGTTCTCTTTAAACATCTCTGAAGAGCAATATCCTAGCTATTATGATTTTAAAAAACGAATTATCTTACAAGCACAAAAGGACTTAGAAAAGACACCTATGGCTTTCAAATTCAAAGAAATTAAATCAGGGAAACGAGTAACAAATATTGAATTTACATTTACGCCTATTCCTGTTCTTGTCAAAAAAGAAAAAATGCCTAAGAAAGAACTAATAACAGAATTAAATCCTTCTAAGATAGATATTCCTTATGTAGAAGTGGTGAGAGTTGCTCCAATAAATAGAGTAAGAGCTTATGATACACTTATGAGTTTAAACATAAGTGATTACCAGGCAAGGAAAGTGCTTGAATATGCAAATGATAAAGAAATTTTCAAGGTTGCTTATGATTTAAAAATACTTATTGCAGACCCAAAAATTAAAAATAAAGAAGCTTATGCTTATGGCGCACTTAAAAATAAATTTGGTATAGAATAAACTGATAAATCTTTTTTCAATTTTTTTCAAATCAAAAAATATTAACAAATAAATATGAGAAATCCTATTAGAAACACAGTTATTTATGCCATTATCAATCACAAAGGCGGTGTTGGCAAGACTACCACAACACTTAATTTATCACGAGCATTGTCGCTTTTAGGTAATAATGTTCTAATGATAGACTTAGACCCACAAGCTAATCTTACACAATCAGTAGGACTTAATGAGCCTAGTAAAAATATTACTGGAACACTCTGTAAGAACGAAAAACTACCAATTATAGAAATTTGTACAGATTTGTACCTTGTGCCTTCTGATTTGAGCCTTGCAACGGCTGAAATGTCGTTACAAGCAGAGCATCTGTTGGGTTATACCAAACTAAAAAAAGCACTAGATGAGGTTAAAGGTAAATATGATTTTATTTTTATAGACTGTCCTCCTTCACTCGGAATACTGCCTATCAATGCAATTATTGCTGCTGATGAGGTAATAATAGTAACACAAGCAGAATATTTAGCTATTACGGGTACAAAAACAATATTAGAACTTTGTGAGAAATTAAAAGAAGCAATGAATGATAAACTGCAAATAGCGGGTATTTTATTTACACAATTTGATAAAACTGTGGTCAGTAAAGGAATTATGGTTGCAATGAGAAACGAATATAAAGAAAAGGTTTTTACTGCCGTTATTCGTAGGAGCGTAGGTCTAAAAGAGGCAAGTGCCAAAAAAATAGATATTTTTACATACCAACACGAAAGTGCTGGGGCGAAAGATTATTTGGAGTTAGCGTGTGAAATTTTCAAAATCCCAAACATCAATATACCATAACAATGAGCAAGAAAAGCATAGATATTTTTAGCAACCTTATCCAAAGTGTTGTAAAAAATAATACAGATTCAAATACTTTTATCAAGCAAAATATCACTATTCTTAGTGAATTAAAAAAACTTATTCCGCCTTTGAGTGATGAAGAAAAAGATAAATTATGTGAAAGTATTATTTTAGAAGGTTGTAGAGAAAGCCTAATTATTTGGGACAATGCTGGTACATATATACTCGTGGATGGACACAACCGCTATGAGATTTGTGCTAATGAAAAAATAGATTTTAGGGTTGAGGTGAAGGATTTTAAAGATTTGGCAGATGTCAAAAACTGGATGATAAATAATCAGCTAGGCAAAAGAAATATAAGTGAACTTGTGAAGTCTTATTTGCGAGGTTTGCAGTATTCACAGGAAAAAGTAAACGAAGACTTTAAGGGAAACCAATATACAAAAAGTGCTGGTGGACAAATTGTCCACAACCAAAAAGATGCTGGCGGACAAATTGTCCACGACCAAACAGATGCTAGTGGACAAATTGTCCCCAACCAAAAAACCGTTGAAAAACTAGCTTTGCAGCATCAGGTATCTGCAAAAACCATACAACGAGATGAAAAATTTGCATTGGGCTTGGATATGCTCGCAAGTGAAGACAGCACACTTAAAAATAAAATTCTTAATAGAGAAATCAAAGTACCTACAGCATTTGTGCAAAAATTAGGTAATACAAAAGATGATGAAAATGCTAAAGAAGTATTACTAAAAGAATTTAAGCATAAATACATTACTATTGGTAATCACCAATTAAGAACTGTATCAGAACATCAGCTAGATATGGTAAAGAAAATGCTTATTAACAAAATAAAAAAACTCTCTTCAATAGAAAAATTGCGTACTATTTTAGCCGAAATAGACAAATAACACTGTTTATTACACTATTTTACGTTTCTTTACCTTACTTTACGTTTTGTTACGATATTTTACGTTGTATTGACGTTAGGTTACGTTTCTTTACATTATTTGCTTATATTTAGTATTTTTCGTGTATTTTTATGCCTAATTAAACCCAAAATAGATGTTTTTACGCAAATCTGAACTGGCAAAAGCCCTAAATATCTCTCGTCAGACACTCTGGACGAAAACGTTACCTCATTTTAGGCAGTTTGATAAGAGTTTTAAGACAAAAAAGGTTATTTCTAGCCTAGAAGCAAAGAAATTATTAGCTCTTTTGGGATTTGAGCAAGAAGAAATAGAAAAAGTTTTAGAGAAAATAGATTGAGAAGTTTTTTACTCAAAAAAACATTATTTTTTGTCAAAAAAAAGAAAAACCATCAAAAATAGATTTTTTTTTGATGGTTTTTTGAGCATTATTGAGGTTTTAGGCATCTTCTAAATCCATCTGATATGTCATTTGTCCTCAATTCAACACTTATATTAATTGGCACACACAATAAATTACTTCTAAAACATTGGTCTCCACTCTTGGGACGGTAAAATATTATTTTATTATCACAACTTTTGAAATCAATCAACTCAATGTTAGATATATATTCTGGAAAGAAAAATACATATCCTTGAATAGCGCCAAATCCTTTAAATGCAAATACTTGTATAAAAATCACAAGAACTAAAAATACATATTTATACCTTGCATTTTTTAGTCTATTTGTAGCTTCTGATAATAGAAAAAATATTGGAAAAAGAAGAAATCCATAATTGAAACGAGGCGCAGGTGCAGTAAAAAACCAAAAAGTAATACCTAGAAAAGTAATTAAAATGAGTGGAAGAAATTTCAAATATATTTTCCTGTAAAAAATACACCCTATTCCGTAAAAAACAAAGAATATGGGTAATGCAACTAAAATGACTACATCAAAATCATCTAATTTTTTAAACCAAGCAGAAATCCATTGGAAGTTAGTAGGATTATATGCCTCATAAGTAACGCCTTGCGCCCAAAGTGCTATCCATTTTGTAGTTTCAATTAGCTCGTGTGGTGGGATTTTCCAATCCAATGTAAAAATATCTAATTTATCAATTGGAAATAGTAAATAACCAGAAAGATATACATTTCGTATAATATGCGGTGAAATTATTAGTAAAGACATAAAAATAATCAGTCCGTACTGTTTGCTATTCATATTTCTTAATTTGAATAGCAAAAATATTCCTACAAAGCCTATTATAACCGCTGAAAGCTTTATAGTAAATACATAGGCTATCAAAGTGAATAATAACAGTGAAAAGTAATCAATCTCTGAAAGATTTTGATTGTTTATTTTTTCAAAGAACAATATTAAGATAATTAAAACAAAGTATGTTACTGGCAAATCTGGTGCAGGAGATGATATATTCGTAATTAGAATAAAATTAGGTATTATTAGGCAAATTTTCAGAATATCAGTTTTTGTAAATGTATTTCTGATAAAATTATTAAATCCTTCAACTGCCAGATAGCTTACTAGAGCAAATAATAGCCCATTCAAATGATGAAACGCATTTTTTAAACCAAAGGAAAAACTAAAAAAAGCATTGAGCAGATGCCAGTTTGAATTGAAAGCAAATCTGTCATGCAAATTACCTAAGCCCTTTATAGTTGGATAAGTGGTAAGCCAAGTGATATATGGTTGATAATACAAACTGTCGTCATAGTTATCCGCAGATTTTACTGATGCTTGCCAAACTAGTAAAAATAAAATTACAAAAAGACTTATGCTTATTTTATGCCAAGATTTAAAAGTTGTCCAGAAGTATCTTAATTCGCTTATTAGGTATTCTTTTTGAAAATACCAGATAAAAACAACCAATACTCCTAATGAGATATGGCTAATTAAAGCTATTTTTATAAAAAAAGAAAGAATAGATACAAAAACATTTATTGTTACAAAACCTATTATAATATCCCATACAGGATTTTGTAATTGCACTTTCGTTTCATAGTTTCTTTGAAAGAATTTCCTTGCAAATGCTCCAAGAGTAAATGAAAGAGTGATTGCATACAACCAGTTTAGCAAGATAAGAATCATAAATTTAATAATTTGAGCTATAAATATGCCAGTAAGTCAGTGGGCTTATCAGCTTATCATTGAAAGAAAATATTTTTGTTGAGTATAATAACTGTACTTATTTGTTTAGTTTTTTATCTTTTGAAAAGCCCATATTTCAAAATACAATAAATAGCTCTAAAACCATCTTTCCAGTTTATTTTTTTGCCTTCTTCATAAGTACGCCCATAATAAGAAATCCCTACTTCATAGATGCGTATGCGTGGTATGCGTGATATTTTCGCAGTAACTTCGGGCTCAAAACCAAAGCGGTTTTCAGTTAATTTTAATCCTTTTATAGCATCTGATTTAAACAGCTTATAGCAAGTTTCCATATCTGTTAGGTTCAGGTCTGTGAAAAGATTTGACAAAAAAGTAAGAAAATTATTGCCTAGTGTATGCCAAAAAAATAATACTCTGTGGGGTTTTCCACCCATAAAACGGCTACCAAATACCACATCAGCAAAACCATCTAAAATAGGTTGCAAAAGCAGATTATATTCTTGAGGGTTGTACTCCAAATCTGCGTCTTGTACAATAAGATACTCTCCAGTTGCTTTTTCTATGCCTGTGTGTAGTGCTGCACCTTTGCCTTTGTTTTTTTCGTGCTTAAAATATTGAATATTAAGGTCTGGATTTTTGGTTTGATAGCTCAAAATAGCCTCTTCTGTATCATCTTTAGAGTAATCATTTATAATAATTATCTCTTTTTCAATAGCTCCAATCAAGCTAACAGCTTTTATTTTATTAAGAATATGATGAATGGTTGCGCTTTCATTGTAAGCAGGAATAATAATGGAAAGTTTGGTCATTTCTAGTTTTCTTATAATAACAATACTTGTGCAAAAGTGCTTCATTTTCATAAATTTCACAAATATAAGAATACTTTTGATTTATAAATGAGACAGTTTTAAAATTTCCGTTTTTGGTGTTACTATTTAGTAAGATAACAAATATATACCACTCTATACAATGTGGTGTATATTTACACCACTTTTATAGGATGATAAATTTTTGTCTAAAATTTTAGATTTCTCTAAAACCCTTCTGTATCTCAATCCAGAAGTTGCAAAGAATCCTAATGCGTTTTTCCAATTAAGCACAGTATCACAAGGAACATCTAAGCCTAATAGGCACATAGTGTCTTTGTCCTTATCACTTAAAACTGGGAAAATAGAACTTCCTTTGTCATATTTTACTGTGCCACGCCTCGCTATTTCAAGGCTAGCACTTGTTGGGTCAAAATAATTATGCTGAATATTTCCAATAAACGAGCTGTAAGCGGCAATAACGCCTATTTGTTCTATTCCTAAACTATTACAATATTTATTTATTAAGTTGGTTGTGAGCGTTCTATGCCAAATATTTTTAGTTTTATAATTAGCAGTTGTGCTATTTTCGTTGTAAGATTTTGCTTTAAATTCTAATTCCTCACTTACAAAATAAGCCACTTTAAAATGTCTAGCAAGGTCAAAAATATACTTCCAAGCTTCACAAAGCTCAAATTTGCGTTTATTATTTTGTTTTATTTGTTTTTTATCTGTGGAACTCAAACGAGTCTTTGTATTCAAATTTGACAAATCCAAACATTCTTTATAAATTTCATTTATTTCTCCATTTTCTAGCTTATCCACCACACAAAATCCAATAAATTCTGGGTTTAAATCAACAGCTAAATACCTGTTATTCAATTTATTAACGAGTTTCCTTTCTCTTTGTTCTGTGATAAGTTTTTTATAAATTTCTTTACGTAATTCTTTTGTATTTTCTTGTTTTGATAAATTTTTAAGTTCTCTAAAATATTCATTTTGCTTAAATTCATAGTTATTTAGCTTTTCTTCATCAAAAGAAATCCATACAAAATCATTGTCTAAACGTACAGAAATGGGCATTATGCCTATATATGTTTGTAATTTAGTGAGATTTTTGAGTTGATTTTTTGAGCAATAAAAATCAACTGCAATTTTAGTATTTTTATCAGGTTTAAACAGTATTTGTTGATGTAAGAAATCAAAGGAAAACTTACGGTTACTTTTTTGTGGTGCTTCTCCAATACTGTAAATAGGAATAGTCCTTTGTTTATAATATTTTGCCTTTACAAGGCTTAATTCTGTTTCATTTTCTTGTTTTTCATTGGATAAAAAAGAGATTTTTTGAAGATTTGAAAGTCCTCCAAATGTAATTTTTTTAACTTGTTTTTCTGTCAAATAACCTAATTTTTCTGTCAAATAAAACTTTTTTCTTTTACCTTTTTTACCTTCAAATAGCGTCCCACTATTATTGTTAAGTAATTCTTTTTCAATACTTTGTATTTGTAATAGTTGTTTCTTTCTTTGCGTTTCATTTTGTGAAAGTTTCATTTTTACTTCTGTTTTGCAACTCTCAAAAAACCAACTATCCAAACCATATTTTACTTGCAATTCTTTCTGAAAATTCTTATCTGCTGACAACTCAAAATTAGCATAAAGTTTCCTAAACAAAAATGAATAATTTTTGCAATAACCGTTAATATCAATATTATTTTTGATTTTTAGTTTATACGTTAGCATTTTTCTCTGTTGTTACTTCGTGGCATACTGCCATTATCTCCTCATTTTCGTCTATTTCATCTGTAAGATTTAGCACATTTTGCAAACTTTCTACTATTTTTTTCGCTCACGACTGCTATAAATTGGTGTGGAATCACTATTTTCAGACGAAACAACATCTGGGAAATAATCATATTGACCTGTCGGAGTAAGTTTATAGGGGATTTTGCCCGCTTTTACCCATTTATGTAAGGTATTGCGGGTAATGCGGTATTTTTCCAATATCTCTCTTGCTTTCATAAGGCAAAGATAATGAAATTATATTAAGTTGTATAAAAAATAACAAAATTAGTAGCTATTGACACAATACCAAAAACAGAAACTTAGAAATTTTCTAATTTGAGCCATTCGCCCAAAAACAAATTATACAATCCAGTTTCACCTAGTTCATTCAACATATTAGCTATTAAGACTTGTGCAAATAACTTTAAAACCCTTTGGAATGGTCTAAATTATCTAGTTTTAGCCATTCAGTAGAGGTTGCAGATTCCACAATAACACCATTTTCGTCTATCCATTCCAGTTTGATGCTTTTTGGGTCAAATCTGCTTGAATCTGTGTGTGGAAGAATATTATCTATCCATAAAGTTGCTCTATTCCAACGAGGAAAACGTACCCTAAGCTCCTCTGACTGCATCATTTTGTATTGCTCTATATTGTAGGCATTATCTCGCTCAAGATTAGCAACATCATAAGATTT
>JAYUKY010000137.1:0-23515 GCA_043764015.1 Raineyaceae bacterium
AGTGCCTAATTGCTCAAATTTGGAGCTATTATATTGCGCTTTTGCTGGATTTGAGAAATTTATCAAACATATAAAAAATAATATGATGATATTGAAATGATTTTTTTTCATTAGATTGGAAATTTGTTAAAGATAATCAAAAAGATAACGCAAAAATACAGAAATAAATGTAAAAATCACAATTAAAAAATTACAATTAGTAACGAATTGTAAATAAATTCCTAATTTCAAAAAATCTAATTCTTAGGCTACGGTGGCGTGAACGCCACTGCTATACATAAAAACAATTTTTTGCCTTTGATATAAAGAGGTGGCGTTCACGCCACCTAGAATAAAAAAATAAAACTAGGAGTTTATTTACAATATATTCCTAAGATTCATAAAAACGCAAAAAACATATAAAAAGTATTTTGTTTCAATTAAATTTCCTCACAATTTCCTAAAAATTAAATCTTTTTTGTAAATTAGCGGTTAAATAAGTAGTTTTATAAAATTACCCTAAAATTTCTACAAAAATGTCTAGCATAGCTCAAAATCAATACAAAGATACCATTATTTTTGACCTTATCAAACAAGAAGA
The DNA here is from genome assembly GCA_043764015.1 of Raineyaceae bacterium. GTDB lineage: Bacteria > Bacteroidota > Bacteroidia > Cytophagales > Thermonemataceae > JANYGM01. The sequence goes on from JAYUKY010000137.1 coordinate 581, forward strand.
ACACCGCCAACTTGCTGGTATTGAACTAATTGCCTCTGAAAATTTTGCCTCTCCACAAGTTATTGCTGCAATGGGAAGCGTACTTACTAACAAATACGCAGAAGGACTTCCAGGAAAACGCTATTATGGTGGTTGTGAGATAGTTGATGTCGTAGAACAACTTGCCATAGACAGAGCCAAAGAACTTTTTGGTGCGGTTTGGGCAAACGTACAACCACACTCGGGCGCACAGGCAAACGCAGCCGTAATGCTTGCGTGCTTGCAGGCAGGCGACAAAATCTTAGGTTTTGACCTCTCTCACGGCGGACATTTGACACACGGCTCACCCGTTAATTTTTCAGGAAAACTTTATTCTCCTAGTTTTTATGGTGTAGAACGTGAATCAGGGCTTATAAATTGGGATAAAGTAGAAGAAATTGCGCACAGAGAAAAGCCTAAAATGCTTATTTGCGGTGCGTCTGCGTACTCTCGTGATTGGGATTATGCTCGTTTACGTAAAATTGCTGATGCGGTTGGAGCGTTGCTTTTAGCTGATATTTCGCACCCTTCAGGGCTGATTGCTAAGGGTTTACTTAATAATCCTTTATTGCATTGCCATATTGTAACTACGACAACCCACAAAACACTTAGAGGACCTCGTGGAGGGCTTATTTTGATGGGAAAAGATTTTGAAAACCCATTTGGTCATAAAAATCCAAAAGGAAATCTGCGTATGTTGTCTGAATTATTAGATTCTGGTGTGTTTCCTGGCACACAAGGCGGACCTTTGGAACACGTAATTGCCTCAAAAGCCATTGCATTTGGGGAGGCTTTGACTGATGATTTTAAAAATTATGGTATTCAGGTGCAAAAAAACGCCCAAGCAATGGCTAAAGCCTTTATTTCTCGTGGATATGACATTATTTCTGGTGGAACTGACAATCACTTGATGCTTATTGATTTGCGTTCAAAAGGGCTTACAGGCAAACTGGCGCAAGAAACACTTATCAAAGCTGACATTACTATCAATAAAAATGCTGTGCCTTTTGATGACAAATCACCATTTGTAACCTCTGGAATTAGAATTGGAACGGCTGCCGTTACCACGCGTGGAATGAAAGAAAATGAAATGGGACAAATTGTAGAATTTATTGATGAAGTGCTAATGAACCACGACACAAGCACCAAATTGGAAGTAATCAAAGAGAAAATTAACCAAATGATGGGAAAATATCCACTATTTGCATATTAGAGAATATCTAAAAACCGCTTTGTTGTTAGGTGGAAACATTTAACAACAAAGGCATATATTATATATGATTAGGTATTCATAAAATATAAATCAAAATGAAAAAAACACTTTTAATATTGCTTTTTATCATTCCTTTTGGCTTATTTGCGCAAACGGAAAAGGAGATTTTGGTGAAATTATCTGAAAAAATGGATAAAGTATCTGAAAAAGTGGATAAAGTATCTGAAAAAGTGGATAAACTAGCAGAACAACAAATAGCTACTAACTTAGAAATAAAAGGCATTACTACAGAGATAAAAGGAATAGATAAACACCTTGACTTTTTAAATATGCTGGTTATAGCCATTTTTTGCTTGTTTGGGGTACTTACTGCCGTTATTGTTTGGGATAGAAGAACTGTAACAAAACCTTTTGAAAGCAAAATAGAAAAATTAGAAAAAGCTAATGAAAAATTAGAATAAGAGGTGCTTCTTCTCAAAGAACAACAACTTAAAAACATCAATATCCTTAAAAAATACGCAGAAACAGAACCTAAATTTGCTGAAATATTTAGGAATGCAAGCATTTTATAACCAAAATTACAACCTAAAAAATTAACCCAAAATAATATAAAAAATACAAATTATGGCAGATAGCATTTTTGAAATGAAAGTAAAACCGCTAGGCGAGTCTATTGCAGAGGTCGTTATTGGTAGTTGGGTGAAAAATGATGGCGACACAGTAGCAATGGACGAAGTTTTGGGCGAAATTGAGTCTGATAAAGCTACTTTTGAAATTACGGCAGAAGTTGCTGGAGTATTGCGCATTGTCGCAAAAGCTGGTGATACACTCAAAATTGGTGATTTGATGTGTAAAATTGAAGTTGGTGCAAATGCAGGCGCAACCGCACCAAAAACGGAAACAAAAGCGGAAGTAAAAACAGAAACAAAAGAAGTTTCTGCCACTTCTGACAAAGATTCTTATGCAAAAGGTGTTCCTTCAACGGCAGCCGCAAAAATTCTTTCTGAAAAAGAAATTGACCCAAAAACAGTCAATGGAACTGGCGTAGATGGACGTATTACCAAAGAAGATGCTCTAAAAGCTGAAAAAATAGCTACAACAGAGGTCGTAAAAGAAACATCAAAAGAAACAGTTAAAGAAGTTCCTGCAACTGTGAATGGTGGTTTGCGCACTCAAAAGCGTGAGCGTATGACCACAATGCGCAAAACTATTGCCCGCAGGCTGGTAGCAGTAAAAAATGAAACTGCAATGCTAACCACCTTCAACGAGGTGAATATGAAGCCTGTAATGGAAATGCGTACAAAATACAAAGATAAATTTAAAGAAAAACACGGTGTTGGACTTGGTTTTATGTCGTTTTTTACGGCTGCCTGCGCTGCCGCTTTGCTAGAATTTCCTATGGTGAACGCCCAAATAGATGGTGAGGAGTTTGTTTTGAATGATTTTGCTGATATTTCTGTGGCGGTTTCTACTGAAAAAGGGCTTGTTGTGCCTGTTATCCGTAATGCTGAACAAATGTCTTTTGCACAAATTGAAAAAGAAATTGTGCGCCTTGCCACACGAGCAAGAGAAGGCAAATTAACTATTCCAGAGATGACTGGAGGCACTTTTACTATCACCAATGGTGGTATTTTTGGTTCTATGATGAGTACGCCCATTATCAATGCGCCCCAGTCGGCTATTTTGGGTATGCACAACATTGTAGAACGCCCTATGGCAGTAAATGGAGAAGTTAAAATCTTGCCAATGATGTACTTAGCTCTTTCTTACGACCACCGCATCATAGACGGAAAAGACTCTGTAAGCTTTTTGGTACGTGTAAAACAACTCCTAGAAGAGCCAGAAAGACTACTTTTGGGAATGTAATAGCATTTGCTTATTCAGTTATGAATTACGTTTTATAGAAAGTCGTTGTTTGTGGAATGCAAACAACGACTTTTTTTACAAATAAAAATATGCTTAAATTCTACTATCTCGTATTTATTTTGATGCTTTTTTCTTGTCAAAAAGGAGACAAGAACACGCAAAAAATAAATTCTCCTAATATTTTTGTGGAAATAGCAAAGAAAGGAAAATACAAAAACCCTCGTAAAATTGATGTAACAAAGGAAATAAAACTATATCAAGCAGATAGTTTGTTTAAGAAAATTAGTGAAGTAGAGTTTGACACTTTGCAACTAAACAAGAAATATCACTTCAAAATGTTGTCTGAGGGTAATTATTTCTATGGTTTTGAAGAAAGGCAAAATTTTAATATGCTTTTTATCTATATTTATAAAGACCATTATTCTGACGTAATTGATGTAATAACGTATGATAAAAATTGGAAAATGATAAGCAATTTGGAGCTTTCAAGGGCTGGTGGTGATGGTGGTGGTTACTGGCATCGTAAAAGTGAGTTTTTAAATGGCAGTATTTTGAATGTTACGTACCAACTTGATTTTTTCTCTCTTCCTGAACATAATTTTGAAAATATCTGTGAAAAATATATTACTAAATACCAAATTCGCCCAAATGGTAGAATAGATAGTTTATCAACGTAATTCTTAGTGAAACAAGATACAAATTGTGTTAGAAGAGGTTATGATTTCTTCAATAAAATAAATCCAATTAAACCTTAATTGGTTAAAATTCTTCTATTTTGTCCGAAATATTTACTAAATTTCGGGTAAAATCACCTAAATTAACCTATGAAAAACCTTGTTTTAATCTTATTTTTATTACTTAAAATCTCTTTTGTTTCAGCGCAAACGGGTTGTATTTTGGATAGTGCTACCTATATGCGTGTGCCTTTGAGTGCGCCTTTGATGCGTGGAAACTATCAAAATCTACCAAAAGAAATTTCTCTGAAAAAATATTGCCCAGAACCACGTGGACAGGGTGATTATGGTACTTGCGTAGGTTGGACTGTGGCTTATATGGCTCGTACAATCACATTAGCACAAAAAAATAATTGGACAAATCAAGCGCAAATCACTGAAAATGCACTTTCTCCTTACTTTTTATATGAAAATATTAAGGCGTATGACGACCAAAATTGTCAAGGTGGCGCAACACTTTTTGCAGGCTTGGAGATAATGAAACGTATGGGAACTGTGCCTTTCAAAGATTTTGGAATAGCGTGTAATCAGCCCCAAACTGATAAAAACAAAGAAAAAGCACTCCAAAATCGTATAAAAGATTATAAACGCCTTTTTAATTATGGTACAAAAGATAAAATTGAGTTTATCAAAAAAAGTCTTTCAGAAGAAAAACCTGTTTTAGTGGGAATTAGAGGGCTTTTTAACTCTTTCGTAACGGCAAAAGATTCTATTTGGAAACCATCAGAAAAAGACAAAAATAGTGACGAAAGAGGTCACGCACTCACCGTAATTGGCTATGATGATGCTATTGGTGCGTTTGAGGTAATGAATAGTTGGGGGACAAAATGGGCAAATAAAGGCTTTATTTGGGTCAAATATGAAGATTTTAATGCTATTTGTATGGAAGCCTACGAGCTTATCATACAAGATACCACCAACAATGTGTTGGCAGGTGAAATTTCTTTTATGTTGTCAGCTGGTTTGCTATTAGAAATTAAGCTAAAAAGTAGCCCTGATAGTGTTAATTCAAACTTTAAAGGCATTTATGAAGTACAAAAACCGTTGCGTTCTGGTACGCTTTTTAGGCTATATTTGTCTAATCCGCAACCTGCATATATTTATATTTTTTCTGTTGATGAAAATAAAAAAACAACAGTTATTTTCCCTTATAACAACGAAATAAGCCCTTTTTTGGCTTATAAAAATAATAAAATAGCACTTCCAAGTGAAAATCATTATATTGAATTTGAGAATACAAGCGGAACACTAAAAGGAATAGAAAATTATTGTATTTTGTATTCACGTCAGAAACTACATTTACCTTCTATTTTGGAGAGTTTGAAGGCATTTGAAGGAGATTTGGGCGTTTCTCTGAAAAAAATCTTGGGCGCACAACTTATTCCAGAAAACCTAATACATTACACTGATAATCAAACAACTACACAACCCATCAGTTTTAAAACCAACACGCAATTTGGTAATATTTTGCCTATAATTGTGGCTATTAAGCATCAATAAAAAAAGTGTCTAATTTAATTGCCACAGATGCACAGATGAATACAATAAGAATTTTTTATTTGGAATACAGACTTACTTTTGTTATGTTTGTATGCTCAATGCATAAATCTAAAAAAATAATTCAGAAAAATGAAAAAACTACTCTTATTCTCTTTCCTACTTCTCACTTGTTCCGCTATCTATTCCCAAAATATAGAGATTGCAGGAAAATTATCTACTGATTACCCAAAAGAAACAGGAAAAATATATTACGCAAAACAAGGAGGAAAATTTAATCCTGCTGTTTTTATTACTTATGACAAAAAGAAAAATTTTGTCTTTAAAATGTCCATTGCTAAAATCAAAAAAGATAATATAAAAGTGATAGTTTTTGCCATTGACCCAAAAACGGAGATGAATCCAGATTATATGAAAATAGATATAAGCAAAATTATGTACAATACGCAAGGAATCAATATTGGTGAAATTGCAAGTTCAGAAGAATTTAGCAGTTTGGCAACAATTAGGCTGAAGACAGATTTAGTACTCAATAAGACAAGTTTTGGTACTCCGCCGCCACCAAGAGGTGAGAGATTCATTGGAGATTATCACTTTGAGTTAAACGATACATTATACAAAGTTAAATTGGAAAAATATGGCAGACTAAGTTCTTCATTTTCAAAAGCAACAAAAGATTATATGATAGAGGAAGATGGTAGCTGGGATTTTGATGAAAAGACTAAAAAATTAATATTTGATATCCGTGTGCAAACAAATAAAAGATACGGTTTAACAATCCCTAAAAACTATCAACTTGAGTTTATTGTTAAAGAACTACAAAATAGTATGACTTTTGAAACGAAAAAAGGAGTACTCACAAAAATAAAATAAAATCTAAAAATATTTTTCTTCTCCTCAAAAATCTTACGGAGTAGCTAACGTATATTTGCATCATCAGAAAAACAAAATACAATAAATCTTAACAAATCTCAATAAACAAACCTACCAAAATGGCTAAGAAAGAGAAAAAAGAAGAACAAGAATTACCTAACGGTGCAGACGACAAACGCAAGGCATTGCTTACCACAATGGCAAAACTTGATAAAGAATTTGGAAAAGGCTCTGTAATGATGATGAGCGACAAAAGAGTAATGGACATTGAAGTAATCCCTACTGGCTCTCTTTCTCTTGACCTTGCGCTTGGAGTGGGTGGTATCCCTCGTGGACGTGTGATAGAAATTTATGGTCCAGAATCATCAGGAAAAACAACACTTGCTATCCATTGTATGGTGCAGGCGCAAAAGTTGGGTGGTTTTGTGGCTTTTATAGATGCAGAACACGCTTTTGATAGTGCTTATGCGCAGGCTTTGGGTATTGATACATCTAGGATTATCCTCTCTCAACCTGACAACGGTGAGCAAGCCTTAGAAATTGCGGATAATCTTATCCGTTCTGGTGCTATTGATTTAGTGGTTATTGACTCTGTGGCGGCTCTTGTGCCACGTGCCGAAATTGAAGGAGAAATGGGTGATAGCAAAATGGGACTTCACGCCCGTTTGATGTCGCAAGCACTAAGAAAATTGACTGGTTCTATCAGTAAAACTAATTGTAGTTGTATCTTTATCAATCAGTTACGTGATAAAATTGGTGTAATGTTTGGTAGCCCAGAAACAACAACAGGCGGAAATGCTCTAAAATATTATGCTTCTGTCCGTTTGGATATTCGTAGAATTGGCGGTGCTGCAGGGCAGTTGAAAGACGGAGAAGATATTATTGGTAACCGTACTCGTGTGAAAGTGGTTAAAAACAAAGTTGCGCCACCTTTCAAAGTGGTTGAATTTGAGATTTTGTACGGAAAAGGTATTTCTCGTTTTGGCGAAATTTTGGAGTTAGGCGTTGAGTTAGAAGTAATCACTAAATCTGGTACGAGTTATTACTTCAAAGATGTTAAAATTGCGGTTGGAAAAGAGAAATTGCGCACCGCTTTGGAGCAAAACCCTGACCTTACCGCAGATATTGAAGCAACACTTGTTGCTAAAATAAAAAGTGGTGATATTTCTATCAAAGAAGTTGATGCTGCAGAACTTGGAGATGACGCAAAAGAAGAGCCAGAACCAACAGACGAATAATAAGGGTTTTTTAAGTGTTAAAAAATGCCTTTCCAATATTTGGAAAGGCATTTTTCGTTTTTCATATTTGTTCATTTTATCATAAACAGATGTTGGTTCTTATCAACCAAACGAGTAAAATTAAATAAGTTAATCAAATCTGTTTCATACAAAAATAGTAATTTTTCTATCATAAAGTAAGCCCAACTAAAATATTATCATAAAATATAATAAAATTGGAGTTTTTTTGTAGCTTTGCGAGCTACCGTTAGGTTCTCATTTTTATTTTTATGTCCAAAATAATCTTTTACAAACAGTTAGAAAGGCTTTTCTTTGCTGCTACATTGGCTGGTATTAGCTTTGTGGTAGGAATAGTAGGCTTTATGTTTATTGAAAATTTCAATTTCATAGATGCCCTGTTTATGACAGTAATAACTATTTCTACTGTTGGTTTTGAGGAAGTACATCAACTTTCTGATATAGGTAAAGTGTTTACGGCAGTGTATATTTTGCTTAATTTGGCTATTGTGGCGTATGTTATCTCTACGCTTACTACGTTTTTGTTTGAAGGTGAAATCAAAAAAATCATTAAGACTTATTCTATCATAAAAAAAGTGGAGAAATTTAATAATCATGTCATTGTTTGTGGCTATGGGCGCAATGGGCGCAAAGTTTGTGAAGAACTGACCAGAGAAAAACGCCTTTTTGTCGTGGTGGATAATGATGCTAACCGCCATTTAATGCAAACTTCTTTTGAAATGATTTTTGGAGATGCTACACTTGACGAAACTCTCCAAAAAGCAGGTATTCTCAAAGCCTCTACTATTATTACAACACTTCCCAAAGATGCTGATAATGTGTTTATCACGCTTACAGCAAGGGAAATGAACCCTAATGTAAAAATTATTGCTCGTTCTTCTGAAGAAAATTCTGAAAAAAAACTATACAGAGCAGGTGCAGATAAGGTGGTGATGCCCGACCGTTTGGGCGGTTTGCACATGGCGCAACTTATTACAAAACCTCACGTAATAGAGTTTATAGACCTTTTAAGTGGTTTGGGTGAAGTAAAACTTTGTTTGGAAGAAGTTGCTTTTGAAAGATTAAAACCACAATTTAGAAATAAAACGCTCAAAGACTTGCAAATACGTCAGCATTCAGAAGCTACTGTTATTGCTTTTAAAGATGATGTAAAAGGTTTTACCTTTAATCCAAACCCTGATATTGTGGTGGGAGAAAGTGATGTCATTATTTTGCTAGGAACTGAAAAAGCTATTGCAGATTTTAAAGAACAATTTTGCTAAAAACACATTGTAAATAACTTGCTAGTTTATACTTTCTTCTCCTTGGTTTGTGTCCCCACAAACCAACAATTACGTTAAATAATGTATTTTTATCCATAATAAAAAAGGCTATTCTACGACCTCATTTCGGTTTGTGCGGACACAAACCAAGGAGATTTTAAATAGTGTACGGTAGCAAAATACAATAACAAGAATTTTTAATATAATCAAATAAATAAAATGAAAAAATCTTTTGCTTGGGGGCTTATCCTCATTACTTCGTCTTTTTTTCAGTGTACGACTGCACAGAAAACAACTTTTGGAAATGCCGCTGGGGCTGCTGTTGGTGTACTCTTAAATCCAAATGGAACGGCTGCCGTTTCTGATTTGGATATTTCTAGCGGACTAAAAGAAGCCCTCAATGTGGGTATAACCAATGGTGTAAATGAACTTATCAAAACTGATGGGTATTTTGCTAATGAATTATTGAAAATTTTGTTGCCTCCAGAGGCTGCAAAGGCACAAGATATTATTATAAAAAATCTTCCTGGTGGAAGAGGTTTGGTTGATAATGCTATTTTGAAGATGAATAGAGCCGCAGAAGATGCCGCCAATGATGCTAAACCTATTTTTGTTGATGCTATTACGAGTATGAGTTTTGCTGATGCTAGAACTATTCTTTTTGGTGCTGATAATGCTGCCACAGACTATCTAAAAACAAAAACACTTACAAGCCTTACTTTTGCTTATTCTCCAAAAATAAGTGCCGCAATGACCAAAACAGGTGCATCTCAAGCGTGGAAAGCAATGGTAGATCCTTACAATAAGATTGCAGGCACACTTGCAGGTAGGGCAATAGGTGCAAATACACCAATCAATGCTGATTTGGGAGCTTATGTAACACAAAGAGCCTTAGAAGGTTTGTTTTTTAAGGTTATGGACAAGGAAAAAGGTATTCGTAAAAATATAAATGAACGTGTTTCTCCTCTTTTACAGAAAGTTTTTGGACAATTAGACAAAAAATAAAAATACTGGAAAGCTAAAAATCTCCTTTCAAAATCAAGTTTTTGAAAGGAGTTTTTTGATTAAATATTAAAAAAATAAATTTATTCTTTTGATTTCTCAAAATCAGCCACGCCACCAGACACAATAAACTTCATCAAATCAGTAGAATTAGCTGAAATAGGCGTAATACTATCTTTATGCACTATCAGCAAAATACCAGAAAAAGTATAAGCCTGTGGCATATAAACGGCAATATGGTCTTCCAAATCTAGCATTTTGAGGTCGTTTTGGGTGATAAAACCAATGACTTTGTGGTTATTTCCCATACTTACGAGAACGGGTTTATCAAATTTTTTGTCTTCTCCAAAAAAAGCAGATGTCAAATCTTTCACAGAGCCATAAATAAGGCTTACAAGCGGGATTTTCTGTAAAATAGTATCAATAAGTCCAAGTAGTGGTTTTGTAAGCCAGCCAGAACCCAAATATCCTATTATGGTTGTTCCTGCAAGCACGACTAAAAGACTAAGTCCAGGTATTTTGATGCCAATAGGAAAGCTATCCAACCAGTTGATAGAACTCCAAAGCACGTAAATCGTAATCCCCGCAGGAACAACAAACAACAAACCATTTAGGAAATATTTGACAAAATGCTTGATAATTGGGTGCATAAGTAATGGTAAATGTTGAATTGTAAATTGTGAATGAATACAAAATATTAGTAATGAATGTATTATAAACAAACTCCTGATTTTGTATTCCTTAGTGCCTGCTCTGTGTATATTTCTTAATGAACTTAGTATTAAAAAATAATCTATGAAAATAATTTATTTCTATGAGAATCCAGTTTTAGGAGGATAAAAAGCAAAATAGTAAAGCCCCACAAAGATGAGCCTCCATAACTAATAAATGGCAAAGGAATCCCAATTACAGGGAAAAGTCCAATAGTCATAGACAAATTTAAAGTAAAATGAAAAAACAAAATAGACACCACACAATAGCCGTAAATGCGTGCAAAAGGGTCTTTTTGCCGTTCCGAAATCACCACAATACGAGAAAGTAGCCCTACGTACAAACACACCACCAAAAGACTTCCCAACCAACCAAATTCTTCTCCAATAGTGCAAAAAATAAAGTCTGTGCGTTGTTCTGGTACAAAATCAAATTTGGTTTGTGTGCCTTCCAAGTAGCCTTTCCCAGTAAAACCGCCTGAGCCAATAGCAATAAGCGACTGTTTGAGGTTGTAGCGAGTTGTACGCCCTTGCCTATCAACACTATCATCAATGAGTACCAAAATACGTTCTTTTTGGTGAGGTTTTAGCACATTTGTAAAAATCCAATTTACACTAAAAACAAATCCAATAGCCAAGATAAAAGGTACAATAATCATCATTACATAGCCAATAAGACTATTATTACTCATTTTTTGCCTCTTGAGTCTGTCTATTTGCCAACGGTACAAAAAATAAAGCACCGCAATTACAAAGATAAAAACAGATAAATAAACAACTTTGACAATCAGAGCCAGTACAAACAACAATGCAACAACGCCAATAAGTACCAAAAATATTACATTTAAACCTTCTCTATAAAAAACAAGAATAAAACTACTAAAAACAAGCGTTGAACCTGGGTCTGGCTGTAACAAAATCAACAAAATAGGTACTCCCATAATGCCTGCAAGTGCCAATTGACTTTTAAAATCTGTTACTTTTGCGCCACCATTCCCTAAATAACGTGCTACAGCAAGCGCACAGGCTATTTTTGCAAATTCTGCAGGTTGCAACTTGATAAAACCTAAATCAAACCAAGCACGTGCGCCATTGACATCTTGCCCAAAAATCAGCACGCCCACAAGCAACAAAATTACTACAAAATAAATGATAGGCGCAAGCACCTCAAATGTTTTGTAATCAATAATACAAATAATCATAATCAGCACCATCCCCGACAATATAAAAGTGAGTTGTCGCCCAGAAAATGTGGAAAACGCATAAATAGGCATTGGTCTGTCAGGGTTGTAAACGGCAGAATACACACTCATCAGCCCTACAAGTACCAAAGCAAAATAAAAAAATACTGCCAATCCGTCAAGATTAGCAAAAACACTACGCTGATTAGCCACTTTTCAATTACGAATTACGAATGAACAATTACGAATGATAAATAATACAAAACCTAAACGCAAAACTTCACGAATAGCCGTAGGCTTTCGTGAAGTTAGTTTGCTACGAAGAAATTACTTGATTTTTTTAAACTGGTTTAGGGTCTTCCAAAGCTGCTTCTGGTACTTTTCCCAGTTTTCCTATGATAAGGCGGTTACTTTTGTCATAACTGAAATAGCTTGACATCCAAGTCATTAGCACCATTAAGCGGTTTCTGTAGCCTGCAATGAAAAGTAAATGCACAAACATCCACGTTACCCACGCCAAAAAGCCACTCATATTGAATTTTTTGATATTGACAACCGCTTGATTACGTCCAATAGTTGCCATAGAACCTTTATCAAAGTATTTAAAAGGTTTCATTTCATCTTTTTTCCCTTTGATGATTTTAAGAAGATTATCTGCTAATAAACGCCCTTGTTGCATTGCAGGAGGTGCCATCATTGGGTGTCCTCGTGGTGTTTCATCTGTAATCATAGCTGCCACATCACCCACTGCAAAAATATTTTCATAACCGCTCACTCGGTTAAATGTATCTACCAAAATACGGTTTCCTTTTTGCATTACTTCAGGTTTTAGTCCGTTCACAGGCAAACCAGCCACACCTGCACCCCAAACGAGTGTACGTGTGATAAGTTTTTCACCGTTGCTCAAAGTAGCTGTATAACCATCATATTCTTTCACAGAAACGCCTACGTGAACCTGTACACCTAGTTTTTCTAATGCTTTTTTGGCATCAGCGGAGTTTGTTTCAGACATAGAAGCAAGCACACGAGGCGCAGATTCTATCAGATGCACGTCCATTTCAAAGAGATTAAGTTCTTTATAATCATTTGGAAAAACGTGCTTTTTGAGTTCTGCAAGCGCACCTGCAATTTCCACGCCTGTAGGTCCTCCACCCACAATTACGTAGTCAATAAGGCTGTTTTTCTTCTCGTTATCCTCTTCCAAAAGTGCTTCCTCAAAATTACGAATAATACGGTTGCGCAATACTATGGCATCTTCTATGGTTTTGATAGGAAAAGCGTGTTTCTCAATATCTTTCATACCAAAAAAATTGCTTGTTGCGCCTGTCGCAATAATCAAATGGTCATAATGCACACTTCCAATAGAAGTTTCTATGGTGTTTGCCTCTGGAGTGATGTGTAAAACTTCGGCAAAACGGAAATAAAAATTTTTCTGACCAGAATACGCCTTGCGGAAAGGATAGACAATAGAGGCAGTTTCTAGTCCAGATGTAGCCACCTGATACAGCAAAGGCTGAAAACAATGGTGGTTGTGCTTGTCAAAAAGTACAATTTGTGCATCTGCTTTTGCAAGAGCTTTGACAAGTTGCATACCACCAAAACCGCCACCAATGATAATGATGCGTGGTTTTCCAATGTCTGGAATGCGTGAAGTTAAGGAGCTATTAGCCATTTTGGTATAGTTAGAGATTTTCTTTTATTTGTTACAAATATAATGGTTATTTATTTCAAATTACTTAAAAATATTAACTTCATTACTTTTGTAGTATTAAAATTATTCATTTTTTAATATAAAGCATATTTTCTGAAAATATAATAAATGATTTTCTAGGGAATTATTGCTAAAATTAAGTGCATCAAAAAATAACAAAAAATTTCACTTAAAAAATAATCCTCAACTGAAATTTTAGGTCTTCTTGTGTGTTTGTGGGCGTGGCTTCCAATCCAGAACCAACAGATTTTTTATTGATAATATTAGTGCGTGCATACCTCGCCCAAAGCGTATATCTTTTGTTAAATTGATACTCTAACAGAATGTAATTTCTTGTTCCTCTATCTTGAAATGCAGGAATTGAGAAAGCATACAAAACATTTTTCTCATAAGTATATTGTCTATTATTAAAGTCATCAACATCAAAAAGTGCTATACGAGTGCTTATTTCTAGTTTTCTAAATTTTAAGTTAATATCTTGAAGTAGTATAAAACCGCTTGTTTGTTTGCCTCCAATCTCAAAAGTGCTAAATTGCGCCCTAGACTTCAAAGAAAGGATTTCTTCTGCTCTATAATCCAAATTAAAAACAAAATTATTACGCACTCTTTCTGTCAAATAATTGATTTGTGTTGTGTTTTCGGGGAAATTTTCTTGTCTAATTTCTTTCCTAAACTGCACAAACATAGAGATTTTGCGAGTAGGTGAGTAGGTGATTTTTGCCAAATATTCGTGTCCGTCAGAGGGCGCATCAACCTTGTAGCGCAACCAAGGAAACAAAAATTTATCATAATAAACGGCAATCACTACTTTTCTGATGGGCGTATATTTCAGCCCCAAATAAATGCCTTTCTCGTTGATGTCACGACTATTTTCATTGAGGCTTGAGCCATAAAAACTATGATAATTTTTGTCAAAACCTCTAAAAAGCATTGCCGCTTCCATTTTTGGGGTAAGACTTGCCAAAAAACCTGCATTGTAGCCAATTCCTCCACTTTTTGAGCGGACAATTTCGCCAAAAAAATTAAAATTTTGCCAGCTATGATTAGCATTCATTCCAATATTATAGTTTTCTTTTCCGTTAAATTCAAACTGATTATAACCGCTTGGAGTACGCAAAATAGGCGCATCTAGCGTTGTATGTACGAAACTTGCGCCTATTTGAGTACGTTGGTCTGTGGTAGTAAAACCCAAATTTGTGCCTAAAACAAGTTCTCCAATGGATTTTCTGGCATTAAGTTCTGGTGCGGTGCGGTGCAAACCACTTAATTGAAAAGAACTAACAAAATCTTCTCCTGTGTTGATATCTGTTGTATCTTGCTGACCTTGTACTGTTGCATCTCTAAAATTACGAGAAATAAAGGCTGTAACATCCAACTCACCTTTTTTATGTTTGAGGATGTTGTAAGTAACGCCTGCACCTCTAAAAAAATTTGTTTCCAAAACAGATGTGTAAGGTCTTAGCCCAATATTTGCTCTGCGTATTGTGTTGATGGTTTCTCCGCCTTTTCCCACATTAAAACCTGCAGAAAATAGCAATCCTTGCCCAATTTGCAACTGAAAATCACCCAATGCAATGGCTTTAAATCTACCTTTATTTTGGAAAAAGGCGTGATAAGAATAAAAATCCATACCATATTGTTTTTTTGCAGGATTCCAAACAACTCGCTCACCAGCATCTTTTTCTGCGGTAAGTCCAAAACTAAAATCACGTGCTTTGCTCACACGAAACCGTCCATAAATTTGTTGCGGACTGCCTGCATAGCGTTGTGGCAGGTTTCCAAGTGTGTTGGTATCTGCCAAAGTAGTAGGTTTGTAGCCTACTTGCATTTGCGGATTTTGCTCCATACGAAGCAACAAATAATTATTTTTTTCTGAAATAATACGTTGCCAAAGTGGTCGTGCATCAATATTTCCTGCATCTTCAATATTGACAAAGGGAATTATTTTATTGATAAGTGCCAAGTCGTAGCCTTCTATTGTCTGCAACTCGTAGATAGAAAGGAGCTTGCCATTTTTGGAAATATGGCGCATCAAAGCGTTTATTTGCGCTTCTGTGAGGATAAATAAACCCTGTAATTCTTCACGAGAGGCATTATTTAGGTTAAGCGGCTCTAAATAAAGTTGATAAAGGGATTCGTACAAATCTGCATAATTGGTGTTATTGTCTTGGTCTTGCATAGCAAAAATCTCGTCAATAAATGTCCCAATTTCAATTTCTTTTCTGGGATAATTTTGTGCCGTTATTTCGCTAGAAAAAGACAATAATAAAGTAAAAATGAATATAATTTTTTTCATAAAATAAAAATAATATAATTGATGATTAAATTCTCCCTCCATTTTTGCGCCTAATCCAGTCTATCAAAAGATGCGAAGAAACTTGAATATTTGCCATTCTGTCTATTCCTAGCTGGTATTTTGTTGCTTTTGTGCCATCTTTGTCCGAATACGCTACCCAAATAGTGCCAACAGGTTTGCCTTCTGTTGCGCCATTAGGTCCTGCAATGCCACTAATAGCCACACCAATATCCGTTTTCATCAAATTACGGACATTTTCAGCCATTTGTAAAACGGTTTGCTCACTTACTGCACCAAACTCCTCAAGTGTTTCCTTTTTTACGTTTAATACGTTCATTTTGATACTATTATCATAAGAAACTACAGACCCAAACAAAAAAGCAGATGCTCCAGAATTTTTCGTAAAACAATGCGCTAAATACCCGCCAGAACAACTTTCTGCGAGTGCCAACGTTTTATTCTGACTCACCAAAAGTTTGCCTACCATTTCTGCCAAATCATCATTATCAAAACCATAAACGTCTTTATCTATAAGTTGAAGCACTTTATCCGTTTCTTGTTGCACTTGTTTTTTAAGAATTTCTAAATCCTCACCCACTCCCGTAAGGCGCAAACGCACCATTCCGAAAGAAGGCAAATAGGCTAATTTGATGTTTTCAGGGAGATTATCTTCCCAATCAGCAATTTTTTCAGATAAAAAAGACTCTCCAACGCCAATAGTTTTTATCATCTTATGAAAAATCTTAGGCGTTTGGAAGAATTTTTGCAGATTTGGAAGTACATAATAACTCATCAAATACTCCATTTCGTGTGGCACGCCAGGCATAGACACGAAAATTTTGCCTTTATGCTCAAACCACATTCCTGGTGCAGTTCCTTTGTGGTTAGCAATATAAGTGGCATTTTGGGGTAATGTAGCCTGCAAACGGTTGCTTTCAATCATTTGTTTGCCACGTTTTGCAAAAAAATCTTCTAACATTAAAAGTGCCTCATTATTCATAACGAGCTCTGTATCAAAGAATTTGCAGAGTGTTTTTTTAGTAATGTCATCTTTGGTAGGACCTAGACCGCCTGTGATAATAATAATGTCGGCACGTTCAGAAGCTCCGTTTAAGGCATCAAGAATGGCTTTTTCACTATCCGCAATAATGGTTTGTTGGACGACTTTTATACCAATTTTGTCTAATTCTGTGCTTATCCATTGGGCGTTGGTGTTGGTGATTTGCCCATATAAAATCTCATCTCCAATATTTAAAATCTCTGCAAAAGGGGTTTTCATAGGTTTTTTTATGATGTTTTCGTTTATTTTGATGTAAATATTTGCTAATGTATTCAATTTAAAAAACAGATTGCGGTCTGACCTACGGATGCCTACGGTACAGACCTGCATCTATTTTTTAAACTGAAAAAAGCGGTTTTTATTATTGGTCTGTACCCTAGGCATCCGTAGGTCAGACCAGTAATAAAAAAATGTACGGTATCAAAATGTAAATATATGAATTTATCAACAAAAAAATCAACTAATAACGTAATTCGTAATTTTTAATTCGTAATTGAAAAAAGCGTTTTGTAAATTTCAAAAAAAGTCTTATTTTTGTGAAAAAAACAAGATAAAATATGATTTATTCAAGAATTGTGGGTTTAGGATATTATGTACCAGAACGAATTGTTACTAATGATGATTTGGCAAAACAGTTTAATACGTCAAATGAGTGGATTTTAGAGCGTTCAGGGATAGAAACTCGTAGATTTTTCAAAGAAGGAACAGACACAACTTCCAGTATGGGAATTCGTGCTGCAGAAATGGCACTAAAAAATGCTAATTTGCAGGCGGAAGACATAGATTTTATTATCTTTGCAACACTTAGCCCTGATTATAATTTTCCTGGTGCAGGCGTTTTGGTGCAGCGTGCCTTGCCTTTTAGAGAGATTGGCGCACTTGACGTGAGGGCGCAATGTTCTGGTTTTATTTATAGTTTGTCTGTTGCAGACCAATATATTAAGGCTGGAATGTATAAAAATATTCTTGTTATTGGCGCAGAAATACAATCAAATATATTAGAATTGAGTGATAGAAACCGTAATTTTGCGGTTTTGTTTGGAGATGGCGCAGGTGCGGCAGTTATACAAGCAACAACTGATGTTAATAGAAGAATTTTATCAACGCATTTACATTCTCAAGGGAAATTTGCTGAAGATTTGATTTTGGAACACCCAGGCAGCAAACTTTTTGATAGAATGAACCCAAAAATAGTAGAAGAAGGCAGACATTTGCCCGTAATGCAAGGACCTGCGGTTTTCAAACAAGCTGTTGTACGCTTTCCAGAGGTCATTATGGAAGCATTAAACGCTAATAATCTTAAAGTTGAAGATTTGGATTTGCTTGTACCACATCAGGCAAACCTGCGCATTACACAATATGTACAAAAAGCAATGAATATTCCTGCTGAAAAAGTAGTCAGTAATATTCAAAAATATGGTAATACAACGGCTGCATCTATTCCTATTGCACTTACGGAGGCTTGGCAAGAAGGCAAAATCAAAGAAGGTGATTTGATATGTTTGGCTGCTTTTGGAAGTGGTTTTACGTGGGCTTCTGCGCTCTTACGTTGGTAAATTTTAATCAAAAAAATGAATACACAGCAACAATACACACAAATTATCACTTATTGTAGAGATATTTTCACAAAGAAAAACCAAGATTATGGCACTTCTTGGCGGATTTATCGTGCCAGCGCACTCACAGACAAGATTTACATAAAAGCTAAAAGAATACGCTCAATACAAGAAAATGGCACACAAAAAGTAGCTGACGACCTCAATTCCGAGTTTTTGGCTATTATCAATTATTGCATTATGGCACTTATTCAACTAGAAAATACTATTTCTGATGAAAACTCAACTGAAAATTTTGATATAATTCTCCAGAAATATGATTTTTATGTTGCTCAAACACAAGAACTTATGCAAAATAAAAACCACGACTACGGTGAGGCGTGGCGTGATATGCGAGTGTCGTCTATGACAGATGAAATCCTTGTCAAACTCCTCAGAATAAAGCAAATAGAAGATAATCAGGGCAAAACTATTGCTTCTGAAGGTGCATCAGCTAATTATCAAGATATTTTGAATTATGCCGTTTTTTGTTTGATTGTAGCTGATTTTGTTGGTTGATTTTTGCAATAACTTAATAATCAATATTTTAAATTCGTACCTCTTATTTCGTACCTTTTCCAACCATATTTCAATGAAAATAGTAGAATGTCCAAGAGATGCAATGCAGGGTTTGGAGGCTTTTGTGCCTACTGAAATTAAAGCAAACTACCTTAATATGCTTCTAGAAGTGGGTTTTGATACGCTTGATTTTGGGAGTTTTGTTTCTCCAAAAGCTATTCCACAACTGCGAGATACGGCTGATGTTCTCAAAAAACTACAACTTTCTCATACAAAAACCAAACTTCTTGTCATTGTCGCAAACACTCGTGGAAGTGAGGACGCAGCCATTTTTGAGGAGATAGCTTTTTTAGGCTTTCCGCTTTCTGTGTCAGAGATATTTCAACAGAAAAACACCAATAAAAGCATAGAAGAGGCACTTTTGGTAGTGGAAAAAATCCAGAAAATTTGTCAGAAAAACAACAAAAAACAAGTTGTTTATCTTTCTATGGGTTTTGGAAATCCTTATGATGAGGTTTATAGCCCAGAAATAGTGGAAAAATTAGCAGAAAAATTAGTGAATTTGGGCGTTGAAATTATTGTTCCTTCTGATACTGTGGGCGTTTCTTCGCCTGAAAATATCAAATCTTTGTGGAAAAATCTAACAAAAATTTTCCCTAACACAACTTTTGGAATGCACCTACATTCTAATCCAAACACCGCAACAGAAAAAATAAATGCCGCTTATGAGGCGGGTTGCAGGCGCATAGATGTGGCTTTGCGAGGTTTTGGCGGTTGTCCTATGGCAAAAGATGATTTGGTAGGAAATATTGCTACAGAAAAAGTATTGGCTTATTTTAAAGATAAAAACATTGATCTAGGGCTGAATATGGATAAATTTAATGATGCACTAAAATATTCTTTCAATATTTTTCATTAGAAATTAGCACAAAAAACCCATTCAAAATAAGTTTTGAATGGGTTTTTTAGTATTAAAATAAATTATTTATTTAACTCCGTGCATCCATTTTTTGAGTAGTGGCGAAATACCAAGTAAAACAATAGCCGCAATCAAAGGAACTATTACTACTATTTTGAAAAAATCAGAAATAGAATAAGCATCACTATCTCCAATAAACCCAGACAACCAACCACCAAGATAATTACCACAACCAGAAGCCACAAACCAAATACCAAACATCAGCCCAAAGAAACGAGGCGGAGAAAGTTTATTGATAAACGACAAACCAACAGGCGACAAACATAATTCTCCCATTGTATGTAGGCAATATGCACCCAAAAGCCACATCATACTGACTTGAGCAGCGTTTGCACCTTGTGGAATACTACCAGCACCCACCACCAAAACTGCAAAACCCAAAGCCACTAGCAAAAGTCCCAATGCAAACTTTACTGCTCCATTTGGATTCATATTTTTTCTATCCAAAAACACCCAAAGTATAGAAAATAAAGGAGCTAACACAAAAATAAACATAGAATTAACAGACTGAAACCAAGTTGCTGGCACTTCAAAACTGCCTAACATTCTATCTGTATAATTTTTTGCAAAAATGCTCATAGAAGAGCCCGCTTGCTCAAAAGATGCCCAAAATATGATAGAAAAGAAAGACAAAATACAAGCCACTGCTAGTTTTTGTTTTTCTATAAGAGTGAGAGGCTGATTATCAGCTAATTCTAGTTCTTTTGATTTTTTGACTAATGCCAAACCAACATCTCCAAGATGTTTCTGTGCCATATAAAAAATGACAAGTCCTGCAATCATACCTATTCCAGCCGCCACAAAACCATAGTGCCAAGCAATTTTCTCTCCTAAATATCCGCAAATAATAGCCCCCAAAAAGGCGCCAATATTAATACCCATATAAAAAATAGTATAGGCAGAATCTTTGAGTGCGCTACCATTGACATAGTATTGCCCAACCATAGACGAAATATTAGGTTTGAAAAGACCATTTCCAACCACAAGCAAGCCCAAACCTAAATAAAAGAATGGAATAGATTCTGAATATGCACCAAACGCCAACGTAAATTGTGCCGCAGCCATCAGAACACCGCCCATATAAACTGTTTTGCGAAAGCCAAAAAATTTATCAGCCAAATATCCACCAATAAGTGTTAGTATATAAGCAAGTCCAGTATAAATACCATAGATATTTCCTGCTTCTTTTGTACTAATTTCCTCTTTTGTAGCAAGTTCTTTTTCTTCATTTGTCAAGTTGATGCTTTTGACCAAAATATCAGCTTCATTCTTTTTGATGCCACATTTTTGACCAAGTTCACCTATCTTTGCCTCTCTTGTTGCATCTGTTGAGTCTTTTTGCTTTTTGCTTTTGGTTATCAAATCATTTTCAGCTTGCGTTTTATCACTTTTTTGAGTAAGTATTTTGATTTGCGCAGTAAGAGCAATTTCTTGTGAGGTTGGCTTTAACTGATTAGCAACAAGGGTTATTTCTTCTTTTGATAGTTTGCTACTTTTGAATAATTCTTGTACTTTTATTTCTTTTTTAGCTAACAAATCACTTACACTTACTTTCATATCTCCTTTCATAAAGGTAGAAACAAGGAATAAAGTAAGCAAAGCGCGCATTCCATAATAGCTAAATCTTTCCCACATTTCTGTAAAAAAGAGCCAATAAAGTGCTGGTGGGTGTTTTTCAGAGTTTTTTTCTAAATCCATTATAAAAATAATTTTAAATTGTGAATTGTGAATTGTGAATGAATACAATTCACCAAAAAGTTCCCAAAAATACTAAAAAAAAGCATTTTCCCAAAATTATCTTTGGAAAAATGCTTTTTTAGAAAAATAGTCTTATGAGATTATCAATAATTTTCTCCGTGAGTAAGGCTAATAAGTCCTTTTCTGATGCTTGGAAATGGTTTTAGGAAATTTATAGCCAAATTGGTAATAATTTCTTTTCCAAAAAGACTTTGTATGTTTCTACCTGCACGCAAACGCATAGAAAAATGATTATTCCAACTTTTTTGATAATTCTCTTCTAAATCTTTTCTAGTTATTTTTTCTTGAAAAAATGCAATTAAGAAATCTGATAAAATACTTGCGCCTTGCATTGCCATTGTCATACCGTTTCCGCAAAGTGGCGTTATCATTCCTGCCGCATCTCCTAGCATAAAAATATTGTTTTCTATGGCTTTTTTAGGTAAAAAACTAATTTGTGAAATAGCTAAAGGTTTGTCATACAAGAATTTAGTAGTAGAAAAATATTTATGCAAAAATGGATTTTTCATTAAAATATTCTCCTCCATTAGCTTAATATCATTGTTATTTTCTTTGAGGTTTTGAGATGTTGTAAGGTAGCATAAACAAGTTTTATCTTCCTCAATAGCAGAAATGCCACAATAACCATTCTTGAAATTATGCAATTCTATCAAATCTTTTGGAAAATCATTTAACTCAATATGATATTTTACGCCTACATAATTTTGAGTAGCCGTTTTGGTATTTTCTACAAATTCCCGTTTAAGTTGTACATCAAGATTAGATTTTTTGCCAAATGCACCACAAACAATTTTCGCACCAAAAACACCATTAGAAGTAATTATTTGTGCATTTTTATCTGAATGATTATCAGCATTATCTTCTGAAAAAACAATATTTTCAACGGTTGTATTTTGGTAAAGCGTGACGTTTTGAGAAACTGCAATTTGTGCCAGTAAATTATCTAGTGTGTAGCGACTAATTCCAAAGCCTCCGCTTGCCATTTCGTCTGCGAAATAGTTGCCATTTGGTGCGGAAACACATAATTTATTGATTTTTGGCAATTTCATATCAGCAAGTGGCACGCCCAAACGCTCCAAAAATCCCCAAGATTCCATAGCAATATATTCACCACAAACTCTATGAAAAGGATAAGATTTTTTCTCAAAAATAGCCACTTTTATAGGCGTAAACACGGGCTTAGTTGCCTGTGTAGGCGTATTTGTACGTGTGAGTGC
Organism: Raineyaceae bacterium; assembly: GCA_043764015.1. Classification (GTDB taxonomy): domain Bacteria; phylum Bacteroidota; class Bacteroidia; order Cytophagales; family Thermonemataceae; genus JANYGM01. The sequence goes on from JAYUKY010000137.1 coordinate 23,328, forward strand.
AAGCGCAAGGGTAAGCCCAGCAAGTCCACCACCAACAATAATTACATCAAAATCAGGCATATTCTTTTTTTTTTGTTCGTGGGGTATAAAACCCTACTGATTACCCACATTTTTTCTATTATTAAAGAAAAGTTGTAATTTTGGTGTAAATATATTAAAAACGCCATCAAAAAGCAAGCGTGTGAAAA
>JAYUKY010000138.1:0-23448 GCA_043764015.1 Raineyaceae bacterium
ATTTTCTAGTATTATTCTAATTTTAGTCATAAGATTTTTTTTCGTAAAGCTACACAAAAATCAATATATTTGCAACGGAACTTTTACAGCAACGAATAATTTATGTGAAATTAGAAATATTTTGCTTCATTTTCCTCTTAACATATTCGCTAAAATTATCAGATAATTTTAATGCGCCTCTAAATTTACTAAGAGGTAATGCATTAAAAGTTCTTAATAACCAATTATCCAAATCTTTTTCACTAACATTATCCCATTCTGCAAATAGTTCAAAAGAAAATCTATATACTGGTGGGTCATCTCCCTCATTAAGCATTACAAAATCATAGATTTCACTTTCATTAAGAATTGGCAAATGATAGTTATAAAAAGTATCATCTTTTTTAAAGTTATGCAGTTGATCTAGGTCGTTCTTAACTTCACTTATCATCAAAGGAAGCGTTTCTAGTGTATAATTTGAAAAACCTATACCATACCAAAATATGTCATAACGCCCACCACCAGCAATGAGAAAAAACTCTCTAACTGCTTCTGGAAACTTAATATTTAAACTTTTTTCAACTCCAACAATAACATCTTCGTTAGAAGGTACTAACAGAGGTGATAGATAATGTTTATTGTAATCTAAAAAATCTAAATATTTGTATAACATTAAAATTTAGGTTTTAAAGGACATTTAGAAAGAAATAGGTGAGTAAACACTTAATAAACCACAGACGCAGGAATATTTGGGTGTTCTGGGTTGGCAATAACAATCTGCTTGGCAGGATGAATTAGAATATCCATATCCTCCATAGGAATAGCTCCAAGTAGGCATTGATTACCCAAAACCATAGCACCAGTAAAACTAACACGCCCTTTCCAGTCCACTTTGATAGGACCAACGTAGGGTAATTTATGAACAGTACCGTCTGCAAGTGTTACAGGACGTTTTTCAAATTCTTCTAATTTGAGCTGAATACATTGTGTTTCTGTAATGCACAAATGAAGTGCGCCAGTATCCACCAAACTAAGTACTTCTATTGCTTCTAGTTCAGGAAACCTAGGATTAGACAGTTTTATATGCGTTTTGATAATGCCCATTTTTTAATTATTTAATAAAGTTTACTTACACAACGCCTGTACTTCTTGTGCGCTAGGTATGCTCATATAAGAGAATTTACCTTTCACAACGCCATCTTTGAGTATCATAATGCCAGGACTTGTGCGTATCATTGTTTTAAGCACTTTTCCGTCCATTCCATAAGCTGGAAAAGCCAAACGGTATTCGTGGCGTACAGCTTCCATTTGCCCTGTAGAATTGGTCAAAAGCCACGTTTCTATGTTCATTTTTTTAAGTTCGTCTGCTAATGTACCTACATTTTTGAGGCTTTGCAAATGAGATTTTTCTAAGTCAGGTACTAAAATAAGCAACCTATTTCCCTTAAAAATCTTCTGCGTAAGGCTTGTGTCTGCGCCTGTAACAGCAAAATCAGTAACTTTTGCTTTTGCTTCTGGGTTTAGAAGTTCTTTATCATACGACTTGTATTTATAAGTCAATGTATCATTAAATTTATCTTCCCAAGCCTCACTTTGCTCATCTTTTTGTGTTTTGAGGTTAGTAAAAACGTATTTTTCTTTGCTATATCTCAAAGGTTCTGATGGTTTCATTTGTGCAGGAATACTATTTCCAACCTTGTAGGGCAAAAAATCAACTGGTGGAAGGTAATAAATAGCATACAGACCCAATCCAAAACAAGCAATATTATTAACAATATCAATTCTTAACCCCCATTTTTGCGGCAGATTTGGCGTAATTTTTTTCTGTTGCAACATCAAAATTCCAATCAAAATAACTAAAACAATATCTTTAATGAAAGATTCAACTGGTTTTAGCTTGATAGCATCACCAAAACAACCACAATCCGTAACTTTATTGTAATGCCACGAGTAGAAAGTAAGGAACGTAAAAAATAAAACCATCAAAAATAATACCCAAATAGTGAAGCGTATGCGGTGTCCTGTGAGGAGATTAACACCCAAAATAACCTCAAAAGCGCACATCAAAACAGAAAAAATAATGGCATAATCACGCAAACCATACATAAATTTGCTTAGTGTAGTTTCTTTGATTTGGTCGTTTGGAATGGGTTGTGCTTGTCCATTGATGACAATTTGAGCAGGTTTATCTTTGAGGTCGTCTGCAAAAACCTCAAAATATTCTTCTAGTTTGATTTTTGTGCCTACTGGGTCGTTGAGCTTGATAAGTCCAGAAAAAATAAACAATGAGCCAACAAGGAAAATAATAATTTTATTGATAATTTTCATAGAAATGATGTTTTTTAGTTGTTAGTTGTGAATTAATATAAAACACAATTAGAATACAACAAAATAAGCACCTTCAAAAAAAGAAGATGCTTTTTGAAAAGTATGTAGGGTATAAAACCCTACTTTATTGATGATAAACATAAATTATTAATAATCAGTAGCGCAGGGTTTTATACCCTGAGGATAAAAACGGCTTTTGAATTAAATTTATAACTTACGAAAGTAAATATTTACTTTGAATAGTGAGGATTGTGTCATCAATATTTTTGGCGGCAATTGCTTCTCCAATAGTTGCAAATTCCCAATTTCCGTTGGGCTTGCGTACCAATTTACCCATTACCATAGACACATATCCCTTGAAAGAAGCATCACCAGAAAGGTTAAAAGTAGCAAAAACAGACTGCACACGTGTTGGCGTGCCTTCAAAAATTCTAATTTTAGAGTACGGAATATCTGCAAAATCTTGGTTATTATAAGAATTGAGATAAAAAACAATACTTGTTACCTTTGGATTTACTTGATTTAGTTTGATTTGTATAACTTCGTTGTCAAAGCCATCATCTCCATCTGTGTCGCCATCTCTGTCGTCTCCGCTGTGTATGATAGCACCATCACGTGAGCGTAATTTTTTGTAATAAACGGTTTCAATAATGGCATTTTCTTTGCCATCTTGTTCACCATAAGTTGTTACACTACCATCTAAATCAACGGCAATGGTTTCTTTGAAAAGTCCAAAAAAGGCAGGCTTTTTGATAGACCCCCAATTTAGCCCAATACAAACTTCTTCTAGTTTGTGTCCGTCTTTTTCTAAAGAAATTCTACTTCCTTTGCTGAGATTGATACCAGTTTTTTTATTTAATTCTATAGACATTTTTTTGAGGTGTGAAGTGTGAAGTGTGAGGTGTGAAGTAGAATACATTTCACACCACACTTAAAAAATTTATGCGTACATATCCACGTAGCCTTGCAAGCCTTTGTTTGAGCCAATGCCAGATGCTACAAAAATCCATTCTCCGTTTTCTCTTTTCAAGCGTCCAAATTCTATATCTGTATTGTCTGGGTAGTTAGCATCAAGGTCATAACGCAAGATTTCACGTTTTGTAGCCACATCAACCATACGAATATAAGCATCAGAAAGCATACCAAAATTATATTTTTTGGTGCTTGCCTCGTGTATGCTCACGACTAGCAAAATCTCTGAAATATTGTTAGAAATAAGGTCAAGGTTAGCCAAAATCATTTCGTCATCTTCATCACCCACACCTGTGCGGTTGTCGCCAGTATGTTGCAAACCGCCATCAGGAGATTTTAGGTTGTTGTAAAAAATGAAATATTCATCAGATGGGAGCTTGCCCGTAGGACCTACCATAAAGACAGAAACGTCCAAATCTAGAGAATTTCCCGCTTTTACTTCCCAGCCTAAGCCCAACATTATTTTTTTGAGTGTTGGCTCTGTTTTGGTGAGATTAAATGTACTTCCTTTTTTGAGTGATATAGCCATTTTTCAGGTAAAATTTTTATGGTTTGTTGATGTTGATTAATAATAATTTTGTAAAAATAAACTTCTTTTTTGTTAAAACAAAAAACTATTCCTAAAAATCTGTATTTTTGTGAATATTTTTATAGCTGTTTTCTAATTTATGCTATTTTTAGCGTTATTATGGCTTTTTTATTGATTAAAAATCTTACTGATGTTCGTATCAAAATCATTCCAAAATTCTCTATTTTAAAAAATTTACAAGAGAATTTTATAGATTTTAGCCACGCTTGCGGAGGCAAAGGGCGTTGCATAACTTGTAAAATGCAGGTTTTGGAAGGTGAAAATATGCTTAGTGCGCTCACAAATGCAGAACAGAATTTTAGAGAACAAAAACTTTTGAAAAATACAGAAAGGCTTGCTTGTCAGACTTTTATGAATAATTTGGAAGAAAAAAATAATTTTGATACTGAAAATAATTTAATAATTAGTATCCCAAAAGAAACACAATTACCACATTTGGAGTACTTGGAATAAATATTAACGAGTTTAAGCACTCAAATATCTCTGCACCGTCAGCTAAAGCAGGCGGTAAAAGTTTTTTTACTTTATTTAAGTGCTTGATTATTAAAATCTTGTATTAAATTCACAACTCACAATTCACAACTATTTTGCGTTATTTTATACAAATTTCTTACAAGGGGACAGCTTATAACGGCTGGCAAATTCAGCCAAATGGCACAACAGTACAGGAAAAAATACAAAAAGTGCTTTCAACTACTTTGCGACAAGAAATTGAGCTGGTGGGTAGTGGACGCACAGACACAGGCGTACATGCAAGTTTGCAAGTAGCACATTTTGACACAGAAAAAGTGCTAACTAACCAAAATTTGCGACAATGGAACGGAATGTTGCCCAAAGACATCAGTATCAACAATATAGAAGAGGTAAGTCCCACTACTCACGCTCGTTTTGATGCTACTTTGCGTAGCTATGAATACCGTATTTGTTTAGATAAAAACCCTTTTTTGACTGATTTAGCCTACTTTTATTTAGGAAAAACGGACATTGCTTTAATGAATTTGGCAGCAAAACAACTTTTGGAACACAAAGATTTTGAATGCTTTAGCAAAGTAAAAACACAAAAAGATAATTTTTTGTGTAATATAACTGTGGCAGAATGGGTAGAAATAGATAACCTATTGATTTTTAAGATTTCAGCAAACCGTTTCTTACGTGGAATGGTGCGTGCCATTGTAGGAACTTTGCTAGAAATAGGTGCAGGCAAACGAAATTTTGAAGATTTTTCAGAAATTCTTATATCAAAAAACAGACAAAAAGCAGGACACGCCGCACCACCAGAAGGGCTTTTTTTGGTTGATGTAAGATATTCTTAGTGCATTAAAATGCTATTTTTATCAAAAAATAAAATAAAAATTTGGTATATTCATTTTAAATCCTACCTTTGTGAAGTTATTTTGAAAAGTGCAGGTTTTCTAAAACATTTTTCCTAACCTTTTCTATAACGCATTTCCATTATAACTTTCTGATTTTTTCCTAAAAATCTCCAAAAATCCTCCATTAAAACTTACTACGTTTTTGGTTCATCAGCCTAAAACGCATTTAAACGCATTTCCTACCTTATTTCGTAATCTATGTACAACATTGATGAGCTAAACCTCAAACTTCTTTCAGAACTTAAAGAAATAGCTGACACCTTCCAAGTCAATACCAAAAAACTCACTAAACAAGAACTTGTTTATAAGATTTTGGACGAACAAGCAAAACTCCCAGATGACAAATTTGCTATCCAAATTCAAGAAAAAACTTATGATGAAATTCTTTTGGATAATGGCACAGAAAAGCTAGACGAAGACTCAAAACGCAAGCGTATCAAAAGACAAAACGTCCAATCAAATACAAATGAAGACATTTCTGTCAATGAAAATGAAGTTGGTGAAACAGAAACTAAAACTATTTCTTCTGAAAATTTAGAAGGAAATTTGAAGGAAATTCCAAAAGATAAAGTTTTCGTGAAACATCACCAAAATAAAAAACATCTTGAAAACACCAATAATCTAGTAAACTCTGATAACCAAAATTCAGAAAATCAAAATACTGATAATCAAGTAGTTGAAACAGAATTGAAAGCTGTTACAAACACTTCCACAAATGTTGTTCCAAAAGAACACAAAAACCCCAATCAACACAATAAAAACCCTAATAATAACCAAAATCTACAGAAAAAACGTGATAGTTTGCGTGATTTTGATGGTACAATCAACAATATGGGTGTGCTTGAAATGATGCAAGATGGCTATGGTTTTCTGCGCTCTGCGGATTATAATTATTTGTCTAGCCCTGATGATATATACGTTTCACACTCTCAAATCAAACTTTTTGGCTTGCGTGTAGGTGATACAGTGAAAGGTTTTGTACGCCCTCCAAAAGAAGGTGAAAAATATTTTGCACTTTTGCGTGTGGAAAGCGTCAATGGCAAAACAACAGAAGAAATCCGTGATAGAATACCTTTTGAGCATCTTACGCCACTTTTTCCAAAAGATAAACTAAAATTAAGTACGTCTTCTAGCCTGTTTTCTACTCGTTTGCTTGATATGTTTGCGCCAATAGGCAAAGGACAACGTGGAATGATTGTTGCGCAACCAAAAACAGGTAAAACAACGCTTCTCAAAGACATTGCCAACGCTATTGTTGAAAATCACCCAGAAGTTTATTTGATTATTTTGCTTGTTGATGAACGCCCGGAAGAGGTAACAGATATGCAACGTAGTGTAAAAGCAGAGGTAATTTCTTCTACTTTTGATGAGCAAGCAGAACGCCACGTAAAAGTGTCGGCTATGGTGCTTGAAAAGGCTAAAAGAATGGTTGAATGTGGTCACGATGTCGTTATTTTGTTAGATTCTATCACGAGGCTGGCTCGTGCCTACAATACAACTGTACCATCTTCTGGTAAGATTTTGACTGGTGGTGTTGATGCCAACGCAATGCAAAAACCTAAACGCTTTTTTGGTGCAGCACGAAAAGTGGAAAATGGTGGCTCTCTGACCATTATTGCTACTGCGCTTGTGGACACAGGCTCACGTATGGACGAGGTGATTTTTGAAGAATTTAAAGGAACTGGTAATATGGAACTGCAACTAGACCGCAAACTGGCTAATAGACGTGTTTACCCTGCCATTGATATTCCTAATTCTGGCACTCGTAGGGAAGATTTGCTTATTGACAAAGACGACCTAAAACGTATTTGGATACTCCGCAAATATATGGATAGTATGAATTCTAATGAAGCTATGGAGTTTTTGCTAGACAAAATGAAACATACACAAGACAATAAAGAGTTTTTGAACTCTATGAATAGTGGAAAATAGTTTTTGAGGTGTGAAGTGTGAGATGTGAAGTATTTTTAGGAATGTAAATTAAATAAATTTTACATTCGTACTTCGTACCTCTTACTTCGTACCTCTTACTTCGTACCTTTTTCTAAGCCCAATTCCAGCCTAGTTTTTTTAGGGATTTTTGCCACTACAAGGTCGTAGGAGTCATTTATCCATTCCAAAATTTTATTTGTACTGATAGTGCCATCTACAAAAACAGTTATCCAATGCGTTTTATTCATATGAAAAGCAGGTTTTATACTATCGTATTGTTCACGCAAAAGGACGGCATTTTCTGGGTCACATTTGAGGTTGATGGAAAAATCTCCCTCCAAAGAAGTGAGGGCAAACATTTTGCCTGCTACTTTGAAAACTAATGTAACCTCATCAAAAGGCAATTCTTGCGTAGTGAGAGGCTTTTTGAGGCAATATTCTTGTAAATCTTCTATGTTCATAATGATTATCAAAATTTTGTATTCATTCACAATTTACAATTAAAAATTCACAATTATTCTGTTAATTTTCCTTTTTCCATTATTTACTTATCTTTTTCTTTTTTCTTCAAAAAATCAAACCGTAAACGAGAAGTAGGCACAATATTACCCAACAGAAAACCATAAGGCTTTAATTCAGCAACATTATCACAGATTATTTTGATGATAGCTGTCAGCGGAATAGATAAAAACATACCAGGAACACCCCAAATGGCAGCTCCAATAAAAACGGCTACCACAGAAATCAAGGCATTTAGTTTTACTTTTGAGGCAACAATACTTGGAATAATAAAATGATTATCAATGAATTGAATGGTCAGATACCAAACAAAAACCGCCAGCGCATACGTGGAACTATCTTTGGTTACAAATGCCATCAGCATAGGCAAGGCAAAGGAAATAATACCACCCAAATATGGAATGACGTTAATAATAGCTCCCGTTATTGCCAAAATAATGGCATAATCAATGCCAATAATCAAAAGACCAATAGAGTTGAGGGTTGCCACAATAGCTGCCTCCAGCAAAAGCCCAACCAAATAACTCTGAATAACAGTTTTGGAGCTTGCCAAAATGTCTTCTACAGTTGTTTCACCATCTTTATGGAAAATTTTTTGCAAAAAATCTAGTAGCAAAGGTTTGTAGTAAAGTATCATAAAAACATAAACAGGAAGCAAAAAAACCACAATCAAAACACTGTTAATAGTGGAAATAGTTTGCCCAATAGCACCACCCATACTACCACCAATATTGCTAATAGCCTCATTTTCAGTCTTATTTATCCAAAAATTGATTTTAGTAACTTTTAAATTAAATTCTTGTGAAACCCACAAGACAGTTTGCTCTGACATTTCATTGAATTTATCCTTAAATTTTGGGTAAGTTTCTGTAAATAAAGACACTTGCATAGAAATAAAATACAACAAACACGCCGTAAACAGAATAGCAAGCAAACACGCCAGCGTAATAGCCAAAATTCTGTTCATTCGTTTGCGCACCAAAAAATTGACGAGTGGATTAAGAAGCATTGCTATAATAGTGGCATAAACAACAGGCAAAATAATCTCCTGACCAAGATACATTACGCATACAAAAGCATAAATACCAATGGAAACAAGGGCAAATTTAGCATAAAAAGGGAAAGTCATAGTGATAAATGGTGAATAAGTGTATGATTTTTGTTATGTTTCTGTAATTTAGCAAGAAAAAACGGAAAAATTAACAGAAAAAATAAAATACAAAAATGAACTTAAAAAAATGTATTGTCGTTTACTTATTTGAACGCAGTTGTGAGTATTCACTTTATTTATCCCAATACAACCAAACTTACAACCAGCACACAGTCATATCTTAAAAACGGATACCCAAAATTGTTATTTAGTTTTTCAAAACAAAAGTAGTAACAAAAAGGTATTACAAGCCGACACAGATAATGCAACTATCTAAAAATATGCGCCTTATTGTGCCTACACAAATAAACCCAAACACAGCCTGAAATGAAATCAAAAGACACAAATTTTTCTGACGTGATGACAATTGATGAGATTGGAGATGAGCACGTTGGAACTTCTTATGATACCCCTTTGCGTGAAGATGCCTTTTCTATTGATGATGACCTCAAAATCCAGCTTATTGAAAAACATTTTGCCGAAATTATGCATATCTTGGGGCTAGACCTCACAGATGACAGCCTAAAAGGTACACCAAAACGTGTAGCAAAAATGTATGTAAAAGAAATTTTTAGCGGATTAAACCCCGCCAACAAGCCAAAAGTGGCACTTTTTGAGAACAAATACAACTATAATGAAATGCTCGTGGAAAAAGACATTACGTTTTTCTCTAATTGTGAGCATCATTTTGTGCCAATTATTGGAAAAGCACACGTAGCATATATCTCTAATGGTAAAGTTATTGGACTTTCAAAACTTAACAGAATTGTTCAGTATTACGCAAAACGCCCACAAGTGCAGGAAAGACTGACCGTCCAGATTGCTAACGAACTAATGAACACTTTGCAAACAGAAGATATAGCCGTTTATATTGATGCAAAACACCTGTGCGTGTCTTCTCGTGGCATACAAGATGTAAATAGTGCCACCGTTACGTCATTTTACGGTGGAAAATTCAAGGAAGATACCGCCAAAATGGAGTTTTTAAGAGCTATTTCTTAGAAAATTGCATTTTAAACATAAAAAAGCCTTTCCAAAGTTTGGAAAGGCTTTTTTTTGCTATGATACCCCCCCTAAAAATAACGCAAATCCTTTGTTATTTGCTCAATTAAGGCATTTGTTCTTGATTTAATGCTTATTGTTTTACTTTGTTTGTCTTCAAACAATTCTACCAATACCTCACCTGTTTTCATTTTGAAGAAAATACCTTTTTGCCACATAAAAATTATCTCTTCCAGCTCCTGCAAATAGCTCACATACGCCATAAAGCCGTAAATCAAGCCTTTAGGTAAAAAAGAATGTGTTTTTCTCTTATTTTGCAAAACCAATGCGTTTTCTTTTTCCCATTCCCACGCTAACACCTCATCTGGCTTATCAGCAGGCAGAAATTGTGGAATAATAAAAGTTCTATCTGAAAAATTATTGGAGTGAGCCTTCTTTGTTGCAAATGCCAATTCCGCACTCAACATAAAATCCATAAAGACTTTTTGGTCTTCTTCTGGGTAATTTCGCCAAATTTTAGAGATATTTTCATACAAAAATAATCCTTTTTGCGCTTTCAAAACGTCAAATTCTGGGCTTTCTCTGTCCAAAACCTTATAAATGGCTTCTATCACCCAAGATTGATTGATGATAATTTTGTTATTGAAATAATGGCTTTTGTGATAAACTACGCCTGTGTCGTGCAAATACCCGAGTATGGTGGAAGCTGATTTTTGTGTTCCTTTACTTTGACAAATTGTCTCAAACTCCGAAAATTCTATTGTTTTGGTGTAGTTGCTTTGCAATTTTAGCATTTCTTCACGCACTTCTACCCAATTTGTAGGTAAATCTGGAGTTTGAAAAGAGGGGTTTTCTGAAAAAATAGTCAATAAATTATTTTCCAATTCCTCAAAACCTTGATTAGTTTTTGCACTCACACCCAGAAAATTCAAAATAAAATATTGGTTTTTAAGTGTTTCTTTTTGTTCAACAGAAAAATCATCAGAAAAAACATCTATTTTGTTTTGTAACACCAAAATAGGACTTTTGGGAGCAAAATATCTGGCATATTCAAGCCAATAATTCAGTTTTTCGTTTTCATATTTTGTGTTGTGCCATTCGTGGAAATCCCTGTTTTCATTTTCAAAATCCCACACCAAGACAAATAAAGCATTGGTTTGCATAAAGAGCTTGTGTGTAGCGTGGTACAAATCTTGCCCTGCAAAATCCCAACAATTCAACTGAAAATTCCCCAATTTTCTACGCAACATCACAATGGCGTGGGTAGAGTTATGTTGGCTATCAAATACAAAATTTTCTTTTTCAACCAACCTTTTTGCAATTTGGGTTTTGCCTACATTGCCATTTCCTACAAAAATTACTTTTATCTCTTTATTTTCAATTCCTTCATATTTTTCCAAATCTCCCAAAAAATCACGCATTTTATGTATATTACCAAAGTCAGCAAAAATTTCTTGCGGAATGTTTTTAATAGGATTACCTGAAAGACTAAGGCTATGTAATTTGGTAAAAGAATTGAGCCATAAAAGAGAAATATCTGAGATTTGATTTCTTTCCAAACCTAAACGTGTTAAATTTGTCAAATATTGCAAAGGAGAAATATCTGAAACTTTACCACCTCCTAAATTTAAACTTGTTAAATTTGTCAAATACTGCAAAGGAGAAATATCTGAAACTTTACCACTTCCCAAATTTAAACTTATTAAATTTGTCAAATATTGTAAAGCTGAAATATCTGAAAGTTGACTTCTTCCTAAATTCAAACTTGTTAAATTTGTTAAATATTGTAAAACAGAAATATCTGAAAGTTGATCACCCAACAAATTTAAACTTGTTAAATTCGTCAAGTATTGCAAAGCTGAAATGTCCGAAATTTGCAAACCTCTTAAATCCAAATTTTTTAGATTTGTCAGATATTTGAAGGGTTCAATATCTGAAACTTGACTGTTCCACAAATTCAAATTTAAACTTGTTAAGTTAGTCAAATACTGCAAAGCAGAAATGCCTGAAATTCTAGTATTCCCCAAGTTTAAATTTATCAAATTTATTAAATATTGTAAAGCAAAAGTATCAGAAACTTCCTCACTTTGTAGATTTAAATCTTTTAAATTTGTCAAATATTGCAAAGCAGAAATATCTGAAATTTGCTCACCACTTAAAATTAAATTTGTCAAATTTGTCAAATATTGCAGAGCAGAAATATCTGAAAGTAGGTCACCACTTAAAACTAAATTTGTCAAATTTGTCAAATATTGTAGCGCAGAAATATCTAAAAGTTGGCTACTTCCCAAATTTAGAGTTGTTAAATTCGTCAAATATTGCAGGGGAAAAATATCTGAAAGTAGGTCATTTTGCAAATTTAAATCTCTTAAATTTGTCAAATATTGCAAAGGGGAAATATCTGTGATACTCACTGTATCTAAATTCAAACTTATTAAATTTGTCAAATATTGCAAAGCAGAAATATCACAGCCTTCCTCATTGTAAAATCCATACTCATACTGACTTAAGTTCAAGTGCGTCAGGTTTGTGAGAGATTGCAAAATAGAAAAATCTGAAGGATAAGTTCCATCTAAATTCAAATGTGTCAAGTTGGTCAAAAATGGCAAAAAAGAAAGGTCTATCCCATTATTTTCAGTCAAATTCAAACTTGTCAAATGCGTACACTCTTCTAATAATTTTAGCTCAGGATATGTTTCGTTATAGAGATGTTGATAGCTTAGGTCTAGTACGGGGTTTTGACTTTCCAAACATTCACGGATTATTTGTTCTAGTTGTGTCATTCTTTTTTTGAGTTGTTGAGATTTGTTATTGATATTACGCAAACCTATTGTAGAGACGTTGCTTGCAACGTTTCTACGTAAATACATTTGATAAAATTATTTCTTGCGTAATATCAGTTATTTAGACTTTGGACATAATTTTGTATTTTTTTATACCAAATTCTCTTCCGCTTCCTGCAAAAGTGCCATTTTATCAATAGGAATAACGCCCAAATGCTCACAAACCAAACCACCACCAAGATTAGAAAGTGCCGCTGTGAGATTATCAGAGAGGTTTAGAGCCAAACAAAGTGCCGCAATACTCACGACTGTATCACCTGCCCCACTTACGTCTGCAATGCTACGTATATGCGCAGGAAGCAAATATTTTTCTTTCTCACTTTGGATATAAACTCCTCTTTCTGAAAGAGTTACAAGGATTTTATCTGCCTGTAAATAATCTCTTAATTGGTTTACGGCATCTTCCAATTGTGTTTGATTTTTTGCATCAAAATCAATTTTTAAGCCTTCTTTTAGTTCTTTGAGATTTGGTTTGAATAGTGTTACGTGCCTATATTCTAAGAAATTGCGTTTTTTAGGGTCTACAATAGTTGGGATATTACGCTCTGATGCAAATTTGACTATTTTTTGGATAAGTTCACCATTCAAAACGCCTTTATCATAATCTTCAAATATAACTACCTGACAATCAAGCATTAAGGTAGTTATTTTTTTCCAAAGGTCATTTTGTTCATCTTCATTTAGATTTTTATCTGTTTCAGAATCTACCCTTAAAAGATGCTGTGAGCCAGACATAATACGGTGTTTGACAGTCGTAATGCGGCTAAAACTCTGCACAATTCCGTGAAAACCTAAATCATTGGTTGCCATCAAACGCATCAAACTTTCTCCTTCCAAATCATTACCAATCACAGAACACAAAATAGGCTCTGCACCCAATGCTTGCACATTTAGGGCAACATTTGCTGCTCCGCCAAGCCTTTGGTCACGTTTCTGGACGTTTACAATAGGTACAGGAGCTTCTGGTGAAATACGGTTTACTGCCCCCCAAACGTAAGAATCTAGCATTACATCACCAATAATGAGGACTTTTATTCCTTCAAATTTCTTAAAAATTTCTTTAAAGTCTGTTTTTTGCATTGTTTTTAGTGTTGAGTTACCTATTTTGTGCAAAAATACAATAAAATACCTACTTTTGAAGTAAATTATTGATTTTTCTGTTATTTTATCAATTATTTATATTCATATCTCACACTTCACACCTCACACCTCACACCTCACACTTTACACCTCAAAACATATCTTTCAAAGAAAAAACATCTTTCATTCTAACGCCTTTTTCTGTCATTTGGACGCTACAACACTCATTTTGGTTGTCGTGTTCAAAAAACAAAGTAATATTTTCTGCTACGGCTCGTGCCAAAATCTGTTCTTTTTCCTGCATTGTGATAAGTGGGCGCATATCATAACCCATCACATAAGGAAGCGGAATATGCGCCACAGAAGGCATCAAATCAGCGCAATAAAGCAGTTTTTTGTTGTTTTCTAGGGTAATAAGTGGCAACATTTGCTTTTCTGTATGTCCGTCAACAAACAAAAAATCAATATTTTTAAAGGGTAATTTTTGTTCATTTTGTCCATTTCCAGCGTTTGGGTTGATAAATTTCAAATGTCCGCTTTCCTTTATAGGCAAAATATTTTCAGTCAGAAAAGAGGCTTTTTCACGTGGATTTGGTGCAGTTGCCCACGCCCAATGTGCCTCACTAGACCAAACAACAGCATTTTTGAAAGTCAAAGAAAGTTTATTATTATTTTCTTTTTCTCTTTTAATAGCACCGCCACAATGGTCAAAATGCAAGTGAGTAAGCACCACATCAGTAATATCATCTTCAGAAAAACCAAGCTGACGAATAGATTTTATCAGCGTGTCGTTGCCGTGCAGGTGATAATGCGCCAAAAATTTTGCTTCTTGCTTCTCTCCAATGCCTGTATCTATCAAAATAAGGCGGTTTTCGTCTTCCACGAGCAAGCAACGCATAGCCCACGTACATAGGTTATTTTCATCAGGGGTAACGAGTTTTTGCCAAACAACTTTCGGCACAACGCCAAACATTGCGCCACCATCTAGCTTAAAAAGCCCTGTATTTATTGTATGTAATTTCATTTGAATGGTTTTATTTAAACTTTCCGAAAGTTTGAAACTTTCAGAAAGTTGTTTTTTGTTAATTTAAAATTCATAATTAGATGTAATTTTAAGAAAAATATCTTACTTTTGTAGAATTAAGAAAAAAAATTCAAAAAAGCAACAAAAAAATATGAAAATATCTCTTGAAGATTATAATGAAAACCGTCTAAATCCTATTGGAATTGTAGAATTTGAAGTATTAGCGGTACTTTTTCCAGCACTTTGGGTAATAGGTGCAGATGGTAAAGTTGATGAAGAAGAAAAAAAGTTTTATTTGGAAAAAATACAAGAACAACAAGCATTAGATGCTAGTTTTTCTGAAGTAATTTTGAATGAAGAAATTAGTTATATTCTTGATAATCTTGCACTTGTCTATCCAATATTCTGCAAACCTTTGAAAGATATCAACCAAAATGGAGATTTTAGTGAGCCACTTTTAGATATGATGCTTGCCGCCTCACGTGTGAGCTACGACAGCTGGAGAAACAACATTATTCACGCTGAAAAACAAGGACTTGCCAAATATGCACAAAGTTTTTTAAAGGTTTTTTTATCAGAAGATACTACCAAGAAACAAATTTCAGCCACAGAAAAAACTGCAATGGAAACTCTTTTGAAAGATATAAATGCCCTCACAGTAAGAAATACAGAGGTTTTAGCAGATGTAGCATAGTTTTTTAGGTACGAGGTTAGAAGTTAGGGTACGAAATAAAGACTGTTTGGAAGTTAATAATTTGATAATAATAAAAAAGGTACAAAAATAATATTTTTTTTCGTACCTTTGGCGCAAGTTTTGAATAGTATTATATAATGATTTTCTAAGAAAATTCTAAGAAACAACTAAATATACCATTCAAAAACTTCAACTTATCAATTATTATGCAACCTAACTTTACACAACTACTTACCAATCAATTATTTTCTGCTGAAATTGTTAAGGAAACACTTATGGAAACTCTCGTTCAAGACATTGAACAAGAGAAAGGCAAAAAATATGGCACACCTGTCGCAGTCATAGATTTAGGAACAAATATTTGTCGTTTGCTTATTGCAGATAAAATACAAAATTTGGAATATTTAGAAGAGATAGAAATTCCTTTCTCTAAAAGTAATAACGAAAATCTTAACTTTCGTATCTTACACCAAGAAAAAATTACTATAAAAATAGGGCAAAATGGCATCAGCGAGGGACTTATTGGGCAAGCTGCACAAATACGCCTGCTAGATGCGCTACAAAGATTTAGGTTTACTCTTGACAAATACCAAATCAAAGAAGAACATATTTTTGCTGCCGCCACCAGCGCAATGCGCAACGCAAGCAATCAAAATGAGCTTTTAGACCAAATCAAACAAGAAACCAACCTAGATTTGCAAGTTATTTCTGGAGAACAAGAAGCAGAATATATTTATAAGGGCGTTCGTTTGGGTATGGATATTGGTGAAGAAATTGCGCTAATGATGGATATTGGTGGCGGAAGTGTTGAGTTTATCCTTTGTAACAAACACAAGATTTTTTGGAAACATAGCTTTGAAGTAGGCGCACAGCGACTTTTGGATATGTTTATGCCTAACGACCCTATAAAACCACAAGAAATAAAACGTCTTCAAAATTATCTAGAAGACAAGCTAATTCCCCTCGCAAATGCCATTCACCAATATACGCCCACTTTTTTGATTGGCTCATCTGGCACTTTTGATACTATCCACGACATAAAACTTGCTAAAAATAATATTGATAAACTCAATAACACAGAAAATGCGGAGTTTTCTAAGCAAGAGTTTTTAGAGATTTATTATGATTTTATCCACAAAAACAAGCAAGAACGCCTACAAATCAGCGGAATGAAAGAAATGCGTGTGGAAATGATTGTGGTTGCTTCCTGCCTTATCAACTTTATTTTAGAAAAACACAATCTCTCTCGTGTATGCGTGTCACGCTACGGACTGAAAGAAGGGCTTTTGAATGAAATCCTTTGCGAAATTTAAGGTACGAAATACGAGGTACGAAGTACGTTTTTTGTTATAAAAAAATTTCGTACCTCGTACTTCAAACCTCGTACCTCAAAAACTATCTCATATCATTTTCTACCACGCCTGGATAAGAAGATTTGTTGAAATTAAAATAATTATCTCCAACTTCTATTTGGTACGCTATTTCAGAAATAGTGTATTTAAAACGGTTTTGATTTTTCTCAAAAATCTCCCAACTTTTCACACTATTTGTAGCTTTATTGATTTTTAGACGGATTTTAAAATGTTTTTTATTCTTATCAATTGGTTGCAAATCAATGATTTGATACGTTTTTTTTCCCTCTGTTACCTCTTCTATCAAAGAATATTTATAATCTTTTTTGTACAAGGTAAAGACTTTATCAGGCGTAATTTCGCTGTCTTCTGGGGTATAATCAGAGATATTTACTTCGTTTGACTCTTTCAAATACGTCCAAACAGTCTTTCCATTGTTGATAACTTCTTGGTCTGTTACTTCCTTTGTATTAACGAGTTTTGTAAGTTTCAGGCGAAATTTGTTCTTTTTCATTACAAATTCTCCTTTTACAGCATCTTGCGTTTTATTGGCAGGATTGCTGATTTCATAGCTAAATTTGGCTTTGAGCGCAGAAGTTTCTTTGAATTTCTGTTCTACTCGCACCAAAATATCTTGTGCTTTTTGCTCTTGTGTCTGTGCAAAAGTGTTGTTATTGATTGAAAGAATAGCAAAAAATGCTATTGTCTTAAATAATTGTTTCATTGATTTATGTTTAAATTTCTGCAAAAATACGAAAATACATTTGTACTTTGATAAAAAAAAACAAAATAGTTTAAAAAAGCTATAAAATTCTGATGAAACTCCTTCCTTATAACGCCAAAAATATTTAACGAAAATATCAAAGCAACATACTAAAAACACCAAAAACCATCATTATTTTGCAAATAAAGCTCATTTGTGAAAAATCTTTTTTCTTATCAGCACGCCTCAAATTGGCAATAAGCCACACTAAAAGTGGCAAATTAACCGCAAGTAGAAAAACAATTCTCCACTTGGAAAAAAAGAAAAAACCAACCACAATTCCTACCACAAAAAGGGAAATAATCATATACAAAAAAGTGCGAGTTTTGGGTATTCCTAGCGCAATAGGCAAAGTATTTGCACCTACATTTTTATCTCCTTTCATATCTTCAATATCTTTGATGATTTCTCGTACCAAAGAAACCAAAAACGCAAAAACCACATAAAACCATATTTCTAAACTATAAATCTCCTCAAAAACACCTACAATCAAAAGCCCACTTGCTGATAAAGCCGCCACCACAAAATTTCCTAAAAATGCGGTTCTTTTGAGTTTGTTAGAATATAACCAAAGAAAAAATATGGTAAAAAACACAAATAAAAAGATAGTTTTTCCTAAGAAAAAAGCTGATAAAAGCCCAAGAAAATTAAAAGAAATATTCCAAATAATAGCCGTCCTTCTACGCAAAATACGCCCAATCACCATTTTTTTAGGTTTATTGATGATGTCTATTTTCATATCATAATAATCATTGATGATATATCCAGCCGCTCCCACACAAATAGTAGAAAACATCAACAAAATAAAATCAAAATCAATACTAAAAGCTTCTTTGGTATAGTTTAAAAGCATTATTTTGGCAAAATATTGCGTAATAACCATAATAAGCAAATTCCCTGCACGCACAAGACGCAAAAATCCCCATAAAACAAATTTTAAGGGGATTTTTGCGGAAATATGATTAGAAATAGTAGGCACTTTTTGCAGTGTGAAGTGTGAGGTGTAAGGTGTGAGGTGTGAGGTGAAATACATTATTTGTCGTAAAAAACACTTCACAACTTACACTTCAAGCCTCACAGTTCAAAACAGTTATTTTTTAAATGAAAGATTTATTTTTAGTGTAATAGGAATGGCAAGTGGAAACCCTGATATGGTTACGTTCTGCGTTTGTTCTGTGTATAAGCGCAATCTTGTGTCGTCAAGAGTTTTTATATCCCACACTTTTGGAATTGTAATATTATATGTGGTTAGCAAAGTTGCAAGTTCCACAGGAATAAAAGCATTAACATTAGTAAAAGTAACTTTTTTGGTAGTTTCATCAATAGTATAAGGCGTTGTTTGTGGATTAGAAAGTGCGCCACTAATACTATCACGAGCATAAACAACGGCATCATTAGTAGTTTTGAACTCCAAAGCACTAGCTTTGTTGCTACGTGGCGTACTTGCAGCAGCAAGTGCTGCTGCTATTTCAGGCGTCACCAACGGAAATGTAGTCGTAACATTTGGTGTGATGCTATCACCCACCCAAATGTGGGCAGAAATGAGTTCTTTTTGCGTTTTAACTTGTACGGTATCTTTTTTTGTACAAGCAACTACTATGCTCAAAACCACTAAAATGAGCAAAAAAGGGGCTGTTTTTTTCATTTAATTTAAAATAATTTTTATGTAGAAATAATTTAAGAATAATCTGATTGTAACGCAACAAAGAACGTGTTTTTTTGTCTAATATTTTCATTTTAGGAAAAATATTTATCAATTCACGTTAAAAATTTTCTTTTTAAACTCGTATAATTCACCCAAATAATGTTTTTTTACTTCTGGGTCTGTGGCAACATCTGCAGGAATACCCTCTTTAAATACTTTTCCACCTGACATTACATATACGTGATCCGTGATAGACAAAGTTTCATCAGCATTATGATCAGTGATCAAAATTCCTAAATTTTTGAATTTCAATTTATAAATAATATGTTGTATTTCTTCTACCGCAAGTGGATCAACGCCTGCAAAAGGTTCATCAAGCAAGATAAATTTAGGTTTTACGGCTAATGCACGAGCTATTTCTGTACGTCTGCGCTCACCCCCCGACAATACTTTTCCATAGTTTTTTCTTACGTGTGTAAGACTAAACTCTTCTAAAAGTTGTTCTGTACGTTCTTTTTGTTCATTTTTAGGAATATCCATCATCTCCAAAACCGCTTTTATATTGTCTTCCACAGTCAAATCCCTGAAAACACTTGCTTCTTGTGCTAGATAGCCTAAACCTAATTTAGCTCGTTTATACATTGGAAGTGTGGTAATATCTTTATCATCAAGAAAAATTTTTCCTTCATCAGGCTTTACAAGCCCAGTTGCCATATAAAAAGTGGTTGTTTTTCCTGCGCCATTGTGCCCAAGTAAACCCACTATTTGCCCTTGCTCTACTTGTACAGATACATCATTGACAACTGTGCGCTTGCCATATCTTTTTATTAGGTGTTCTGCTCGTAATTTCATTGAAAATAAATAATATGTTTTTTTAATTAAGCAAATATACAACTTATATTTTTACATTTACTAATTTATAAACAGTAGCAAAATCTATTCCAAAAAAATATTACATTTATCTAAGAAAAAATTGCACTTTTTTGTAGAAAAATATTTATATTTAGGTTTTTAAATTAGTAGCACAAAAACTTACAAATAAAAATAAAAATATGAACCATAATACCATCAAAAACAGCCCTAAAATTTATAAAAACCTTTTTGTTTTGCTTTGCTTTGCTTTTTTCTTTTTCCCGTTTATTACAATTAGCGCACAACAAAAAGTGGCTATTATAGACGACAACACAGAAGAAATATCATTAGGCAGACTTTTTCTTTATCACGAAGATAAAAAAAGTGAACTAACTATTGATAACATAGAAAAACCTGCTAATGCGAGTTCTTTTTTACCTTCTGACAAAAAAGACTTTAACTTTGGCTTTACGTCCTCCGCTTATTGGTTCAAATTTCAGATAAAAGATAACTCTACACTTCACAAACAGTATTTTTTGGAGTTAGATTATCCACCAATAGACAAAATAGAATTCTTTTCAAAAGATGAGGCGGGTGTTTGGAAAAGCCGTGCTTTTGGTGATTTTCGCCCATTTGCGGAGCGTTCTGTGCTTTATAAAAATTATTTAGTTCCTATTCAGCACAAAAACGCAGAAATGCAAACCTACTATATCAGAGTGACTACTGGTGGCTCGTTGCAGTTTACGCCTACGCTTTATAGCTCCGAAAAACTAAGTACACACATTGCACTTTCTGAAATCTTAATGGGAATTTGGTATGGTGGTTTTTTAGTGATGTTTTTATATAACATATTTATTTATTTTACTTTGAGAGATATTAGTTATCTTTACTATTGTATTTTTATTGTAGTTTATTCTGTTTGTGTTCAAGCTACCATTCAAGGGCACGCTTTCCAATATCTTTGGGGAAATTCTATTTGGTGGGCGAGTGAAGCTATGGTTATTGGTATTTTTGCCTCTATGGTGCTTGCTATGCTTTTTACACTCAATTTTCTTTATACCAAAAAGTTTGCACCTTTTGCTCACAAATTACTTTGGGGCTATATTATTGTATGTAGTATTGGCACAGTTGCTTGTTTTTTCATACCATATAGTGTGGCTATAAGTTTTGGCACAATGGGTTTGTTGGTTCTTTGTGTAATACTTATGTATTCTGGTATAAGTACTTATCGTGCAGGGAATAGAGCCGCTTTATTTTTTACAGTTGCTTGGAGTTGCTTTTTTGTGGGTGTGGTTGTTCAGGTTTTTGTGGCTAGAAATATCTTGCCAAGTGAAGGACTTTTGAAGTTTAGCAGTGCTATTGGGTCGTTTTTGGAGGTGATATTTTTGTCTATTGCCCTTGCTGATAAAATTCGTATTTTTAGGGTGGAGAAAGAGAAAGCACAACTGCAAGTGGTAGCTTCTGTCAAAGAAAATGAAAGAATTATCTTAGACCAAAACCAAAACTTAGAATCAAAAGTACAAGAAAGAACGCAAGAATTGCAACAAAAACAAGAGGAGATTATGTCGCAAAATGAAGAATTACAACAAAATCAAGAGGAAATCTTAGCGCAAAGAGAGTTTATTGAAACCAAAAACAAAGAACTAATGGAAGTAAACGACCAAGTAGGGCAAAGCATACAATATGCCAGCACTATTCAGCGTGCACTTTTGCCTAGTTCTATAGAAATATTAAAACACGCAACAGATTATTTTAATATCTATTTGCCTAAAAATGTCGTTTCTGGAGATTTTTATTGGTATGCAAAAGTGGACAATCAGTTGTTTTTTGCTGCCGTTGATTGCACAGGACATGGCGTGCCAGGAGCTTTTATGAGTATGATTGGCAATACTTTGCTCAACGAAATTGTAAAAGAAGCCCGAGTTTTTAGTCCAGAGCGTATCCTTACGCTCCTACACGAGGGCGTTGTGAAAGATTTGCGCCAAACAGAAACAGGAAATACTGACGGTATGGACGTTTGCCTCATCAAAATTGATGTAGATAGCAACGAAATTGCAGACACCGCAAATACGGAAAACCAACAAAATAAGACTTTTCAGCTTACTTTTGCAGGCGCAAAACGTCCTCTTTATATTTATCAAAACAACCAAATTACAGAACTCAAAGGTGACCGTATGCACGTAGGAGGCACACAATTATCTCATCAAACAGAAAGTACTTATCATAATCAGGTGATTACGGTACAGAAAGGAGATTGTATTTATTTGTCTAGTGATGGTTTGGTAGATTCTCCCAACCCAAAAAGAGAAAAGTTTTCTAATGATAGACTGAAAACTTTACTTCTCACCTACGCCAAAGAGCCTATGCACCTGCAAAAGAAATTTTTGTTAGATGAACTTTTTAGTTTTCAAAAAAGCACGCCACAACGAGATGACGTGCTTTTAATGGGAATACGTATCTAAGGACGAAATACAAAAATAAAATCTTACCAACTGTTTAGTAGATTTTATTTTTGAATTTGAAATGTAGGAACGTACCCAATAATGTTAATTTCTAGGACACCATTTCTTTAAAAGTAGATATAGAAATTAACATTACTGGGATAATTCCTAACCAAATTTCTTAGCTATTTTGATAGGCAGCCGCAAATTCTTTGGCAAAATCCTCTATGCTTGTTGAGGTTGTATTTTCCGCAGTTCTTTGATAATCATTAAGATACATACCTTTATTGACTGCATCAAAAAGCTCATTGTAGCCGTCTGCAATGGTTTCTAGTATGCCTGCTTGCATCATTCCTGCTTTTGCATCAGCTTGTGAGAACGTGATATAAGGTAGCTCTGGTTTTCCAATAGCATTTCCTAAAATTTGCGTTATTTCTGTCATAGAAAGATTCCTTTGTCCTGATACAAAAACAGGTTTAAACCCCAATATTGTATGTGAGGAGCATCTGGCAGAGATATTTAAGTACCCTATCAGTTGCAATTTTCTCATATTGCTCTTTTGAAATTTCCTTGCGTAACTAAATTTCGTCTTTTCGCTAAACTCTTTTTTCGTATAGGTTTTGGTTTATTGGGAATAATAGATATTCTATTTTTTGTAAAAAATCTTATTAGTTTTTCTATAATTTCTTCAGGTTCGTCTGTTAAAAATAAAGACATAATTTTAGGTTTTAATACTCCTAAAGCCACATTTTTATTTATTTTTTGCTTGAAAATAGGCTTTGAAATTTCTTGTGCTACAATTTCTTGTGTTACAAATTCTTGTGCTACAACTTCTTGTGCTACAACTTCTTGTGCTACAACTTCTTGTGCTACAACTTCTTGTGCTACAACTTCTTGTGCTACAACTTCT